>NZ_LJWX01000001.1:0-600000 GCF_001431705.1 Ferrovum sp. JA12 | reverse complement strand
ACGCACCGTCAATAGCACGCTCAGGCTCAGGAATATATGTATCCAACGCCTCAGCTAAACGCCAAATTGCCGGTTCACCAATCTCAGACTGATCGCCTTCCAATGCCTTCAATGCACTACCAATCACAATCGGCGTATCATCACCTGGAAAATTGTATTTCGATAACAGTTCACGAACTTCCATCTCCACCAACTCAAGCAACTCTTTATCGTCTACCATGTCAGCTTTGTTCATGAACACCACAATATATGGCACCCCAACTTGACGTGCCAACAATATGTGCTCACGGGTCTGTGGCATAGGACCGTCCGCAGCAGACACCACTAAAATCGCTCCATCCATCTGTGCCGCACCAGTAATCATGTTCTTCACATAATCCGCGTGACCAGGACAGTCTACGTGCGCATAATGACGATGGTCCGTCTCATACTCCACGTGTGCCGTGTTAATCGTAATACCTCGGGCCTTCTCTTCTGGCGCTGAATCAATCTGATCGTAACTCTTCGCCTCACCCCCGTACTTCTTCGACAACACAATCGTTAATGCCGCCGTCAAAGTCGTCTTACCATGATCCACGTGACCAATCGTCCCCACGTTTACGTGTGGCTTCGTACGTTCAAACTTGCCTTTTGCCATGAATGTCGTCCCTTAAAAAATGACTTTACTTCTTGTTAATAATCGCCTCAGCCACGTTTCGTGGAGCTTCAGCATAATGTTTAAATTCCATCGTATAAGTAGCCCGTCCTTGGGTTGCAGAACGAAGAGTCGTGGAGTAACCAAACATCTCAGCCAGTGGCACCTCAGCCTTAATGACTTTAACTCCAGCCACATCTTCCATTCCTTGCACCATACCGCGACGTGAGGACAAATCACCCACCACATTACCCATGAACTCGGGAGGAGTTTCTACCTCCACCGCCATCATAGGCTCAAGTAATACGGGGCTCGCTTTCCTCATACCATCTTTAAAGGCCATTGAAGCCGCCATTTTAAAAGCGTTCTCATTAGAATCCACATCGTGGTATGAACCAAAGTGCAGAGTTACCTTTACATCTACCACTGGAAAACCTGCTAAAACACCATTAGGTAATGTGTCAACTAAACCTTTCTCAACAGCAGGAATAAATTCGCGCGGTACTACGCCACCCTTAATCGCATCCACAAATTCAAAACCTTTACCTGCTTCATTGGGCTCAACTTTCAAGACTACGTGACCATACTGACCCCGGCCTCCAGACTGCTTGATAAATTTACCTTCTGCATTATCCACTTTACTGCGAATCGTTTCACGGTAAGCCACCTGAGGTTTACCTACCCCCGCTTCAACACCAAACTCTCGTCTCATACGGTCAACAATAATCTCTAAATGTAATTCACCCATACCAGAGATAATGGTTTGACCTGATTCTTCATCGGTGTGTACACGGAAAGAGGGGTCTTCTTGTGCTAAGCGATTCAGCGCAATACCCATCTTCTCTTGATCTGCCTTGGTTTTAGGCTCAACTGCTTGCGAGATAACGGGCTCAGGAAATATCATCTTTTCAAGAGTAATAACGTGCTGCGGATCACATAATGTGTCTCCGGTAGTCGCTTCTTTTAGCCCTACTGCAGCGGCGATATCCCCTGCACGAACTTCCTTGATCTCTTCACGTTGGTTTGCATGCATCTGCAAAATACGTCCAACACGCTCTTTTCTACCCTTAATAGGGTTATAAATAGTGTCGCCTGAGTTAATTACCCCAGAGTATACACGGAAGAAAATTAACTGACCTACGAATGGATCCGTCATAATTTTGAAGGCCAAACCTGAGAAGGGCTCATCATCAGAGGCTTTACGCTCGCCCATTTGACCATTCTCCAATTCTCCATCCACAGGAGGAATATCAATGGGTGAAGGCAAGTATTCTACTACCGCATCCAACATGGCCTGTACGCCCTTATTTTTGAACGCACTACCACAAAGCATAGGTACGATTTCACCTGCAATGGCACGGGTGCGAATACCTAAGCGAATCTCTTCTTCAGTGAGTTCGCCCGACTCAAGATACTTGTTCATTAGCTCTTCAGAGGCTTCAGCAGCTGCTTCCACCATTTTTTCACGCCACTCTTGAGCCACTTCTTGCAAATCAGCAGGAATTTCTAGAAATTCAAATTTCATGCCTTGCGAAGCTTCATCCCACAAGATTGCTTTCATGCGAACTAAATCTACCACTCCGGCAAATTTATCTTCTGCACCAATGGGAACCTGAACAGGTACAGGGTTACCACGCAAACGTTCACGAATCTGGTTGTATACTTTAAAAAAGTCAGCCCCTACACGATCCATTTTATTAACGAAGGCTAAGCGGGGAACGCCGTATTTGTTAGCCTGTCGCCACACTGTCTCCGACTGAGGTTGAACACCACCCACAGAATCGTATACCATGCAGGCGCCATCTAATACACGCATGGAGCGCTCCACTTCAATAGTGAAATCTACGTGCCCAGGAGTATCAATAATATTGATTCGGTGCTCCGGGAACTTACCTTCCATACCACGCCAAAAACAGGTGGTAGCAGCTGAAGTGATAGTAATTCCACGCTCCTGCTCTTGCTCCATCCAATCCATGGTAGCAGCACCGTCATGCACCTCACCTATTTTATGCGAGACGCCAGTGTAAAACAGTATACGTTCAGTGGTGGTTGTTTTACCCGCATCAATGTGGGCAGATATACCAATATTACGATAACGCTCAATAGGAGTTTTGCGAGCCAATTTATTTACCTTCCGATTGTTTCAATTAATACACCTTGGGCCCAGTCTTTATACTGAGCCCAAGGCGCCTTTACTTAACAGTTAGGATACAACTAGTGTTGTCGATATCTGCTTGACGCCTTAGAGTTGGCAGCAGATCAACTCCTAACTTAAAAACGATAATGCGCAAAAGCTTTATTAGCTTCAGCCATACGGTGAACTTCTTCACGCTTTTTAATTGCGCCACCGCGTCCTTCAGCGGCATCTATTAATTCACCAGCCAAACGCAGACCCATAGACTTCTCACTACGTTTTCTGGCTGCTTCGCGCAACCAGCGCATAGCCAAGGCCGTACGGCGACTAGCGCGAACTTCAACTGGCACTTGATAGTTAGCCCCTCCAACACGCCGACTCTTAACCTCAACAATGGGCTTTGCGTTATTTAGGGCAGTCACAAACACTTCCAATGGATCCTTTCCTGATTTAGTGGAAATGGCGGCCATGGCACGATAAACAATCTGTTCTGCAACAGATTTTTTACCTGAATCCATAATAACGTTTACAAATTTGGAAATGTCAGTGTTACCGTACTTTGGATCTGGTAGCACTTCACGTTTTGGCACTTCGCGACGACGTGGCATAAATCTTCTCTCTAATTAATTAAGCTGCTTTAGGGCGTTTAGCACCGTACTTAGAACGGCTCTGCTTACGATCTTTAACACCCGCTGTATCCAAACTACCACGAACAGTGTGATAGCGAACACCAGGCAAATCTTTCACACGACCACCCCGTATAAGAACCACCGAGTGCTCTTGAAGGTTGTGACCTTCACCACCAATGTAGCTACTGACTTCAAAGCCATTGGTTAGACGAACACGAGCCACTTTACGTAACGCAGAGTTAGGCTTTTTAGGTGTTGTCGTATAAACACGAGTACATACGCCACGTTTTTGAGGAGAACCTGCTAGCGCTGGCACTTTACTCTTGGCTTTCTTCAAAGCTCGTGGCTTACGAATTAATTGGTTAATTGTTGGCATTGTTAATCCACTTTATCTCTACTAATAGTCGATTTGGGATAAATCGCATTTATCCCAAAAAAGACTGTTGATTTTATGGCCTATTGGCCCCCTTGTCAAGCCACTTGCTCATTATTGGTGGCTTCACCTAGCGGAATATCTGCAATATCTAGGTTTAAGCCAGCATTATTAGCACTTTTAGGTTGTTTTTTACGTACATTGTGATATGCCAATCCTGTTCCCGCAGGGATGAGTCGACCGACAATCACATTCTCTTTCAAGCCACGTAGTTCATCACGTTTACCCATAATTGCGGCCTCCGTGAGAACACGAGTGGTCTCTTGGAATGAAGCGGCCGAGATAAAGGAATCTGTTGAGAGTGACGCCTTGGTTATACCTAAAAGAATATTTTCATAGGTGGCAGGACGCTTATTCTCAGCAATAATTTTATCATTCTCATCCAGCAACTCTGCACGCTCCACCTGCTCTCCAGTGATAAAGTGTGTTTCACCCGGATCCAGAACTTGAACGCGTCTTAACATCTGGCGCACAATCACTTCAATATGCTTGTCGTTAATCTTAACCCCTTGCAGACGATACACATCCTGTACTTCATCAGTAATGTATCTCGTCAGCGCTTCTACACCCAGCAGGCGCAAGATGTCATGGGGGTCTGCGGGGCCATCAACGATCACCTCACCCTTATTAACAATCTGTCCGTCATGAACTGTCACATGCTTATCTTTTGGTATCAGGTAATCATGGGCAATACCATCCATATCAGTGATCACGAGACGCTGCTTACCTTTCGTTTCCTTACCCGTTGATACGGTACCAGTCATCTCTGCTAACAGACCAGCATCTTTGGGTGAGCGCGCTTCAAACAACTCAGCTACCCGTGGCAGACCACCAGTAATATCCCGAGTTTTCGAAGACTCTTGAGGGATCCGTGCTAACACATCACCGACTCCCGCTTGCTGGCCATTCTTCACTGTGATAATAGCCCCGATTTGGAAGGTGATATTAACCGCTTGATCAGACTGGGCTAATTTCACTTCCTTACCTTTATCGTCGAGTAATTTAACCTGAGGTCTCAACCCTTTAGATTGAGTCCCTGCGCGACGCTTAGGATCGATTACTACTAAGGTTGAGAGTCCAGTAACATCATCGATTTGTTTGGCAACCGTTACGCCTTCTTCAACGTTTTCAAAACGAACTTCACCGGCGTACTCGGTGATAATTGGTCTGGTATGAGGGTCCCAGTTAGCCAGCACCTGCCCAGCCTTGACTTTATGACCATCTTGAATTAACAGTGTCGCACCATAAGGTACTTTATGACGCTCACGTTCACGACCAGACTCCTCAGTGATAATCACTTCCCCACTTCGCGAGATAACAATTTGCTCTTGGCGCGCATTGGTCACATAGCGCATTCCGGGAGAGAAGCGAATGACACCATTTGACTTACTTTCAACTTGAGACACCACAGCAGCACGTGAAGCAGCCCCCCCAATGTGGAAGGTACGCATAGTTAACTGGGTACCTGGCTCACCAATGGATTGAGCGGAAATCACACCCACTGCCTCACCCACATTCACCAAACCACCACGTCCTAAGTCTCGGCCGTAACACTGTGCACATAAGCCATAACGAGTCTCACAGGTTAATGGGGCACGTACTTTTACCTCATCAATACCCGCTGCTTCAATAGCATCCACGGCATCCTCATCAAGTAATGTTCCAGCAGGAATCAATACCTCTTGCGTATCAAGACTGATCACGTCAGTGGCCGCTACGCGACCTAAAATTCTATCTTTTAAAGGCTCAACAACTTCACCGCCTTCTACCAGGGCTTTGAAAATCATCCCTTCTTCGGTACCGCAATCTAGCTCAACAACCACCAAGTCTTGGGTTACATCCACCAAACGTCTTGTCAGATAACCTGAATTAGCAGTTTTTAGTGCAGTATCTGCCAGTCCTTTACGAGCACCGTGAGTAGAAATAAAGTACTGCAATACGTTAAGACCTTCACGGAAATTCGCCGTAATAGGTGTTTCAATGATTGAGCCGTCAGGCTTAGCCATCAGACCGCGCATCCCCGCCAATTGACGAATCTGAGCTGCCGAACCACGGGCGCCTGAGTCTGCCATCATATAAATGGCGTTAAATGACTCCTGAGTGGTGGTTTTACCGCTGCGATCAACCACTGGTTCACGACCCAGTTGATCCATCATGGCCTTAGCTACTTGATCGCCTGCGCGCCCCCAAATATCAACAACCTTATTATAGCGCTCACCTTGAGTTACTAAACCCGAGGTGTATTGAGATTCGATTTCTTTCACTTCTATTTCTGCTGAAGCAATAATACTTTCTTTCTCTTTAGGTACTAACATATCATCAATACAAATTGAGATCCCAGCACGGGTAGCCATGCTGAAGCCTGTATACATGAGTTTATCAGCAAAAATTACTGCCTCACGGATACCGCAACGCCTGAAAGCAGCATTAATTAAGCGTGAAATTTCTTTTTTCTTCAGTGTTTTATTAATAAACTCAAAAGGTAGCCCCTCTGGCAAAATCTCAGACAACATGGCACGGCCAACCGTGGTTTCATATCGTGTGATTTTTTCCACGCGCTCACCAGATTCATTACGGAAAGCTTCTTTAATTCTGACCATAACCTTCGCCGTAACATCTGCCATGCGCGTTTCAAAGGCACGAACCACCTCTGATACATCCGCAAAAACCATGCCCTCACCCTGTGCATTGACACGCTCACGAGTAATGTAATAAAGACCTAGCACGATATCCTGGGAAGGCACGATGATCGGGTCACCGTTAGCAGGAGACAAGACGTTATTAGAGGAGAGCATCAGTGTTCTGGCTTCCATTTGCGCTTCAAGGGACAAGGGTACGTGTACCGCCATTTGGTCACCATCAAAGTCAGCGTTAAAGGCTGCGCAAACTAATGGATGCAGTTGTATAGCCTTGCCTTCAATTAATACTGGCTCAAATGCTTGGATACCTAATCGGTGAAGAGTAGGGGCACGATTCAACAGTACGGGGTGTTCACGAATAACATCCTCAAGGATATCCCATACCTCTGGTATCTCTTGCTCCACCATGCGCTTAGCAGCTTTGATAGTGGTAGCTAAACCCATCACCTCTAAGCGATGGAAAATGAACGGTTTAAATAACTCCAGCGCCATTTTCTTTGGCAAACCACATTGGTGAAGTTTTAACTGTGGCCCCACGACAATCACAGAACGACCTGAGTAATCCACACGTTTACCCAACAGATTCTGACGGAATCGACCGCTCTTCCCTTTGATCATATCAGCCAATGATTTAAGCGCACGTTTATTAGCGCCTGTCATGGCTTTACCGCGACGTCCGTTATCCAGCAATGAATCCACTGCCTCTTGTAACATACGTTTCTCGTTACGGACAATAATTTCAGGGGCTTTCAACTCCAATAAACGTTTTAAACGATTGTTACGGTTAATCACGCGACGATACAAATCATTTAAGTCACTGGTAGCAAAGCGACCACCATCTAACGGCACTAAAGGACGCAACTCGGGCGGCAATACTGGCAATACTTCCATCACCATCCAGTCTGGCTTAATGCCGGACTTTTGGAAGGCCTCAAGAATTTTGACACGCTTTGCATATTTTTTAATCTTAGTATCCGAAGCGGTACCTGAGAGTTCTTGTCGTAAACGCTCAATCTCAGAATCTAAATTAATTTGACGCAATAACTCGCGAACGCCCTCAGCACCCATACTTGCTTGGAACTCATCACCATACTCTTCAACTTTTGCTAAATAATCTTCTTCCGTAAGAAGTTGGCAACGCTGCAAAGGGGTCATTCCTGGATCTGTGACCACGAACGCTTCAAAGTAAAGAACACGCTCAATATCCCTCAAGGTCATATCAAGTACCATACCGAGACGGGAGGGAAGTGATTTTAGAAACCAAATATGTGCTACGGGACTCGCGAGCTCAATATGACCCATGCGCTCACGACGCACTTTGGATAGCGTGACTTCAACATTACATTTTTCACAAATAACGCCACGATGTTTAAGACGCTTGTATTTGCCACACAAACACTCATAGTCCTTCACTGGACCAAAAATCTTAGCGCAAAATAAACCATCTCTTTCTGGTTTGAAGGTGCGGTAATTGATGGTCTCAGGTTTTTTAACCTCACCATAGGACCATGAACGTATCTTTTCTGGAGAAGCGAGTCCAATACGAATTGCATCAAACTCTTCTTCTTGCGTTACTTGTTTAAATAAATCTAAAAGTGCTTTCACTTTTTTACCTCCAACGGTTATGCCACGAGGCTTACAATGATGTTATCGTCAAATATGTAACCCATTAATTTCTTTCTAAATCAATATCAATACCCAGTGAACGGATTTCTTTCACTAACACATTAAACGACTCAGGCATTCCTGCAGAAATCTTATGTTCGCCTTTAACAATGTTTTCATAGACCTTAGTACGTCCTGCTACATCGTCAGACTTAACGGTTAACATTTCCTGTAACGTGTAAGAAGCACCATAAGCCTCAAGTGCCCATACCTCCATCTCACCAAAGCGCTGTCCACCAAACTGAGCCTTACCACCAAGAGGCTGCTGCGTGACGAGACTATATGGTCCCGTAGAACGAGCATGCATCTTGTCATCAACCAAGTGATGCAGCTTGAGAATGTGCATGTAACCCAAGGTTACCGGACGATCAAAACCTTCTCCTGTACGCCCATCAAATAAACGCATTTGTCCATTTCTTGGCAAACCAGCGAGCTCAAGCATGTCCTTAATCTCAGCCTCTGTGGCTCCATCGAATACGGGGGTCGCAAAGGGAACGCCTTTTCTCAAGTTTTTAGCTAGTTCCATCAGCTCTTCACCCTCAAGATCAGCTAACGCTTCTTGTTTACCGGTACCGTTATAGACACGCTCAAGGAATTGACGCATTTTGATAGCATCAGTTTGTTGGTCAATTAATTGACCAATAACATGACCCAATCCTTTGGCAGCCCAACCCAAATGAGTTTCAAGAATTTGTCCCACATTCATTCGAGAAGGAACGCCCAATGGGTTTAGCACAATATCAACCGGCGTGCCATTGGCAGTAAAGGGCATATCTTCTACCGGAACAATTTTTGAAATAACCCCTTTATTTCCGTGACGACCTGCCATTTTGTCCCCGGGCTGTAAACGACGTTTAACAGCCAAGTAAACTTTTACCATTTTTTGGACACCAGGCGGCAATTCATCGCCTTGGGTCAATTTTCTTTTTTTCTCATCAAAGAAAGCATCAAATTCTTTTCTTTTTTGATCAAGACTCTCTTTGAGTTGTTCGAGTTGCAATTGCGCATCATCTTCAGCAAGACGAATATCAAACCAATCGTAACGACCCACTTCCGTCAAATACGTCTTAGTAATCTTGGTACCCTTAGCTAATTTCTTTGGTCCACCTTTAGCTGTTTTACCTGTTAACAAGCGTTCAATACGGCCAAATGTATCATTTTCAACAATACGCAACTGATCGCCTAGGTCTTTTTTATACTGAGATAACTCATCATCAATGATTTGCTGAGCACGGGCGTCACGATCAATTCCCTCACGGGTAAAGACCTGTACTCCAATCACCGTCCCTGACATACCGGATGGAACACGTAAACTAGTATCTTTCACATCCGAGCTTTTCTCACCAAAGATAGCACGTAACAGTTTTTCTTCAGGAGTAAGCTGTGTTTCTCCCTTCGGAGTCACCTTACCAACTAACACATCTCCTGCTTCAACTTCAGCACCAATATAAATAATACCTGAGTCATCCAAGCGCCCTAACATTCTCTCCGATAGGTTTGAAATATCACGGGTAATCTCTTCAGGACCAAGCTTAGTATCTCGCGCCACAACAGAGAGCTCTTCAATATGAATTGAAGTAAAGCGATCCTCCGCCACAATACGTTCAGAAATCAGGATTGAATCTTCAAAGTTAAATCCATTCCATGGCATAAAGGCTACTAATAAATTTTGGCCCAGAGCCAACTCACCCATGTCAGTGGAGGCACCATCGGCTATCACGTCATCACGTGCAATTCGGTCTCCCACTCTTACGATTGGACGTTGGTTAATATTAGTGTTTTGGTTGGAACGACGATATTTAATTAAGTTATAAATATCTACGCCTACTTCCCCTGCTTGTGTTTCATTATCATTAACCCGCACCACAATTCGAGAGGCATCCACATAATCCACGATTCCACCACGACTTGCTTGAACAGTGGTACCAGAGTCAACTGCTACAGTTCTCTCAATACCGGTCCCCACTAAAGGTTTCTCAGCTCGTAGACATGGTACTGCCTGACGCTGCATGTTAGAACCCATGAGCGCTCGGTTAGCATCATCATGCTCTAGGAACGGAATCAGCGAAGCTGCCACAGATACAATCTGCGCTGGCGCAATATCAATATGTGTAACCCGATCGGAAGTCGCTAAAGTAAATTCGTTATGATGACGGCAAGATACCAAGTCATCAACAAACCGCCCTTTACTATCAACCTCAGCATTGGCCTGAGCAATAACATATCGTCCCTCTTCAATAGCAGAGAGCATTTCAATTTCATCAGATATGCGACCGTTATCGACTTTTCTGTAGGGGGTTTCTAAGAATCCATACTCATTGGTTCTAGCATACAACGCCAATGAGTTGATCAACCCAATGTTAGGACCCTCTGGTGTTTCAATAGGACATACTCGTCCGTAATGAGTTGGATGAACGTCACGGACCTCAAATCCCGCACGTTCACGCGTAAGACCACCAGGCCCTAGTGCTGATACACGACGTTTGTGGGTAATTTCAGACAAAGGATTTGTTTGATCCATAAATTGCGACAGCTGACTTGAACCAAAAAACTCTTTAATAGCAGCTGAAATTGGTTTTGCATTAATTAAGTCATGGGGCATTAAGTTTTCTGACTCAGCCTGAGACAGACGCTCCTTGACCGCACGCTCAACTCTTACCAGTCCTGATCTGAATTGGTTCTCAGCTAGTTCTCCCACTGACCGAACTCGACGATTACCAAGATGATCAATATCATCAATTTCACCGCGACCGTTTCTTAATTCAACTAGGATTTTAATAACATCAACAATATCTTCATTTGACAGCACCGCCGAGCCCGTCAGTTCATTTCGACCAACACGACGATTAAACTTCATGCGACCCACAGCGGATAAATCATAGCGCTCTTCATTGAAGAAAAGACCTTGAAATAAAGCTTTTACTGCCTCTTCAGTGGGCGGCTCACCGGGACGCATCATTCTATAAATAGCAACCTTGGCAGCCATCAAATCAACGGTATCATCCACTCTTAAGGTTTGTGAAATGTAAGGGCCTTGATCTAAATCATTGGTATAAATAGTTTTAAATTGTTTTATACCCGCCGCATTAAACCTAGTTAATGTAGCCTCAGTGATTTCATCGTTCGCTTGAGCCAATAATTCACCGGTGTCGGTATCTATAATGTTGTGGGCAATAGCACGACCTAATAAGAAATCCTCTGGCACTTCAATACTCTTTAGTCCAGCCTGCTCCATTTCACGTATATGTTTTACAGTAATTCTTTTATCGCGAGGAACAATTACTTTACCTTTCGATACGATATCAAATCGCGCCACGTCACCACGCAGACGCTCAGGTACAAGTTCCATAGAAATAGAGTTCTTTTCCATGTGAAACGTATCAAATGCAAAGAATGAGTCAAGAATCTGCTCGGGAGTGTAACCCAGTGCTTTCAATAATATAGTCACCGGCATCTTCCTGCGTCTATCCACACGGAAATAGAGATAATCCTTGGGATCGAACTCAAAATCTAACCAGGAACCGCGATAAGGAATAATCCTTGCTGAAAAAAGCAACTTACCCGAGGAGTGTGTCTTACCGCGATCATGCTCAAAGAACACACCAGGGCTACGATGCAATTGGGAAACAATCACTCGCTCTGTACCATTGATCACAAAGGATCCATTCTTTGTCATCAGAGGGATTTCACCCATATATACTTCCTGCTCTTTAACCTCTTTAACGGTAGGTTTAGAGGCTTCACGATCCATAATTTTCAAACGGACGCGAGCGCGCAGGGGTGAAGCATAGGTCATGCCACGCTGCTGACATTCAATTACATCAAAAGCAGGGTCACCTAACAAATAACTCACGTACTCCAAGCTGGCATTACCAGAATGGCTAACAATCGGGAAAATAGAACGAAAGGCCGCTTCAAGACCTTGATTTTTTCTATTATTAGGGACAACTTCCGCTTGCAAAAATTCTGAGTATGAATCAAGCTGTGTAGCAAGCAAAAACGGAACTTCGAGAATACTTTGACGTTTAGCAAAACTTTTGCGGATACGTTTTTTCTCGGTGAATGAGTAACTCATGTTATCTCCATGTCGTTAAGACAAATGCGTACGGCGACCCCTCCAAAGGGACCGCCACTAACCAGGCCGCTTATACTTCAAGCCAGATGAATGGCGCCCCATTCATCCTGCCCACATAGATCAATTACTTGATTTCGAAAGTAGCGCCAGCTTCTGCTAATTGCTTAGCAATAGCATCTGCATCTGCTTTTGACACACCTTCTTTAACAGGTTTTGGTGCACCATCTACTAAGTCTTTAGCTTCTTTCAAACCAAGACCTGTAATGGTACGAACAACTTTAATTACGTTAACTTTGTTATCGCCTGCGCTGGTAAGAATAACGTTAAACTCTGTTTTTTCTTCAACAGCGGCAGCAGCACCTGCAGCTGGAGCTGCAGCAACTGCAACAGCCGCAGCAGCGGAAACACCAAATTTCTCTTCCATGTCTTTGATTAACTCAGACAATTCAAGAACCGTCATTCCTGCGATTGCATCTAAAATTTCAACTTTACTTATTGCCATTTTCTAAACTCCTAAATTAAACAGTAGCTTGTTTTTGATCTCGTACAGCGGCAACACCACGTACGAACTTAGCCGGAACTTCGTTAAGCGTCTGAACGAATTTCGCCACCGGTGCTTGCATTGTTCCCATTAACTGAGCAATGAGTTCATCACGACTTGGCATCGAAGCAAGATTAGCGACTTCCTTGGCGGACATGACATAATTTGCCATGGCTCCACCCTTGATAATCAACTTATCATTTTGCTTGGAAAATTCATGTAACACCTTAGCAGCCGCCACAGGATCATCTGAAATACCATAAACTAATGGTCCAATCATATGATCGGATAACATTGAAAAAGGTGTATCAGTTACTGCACGGCGAACTAAGGTATTTTTCAGAACACGGAAGTAAACTCCCGAAGCCCTGGCCTTGGCCCTTAAAACAGTCATGTCACTGACTTCCATTCCACGATACTCTGCCAGAATGATGGATTTTGCATTGGCCACTTGGCCTGCAACTTCAGCAACTACCGCTTTTTTCTCTTCAAGATTAAGACTCAAGGTCCGTCCTCCTTACCAGAATTACAGAATCACAAAATTATGATTCCAACCACGGCGACCTTCATTTCAGGGCTTCGGCGCTAAACAAGCCACCATTACTACCAGACCTTCCATCAGGGACCGCCATCTGCGTAGGCTGTTTTTCAACGATTAAACTCAACTGAGTCCCTACGGTCTTTGATGTCCAGTTGAATCAGCTTCCCGACTCAACCGCCCAAAGTTCTTTACACTCTTATCAAGCAGCCACCACAGAGGAGCCATCCACACGAATGCCAACGCCCATGGTACTTGATACTGAGATTTTTCTTAAATAAACACCTTTGGCTGTACCCGGACGCGCACGATTGAGAGCACCCAGCAATGCCTGAAAGTTTTCTTCTAAGGCTTCAACACTAAATGAAGCGCGTCCAATAGAGCAGTGCACCAAACCGGCTTTGTCTGTACGGTATTGAACTTGACCAGCTTTTGCGTTAGCCACGGCACCTGCTACATCTGCTGATACCGTCCCCACTTTCGGGTTAGGCATTAACCCACGAGGACCTAATACTTGCCCTAATGGCCCGACAATTCTCATGGCATCTGGGGTCGCTATCACTACATCAAAATCCATGAAACCATTTTTAATTTTTTCCGCGAGATCTTCAAAGCCAACGTGTTCCGCGCCAGCCGCTTTGGCTTTTTCAGCATTTTCACCCTGCGCAAAAACAGCCACCCTCATGGTCTTACCGGTCCCTCTAGGCAATACCACTGAACCTCGTACTTGCTGATCGGATTTCTTAGCGTCAATACCTAAATTAATCGCCACATCCACTGATTCATCAAACTTTGCTGTTGCTGTTTTCTTAACCAATTCAAGAGCGTTAGCAATTGGGTAAACTTTTGTCCGATCTACCTCTGCCAACAAGGCTTTTAGTCGTTTTGATTGCTGTGCCATTATTTCACTCCCTCAACTTCAATCCCCATACTGCGTGCGCTACCGGCAATAGTGCGCACCGCCGCATCCATATCTGCAGCGGTCAGGTCAGGCATTTTAGTGGTTGCAATAGCTTCTGCTTGAGCACGAGTTAATTTACCTACTTTATCGGTATGGGGTTTTGGACTACCTTTGGTCACACCAGAAGCTTTCTTAATTAAAATAGTCGCTGGTGGTGTTTTCATCACAAACGTAAAGCTCTTGTCAGCAAAAGCCGTGATCACGACAGGTACCGGTAAACCAGGTTCCATGCCTTGTGTTTGTGCATTGAAAGCTTTACAGAATTCCATAATATTGAGACCACGCTGACCTAGCGCTGGACCTACAGGGGGGCTTGGATTTGCTTTTCCTGCAGGAATTTGTAGCTTAATGTAGCCTACAATTTTCTTTGCCATAATAACTCCTTAATATGGGTAATAGCGGATCCCTAAAGACCCTTCCCGTTAGTTAACCCTAATTGCTTAGGACTTTTCTACTTGCCCAAACTCTAATTCAACCGGTGTTGCACGACCAAAGATTAGAACTGAAACACGTAATTTGTTTTTATCGTAATTAACTTCTTCAACATTGCCATGGAAGTCTGTAAACGGACCATCCTTCACTCTAACTGACTCAC
Organism: Ferrovum sp. JA12; assembly: GCF_001431705.1. NCBI lineage: Bacteria > Pseudomonadati > Pseudomonadota > Betaproteobacteria > Ferrovales > Ferrovaceae > Ferrovum > Ferrovum sp. JA12. The sequence continues at coordinate 585,156 of NZ_LJWX01000001.1, read as the reverse complement.
CCACCTCAAAAAGAATCTTAGGACGTGGTTTTTCCACTCCTTCTTGAACTTGATGCATGATCACGTCCACTTCTTTATCCGTGATAGGAGAGGGCTTATTAGCCCTACCACCCACAAAACCTGTGACTTTAGGCGTACTTTTAACTAAGTGCCAAGACTCATCGGTCATATCCATTTGCACTAAGATGTAGCCTGGAAAAAACTTACGCTCACTAATACTTTTTTGACCACCTTTCATCTCAATAACTTCTTCCACTGGCACTAAAATCTCTCCAAACAGCTCTTGCATTCCGGATCGAGCAACGCGCTCAAGAAGAGCTTTTTTAACACTCTTCTCAAATCCTGAATAGGCATGCACCACATACCATCTCATTGTCATCACTCAGTCCGTCCTAATAATCGTTGCACCAATGCAAGTAACCCCCAGTCAACTAGCCAAAGAAATAATCCCATAACTAACACCAGAGCAAATACTACTAATGTTGTTTGATACGTTTCTTTTTTACTGGGCCACACAACACGTTTAGTTTCAGCCACTGCATCTTGAGAAAAACGAAAGAATTCCTGACCCGATGCTGTAAACCAAGCAACCAGTACGCCAAGCCCAAGACCCACCAACACCGAAAGAACCCGAAACAACAGGGCGTGTTCTGATAGTTGATAATATCCAATGAGCCCTGCTGCTACCAATACCAAGGCAAAAGCAAACTTAAGCTTATCCGCCATCAAATTTATTAATCCTTATCTATGCTTACGCACTTTTGGCAGGCCAGGAGGGCCTCGAACCCCCAACCTACGGTTTTGGAGACCGTCACTCTGCCAATTGAGCTACTGGCCTGTTACCACAACAACACTGGTGGGTATTTGATCGCTTAAATACCCACCTAAACAGTCTTACTCAATCACTTTAGCGACCACACCGGCACCAACCGTACGGCCACCTTCACGAATCGCAAAACGCAATCCTTCTTCCATCGCAATCGGCGCAATCAATGTCACCGTTACAGATACGTTATCACCAGGCATCACCATCTCGGTTCCTTCTGGCAACTCAATGGCTCCCGTCACATCCGTAGTACGGAAATAAAACTGTGGACGATATCCTTGGAAGAACGGCGTATGACGACCCCCTTCATCTTTTGATAATACATAAATCTCAGCCGTAAACTTAGTGTGTGGCGTAATAGAACCTGGCTTAGCCAATACTTGACCACGCTCCACATCCTCACGCTTGGTACCACGTAACAATACCCCAACGTTATCACCTGCCTGACCTTGATCAAGCAACTTGCGGAACATCTCAACACCTGTACATACCGTCTTCTGAGTAGCCTTCAAGCCCACAATCTCAAGCTCTTCACCTACCTTAACTACACCACGCTCAACACGACCAGTCACCACCGTACCACGACCTGAAATAGAAAATACATCCTCAACCGGCATCAAAAACGCACCGTCAATAGCACGCTCAGGCTCAGGAATATATGTATCCAACGCCTCAGCTAAACGCCAAATTGCCGGTTCACCAATCTCAGACTGATCGCCTTCCAATGCCTTCAATGCACTACCAATCACAATCGGCGTATCATCACCTGGAAAATTGTATTTCGATAACAGTTCACGAACTTCCATCTCCACCAACTCAAGCAACTCTTTATCGTCTACCATGTCAGCTTTGTTCATGAACACCACAATATATGGCACCCCAACTTGACGTGCCAACAATATGTGCTCACGGGTCTGTGGCATAGGACCGTCCGCAGCAGACACCACTAAAATCGCTCCATCCATCTGTGCCGCACCAGTAATCATGTTCTTCACATAATCCGCGTGACCAGGACAGTCTACGTGCGCATAATGACGATGGTCCGTCTCATACTCCACGTGTGCCGTGTTAATCGTAATACCTCGGGCCTTCTCTTCTGGCGCTGAATCAATCTGATCGTAACTCTTCGCCTCACCCCCGTACTTCTTCGACAACACAATCGTTAATGCCGCCGTCAAAGTCGTCTTACCATGATCCACGTGACCAATCGTCCCCACGTTTACGTGTGGCTTCGTACGTTCAAACTTGCCCTTCGCCATATCAATTTCCTTAACAATACTCAGCCTTAAGCCGATCAAAAGTTAATAAAGAGTTACCAATACCTTGGAGCCCATGACCAGGATTGAACTGGTGACCTCTCCCTTACCAAGGGAGTGCTCTACCACTGAGCTACATGGGCCATGTTTACCCAAAATCTGGAGCGGGTGAAGGGAATCGAACCCTCGTCGTAAGCTTGGAAGGCTTCTGCTCTACCATTGAGCTACACCCGCGTAAAATCCAGCACACATTTTGTTCACCATCTTAAAAAAACTGGTGGAGGGAGAAGGATTCGAACCTTCGAAGGCAGAGCCGTCAGATTTACAGTCTGATCCCTTTGACCGCTCGGGAACCCCTCCAAAATGAACCAATTATTGTGTACTACGTTACCCTCTCTTGTCAATGAAAGTTAAGAAAATTTCTAAAATAATAGTTAGATTCTGCGTAAAACTCTTATTTATGCCTATAAAATCATTTAAATACCCAAGTTTTAGAAGCAAAATAATTGAATACCATACCTCCGAGAGAGCCAGCCGCCACCGCTACAACTGGATATTCTTTTGGAAAAGCAAACAGGATGACGAGAAAAACATATAAGCCATTATTTATAATAGCTCCTATTATATTAGCTGAAAAGTAATGAATCCATTCCAAAAAAAGATTTTTTTCCAACGTCTTTCTAAAAGTATAGGTGCGGTTAATCCACCAAGTTACTGTTACAGCGAGAAAAAAACTAATTACTTTAGCGCTAATTAACCCCGCTCCACACCATTTGTGTAGCACTGTAACAACGCCAGCATCTACGACAAAACCACAGGAGCCCGCTAAAATAAAAAAGAGGTAATGACGGTTCGCTAACTGCTGGACACGCATTGCAACCACCTTATTTGTTTTTTATTCATCATGTTTCATCTTTTATCACAGGGTATAATCTATTATTCATTATAAAACAAGCGACTTGAATGAACCCGACTCTTTCTCTCATTGTTCCCATGCACAACGAAGCCGGTAATATTGAACTTCTTTATGAGAGACTTCATCGTGTGTTATCTCCAATGCAAATTACTTGGGAAATGTTATGTATTAATGACGGGAGTACTGATAATACTCTTGACGAGCTACTTAAAGCACAACTCCATCATTCACAAATCATTGTGATTGATTTAACCAGAAACTTTGGCAAAGAAGCGGCACTGTCGGCAGGGATTGACTTTGCAAAAGGCGAGGCGGCTATTCCTATCGATGCTGATCTACAAGACCCCCCTGAAATCATTCCACAAATGATTGATCTGTGGCACAAGGGTTTTGATGTAGTGCTTGCAAAAAGAAAAACACGGGATGGAGATTCATTTGTTAAACGAAATACCGCTCACTGGTTTTATACAATAATTAATCAACTCAGTGAGGTAGATATACCCCAAGATACCGGGGATTTTAGGCTCATTTCTCGTCCAGTTCTCAATGCATTAAAACAACTTCCAGAACGTAGACGGTTTATGAAAGGACTCTTTGCGTGGGTTGGATTTAAAACTGCTGAAATAGAATATGAGAGACCTGAGCGGCATACTGGTCAAACTAAGTTCAATTATTGGAAACTGTGGAATTTTGCTTTAGAAGGGATCACCTCGTTTAGTGATGCTCCCCTTAAAATCGCTTCATATTTTGGAATACTCGTTTCCTTACTATCTTTTCTCTATGCCATCAAAATAGTCGCTGATACTTTGTTATACGGCAATCCAGTAAAAGGCTACCCTTCACTCATTGTTGCTATTTTATTTTTTTCTGGCGTACAGCTTATTGCTCTTGGGGTTATTGGGGAATATCTTGGAAGAATCTACTCGGAAAGCAAACAAAGACCAATCTACTTAGTACGTAATATTTGGCAAACAAACAATCATGACAATACTTAAATTTACACAATAAATCTAATTGTTTAGTACAAATAATAAATTTAAGTAATCACCAGGGATCCTAAGCGTGAGTTCAATTCAGCATAAATTAAAAATAGATGGCTTAAGGGGTGTAGCCATTTTATTCGTACTAATATTTCATTTTTTTCCAGAAAAATTTCCCGCTGGCTTTATTGGAGTAGACATATTCTTCGTCATCTCAGGGTTCTTTATGACGAAAATTATTTTTACAGATTTAGATCAGCATGACTTTCAGTTGGTTAATTTTTACCATAGAAGAATAAAAAGATTAATTCCGTCAATATTAACAGTTGTGACATTAACCTTTTTGGTAGGCTACTTTTTTCTAGGTTCCCATGCATTTACAGAACTATCCAAAGAATCCCTAGGAAGTCTTTTTTTCTATTCAAACATTCTCTTCTTAAAGGAAGCAGGGTACTTTGATCAACATAGTCTTTATAAACCTCTCCTTCATTTTTGGAGTTTAGGAATTGAAGAACAATTCTATTTCATCTGGCCATTATTATTAATTTGGATCTTTAAAAATAAGGTGAATCGCCTTTATTTTTTGATAATCATAATCACTTTCTCTTTTTCTCTTAATCTATTTTATTTCTTGTCTGGAAATTATAATATTGATTTTTACTTACCTTTTACACGTTTTTGGGAATTAGGTATTGGCGCTGTCATTACACTTGTAAATATCAAACCATTAAAAATCTCTCTCTCATATTTTGGTACATTACTGCTCATTCTCTCCCTATTTATAATTAAAGATTCTTCGCAATACCCTGGTTATATCGCATTGATACCAGTATTCGCTACTTCTTTGATTATTTTGGCTGATGATTATTCGATTATTAGTACTTATCTCTACTCAAATAGGTTTCTAGTTTGGACTGGAAAAATCAGTTTTAATTTATACTTAGTCCATTGGCCGATCATAGTTTTCTTTTTTTTATTTAACGCAGAAGTAATAAAACATCTTAGATTTCCTCTACTAGTATTATCGTATCTTCTTGCGTCCTTAATTCATTATTTTATTGAAAACCCACTAAGGTATAGCACGTACAAACCGCTAGCACCATTACTCATCTTTGCTAACATTGCATTAGGTTTATTAGCTGGATTCTCTTATATGAATCACGGTCAAATCTTTAATAAGCCTGTTTCTTTGATCGAAGAAAAAAATATTCAACAAATTACATGGAATGATACCAGTGACGATTTATGTAAAAAATTCACTTCTCTGAATACTACTTTTTGTAAAATTTATGGCAATAAAAACAATATAACTGTAGCTATTATTGGAGATAGTACAGCCAATCATCTAGGTCCTGGAATAGCCAAATATATGGACTTAAATAAAGAAGGATTAATTAACTTAGGAGATGGTACTTGCCCAATAATTTTGGGATTAAAAGAAAATAGTGGCTGGGGAGGACCCCGCTCAAAAGAGGGAAAAAATTGTGTACAAGACACATCGCTGATTATTAATTATTTGTTATCTACATTACAAATTAAAACCGTTATACTAGGATTCTGGCTTCATGAAATGGACTTTTGGGGCGTCAACAAAGACGAGGTAGGAGTAGCGCGTTTAAGCACTTTAATTATCAATGAAGCCAATCTGTTTCATCGCCATAATATAAAAACAGTTGTTACATTTGGTAGTCCTTATACAAATGCAGACATAATAATATGCATGAGACCTACCATGTCAGAAACATCTTTTTGTAAGAATAAGTTTTATTTAATCTACGAAGATAATCTTTTTAATTCTTTACAACGTAAACTTGAAAATCAAGTGATTACTTTCAACCAAGCACAGTATTTAGAAAAATTAAATATAAATTATATTTATGACTCTAGCGACTTACTCATATTAAGAGATGATCATCATTATAGTTACCACGGCTCAGCATTAATTGGAGAAAAGTTAATTCAATTAATCAAATAAAGTTATCAACTTTTATTATTTAACCGCCTAATATCACTAAATTTTTTTTCTAATTCTTTCCTCATCTCTCTTCTGATGAGAGCTGCCTCATACCTTCTCACTTCATCGCTAGTTACTGGAATAAACTTAGGGACCGCTGTGGGTTGGCGATTCTCATCCATGGCCACCATAGTTAAAAAACAACTGTTTACGTGACGCACTACTTTCGTCAAAATATTTTCCGCAATGACCTTCACCCCCACCTCAATGGATGAGGTACCAGTGTAATTCACTGAAGCCAAGAATGTTAATAGCTCCCCCACATGAATGGGCTGTTTAAAAGTTACTTGGTCAACACTCAATGTCACCACATGTCGACCCGCATACCGACTAGCGCAAGCGTAGGCTACTTGATCCAGTAATTTTAGAACATCACCACCATGCACATTACCAAAGAAATTGGTTTTATCTGGCGTCATAAGTACTGTCATGGTCAGCTGATGTGAGGGGATTTTCATGTGATATAACTCTTTTTAAAGATCATAATTGAAATATCTGTTGCTAAAGGCTATTTTGATTCACTCTTAGAGACAGTTCTTCTGCTCTCTCTCGGCGTTCACTATATCGATCTGTTAGATAGATTGAAATATCGCGTGTCAATAACGTGAACTTAAAGAGCTCCTCCATCACATCAACGACTCGTTCATAGTAAGAGGAATCTTTCATCCTACCCATCTCATCAAACTCTTGAAAAGCCTTTGCCACCGAAGATTGATTAGGAATGGTAATCATCCTCATCCATCTACCTAAAATTCGCATCTGATTCACAGCGTTAAAAGATTGCGAACCACCTGACACCTGCATTAAGGCTAAAGTTTTACCCTGAGTTGGGCGAAGCGCTCCTTGAGAGAGTGGGATCCAATCTATTTGAGCTTTCATGATTCCTGTCATAGCACCGTGACGCTCGGGCGAGCACCAAACCATACCCTCGGACCAATTTGCAAGACTTCGTAACTCAATCACTTTGGGGTGAGTGTCAGGCTGATCATCAGGCAAAGGGAGACCACTGGGATCAAAAACTTTAACTTCGCCCCCTAGTGCCTCTAGAAGTCTTGCTGCCTCCATAATTAACAGTCGACTGTAGGATCGCTCCCGCAAAGAACCATATAATAGAAGAAAGCGTGGACGGTGAGAGGATATACCAATCTTTGCAAAATTCTCAATCCCTGGTAACTCAAATAATGCTTTATCAACATTAGGAAGATTAATCATTTGATTTAGCACTTTCACTCCCTATATTAATGACTATTTCACCATCTTCTTTAACAAAAGTATTTTTTTGTGGATTAGGGAGAATATCTAATACCAGTTCTGAAGGCCGGCATAATCGTGTTCCTTTATTTGTGACAACAAAGGGTCTATTGATTAGAATGGGATTAGCCAACATAGCCTCTAATAATTCATCATCTGATAGGGTGGGGTTCCCAAGCCCTAATTCTTCATAGGGTGTCCCCTTTTGACGTATTGCTCCGCGCACATCTAACCCTGCACCCTGAATCAACTGAATGAGTAGCTCACGGGTTGGGGGAGTGTTCAGATATTCAATGATGATCGGCTCCTCTCCGCTGTTACGGATCATAGCCAAGGTATTACGAGACGTTCCACATGCTGGATTGTGATAAATAGTGACCATTAAAAAATTACCTTAAATTAATAAAAATTTTGGCTCTCCACCAAATAAGGGGGCACTTTAATCAATTTAGCCCAAACTAAATCCTTGATTTTGCGATAAAAAAGGGATTAAAACCCCCAAGAACAATATTATCCTAAATTGACCAGGTTTTTCTACAGTAAAAGTCAGTGGTTATCAACCTCTATGATGAGAAGTGAAATACAACCGCTTAGCCCGTTGTAGCCACTGCCACAGCAAACAGGTTCGTAAAAAAGCATATCCTATAATTCAACATCAGTGCATGATGACTTATAGAGAACCCAGTGGTGAGATAAAAAACAATAGAGGGATCTTGGCGTTATTGAGAATCAGGCCAGACAATCTCACTCAAGATAAACAGACTAACAGAGATCTGTTCTTAGACAGGTATCCAGCTATTGCAGCCATTTATCCCTTCCAACAACCACTTCATACGCTATTGATGAAAAGAGCTTTAACGCAACGGGCATGTGGTGAAGTGATTCCTGTATTCCTAACGATGTTAACTGAGTTAAAACAAAGTGCCTTTAAACCAGTGGCTGCTTTAGGTAAAACACTCAGCTCATGGAAAGAGGAGAGTGCCAGAATGTGGCGGTTTAGTAAATCTAATGGCATTACAGAAGGATGCCACCGTAAGATGAAACTGATTCAAAGAAGAGCTGATTGATTCAGAAACTTTGAGAATGTCAGAGTGCGTGTTAAGGGGCTCTGTGGATGATTAAAACTGCCCCCCTAAATGAGAAAGAGCCAAAGAACGCACTGATGGGTTCCAGGCCATTAAGAGTGGTGCGACGGAGGGAGTCGAAGATAAGCCTGAAAGCCTTTATACAATGGAATTAAAATAATTACTAATTTAAAATACCAACATAAATACCAACAACTAACGTTGTTCAATTTTTAAATTATATTAATGAACAACGGCCTTCTCGCCACATTTAACAACTTTCCCACAGACGTACACAATGTGCCGAATTCTACGCTATTTTTCAGCATCTATCCAGATTAACAATAGGCATTAATACATAATTTTAAATTAGAAACTATGTTCTATAGTGCCTTTTAATTTGCATAACTTTAAGTGTATGAACAGGTCTACCAGGTACACTTAGTTCAACCTCATCACCCTCTGCCATCTCAAGAAGTGTTTGAGCAAGTGGTCTGTTCTCATTAATAATGCCTGCATCTAAATTATCTGGTCCAGAAACAATCTGTACTTGGATATTTACATCAGGCACAGCTATATCAATGTAAGTGACATGATCTCCCGATTGCACAACTAATGATTCAAAATCATGAACCGGCAAACCATTGCGCCCTACCAAAACAACCAAGTTATCATCCACTGAATTTTCGAGTGGATTTACGCCGATTTCCTTATCTTGTTGATCCAGATTAAAGATTTCGTTATCAGTTTTTGATTGTTGCTCTGAAGCTTTGATCGAGGAATAAGTGCGAAATTCCGTATAAACACTTCTCGGTGCATTTTCAGCTCCAATTGGTTCAATTCCACGTTCAGATAAAGTTTTAACAAGATCCTGAAGGACCTCGCCTTTGTGCATTACATAAGTTGAAGCAAAACAACGCCAAAACCTCCAGCCGGCACGCTCTAAAATACGTTGGCGATTCATGTCTGCGTCCCACTTGTCTGGTCCATGATAGCGATCCCCATCACACTCGACGGCGAGCCTTGCATCATGGTTCCCCTCAACGACCATATCGATTCTAAAGTCTCCCACCTTAATTTGAGGGATTACACGATAGCCCCGTTCAACAAGCTCATCATAAACATCCCGTTCAAAAGGTGACTCACAAAGTTCTCGTAAGTCATCTACTCGTTGTTCGTCTTGTGCAAATGGGTAAACAAAGTGAGAAACCAAACCTCTGCGTAAATGGTCTTTTTCACTTAAATCATTCAGTTCAGCGCTTCTTACCAAATACATTCGATCTCTAGCACGAGATGCAGCAACATTAAATCTTTGAGAAAACGTATCACGACCTAATGCTGTAATTGATGAATTTGGAGCTACTACCATTGAGAGAAACATAATGTCTCGCTCTTTACCCTGAAATGTTCTGGCATCACCACAGGCTATCTTGAACTTTTCAATGACCTCTGGACCCAACTCATCTTCTAACATCTGCCAAATTTTCAAAGCCTGTTTTTCCCCCAGCAAAGATACAACACCTATGCTACGGTTAACCATTTTAGGGTCAGCACATATTGCTGCAATTTCATCAACAATAAAATGCGCTTCAGCAAGGTTGGTATTATCGGTCTTATTGACGAATCCATCCTCCACAAACACATCAATCAGTGGGGGATCAAGTCGCTCTGAAACCTTGGGTAAGCGCAAGGGTTTAAGTTCGTTATTGTAAAACTCTCTTTTAGAATATTCGATAATTGGACTTACACAACGGAAATGCTCTTTAAGCATCACAGAGTGTTGAGCAAAAACCACTTTACAAAGGTCGTAAATAGAACGCTCCGGAGTCATTTGCGCGCGGAAATTTGCTACTTGATTAGTTAGAAACCGTGCCATAAGACTTCGAATTTTCTCCTCTTCAATACCCACGCCCTCAGGAGAAACTTGCTTATCATCTCCAACAATTAATATTTTCTTGGCGCGCAGAATCGCGGGTAGAGCTGTTAGATCCGACTGGGAAGCCTCATCAATGATAACAAGATCAAACACTCCTAATTCAGGTGGGAGAGACTCAGACACTCTATAATGCGGCATTATCCAGCATGGAATAGCAGGATTTGCTTGTGCTGCTGCATGACGAGCGTCCTGACGGTATCGAACTGCACGTTTTCCAGTGCCTTTACCAATTTTGCTAATTGCATTCGAGAAAGCAGCAAGTGCTTGGCGAATGTTAGGTGTGGCATTGCATGCTAGTTTATGCCAAGTGCGTTTAGAAACAACATCTTGATAAGCTCTCGCTAAATCTGCTTCGGCTTCGGATCTTTGAACACTTAGTTGTTTAAGGTCCTTACGTACATCTATGCTCTCAAGATAATTGGATAAACGTCTTAGGCGCCAAGCCTGTGCCCAAGAGCCAGGCAGAAAATCATCTACTGTCTGAGTCACGGGAATAGATTCAAGTTTTGAAGCCCAATCAGGTGCGCCAGACTCGCGAATGAAAATACAATTTTCAGACACGACTTTAAGATGTGAAGATAGCCCATGCAAACGCCTTAACTCTTCCATTAAAGCTGTCCATTCCGCTTGCATTTGAGCATCAGGTATTTGTGGATTACCAAGTGTTTCCGTGCAAAATGAATTAATTTCTTCAATAATCCGGCCATTACAACCGGCAGTAATTTCTTGAAATCGTTCTTTGAGAGCCCATGTATCCGCTAATCTATTACGTGTGAGATGATGAATCAGGAAAGACTCAAATCTTTGCAAGTTTTCTTCGTTATTAGTAGTTTCATCCCCATGAGTCCAAGAAGGTATTATTACCTTAGCTTTTTCATCTAATACTCTTTCTACTGCGATGAGGTTTTTTGTAGACCTAAACACGCCTAATGCGTCAACAGCCAAATGAAAATGTGAGGGGTCATTAGCTGGTAGATTTTTAACATACACTTCAGAAGCCAATACATTCCATCTTGTGACTAGCGTTCTAAGGCATTTAATATGGCTTATATAATCAAGTATATGCGCCCAATCTAAATTTCCGTTTGGTGGTGCACTTAAAACCCGTATCGTTTGTAAAGTCTTTTTCTTATCAGCTTTTCCGATAATCCCTGTAATTCCAAATGGAGACTTACCAAGAGCTAAATTATTAACGGCTTGAATTAGCTCATGATCTTGATCAATGTCATGAGGTGCTTCAACAGGTTTTTCAAGGAAACGCCGCCTATCTTGATTTGCCGAATCTATTTCTTCTAATAATGTTTCAAACATCTGGAAAATGTCTTTTGAGTGACCATTTTTTAATTTCACTCGGAGAGTTTTAAACCAATCATGTCCAGATTGATGAAGTTGTGTTTTAAGTAGCTTTATATTAGAAATTTGCTCTGCAAGTGACGACGCTAATTGAAACGTTTCTTTTGATGAGTTCGCCAATGGTGGGACTGTCCCATCTTCAATAGCAGATTTAAGTTTGCTCAACTGCCCTAAATCTTGATGTACACGCAAGAGATCTCTAGAATCTGGGAAAGAAGATACTACAGGTAATTTCTTATCTAAATAGTCAAGGTCTAAACCTAAATGTCTTCTCGCCTCTCTCAAAGCGGCGATATTATTCTCATTAAATTGAGGCTTATGCTCGTCACCAATAGTGAGATCATCTTCGATCCATTCGAAGCTGCCTTGCTCAGTAACAAGTTCTTTAGCCGCTTCTTGCGGATCTATAGCCTCTCCATCAATCAATAACTTGCTTAGGTTTGCCACAGCCAATTTTGTTATTGCACGATCAAGACTAGATATCCGCCCATGGAGTCCATCGATATGTGTTTCAAGTTGAGATATTTCACGTCCTAAGGATACTCGGTCAATACGTTGCACTTCTGATGCTATTTTGCTAACCGCAAACTCAAACTGTTTCATTCCTTCCTGCTCGCTACTCAACAAGCTGATTGCTAAAGGACGAATATCTTCTGGGAGATATTCTCGCAACACACTCAGTGCGGGATCTCGCATGGACGTTACTAAAACTCGCTTCCCCAATGCCAGATTGTGGCAAATGATATTTGAAATGGTATGTGTTTTACCTGTACCTGGGGGCCCTTGGACAATCACGCCAGGTGATTGCTCCAGCAACTGAATAATGCGAACCTGTTCTTCGTTATAGGCTTTAGGGAAAAACAAGTCGGCCACTGAAGAGGTTTGGGTCAATCCACCGCCATCTGAACCATACACATTAGAAAGCCCCCTAAAACTCGGCAGCTCTATTTCAACATTTACGTTTGATGGTTCTGTCACAACACATGCAATAGCTTCAGGTAATATAACCGCACCTTCAGAAAGATGTTGTTTGAATCTCTCTAAGTCTTGAATATACACACTAGTACTGCGCGGCCTCGCAAACAATACCCAAGTATCGGTAACCTTCAAGCCTAATTCGGCTTTAGGAAGCATCCTGTCATCTGAGGCAGTTTCGTTTGGCCAATAAACGCCCTGCGAATCAAGATATGTAACTGCTGAAGTAAGCAAAAACTCAAAAGTTGTGTGATCAAAGGGAGAGAAAGTTTGTTTAGCATTTAAGAAGTGCTCTTTGCTGATATGCTCTAAATCTGCAACTCCCTGATTATCTGCCGCGGAAAATATTTCAAGCTCTAGCCTAGCATCTACATCTCTTGGCCTGACCTCTATATCCATAGTCAATTCATTAAATGAAATTTCAACCAGCCTAGTAATTAATGGGTATGAAACTAAAGTATCCCCCATCTTCCAAACTGCTATACCAGTGCCCCAAACCAGCTCTAATTGTGACTCAATTATTGAACCCTCTAATTGTTGCTTTAGTGTAAAGAGAGCCTTATAAAGACTAATTGATTCGCGGCGAATTTTTTCTTCAATTGACCAAGGAGTCCACCGATTTTTAATATAGATTTCCAGTTGCGTTTCTACTTCTTTTTTCTGTTCATAACTATCAAGAAATACAAGTTGCTTAGGATCTAAAGGCTTATATTCAACATTTTTAAATGTCATTTCTAGTCCCAACTCGATGAGCTGCTGGGCTTCGATATATTTCTTAAGGGAAGGCTCCTTTGTAGGGTTATTGGTGAGATCTATCCAAGCTTGGAGTATATGGCTGAGAATATCAGGTGGTTTTTGTTCATGAAGTCGGTTAAGGATTAACCATACTTCATCCCCACTATCTTCGGTTGAAATGTTAAGGTGAACGCCTGGTAATTTTGCAATTCCATTTTCATGTCTACAAAAAAGATGAGAGGCAACATTCGTAGCATGCTTGCTGTTCATTGCAGCGCTTTTTTGAGCGTAATCGATTAAGGCTAGCAGTCTTTCTTGTTCTATTGCCATACATCACCCTACATAAATTATTTCTAAATTGTATTATGAATTTACTTGTTTGAAGTATAAATAATGTAATAACCGCCTTTTATGTGATTAAGATTGTTACAGAAGCTGATCTTCTTTGTAGAGTGTCGGCCAGAAGGCGATTGCACCGTCCGAAAACCAAATTCTGAAAGCGCACACAAGCGGTAGCAATTGAACGTGCAAAAAAATTAAATCCAAAAGCGGCTGTTAATATTAATGAGTTCGAAATACAAATTCTGGGAATCCAGATAAGTGGCGTAAACCATAAGGGTAATGCTGTAACTACATATCCGCCGTATTGCACGAAGCTTGACGCTGTGATGGCATAGCGTAAACTATGACTTATGATGATTAATGGCGAATTTGTTGAAACGGCGTTTACAGTCGATGAAGTGAATCAGGCAATTGCTGAGGAAAAACGGCGCGGAATTCAAGACGCGCCCTGCACTTTTCTAAAAGATGAGCAGTTAGATGCCGCCAAACGTGAGCAGCAAGATCGTTAATGGGCGTTGGTGCAGAGTGGTGCCCGCACACAAGAATCCATGTTTTTTATTCATTCCGATATTGCAAAATCACTCAAAATTCGCCACAGGACTGTTGAGTTTTAAACTTGCCTGCGTTTTCTGGGCTCGTTAGCCCCCATTACTCATGAGAACCCTTCATAAATGTTTCTCGCATACGGAATTTCAAAGCAATAGCTTCCCCATCACCAGGGGCTCTATCGCCTTCTTGCCTATCGGCGAAGGCAATATCGTCTGGACCAAACCCACGCTCACTCAACATATCGGCCAACAATCTTGGATCTTCATTGAACAGAACTTCTCCAGAAGGAAGCTTAACAGACAATTGATTAGCCACTTGATAAACTCTGAGTAATGGAGAATCTGGATACACTAACAAAGGGTCTCTGGCTTCTCGGCGTAAGTGAGTAAGCAGCTTGTGGTGCGGGAAACGGTCTTGAAATTTCGGGATAAGGCAATTAAAAATTTCATCAGCCATTTCGGCATTGCCCTGGCAATTGTGCATCGTCCATGCGCCAATTGCTGCCAATACTTCTTGCATCGGGTCTTTATTTCCATTATTTTCATTGTTCATTTTTTCTCATCCAAGTTACCAATTAAGATCATACCGCCATACATATCTGTCACGCTTCGCAAGCCCACACCATGTGCGCTAAAGCCTAATGCTTCCTCATAAGCTGAATAATTAAATCGATCATGGTGGTGACCATGAAAAGTGAATTTAACTTTCATGCTCTGTGCCAATACATCAATACCTCGGAATCCGTGAGGGTGACAAGTAGGGGCTTCGTGCGTAACTAAAATATCAGCTTGTTGGCCGTACAACTGTATCCAGTCATTCCAGAAAATAGTACTCTTGTGCAGCAGTGCTTTGCCCACCAAGGGTGGTGCAGGCAATCTGTCTGGTTGATTGCCTTCCTTGCTCATTTGACGGTAAAGTTTCCAGCGCTCAGCATCCAACATCTTTCTGGTATAGGTTTCGTAATCTGGATAAATAGGCTCAATTTCGGCGCTTGCTTGTGGATACCAAACTGACTCACGGAAAATACCGCCTAGCCCTGCTACACGTAGTCCATCAATTTCAACTACGCGGCCATGCAGGTTCCTGTCAGCCAATGCGGATCCAAACAGGTTGTCATAATCAGCTTTGCTATCTGTATCATGGTTGCCAGGAATGAAATAGACCTCGGTAAGTTCTATAACCTCTGCAAGTTCTTGTTCAAGTGGACGCTGCGCTTGGATGTCGCCTAAGAAAATAATAGCTGCAGGCTTCTCTGCTTGCACCACTGGGAGCACATGGCGAAAGTCACTGTGTACATCACCAAACATTAAAATCATTTTCTCTTCCCTTGGGGCGCATACTCAACTCCATGTAACATGCGAACTTGTTTTAACCCCTCACTTGTTAGGCGATAAATGCCTAAAAGTGGTGGAATACATAGAACAAGGTCACGCGTACTTCGCTCTTTTTGGTATTCATTTTTCTTCATTGCCAACTCCTTTGCTTTGCTTCATGTAATGAGAGTGGAATCAACGTCCCTTGTCTACACCCTTGTGTTTATTAACCTTTGTGGGCTCTGGTGGCAACTTAACGACAACATCTTCGGCAACGCGCATCTCTACAACCTCTACCTGTGGTAGGACGGTCTCAAGTGCAGACTCTTTGATCCGCGCTTGACGTGCTAGCTCGTCTGCCGCCCTCGCTTGTGTTTTCGCAACTTTACGCTCAGCCAAAATTCTCTCAGTGTTGGTCATACCGAGATATGGATCAGATTCTTGCACTCGCTTCTCTATGGTTGGTGGTGTGCGAGATAACTGACGTTTTTCACTTGTGAGCTGCACGCGCATTGCTTCTAGCTGAGGATCTACAAACTTGATGGCAATGCCTTGGGCTACGGCAACCTCAATCACGCGCTTCTGGAAGGCAGCAGAACCAGTAAGTGTTAAATTGCTACCAAACTTTTCACGTGCCAGCAACAAGCCTGCAACAATGGCTTCATCACTGTTTTCATCCAAAACTGCAAGGTGTCTACCTTCATCTCTAAGGACCGCATGACCACGCAGTCGGTAGGTAATGTCGCTGTTTTTATCTACAGTCTGCACAAGGTTTGATAACACCTTTGCCGCATAATCTCTTCTAGCAAGACGCCTGCGCTTTTGCTCATCCTCATCATCCACTAGAATAATGGTGCCAATTGATGGTGTAGTAAGCTGTACGGCGCGCGCGGTATCGTCTAGCTCTCGAAAGGCCACAAGCGCCTCTTCGTTGCCATCTTGAGCGCGGTCCTGCAAGAAAAGGCGCCAGGCATTCGCCTGATTTGGTTGGATAGAATCACGTAAGATCTGGCGCTCTTCACTAAGTGCGACATTAAGTTCTGCTTTTGCAGTAGCAGCTTTGAGTTTTCCTAGTGAATGTGCAGCTTTTCTAGCCGTGCCTGAAAGTCCGGCAAGGGTGGCCGCCTGCTCTGCTTTAAGCTTTTCAGCAAGGGCCGTGCGGTGTGCTTTAGCTACACCATCAAACACCTTAAGACGCTGAGATAGCTCTGCGTCAGTTACTTTGCGCATGGCTTTGAAGTCCATCCAAAGAATCGATGGTGCTGCCTTTACGTTACGTGGCTTTGTTACCTGACTATTAATTTGATGTTCATAAACTTGGCGCAAAATCGGCGCAGCCTCTTTCCATGGCAAGCCCAATTCCTTCATCAAAAAATCACTTGGTGTGAGAGCACGGCTTCCAGCTTGGATACGTGGACTGCCATCTGTTGCGGTCGCTACTTGGTACTTCTCAAGGTTGAGGCCATGACTGTGTGAAAGTAGACTTAGTAGCTGTGCGCAATCCAGATTCTTGCGAATCTCTGCATATCGCTCTTTATCTGCCGCCAACTCGTAGCGCTCGCGCTGTTCGGCAGTAACACGCCCGATTATGCTGGATGGTTGAAGTTCATGAAGCTGTTCGGTCCGGCTGGCTCTGCTGGAGATTTGATGTCCATATCCTCGAACAGGCTTACTGGTGCTTCCTGAGTTTGTATGATCTCCTCTGTCACTACTGCCGTCTGACTCTCTGCTTGTCGAATCGGTGGCACCGCTGGCATTGGCTCCATCGCCTCCTCCACGCTCATCTGCTTGTCGCAAGCCCAAACGATCTTGCTCTCGTGATGGCTCGGTTCGTACATCCACGCCATCGTTATCGCGCAGTAACATTTCACTCCGGCTTTGAATTCCATCCATGTCGCGTGGCTGCAATCCTGGCAGGCGATTTCTGGTGGGGGTATTTTCTTTTCGTCCATGATTTGAGACAGAACTGGTGAGGCCATGATGTTTCCTTTCGATTTCGTCTAAAAGTTGCTGACGCGTTTCGGCATCAGCAGGTTTGTATACTTCTTTGTAGAATTTGCTGCTTTGATGGATATAGCGAATTTCGCGCGCCTTGGTTTGGTGCCACTCCTCCAAAATTGACGCAACATATTTAGGTTCTTTTCTGGGCTGCATTTGTTCAAAGTATGCAATTTTTGCTTTGTCGGAAATAACAGCAAGTTTTTCATCGGTTGAACGCTCGATGAATTGACGCTGAAAAAACACACCTTTTAATCGCATAGCTCGATCTGATCCGTGTGGCTTTATCCTGAAACTCTCATTGAACTGGCCTTCATGCATCTTGGAAACGACCCCATGAACTTCAAGCAACTTGCCAAAGTCATCCCAAGTGGTAATATTTTTCGCTAGTATTTCCTTCTGCAGAGTAATTTCAAGACTGGCTTTTTTTTCGTTAAAAGTTCCGAGTGCATTGGGCTTTGCGCCGGTGTAGCGCGCTAAAATATCGACAGCATTCTCTGGCGTGATTTTTGGATTATCTTTAGGACTAGCAAAGCCATGCCTCGCATTAAATGATTCTTGGAATGCATCAATGTATTTAAGGTTGTCTGAGGCTTGCCCGAGGAATCCAAGTGGCTCAATAGATTTACCTGTGAGTAAATCACGCTTGCCAATGCCGATATGAATATGCGTCAGGCGTTCTACATTTTCACCTGTAAGTGAGTTGGTGTAACTAAGCATCTTTGGACGATGAGCTTCTGCATAGAACGCGATTCTGTGTCGCTCTGATTCTGGCCATGCTGCAAACGTATGGTTACGGAACTCATCAACGGCACGTTGGAGCATTTCATCTGTGACGTGATTTTCTGAAAAAGACAAGGTAACGTGATCATAGCGATGACCCTTACCTTCATGTGCCGAAGTGGAAATTTCAAACACGTCTAAGTCCCCGAACAATGGAATCCGTTGATCGAGCTGGTCGCGATGAAGCTCACGCCCTTTCTTGCGGCCAGTTTCCAAATACTCTTTGAACCCGCCATCAGCTCCGCCAACTTCAACAATCATTGACTGGCCTCTTGCACCTGAGACAACATGAAGTCATTGAGAAGTTGTAATTGGGTTGAGATTACCTTGAACGTATCATCGGAAATTGTTCTTGAAAGATTCGCAGCATTTGCTCGGTGTGCAAGCTGATTTAAATTATTGGATGCTTTGGACAGAAGCAAAACAGCTCGCGAGGCAGTAGGTGATTTAGCGACAACTAGAGTTGTATTGTTAACAACATGGAGTCGGAAAAATTCAGACTGCTTTAAACCGGCAGCCATAAATTTTCTTTCGTACATCTTGAACGTGCCTTCAGTCATCCGAAAGGCAACTGATTTTGTGAACTTCTCTGCATCCAACTTTTCTGGCCTTGCCATGATAATTTTCTCCTTTTAGTAGGCTTGCCCACGTCCATCCGCACAAGGATGGTACCTAGCGAAACACACCCTAAAGGTGGTGTGGAGCGTAAGGGGTTAAGGGGAATATCCCCTTAGCACAGGTCAAAGTTTCAAAAATCGTAGATTTTTGTAAACATTGACTGTCGTGCCTCTGTTTGCAATGTAGGAATTGTATTTATAAAGTCAGGAAGACATTGTTATAAAAGGAGAAGAACACGGAATACATAGGAGTATCACGGAATATGGATTCCGTGGTTTTCAAACTATTTATACAAATTCGATCAGATTCACTAAATTGCTTAGAGAAGGTGTTGTTTGTACTTCATAAAGTTTGGTACCTGTACCTGCATATTTTCCAAACTGAATTTTGTTATTAGAGATTGTTCTTAGAGAGCTGATTGTTGGAAGTGCTTTCTTATTTTCCCACCGCCCTAATATCATTCTTTGGCTACCAATCGCATTGGCAAGCTCACTACAATTATTCACCTCTAAAACATTTTTTAAAGAAATAACCCATTGTGAAACGAATCGTTTCGCAATTTCAATGCGCTTTAATTCCTCTTCTGTTTTTTCTTGACGTCCAGGTAGCCTATTATTTAATAGCCTGTCGGTATCCCTGAACTTTCGAATTACTTTTTTTGCTGCTCTGATAATATTTTCTTGTCCGGCCAACTCGTCCTGTAGCTCTAATATCCTTTTTTCGGCACGCTTAACATCATGTTTCGCAGCATCTGCATCTGCCTCAAGCATTGATTTATAAGAGCCATTTTGTGACCTAAATAAATTAGTACAGAACTCTATATTCTGTATTTTCCTCTCAAATTCCATCTTCGAGAATTCATTGTGTGTCGCTAGTTCTTCAGGCGTATAAGGTTTTACGCAAAGTAAATCTTCAGAATCTTCTTGCTCAATTTGATCCTCAATCCACGGATGTTGGACCCAATTATTGGATGTTAAAACCACATAATCAATTGCAATTTCGCTATTCAGTTGCGACCTAAGTTGAGTAAATGAAATTTTTGGTAACTCTCGCTCTTGGAAATTGGCAACCCAAGCATTGCGTAATGCCATTAGTTTCGCTGCTTTTCTTAAACTTATATTCAACTCTGTAGCAATTGGCTTCAAATAACTCTCATTGAAGCTTTGTTTAATTACCTTTTTTGGTAATTCATTTGCGAGTTTTCCAGATAAATAAATCGAATAAACAATATCTGTTTTGAAGCAGCTTATATAAGGAACACTTTCCATCCATGTTGTTTTTAAGCTTTCAGCAAAAACCTTGAATGAAATCGACAACCCATCAAAAAGCATAATAATTTAACCTCTCATATTGTAACTTCTAAATACATATTTATATTATATATAGATAATACAGTAGTTACAACGTAACTTATATAGTCATATTTCAGGAATAAATCGATATACAACGAAAGCAAACTAATTAAAAAATGAATACGGAACGAGATAACGTCAAAGCTGCATTGATAGAAGTTACAGGTGGGAGCCGACGAAATAAGACCGCCCGATTACGTGATTATTACGATTGGGTGATGGAAGCAAAAGCCGCAGGTGCGAGTAATAAAGTTTTGGTAAATGCTTTAGCAAAAAATGGACTTATTTTTGATATTGATACTTTCAAACATGCACTTCACAGAATCAAAAAAGAGCGAGTCATCGATGCCTTAATCATTAAGTCAGCTGCAGAAGTAATACCAGTAGTAGAAAAATCAAAAAAAATTGAGCACAAAAATGTTAGTTATCCAACTCTGAACTCAGAAAAACCCAATAAAGACGCGGCAATTAACAGAATTGAAGATGTAGATTTAATCAATAAAACAAGCCTCCCAGGATTTGGGAAAACTAAACCAAAAGCACCAAATTAATTAAGGATAATAAAATGAGATCTGTCGTATTGAATTTGAATGGGAATGTGGGTAAATCTACAGCTTGTAACGAAGTGGTTTACCCACGATTGCCAAAAGGCACTGAAGTAATTTATGTAGAGTCGGACAACTCAATCCCTGGAAAAATTGCAGGCAGTAAAGAAATTGAGGCTACGTCTGAAGAGTGGGCTTGGCTGATTGAATACCTAGCTACCAACATTGTGGGGCATGACATTATTGTTGACATTGGCAGCACCGACTCAAAAAAAATCAAAGCATTATTCACTGAGTTTCATGGTTCTGTGGATGAATTTGATTTGTTTATTGTGCCACACAGCCCTGATGGTAAGTCTGAGGATACTGCCCTGACAATTGATTTCTTGCAAAACATGGGTGTCCCAGCAGAAAAAATAAAAATGATATTTAACATGGTTCCTGTCGGTGCAAAATTGGAAAAGATATTTGCCGACTTATTTGCATACCATGAAGAACATAAAAATTTTGTAATAAATACTTCAGCAGTTATCTACAAAACGGGGTTGTTTGAGCGCATTAAAAACACGGACAACACTGTTGAGAGTATCAATTTAGACAAAACAAATTGGACACAACAAATAATTGATGCGCATCCTAAAAAGGATGATCCCAAGGTAAAAGAAGCTATCGCATATTACTCATGGATGAAAACCAACAAAATGATGGCTACCTCTCTAGTAGCAGATTTTGATCGTGCATTCAAAGCAGTTATGGGAAAACCTTTACAGGCAGAAGCTACCAAAAAGGTGAGTAGCCATGCTTGATAAAAAACCAGATCATTTTGATGGGCTTGTCGCTGAATGGATTGGTGAAGTCGGGCAACTCCACCAAAAAATACAACAATTACCAAAAGCAATGGATGAGGCTTTATTACCCACCATAAGATTGTTAAATGATTTATCTAAACAGCGCGTTGACGTTAAAACATACTCAATGCAATCAACCTATTTGCCATCAAACCCAATTTCATCCTTGCAAACAGTGCTTATTGCAGGACTATCCTTTGGTTTCGGATTTGGCGCACAAGCTATACATCTTTCAGCGTTTGGTGCTGCCACAGTGGGAATAACCGTTGGCGTTATCGTCAGTCAGGCTACTTTGTATTTTCAGAAAAACCAAGAAAATCGACTGAAACTCGTAAAGCCCAAAAAAGCCTCAACCTCATGGACGGAAGCTGATTTCCAACGAGCAATAGTCAATACAAAAATATCGATTAGAACGGTAGCTGCATGTCGTGATGTGCTTGTTGACAATGCATCCATTGGCGCAGCCGCGATCACACATCAAATCTTACCAGGTCAAATCTATAAAGCTTTACCTGAACTTCGTGAACGCGAGATGTTATCCAGAATTTAAGAGTCAAAAGCGCTGTACCCAATCGCGACAACGACCAGGCACAGCTGACCAAGGCAATCTAACCAGGAGATCACACATGGCTACAAATATTTTAACACCAACGCAATTGCAATACAGACTGCCAAAAACGGATAAGCAAAAACTTCTCGCAAGCATGCCATGCGAAATCCAATATCCACATGGAATTGTTCCTGATTCAGTGCTGCAGCAAAGTTCGGAATACTTCCCAGCGCTTCAGGGACAAACCAATATTTCTAAAACTGAAATGATTCAAATCATGACCACAGAAGTCGAGTATCAAAAAGCTGTTTTCGTTAAAAAATACGGCAATATTTTCGGCTAATTTACTAAGGAGATTCAAATGAAAGATGAAGTGAAAGTTGTAGATAAAGAACTTGAAGAAATTAAGGGCAAGTTAAGAATAATTGGAATTATGTTTGTAATTTTCATTGCTCTTTCTCCACTCAAAAATCACTTAGAACTTATTACAAGAGCGGGCCTGTCAGTATTTTTGTCACCATTAGCGCTATATGGAATTTTTAAATATAAGGAAAGGAAAGCTAAATGAAAAAGCGTCTTTTAACACTCGCACTGCTGGCAGTAATGACTAATGCTAATAATCCTGCTTATGCAGTTTTCTGCGCAAATTGTGCTACTGAATGGACTCAGGTATTAAACAGGATTCAGCTTGCTGCCCAGTACGCTAAGCAAGTGGATCAATATACAACCCAGTTGCAGGAATACCAAGCTCAGTTGCGGAATTTGGAATTGAATCCCACCAGCATCATGAGCTCGGACGTTTCACGGCTAATGAATGGTATTGGCAGCATCATGCAGTCAGGGCAATCCATTGGTGGTTCTATGGCTAAGATTGATGAGAACTTTACTAAAGAATTTAAAAATCCGCTGGATGGGAATTTTTCAGAAAAATTCAAAACTTGGACAACAGCAAGCCAAGACACACTGGGTGCAGCAATGCGTTCTGCTGGTATGCACCGAGATTCTTTCGCATCAGATACTGAGGCTTTAACTGCTTTGTTTAACAAGACACAAACTAGCCAAGGCACAGTTGCTGCCGTTCAAACTATGAGTGAGATCAATGTAATGCAAGTCCAACAGATGCAGAAGCTCCAGGATCTGATTGCTACCCAAAATATTGCTACTAGCAACTATATGGCTGGGCAAAATGCCAAGGCTCAAGCCGCTGTAGATGGTGATTCTGCCATTCAAAAGGGATTTTTGGCAATTAAACCAAAGGAACTGCCAAAACTTGATACATCCCAAAAAACTTACAAAAAATGGGATTTGTTCCAATAAACAGTTATTTATCTGAAAGGTTTTTTATTATGAAAAAGATATTTTTGTTATCCATTCTACTTTCACTGTCCGCATGCGGATCTAAGCTCGATAGCTCTAAGCTAGACGGTACATACGTTAGTGATTTTACTAAATCAAGTTACACCTTCAAAAATGGCACAGTTATTGAGAGCAGAAACGGTATGAAACTGGATGAGAGTCCATACCTTATCGACGGTGATGCTATAAAAATTCATGGATTTCCATTCACCTTATTTAAAGATGGAACTGAAGATTTAAATGGTGGATCTGCGTTTGGAAGATTGGTGAAAAAATGAAAACTCTCATATTTTTAATTTTGTTATTTTCTTTCAAAGTCGCACATGCTGCCGATACACCAGATATTTCAATAGTTAATACTGTTAATGAGGCGATTAAACTCGCAAGTGCATCCATCATGCCGCAGGCGCTGATCTGGCTCGGATCACTCATGTCCATACAATTTGTAGTGACAAACCTCCACGTACTAAAAAGTGAGGGTGATTTGACCTCTTTTTGGGCAAAATTTTTAGGCAGTTTGATGTGGTTCAGTTTTTGTATCTATGTTTTAAAAAATGGACCTGAATACATTGACTCTGTAGGTAATGGTGTATTGACTAAATTTGCGCCTAATTTACCTAGCCCAGGTTCAGTCATTACTGCCACACTTAGCCTATGCTCTTCTATTTTAATTGGAATAGCCGCGACTGGCACATCAATAGCAGGGGTTGGAAATAGCTCTATCGGTAGTGTGCTGGTAGTGATCTTATTTACTGTCTTCGGAGCAGGAATGTTTATGGCAATAAAACTCATTATGCTGCAATTAGAATTAGGTTTAATTGTAATGATGTCACCACTGAGTTTTTCTTTCCTTGGATTGAATGCTTTAAAAGATCAGGGCATTGCACCATTCAAATCTTTAATCTCTTTGGTGTATCGAATAATTTTACTTGGAATTGTTTATTCTGCTTTCGGCAAGATCATTGATGTCGCTGGCGTACAGCTAGATAGTTTTTCATGGGGCAATCCATTTGATTGGGGCTCAATAATAAAGGTTATTTTTGCGATGTTATGTTCGTTCCCTGTCATCGTATATCTTGTGTGGAAATCGGACTCAATTGCTGCCTCTCTGGCTGGCGGTAGTACAAATATGGGTACAGCTGATGTGGCTTCTGCGGCTGCGGCAGGAGCGGCTTTAGGTGCTGCTGCAGGATCTGGTGCTGGTGCAGTGGCTGACTCGGCGACAAAAGCCGGTCAGACAATGAGTGACTTCATGAAAAGTTTGGGAAATTCCGGATCTGTATCAGATGCTTCTTCATCTGGAACTCGTGGCTTTGATTCTCCAGTGGTAGGAGACGCCCCAATTTCCCCAAAAAAATCCCCACAAATGTCTTTACAAGAGATGCGAAATCACCCTTCATCTATAGGAAACAATCCAAAACCAGAGTCATCACCTTTAACAGGAGTTACGCAATCGTCTGCGTCCCCCATAACTACTGGATCGTCTAATGTCAGACCTTTACCTGGTCAATCGGCTTCACCTAGTGGATCTGGTCAAGCTGCTGGAATTGGTGGTGCGCCGAGCTCTACCGATCAAAATATGGGGCAATCGAATAAACCAACATTCAGAGATCACCTTTCTAAACTGAACGACCACGTTGCGAAAGAGCAAGCAACAACGCATGTGAGCATTAACACACACCATTCTGACTAAGGATTAAAAATGAAATACACAGATTTTAGGGATAGAACTTTCGACTTTTTATTCAAAACGCTACCAGCTGAAGATAGATTGCAAGGCTGGCCAGACAGTAAGGTAAAGAGTTTCATGCAGCTTTTAGCATATGGAATTGACAAAGCTTTTATATATTTCTTTCTATTTATTGCTCTGCCAGCGCTGTTTATTCTAAGTTTGTATGCGGCATGGCAAAGAATTAGTGGAATTTTTTAAATATATTTTAGATATAAATCATGAATCAATTTGTAAAAAATACTGAAGAGGATATGGAATTGCGCGCAGCACATGAGCTAATAAAAGAACAATCTGCAGTGGCTCGCCCGCCGCTTATATTAATCAAGAAACATTTATAGTTTTATAGGCTGCCATGAATTTTGACATTAATAAATCCAAACAAATATTTGTTGATACCAGCCAGCACACTGTTGGCGACGATCAATTGCTACGATCGACATTTGAAGTGTACTTTCCCCATATACTCAAACTAAGAAATGCTGGTTATTCGTTCAAGCAGATCGCCGATCTGCTTGAACAATGCGATCTCAGTCTGGACTGTTCGATGGTAGAGCAATACTTTGAAGATCAACTGATGGAGAAAAGAAATAAGAATGCGCAACTGATAGATGAGATGACCGAAATCATACGACAATTTACTGAAGCCAACCAAGACAAGAATGATACGGAAAAAGTCGTACCTGTGACTTCAGCTGGCATGCGCCACACAACGACCTCCTCACCGAATGAAGGTTTGCACTGCTTAGCGTTACTGCCAGTCAAGCCGCTAGAGCGACGGGATGGCGTGCCTGAAGAAGTCTATATGGATGGACAATTGGAGCATCCAGCCATTCCAGGGCTTATGCTATCAAAGGACGAGCGATTGTATGGGAAACAATTAGAAGTCGTGGATCATAATGGGGAAGCTTACCTTGAATCAGTAAAGGATAGAATATTCAGAATTAAGTGGGTAAAACCTATATCAAGAATAGAAACTGAAACAGGAGCTAATTTTGTAAAGATGAACTACGAGCTATTTAAGTATGTTGGCACTGGAAAACTACCTGAGTAATTCGGGTATTCGTAAAGTTTTGTGTATTCGCTAATTATTAGGTAATGCTACAAGCTAATTAAACTTCGTAAAATAATGTTGATTCTACTTTTTGACTGTCTGCTTTACGGCAAGCTATTTAGTAGGTCAAAGGGCAAAAAACTGCCCAAAGCAATGGGATGGACTCCCCCTCCCCGAAAGGGCACCGAAGTGTCAAACTGGAGTTTCCACACAACCAGTTAGAGAAAGGGAGTTCATCATGAGAATTGTACGAGTTGGCGTAGATTTGGCAAAGGATGTTTTTCAGCTTCACGGTGTTGATCGAGACGACAAAACTGTTTGGCAACGTAAGCTGAATCGTAATGAATGGATCAAGGTGCTATTGGAAAAAGTCGAGCCAGGATGCGTGATTGGAATGGAAGCTTGTGGTGGAGCGCATCATTGGGCGCGGCTGCTTCAATCCAAGGGATTTGTTGTTAGATTAATAGCACCGCAGTTTGTTAAACCTTATGTAAAAAGTAACAAGAATGATATGAATGACGCAGAGGCGATTTGCGAAGCCATGAGCCGACCTCATATGCGTTTTGTCAATATCAAGAACACCGAACAACAAGACATTCAGGCCACACATCGTATTCGTGCAGAGTTGATGGATCAACGTAAAGCTAAATCCAACCAAATACGCGGCTTGGTTTCAGAATATGGTTTGGTTGCGCCTAGAGAAATATGTCACTTACGTTCGGCAATCCCTTATTGGTTGGAAGAGCTGGATAATGGCTTAAGTGATCGCTTCCGTCGATTATTACATGGTGTATGGCATGACTTGTTAATTCTGGATCAACGCATCAAAGCGCTTGATCAAGAAATTGAAGTACTTGCAGCTAATGATCCTGTGGCAAAACGCCTACAGCAGTTGAGAGGCGTTGGTCCAATGATTGCAACCGCATTATTGGCGACAGTAGGTGATGCTTCCCAGTTTAACAATGGACGTCAGATGGCTGCGTCTTTAGGATTAACACCAAAACAAATGAGCTCAGGTGGAAAGAGCAAACTGCTTGGTATTAGTAAACGGGGCGATTCCTACGTACGATGTTTGCTGGTACATGGCGCACGTTCAATGATCCAAATGGCTAAGCATAAAGAAGATCATTTGAGTCAATGGGTGATGCGTATTGCGAATAACCGTCATCCGAATATAGCCGCGGTGGCGATGGCGAACAAAACCGTCAGGATTGCATGGGCGATGATACGTAAAGGCTTAGATTACCAACCAGAGTTAGCCTCAGCTTAACAAGGTAAAGTTTGACAGAAAGTGATCAATATTAGGATTGCAAAACAAACCGCGTGATGGCCAACAGGTCGAACCGGCACAGGAAAGACCCGAGAATGTCTGTGGCATCATAGCCCGTCAAAGCAATGGGGAGCCTGTGCGCGAATAGCCCATCAGGGTCGTGCATTTCAAATGAAATGCGGTATTAAGAGACCGGATATACGTGAGCAGTCGCACCAACAAGCCAAAATCGGATTGTTTGCAAAAGAGGAGGAGTCCATATACAATCATTCGTTCGAGCCATCACAGGCTCACCAGTCTGGCCAAATCTGGTAACTGGATTTTGATAATTTCTCTGTTTTGAATAAACGCAGTTTAATCATAGCGAAAAATCCGCTTGGCTAAAAGAATGATAACCTTTAGGAGGGGCTACCGACTCTTACTATGCCGACCTGCTCTTTTAAGAAATCCCCACGGGAATGAATATCCTACCTCAATCTGTATCGGAAGAACTACCCTCCTTGAGCTCGGAGAACTTGGCTGCCATCGTCGGGTTGCCCCGAGTCAGTTTTTTGATTGTCACGTCTTGCGCCTTGTCGTTCGCAAGACGAAGGTTCCGATCGGTACCGAGCAGAGCGTCCTTGGTTTTCTGCAAGTGGTCGATTGATTTATCGATCTCCTCAATCGCCTTTTTAAAGCTGTTGGATGCAAGGTCGTAGTTCCTCGCGAATGAGTTCTTGAATGCCTCGAGATTGTTTTCAAAGTTCGTGATGTCGATGTTCTGCGCTCTAACAAGAGCAAGTTCTGATTTGTACTTAAGTGAGTTCATTGCAGCATTCCGCAGCAATGTGATGATTGGTATAAAAAACTGGGGTCGGACGATGTACATCTTCGAGTATCGATGGGACATATCGATAATACCAGTGTTATATAGCTCGCTATCAGGTTCGAGCAGGGAAATCAGAACCGCGTACTCGCACTTCTTTTCTATACGATCCTTGTCGAGTTCCTTCAGGAAGTCTTCATTCTTCTTTTTGGTAGCAGTTTCGTCACTCTCATTCTTCATCTCGAACATGATCGAGACGATTTCGGTGCCCTCTTCATCTGAGTCGCGGAAGATGTAGTCACCTTTACTGCCGGCTCGCGCATCATTGTCTTTCTCGAAGTACGATCTCGGAAATGCAGTGGCACGAATTCGGTTGAACTCGGTCTCACAGTGCTGTTCAAGGGTTTCACCGACCATCTTGGTCGATAGCTTGGCCTTCAAGTCCCGAAGGCGCTCAATTGCATCATCTCGATCCTTAATCTGCGTCTCGTACTTTTCTTTCAGAGATTTTTCTGCGAGATGCTTTTCAAGTTCTACCCGTTGCAAGCCATTTTTCAGTTCGTCGCGTTCTTTTTCGACTACATTTACTGCCTCGGTTATAGCGAGTTTTTGTGAGATATTGCTAGCGTCGATCTTTGCCTTTAGCTCCTGAATTTCTGTATCCTTTGTTACAGCGGCTTTCTGCAATTCGTTCACATGCTTTGCCTCAGCTAACATTGAAGTAACTTGCTTATCATGCTTCGCTTGCTCAAGTTCGTTAGCAAGTGCGTCGCGCTCTTTTTCTACTGCGCTTAGCGCCTCAGATACAGCTAGCTTCCGCGCAACCTCGCCGGCATCTAGCCTAGCCATCAGCTCCTGAATTTCTCTGTCCTTCGCAGAGACAGCCTTCTGAGATTCACTGATAACGTTGGCTTTGGCGAGTTCGACTGCGTTTCTCTTATCCTGTTCGGCCAGCTCAAGTCGCTCATGCAATTGTTTCTCGAAGTCGCCATCACGAACTTGCTTAAGGATGTCAGCGTACCCGGCCTCATCAATCTTGAATGCTTTCCTACAATGCGGGCAGATAATCTCATGCATTTTTAAACTCCTCCAGCTTTCATTAAAATTTGCTTGAGCATCTCTGGAACAGTTCCTTTTGCCTCGATTGTTGCTGTTCGGTAAGCGTATTGGTTCTTTGCGAATTCGATTCCGGCAGCGCTCTCAATCTCCGCACATGATATTGCCCATTCCGCCCAATTAGCTTCAAGGTAGGCCTCAAGGTGGTCGCTCAATGTTGCTACACAATCTGTGACTTGCTCCAGTGGGAAATCAATCTCAATTTCGCCTAGATATCTCAACAGCCGACGATTTTCAGTCGAATAGTTCGTACGCTCATTGTCTATAACAGCCTGTTTCTTGCCCACAGCTTTAGCTCGCCCCTCGAAACCGCCATCACCATCGAAGACCACATAAGTCGGAATTCCTAGGCAAGTAAGGATGGCATGAGCTAGCGGAATTCCACCTTTACCACCTGCAGAAACAATAGACAACCCCTGAGATTCAAGGCGACCCATGGCATCTCGATCACCAATCCCATAGAATACTGCGACCTCTGTATCCCCCTCGACTAGCAGCACACGCGCTGCGAACAACGCAACCGAGAGGCGACTGGTGACGATGCCATCGAGTTGACGGCCAATCTGGCCAGCATCAACTGTCCCATCTAGTTTCGTCTTCACATCCTCAATGGTGGCAAAGTGGACAGTTACCACCGGAGTCTCGTCAGACGATCTTGTGAGACGTCTGACCTGATCAAAATGCCTAGCCTCGAGGAAGTAGGGACTATGAGTCGCATAAGTTACTTGAATACGTTTACCTGTATCCTCGGCAAGTGACCTGAGTACCTTCGCAAAAGCATGCGCCTGGATCGGATGCTGAAAAAGCTCGGGTTCTTCAATAGCCAAGCAAATGACACCCTCTGCTGAAGCTGAGCCCGACTGTGCCAATAGCTGGAGGGCTGAGATTAGAAGAGTACGCTGAAAGCCGTGCCCCTGTCGTTCTACAGCAGTCTGGGTTGTACCGTCCAGCACCGTCACATCGAATGTCGTGCGAGGAGCTTTGAGTTCCACATCGGCCGGAGAAACCGTGACCGCCCGACCAGGTGCATAGGATGCAACGACCTCGTTGAGCTGCGTGGTAATGGCATCAAGCTGCTCTTTGAACTTCTCTTCATAGACTTTCTGCTGCTTCGCACGTGACTCCTCTACAATTTTCGCAATCTCCTCATCGGCAGCGGCACGATCGATTGAACGCTCAAGTATTCGGCCGATGATGCTAGACTTACCGTCGATCGACTCCTCACTTGCGCGAAGGTCGGCAGTGACCAAGACAAAGTCGAAGAGACCACTCATCTTACCGCCACTATTGAATCCAAAAAAATTGGTCTGCAAGGCTTCAGGAGCATCGACAAGTTGGTCCGTGTGAGATGCCTCCCATGCCGTCATTGCCTGTTCAACAGCAGCGCCGGTGTTGGCCACTGGAAGATTCAAATCTGGGGTGTCTTGCCGGAGCTGGGCGTACAAATCTTTCTTCGCAGTCGCACCGTTTGCTGCCTTGATTGCGTTAAAATCTGGAAAGCCCTTTGCATTGGCAGAGAGCATATCGGAACCATCAGGTGACCGACGCTTCCATGCAGTGAATGTCACAACGCCATCCGGAGCATATTTGCCAAGTGCTTCGCGATCCTTTTCGGTGAGATCAGCGAATGTAACCTGGACTTCAATGTCTTCTTCAATCGCCCCAAAGGAACAGTCATTCTCAGTCAATGAACTAGGTTTTCCGTTAAAGAACCAGTCGAGAGCACGAAGTACAGTTGACTTGCCAGCACCATTCGGCCCAATGAAAGTCGTGACAGAGTCGAATGGGATCGTCACATCTTTCAATGTGCGAAAGTTTTTGACACGAACGATTTGAATCTTCATAGCAGCTCCCAACTCCTTGTGTGACTTACTGGTTTATGTCTCGTATTAGCAGATAAGAGCCTTCCTCCGTTTACATAACACGGGGGACTATAGATACGTATAGTTCGTAGCCTAACAGGCTGGCTTAGATAATTCAAATTGTGAACCTTAGAAGTCTTGAACTTGAATAGAAAAAGTACTAATCTGCGTGCCAGATTGCCTCCTCGATCTGGGATCGAACTAATTTAGTTGAGAGACCGCTATGGGCCGAGCCTGTGTCAAAACACCTATAAATTCAATCTGAAATAACCACATTAATCTAGATATTGTATAATGTAACCATCTGATTACATTGTTTTTATTTAAATATGAAACGATTTATACAAGGTCAAGATAGAACACAAAGTACTCTGCTTCCAGAGTTGCTGGATGAATATATAGCAGAAGATAACCCAGTACGCGTGATTGATGTCTTTGTAGATCAGTTAGCATTATCGGAATTAGGGTTTGTAGGTGTGAACCCAGCTCAGACGGGTCGTCCGTCTTATCATCCTGCTGCCATGCTCAAACTCTACATTTACGGATACCTCAACCGCATTCAATCCAGCAGACGCCTGGAAGTTGAAGCTAACCGCAATGTCGAGCTCATGTGGTTGATTGCAAGACTTAATCCTGAT
This sequence comes from Ferrovum sp. JA12, assembly GCF_001431705.1. Taxonomy (NCBI): domain Bacteria; kingdom Pseudomonadati; phylum Pseudomonadota; class Betaproteobacteria; order Ferrovales; family Ferrovaceae; genus Ferrovum; species Ferrovum sp. JA12. The sequence continues at coordinate 553,122 of NZ_LJWX01000001.1, read as the reverse complement.
TTTAAAACCATTGCCAGATTCAGGAATGAGAATGGCCCTGCCATACGCAAAGTGTGCAGCCAGTTTGTAGAACTGTGCCGTCGTTTGAATTTATTTGCTGATTCCATGATTGCCATTGATGGCAGCAAGTTCAAAGCCGTCAACAGCTCTGATAATAACTACACACAAGCCAAGATTAAAAGTCGCATGCAAGAAGTGGAGAAGAACATCCAACAATACCTGGATGATTTAGAAGCCGCTGATATTAGCTCCCCTAAGCAATCAACACCCCATCAAGTACGATTGACTGAACGAATCGCTATGTTCCAAGCACAGATGAAAGCATTGGAAACGATTGAATCTGAGGTGCAGTCATCTCCAGATAAACAGCTCTCACAAACGGACCCTGATGCACGCTCCATGCAACATCGTGGCGGTGGCATCGTTGGCTATAACGTTCAAGCCGCAGTGGATACGCAACATCATCTCATCGTGGCACATGAAGTAACGACGGCTGGTCATGATCGGACGCAATTAGCGAACATGGGTAAGCAGGCCAAGGACGCATTGCAACAAGAGGCACTGACGGTGGTAGCGGATAAAGGCTACTACAAGGGTGAGGAAGTGGCGGCTTGTGTTGAGAACGGAATTACGCCGATCATGCCGAAGTGCTTAACCTCAGGCAACAAAGCCAATGGTTTATTTGATAAACGCCACTTTGTGTACGATCCCAAGAGTAATACCTACCAATGCCCAGCAGGGGAATTGCTGATAGAACGCTACCGTTCGTTGGAGTCTGGTAAAAATCTCACCACATACTGGAGTTCTAACTGTAAGCATTGCACACTAAAGTCTAGTTGCACTACCAGCGATCAAAGACGGATTAAGCGTTGGGAAAATGAAGCAGTCCTAGATAAAATGCAAGTGAATCTAGAAAGCATGCCTGATGCCATGAAGATTAGGCGTTGCACCATAGAACACACCTTTGGCACCTTGAAGCACTGGATGGGTGCTTCGCACTTCTTGATGAAAACCAAGTCACATGTCAGTACGGAAATGAGTTTACACATTCTGGCATACAACATGAAACGCGTGATGAATATCATGGGAAGTGTGGCATTGATGAAGGCGATGGCTTCATAGGGCCTGTGGCCTTACTTTGTGCCAAAGTTGACTAACAAACTTCGATCTAAACAATTACTGGTTTTACTACAGAACAATATTACAATTCATTGACTCTGGCGTTTTGACACAACCTCGGCCGAAAGTGTCGATCATAAAGGTCTGCTGCAGGAAACTCAAACTCAACAATCAAGCAAACGGGGCACCTCAAAATACGTCAAATCAACATATTTGAAATTTAACTAAAATCTTCTTCAAACTTCTAATACACAAAACTTTACGAAGCCCCACTTTCAGGCATTACCATCAGTTATTCAAGTAGTTATAATCTCATACTGATTTAAGCGCTTTTTGCTGCCTGTCGCTTCTTACTTTTTGAAGTATGCGATAACCTTTCGCCCGCGCTTCAATGTCTGGCTTCTGCTGAAAACTGTATGCAATCACATGCTGTCTTTCAGCAAATATTTTTTTCTTCTCTCTCTCGACGACAATGGGCTGCCCTCTCTCCTCAAGGATTTCTGGTGATAGTGTTTTGAGGTAATCAAGTACCTTGTTCGGAAACCTTACTTTGTTGCCTGTGGCTTCACCTAGTCGTAAACTAGTTTCGAGAGCATCTGCAAGTTTCTGACTGGTAATTTCAACGAGTAAGGTTTTGCTTAGTCCCAATATTTTTTTCAAATGGTGGCTTACGCTCAAATCTAGTTCAAAAGTAAGATTTTCAGAAGATGCGTTATCCACATCCATGGCTTGTTGAGGGAGGAAGGCTTTGGTAGGAGGGATGGTAAAGTTATTTTGTTTATATATATCTTGTTTTATTTGTTGTTTACCATATGTGGGTGATCCATCCGTGGTTTTTAACGGATGGTTTTTTGTGGCTAGGTATAGAGGTTCGTCCGTAGCTTCTTGTACCCAAGTAAATGTTCCATTTTCATTCTTAAAGCGAGTTTGACTAAAAAAACCGCCTTGTATCAAATCTTTCTTCACAGTTCGCCAAACGTTATCAGTTATGTGTAGTTTGTCCAGCATGTATTTAATTTGAATTACCCACCCATCAGGACGGCCTAACATCCAAGCTAGCACAGTACGTGCATTTAAGCTTAAGGTAGGATGTTCTAAGAGCGCATCCTGCACAATGGAGAAAGCCTCTCTCTTACTAGACTTGCGAACACTAAAGCTACTCATTATTTTGCGGCAGATTATTTTAAATTTGCATCTAGCCAATTCTTGACGTCTGTAGTCCTCCAGAAGGACTTCCGACCGCCCTCGATATGTAAAGCCGCAGGGAAACCATTTTCCTTTATTAGTGCGTAAATTTTGGTCTTTGAAAATGGTACAATTTCCTGCAACTGAGGAAGCGTAACTATTTGTGCGCTGTTCATTTTTTGCCTTTCATATTTTAAGTGTTCAAAATTGAGCTATTGAACCACTTGGATCCATCCGGTATGATGTATGGATTAAACTATACAACGGTATAGATTCACCATGCAAGTAAAAAAGCGAGAAAAAGTGAAGAAATTTAAAATCAATGAAAAAGTTAGCGAAAAAATTCGAGAATTTATTGGGCAGCGATTTGCAACATTTTCTACTAGAGCTAAATTTAAAGAACTAGAGTCTAAAAGCGGTATTTCTGCAACCAAGTGGCAAAATTTTTTCTACAAAAAGCAAGAAGCGACACAAGAAATCATTAAATTCTGGCTAGAAAACTATTCAGATGACCAGCTATATTCAGGCGGAGCGCCTGAATATGTTGAGGAATTTCTGATAGATAAAAATGTTAGCGTAATCTTAAGAGGGCTGATTGTTAACACTTTTAAAAATCGTGGGCGATTTAGTGAGCTCGAAATGAAAAGTGGAATTAGTGCGTACAGTTGGAAAAATTTCTACTACGCAAAGCAAGAAGCTACACAAGAAATGGTTGGTTTTTGGTGTTCCTTCAAGCCGGAGTCATCTGCTCTTCTTCTGCGTAGCGACAGTAAGCCATTATCATCCACCCCATTAACTCTTGCCGATCGTTTGAATTGGGTAATCCGAGTTTACGGCCCCAGTGATGCAGATTATTTATTTGAATACTTATCCAAAAAAATAAGCAACAACAACATCCCATCAGAAGATTGGGAGAAACTTTTTCATAAAACAATTGAGCCAACTTTAGAAATGGTAATAGCCATATGTCAGTGGATACCAAATTTTACTGAGTGGATAATTTGCGGCTCCGTGAGTAGCTCTCAAACAAACCCACAAGTAACCCAAGCTAAAAAGGATGCGATAAAAACGAAGGATAGCTGACAGGAAGAACGAGTTATTTTCAATTAAAAAGAAAATACTTAAATTAACTTTTTAACCTTCAGCTCACCCAGATAATCAGCCCACTGTTGCATCATTGTTGTGCGTTGTTCAATAAATTTTGTGCGGTTATAAGCTGTTCCTAGCGTGTCTGGCACACTATGCGCGAGTTGGTGTTCAATGATATGCGGATCAAAATTCAGTCGTTCGTGCAAAATAGTTCTTGCCATTGCTCTAAAGCCATGCCCCGTAATTTCAGTTTGCGTGTTGTAACCCATGCGTTTTAAGGCAGCATTAATTGCTGCTTCAGACATTGCTCGCTTAGGATCATGGCCATTGTTGAAAACGTACTCACGGCTCCCGGTCACTGGAAACAAATCACGCAGAATTTCGACAGCTTGTTTTGATAGCGGTACTAGGTGATCTGTTTTAGTTTTGGTAACTAGATACTTCCATGTACCGGCATCTAAATCAATATCGACCCATTTTGCTTTGCGTAGCTCACCTGGACGAACAAACACCAAGGGTGCCAATCGCAATGCTTGCCTCACCACAAAAGTGCCAGTAAATCCATCAATCGCGCGCAACAATTCTGCCACTTGTTTGGGTTCGATTAGGCTCGCCATATGTTTAACTTGCGGCTGAGGCAGAGCGCTAGATAAATCACTGGCAGGGTTATTTTGACACTTTCCATGTTGCTTGGCATATCTGAAAACTTGGCTAGCGATGTTTAGTACTTTGTGGCCAGTCTCGACTTTATTACCGTCACAAATGCGTTTAATACAAGCTAAAACCTCCATTGGTGTGATGGTATCAATAGGCTTTTTACCGAGCCATGGCAATAAGTGTATTTCAAGGCGGCGCATTGTATTGTGCTGGTAGCTTGCTACTTTTCCTTGCTTGGCCACAAGTACCCATTCACGCGCTATAGCTTCAAAGGAGTTGGTCAACGCGTCTATTCGCGCTGTTTTAGCAGTCTTTTTTGCTTCGGATGGATCAATACCCCTATCGAGCAGCTTGCGTGCTTCCAACTGCTTTGCACGAGCGTCAGCTAAGGTAACTACAGGGTAAGTGCCGAGTGAAAGTGTTTTTTGTTTGCCATCGAATCGATAGGCAACTCGCCAAAGTTTGGAGCCTGTAGATTTGATAAAAAGATACAAACCTTTTTCATCTGATAGTTTGTAATCTTTATCAGCGGGTTTGGCTGCCTTGATTTTGATGTCGTTTAGCATTTGTTGGTATCGTAATTAAAAAAACATAGATACCAACACTTATACCATCATATTATTACGGTTGCAAACGAACTAATTGGAACTGTGTAGAACTGGAATAAACAATAAAATTATTATTAATTAATAACTTAAGGTCTAAAATGAACTGTTTTGAACTGAGAAAAACTCTTTAATGGTGCCGACAGTAAGAATCGAACTCACGACCTTCTGATTACAAATCAGCTGCTCTACCATCTGAGCTATGCCGGCATTTAGGCGTCTTATTCTACCCGATTACTTTATGATTGTCAGGTTAGGCCTAGATTTTTTATTACTTGGTAAAGATTCTGTCTCTATGATTGAAGGCTCTTCAAGGCCCGTAGCCACTTCATCAGGTACAGAGTCATCTGCCTCCATCTCGAAAAACATGCCCTCACCAGTTTCCTTAGCATATAAACCCATAACCGCTCCCCAAGGAACACTTACCTCCTGGGATACCCCTCCAAAACGAGCGTTAAATTGAATAAAATCATTTCCCATTTGCAACCCACGAGTTGCACTAGGGCTAATATTTAAAACAATTTGACCATCCTTAACGAATTGAACCGGAGCTCGTGTTTGCGGGTTCACGGCAACGTGAATCAAAGGAGTCAATCCATTATCACAACACCACTCCCATAAGGCTCGCGATATATAGGGTTTGGTTGAGGTAGCCATGAATTACTTTCTCATAGCTTTTTCAGCGGGACTCATAGAATCAATAAATGCTTGTCTAGCAAAAAGTCTTTCAGCATATTTAAGTAAAGGCGCTGCATTTTTTGGCAAAGTGATTTCATAATGCTCTAAACGCCACAGTAATGGAGCAATAGTAACGTCTAGCATTGAAAACTCTTCTCCCAGCATGAACTTCTGTTTGATAAATACCGGCGCTATTTGTGCTAGGCTCTCACGAACTGCAGCCCTTGCTTTGTCAATTAATTTGGCATTTCCGCCTTCAATAATTGACACTTGATTAAATAGTTCTTTTTCAAACCGGAAAAGAAATAATCTAGCTCGTGCACGCATGACAGGATCAGCCGGCATTAGCTGTGGGTGAGGAAACCGCTCATCAATATACTCATTAATAATGTTTGATTCAAATAAAATCAAATCTCTTTCAACTAAAATTGGCACTTCATTATAAGGGTTCATAATGCCAATATCTTCTGGCTTATTAAACAAATCCACATCAATGATCTGAAAATCCATGCCCTTCTCATATAAAACAATACGGCAACGATGGCTAAAGGGACACGTTGTGCCTGAATATAATGTCATCATAAAAATTATTCTCTTACTGGGCGTTAATTAATGTATATCTTTCCAATACTCTTTTTTAAGTGCAAAGGATAGGGCAAAACCTAAAATTAGGAAAATCATGACACCATAACCCATATGAATTCTAGTCTCTCTGGCAGGTTCAGCCATAAAAGTCATATAGTTTACAAGATCATAGACGAATTGATTATACTCTGCGGCAGTTAATTTTCCCGGTTTTTCTATAACCAAACTCTCTGCTGTTAAATGCTGAGGGTCTGCATGGTCTGAGAGAACTTGTGTACCCTGTAAGGCATATAAAACATGAGGCATAGCCACATTAGGGAAAACTATGTTATTCCAACCAGAAGGACGGGAGTCGTCCTGATAAAATCCTTTAAGATATGAATAAAGCCAATCAGGACCTCTTACTCTCGCTTCAACAGATAAATCCGGGGGAGTCACACCAAACCACTCCTTAGCATCCCTTGAACTAAAAGCAACAACCATGTCGTCACTAATTTTTGATCCTGTTAAAATTAGATTTTTTTCAATCTGTTTTTTATTCAGACCAATTTTTTCCAAAACATCGTAACGTACAAATTTGGCACCATGGCAAGTCACGCAATAGTTAATAAAGTATTCGGCACCTCTTTGCAAAGAAGGGTAATCCGTTCCATTGGTTTTAATATGCTGCAAAGGTACCGTTTCTTCCGCCTGAGCAGAGAACTGATAAACGCTAAGAAGCATCAACAAAGAAACAAGTGGTAACTTTTTCAACATTACACTGACATTCCTCATTAAGTTAACCTTTCAGGAACCGGCTTAGTCTTATCCCAACGACTAACCCAAGGCAGGAGTAAGAAAAACCCAAAATAAATGACAGAACATACTCGAGATACGGGATTGACATACCAAATAGTTGGATTCTGGGTTCCCATATAACCCAATACCAGAAAGGCACAGAAAAACATATATAACGATGTTTTATAGAGCGTTCCACGGTAGCGTATAGATTTTACTATACCCCTATCAAGCCAAGGTAAAAGTAAAAAAATTGCCACTGATAACCCCATAGCAATCACGCCTAATTGTTTTTGAGGTACTGCTCTTAAGATAGCGTAAAAAGGAGTGAAGTACCATACAGGTTCAATATGTGAAGGGGTTTTCAGAGGGTCCGCTGGAATAAAATTATTTGCTTCTAAAAAATGTCCCCCAAACTCAGGAGCAAAGAAGACGATAGCAAAGAAAATAATAAAAAATGCCATCAACCCCACTAAATCCTTCACTGTATAATATGGGTGAAAGGGTATACCGTCTAAAGGAATACCTGTACTAGGATCTTTTACTTTTTTTATTTCGATACCATCTGGATTATTTGACCCCACCGTATGCAACGCTACAATATGTAAAAAAACTAAAACACACAGCAGTAAGGGAATAGCTATCACATGAAAGGCAAAAAATCGATTGAGTGTTGCATCTGCAATCACATAATCTCCCCGAATCCACAAGGCTAAGGGTGGACTTAAGGCATCAATTAATGAAACGATTACTTGAGCCCCCCAATAAGACATTTGTCCCCAAGGTAATAGATAGCCAAAAAACGCTTCGGCCATTAAACAAAAGTAAATAGCCATCCCCAATAACCAAATTAGTTCTCTTGGCTTTTTATAAGATCCATATAATAGCCCTCGGGTCATATGCAAATAAATTACTACAAAAAACATAGATGCCCCGGTGGAATGCATGTAACGTATCAGCCAACCATAATCCACATCACGCATGATATATTCCACGGATGCAAAAGCCAGTTTTGCATCAGGCTTATAATTCATCGTTAAGAAAATCCCTGTTACGATTTGCATAACCAGTACAATGGTGGCTAATGAACCAAAGTAATACCAAAAGTTAAAGTTTTTCGGAGCGTAATATTGGGCAAGATGGTCGCGCCATACCGCAGTGAGTGGAAATCGATCATCTATCCAATGTTGCAATTGCGATAATGTGGCTTTCATAATCAAGCCTCTCCCTTGTCATCACCGATTAGAATTTTTTTATCGGACAAATACTTGTATGGTGGAATTCTCATATTAAAGGGCGCAGGAACAGATTTAAACACCCTAGCTGACATATCGTATTTAGAACCATGGCAAGGACAGAAAAACCCACCAGGCCAATCTCCACCCATTCCATCAGCGGCTCCTACTTTCATTTTACTCACAGGCGAACAACCCAAATGGGTGCATATACCTACCACCACGAGAATTTCCGGATGGCTATCCATAGCTCTCTGAATATTTTTGCAATAGGACGGCTGTTCAGAGCTATTTGAATCTGGGTCTGCCAAAAAATGCGTATTGCTGTTGAGCTGCTTCATCATTTGTGGCGTACGGTAGACAATCCATACTGGTTGACCTCGCCATTCTTGAGTGATCATCATGCCCGGCTCAAGAGAGGCTACATCTACCTCTACAGGTGCCCCAGCGGATTTAGCTTTGGCACTAGGCAACATACTACTTAATAAGGGAGTAGCAATAGCAGTTACTCCTGCGGCCCCCATTGCAACTGTAGCACTTACCAGAAACTGACGCCTGCCAGAGTTGGTGTTATCTTGTTTCATAACTTATTACCTATTTAGGCTAATACAATATATGTCTTTTTTATTTTATCAGATCAGCTTAAGATACTTAAACTTCTTTTGGTAAAATATGGGAAATTATTCAATTACTTAAGAATCAATCTAAACTTATCTTGCTATCTATACATTTATGAAAAAACTCTGGCTTGTTTTTGCGCAATCTGTCACCGTGTGTCTTGCAGTTATCTTTATCATAAGCCTATTTCGCAATGATTTGGTTACACACACTACAGTGTTAAACACCTTAGGGTCATCTAAAGACAATAAAACCAGCTCCCCTTATTCATTTCGTGTGGCGGCTAAAAAAGCGATGCCTTCAGTGGTTAATATTTTTACCACTAAAGAAGTAGGAAATCCTCATAGCTCAATTTTTCCGAACAATCCTGAGCTGAAGAAGTTTTTTAACGATAATTTTCCTAGCCAACCTGAAAAGCAACTTAGTCTTGGATCAGGAGTGATTGTAATGGCAAAAGGTTATATTTTGACTAATGATCACGTTATCGATGGCGCTCAAGAAATTCAAGTAGTTCTCTCGGATGGACGTGTAGCAAAAGCAGAGGTAGTGGGAACTGATCCAGAAACAGATCTGGCTGTATTAAAAATTAACTTAAACAATCTATCACCCATCACTTACGGCTCCTCAACGCAGGTAAGTGTAGGCGATATTGCCATTGCTATTGGTAACCCCTTTGGCGTTGGTGAAACAGTCACTATGGGGATTGTCAGTGCTTTAGGTCGCAATCGTCTGGGGCTTAATACCTTTGAAAACTTTATCCAAACCGATGCGGCAATTAATCCTGGTAACTCTGGCGGGGCGCTGGTAGATGCCAACGGCGATTTGATTGGGATTAATACAGCCATTTATTCAAAATCCGGTGGTTCACAAGGTATTGGTTTTAGTATCCCCGTCAGCACGGCCAAAAATGTCATGCAAGCCATCATTGAACATGGGGAGGTGGTTCGTGGTTGGATTGGTGTTCAAGCCCAAGATTTAACCCCTGAACTAGCAGATTCTTTTCATCTGCCCAATACTCAAGGAGCTTTACTTTCTGGTATTCTCAGCCAAGGACCAGCGGACAAAGCAGGAGCTAAACCAGGCGATATTTTAATAGAAGTCAATGGGCACCCTATTAATGATTCTCAGGATATGTTGAATCAAGTGGCTATGTTGACTCCCAACACGCAAACTACAATTAAAGTATTAAGAAATGGCAAACCCATTATGCTACAACTCCTTGTTGACAAGCGTCCCAAAGGGCATATTAAGAATCAAGAGGATCAGGACTCGGCTCCTTAACAAGGGGACTCATACGACTTGCAGCTATAATACCTATTTCATATAGTAACCATAAGGGTAGCGCAAGAAGAGTTTGAGAAATTGCATCTGGGGGAGTAAAAACCGCCCCTACAATAAACGCACCAACAATAACATAGCGTCTGGCACCACGTAGCTGCACCACAGATAAAATACCAAATTTAACTAGTAATATAACAGCCACCGGTGTCTCAAAAGCCAAACCAAAAGCAATAAACATATTGATTACAAAACTAAGATATTTATCAATATCCGTCATGATTTCTACGCCTTGAGGCGCGGTATTGGCAATAAATCCAAATACAAATGGAAAAACACCAAAATAAGCAAAAAGCATACCGCAATAAAACAAAAAAGTACTACTAAAAATCAAGGGGAGTGCAAGTTTTTTCTCATGGGAATATAGGCCCGGGGCAATAAAACCCCAAACTTGACTGAGAACATAAGGCAGTGCAATCAAAAAAGCTACCAAGCCAGCGACTTTCATGGGTACAAAAAAAGGAGTGGTAACCTCCGTTGCAATCATATGCCCTCCCATGGGCATTTTTTTTAATAACGGCAGGGCGAGCCATGTATATAGGCGATTGGCTATAGGTAATAGACACAAAAAAACCACAAACACAGAACCTACAGCCCTGATTAATCTTGTACGAAGTTCTACTAAATGCGTTATAAACTCTTGGACGCCACTACTTTCTTCTATCACGTTGCCTCCGTGGGTGGCGTTTCATCTAATGAAAATGCATATTGCGTACTCTTAATGGGTTGACTTCTAGTAGGGCCCTTTGCTCTGACGCTGTAAGGGTCTCCCGCCACCCCAACGATAGCAACAATTGCTATATCCGTCTTTATGTTATCGGTGTGATCAAGCACCATCTCACTGTTCTCACGTAAATGAATGGTATTCTGTTGAGTATCTTCTAACGGAGTATTTAAGAAATCCCCAGCATTTTTCTTGGATTGATACAAAGCATCTTGCGCTTGTTGTTGAGCATCCTTAATTTTTTCTTGAATATCTTTCAACTGCGCTTTTTCTAGCTCATTATCAATCTCGGCCTTTACCGTAGCAGCATAGCGACTGAAACGTCCGAATAGAATCCCTACTGCGCGGGCCACACGTGGTAACCTCTCAGGGCCAATTGCAATCAGAGCAACTAATGCTACTAAAGCAATTTCAGAAAAGCTGTAATTAAACATGAATTAGATCAATACATGGAGTGATAATCATGAATGATCTTTATTTTTATTTGTTACATCTTGATTTACCGTATTCGCCGACATCTCTTCAAGAGGTTTTTTCTCATCTTTTTCAGTGTGGACTGAGGTATCGTTAGCAGCCATTCCTTCTTTAAAACTTTTTACTGCTCCACCAAGATCTGATCCAATGTTACGTAACTTCTTCGTACCAAATACCAATACCACAATTAATAAGATAAGTAATAAATGTTGAATAGTGAATAAGTCACCCATGAAGCCCTCCGCTATAAGTAATGTTTATTGTTATATTCTAAATGGTTAAATGATTCACTACAAACTACCGCCACCCATAACGTGTACGTGTAAATGGAAAACCTCTTGTCCACCAGCCTTCCCGGTGTTGACTAATGTTTTATAGCCCTCACTTAATCCCTCTTGCTTGGCGAGCTGAGAGGTCATCAGCATTATTTTACCCAACAGATCCCTATCCTCGGGTTGACAATCCATAAGGGTGGGAATATGTTTTTTAGGAATAATCATAAAATGCACTTTCATATGGGGACGAATGTCATGAAAAACAAAAACATCCTCATCTTCATATATTTTTTTACTTGGTATCTGACCAGCTATGATGTTACAAAACACACAATCTGACATACTACACTCCCCCCTTTCTTGACGCTTTTTCGTCTATGCCTGAGATACCTTCTCGCCTTGCAAGCTCCGCTAATACATCGTCTATAGTTAAATCAAAATGTGCAAGCAATACCATTATATGAAAAAGTAAATCTGCACTCTCTTTAATAACTTCAAGTTTTTCACCATCTTTAGCAGCAAGAATAGTTTCAAGAGCCTCTTCTCCTACTTTTCTAGTGATTGTATTAATACCCTTACTATACAAAGAAGCTACATAAGAGGAATCTGGTGAGGATTTTTTTCTGGCGACCAATGTTTCCGTTAATCTTGACAAGACATTTTGGTAGCTGCTCATCATTCAAATCCCTTATGATAAATACTGGCAGGAGTTTTTATTACAGCATCTACCTCTACCCAAGATTGATTTTGCCATTTTTTATAAAAGCAATGAGCCCTACCAGTATGACAAGCGACTCCACCTACTTGCTCTACTATTATTAGTAACGTGTCGCCATCACAATCTAGTCGAATCTCTTTTACTTTTTGAAAATGCCCCGATTCTTCACCCTTATGCCAGAGTCGATGACGAGAACGAGACCAATAAATAGCCTCACCTTTATCTATGGTCATACTCAAGGATAGCTGATTCATCCAGGCCAGCATTAGAACTTGGTTCGTGTTAACGTCTTGGGCAATAACCGGAATCAGACCTTGTTCATTCCACTGAATTTGAGATAACCAATCGCTCATAACCTCACCTCAACCCCCTGGTCTCGCATGTAGTTTTTTGCCTCTCTCACAGTATATTCACCATAATGAAAAATACTGGCAGCCAGTACAGCATCTGCGTGACCTAATTGAATACCATCCACCAAATGCTGAAGACTCCCCACACCACCACTTGCAATAACTGGAATACCCACTGCTTCACTTATTTTTTTGGTTAACTCTACATCAAAACCAGATTTAGTCCCATCACGATCCATACTGGTAATCAATAACTCTCCAGCACCCAATTGATAACAGGAAGTTGCCCATTCCACGGCATCTAAGCCAGTTTCTTTCCTACCACCATGAGTGAAAACACCAAATCCTGATGAAGTATTAGCTCGTTTAGCGTCAATAGCCACAACAATACATTGTGAACCAAATTTTTGCGATGCTTCAAATATGAGTTGTGGATTTAAAATAGCTGCCGTATTAATGCTGACTTTATCGGCGCCCACGTTAAGTAAAGTTCTCACGTCATTCACCTGTCGCACCCCACCACCCACTGTTAAGGGAATAAATATTTGCGAAGATACCTGCTCAATGATAGGCAATATAAGTCCTCGTTCATCTGAACTAGCCGTAATATCAAGAAAAGTAATCTCGTCAGCACCTTGCTCATCATAACGCTTAGCGATTTCAACGGGGTCTCCTGCATCTTTAAGCCCCACAAAGTTAATTCCTTTAACAACGCGCCCAGCATTGACATCAAGACAAGGAATAATTCTTTTAGCTAATGGCATAAAAAGTTAGATACTTGTTTTAGGAGGGTGCGATAAGGATATAGCAAGCTCATTTGCCACTTTAAAATCTAACTTCCCTTCATAGATTGCGCGACCCGTTATGGCACCCATAATACCTTCTTCCTCAACCTCACATAAGGCTCTTACGTCATCTAAGTTTGAGATGCCACCACTCGCAATCACGGGAATGATCAATTGTTGTGCAAGGGCCACGGTGGCGGGAATATTCACACCCGTTAGCATACCATCGCGACCAATATCGGTATAAATAATAGCTTCCACACCATAATCTTGAAAGCGTTTAGCAAGATCATTAACTTCATGACCGGTAAGCTTAGACCATCCATCTACAGCCACCTTTCCATCCTTGGCATCTAATCCCACAATCACATGACCTGGAAACGCATCACAAGCCTCATGTAAAAACCCGGGGTTTTTAACGGCAGCTGTGCCAATAATCACTTCAGTAACACCACTATCTAGATATCTTTCAATGACATCCAGATCTCGTATTCCACCACCCACTTGAATAGGGATATCACCATTGATTTCATCAACAATTTCTCGGATAGCTCTCTCATTTTGTGGCTTTCCTGCGAAAGCACCATTTAAATCGACCAAATGAATACGTTGTGCACCATGATTAAGCCAAAATCTAGCCATGGCGGCAGGCTCTTCCGAAAACACAGTGGCTTCTTCCATCAAACCTTGTTTAAGACGAACGCAGTGTCCATCTTTAAGATCAATAGCAGGTATTAAAATCATAATTTTTTAAGGTTTCCATTGAACAAAATTTTCTAATAAAGTCAGTCCTGCTGTAGCACTCTTTTCAGGATGAAACTGAACTGCAAACAAATTATCTCTAGCTACCGCACTGGTAAAAGCATCTGGATAATGCGTTAACCCGCATACAATAGGCTCTTTTTCTCTGACGTAATAACTATGGACAAAATAGAATCTACTGTAATTTGGGATAGATTTCCATAGTGGATGAAAGGTACTCTGCTCAACTTGATTCCATCCCATGTGAGGAACTTTAAGACGATTACCTTCTTTATCAAAAAGCTGTGTTTCTGAAAAACGTTTTACCTCACCTTTAAAAAAGCCTAAGGCAAAACTATCTCCTTCCTCAGAGAACTCAAAAAGCATTTGCAAACCCAGACATATACCCAGAAAAGGTTTGTTTTTGGCGGCTTCCATTAGGACATCAATTAAATTTAGGCGTTTTAATTCACGCATGCAATCTGGCATTGCTCCCTGCCCGGGAAATACCACACGCTCAGCCACTTTAATTAAATCTGGGTCTGAAGTCACTTTTATAGATTGTAACGGTGCTACCCGTTGAAGCGCTTTCTCTACCGAACGAAGATTACCCATTCCATAGTCAATAATGACAATTTCACTCACAATTCACTATCAACTCTTGTTAAAGAGCTCCTTTAGTAGATGGAATAACACCAGCTATTCTTGGATCATGCTCAGTGGCCATACGAAGAGCGCGACCAAACGCCTTAAATACCGTCTCAGCTTGATGATGTGCATTTCGTCCCTTTAAATTATCTATGTGGAGCGTCACTTGTGCGTGATTCACAAATCCTTGAAAGAACTCAAAGAATAAATCTACATCAAAATCGCCAATCCGCGCCCGAGAAAAAGGCACATCAAAAAATAAACCAGGTCTCCCGGATAAATCTACTACCACTCTTGATAAAGACTCATCTAACGGAACCATGGATAAACCATAGCGTTTTAACCCTTGTTTACTGCCTACGGCGATAGCAAAAGCTTGGCCTAGGGTAATCCCAATATCTTCTACGCTATGATGCGCATCAATATGAAGGTCTCCCTGGCATTGAACAGAAAGATCAATTAATCCATGACGAGCGACTTGGTCTAGCATATGGTCAAGAAATGCCATCCCTGTGTTAAGTGAGGATAAACCTTGTCCATCAAGATTAATCTCAACACTTACTTTTGTTTCCAAGGTATTACGTTTGATTTCAGCCGTTCTCATGGTTTAATTCAATGCTAATTTGAGTGCATTTAAAAAAAGAGTATTTTCTTGCTGCGAGCCAACCGTAACTCGCAAACAATCTTTTAAACTAATATGTGCATTAGTTAAGTTTTTAATTAATATACCACGTTCAAGAATTCGTTTAAATACGTCTTGTGCATGGTCTATTTTTAATAACAAAAAGTTAGCTTCACTGGGGAAAAGCTGAACTTGATTTAACTCAGAAATTTCTTGGATCAAGCGGATACGCTCTACCCTGATAGAGTTGGTTTGCGTTTGAAAAAGATCATAATGTTTAAGTAACACCAAAGCAGCCTCTTGATCCAACACTGAAATGTTGTAGGGTAAACGAACCTTATTAATTTGATTAACCACGTCAGGTGGACCCACTAAGAAACCCAACCTCACCCCAGCTAGACCCAGCTTTGACAAGGTGCGCATAATCACAAGATTAGGAAACTGCATTAGTCGGGAGAGCATCGTATGATCTGTAAAAGGAAAATAAGCTTCATCGATTACTACAAGCTTTTTACTCGTCTCCAATACAGCCATTAGTGTCTCTTCATCAAAGCAGTTACCCGTTGGGTTGTTCGGGTACGCTAAAAAAATAACCTCCGGTTGATGCCTATTAATAGCTGATAAAATTTCGTTCTTATCTAAGGCAAAATCATGATTAAGTGGCACCCCTACATAATTCATCCCAACAAAGGTTGCAATCATTTTAAACATGACAAACGAAGGGTCGACGCCTAACACCACAGCATTGGGCTTTGCTATTGCTAAAGCGATCATTTGTATAATTTCATCTGATCCGTTTCCTAAAACAATTGCTGCATCAGGATGAATTGAAAATACTCTTTTTATCTCATCCTTCAGCAGTGTTGCATTCGGATCAGGGTAACGATTTAATGATAAAGATCGCAAACTACTAGTTAGTATTTCTTGTAATGGCGTAGGTAAAGGATAAGGATTCTCCATGGCATCGAGCTTGATCAAGCCCTCAGAACTGGGTACGTGATACGCACTTAAAGCGCGAATTTCAGGGCGAATATAGTCCATTATCATTCTAACCGAAACTCTGCTGAACACGCATGGGCAACCAACCCTTCTCCGCGGGCGAGCTCTGAAGCTACTGCGCCCAAATGCTGCGCACCCTGTTGCGAAACTTGTATGATACTTGATCGCTTTTGAAAATCGTACACGCCAAGAGGGGAAGCAAAACGTGCAGTGCGACCCGTTGGTAAAACATGATTAGGCCCAGCACAATAATCCCCGAGGGACTCTGAGCTAAACTTCCCCATAAAAATGGCTCCTGCATGTTTAATTTTATTCAGCAAATCTTCAGGTCTTGCCACCGATAACTCAAGATGCTCTGGCGCAATATGATTTGAAATGTCGCAAGCCTCATCTAAGCTTCCTACTAAAATCATAGCCCCGCGGGATGCTAAGGAGGCACTAATTACATCGCGTCTTGGCATAGTCTCAAGCAATTGATGAATAGCCACCTCAACCTGTTGTAAATAGTCCGCATTTGGGCATAGTAAAATTGCTTGGGCAATTTCATCATGTTCAGCCTGAGAGAATAAATCCATAGCTACCCATTTAGGATCCGTGGTACCGTCCGCAATCACTAAAATTTCTGATGGGCCCGCTACCATATCAATACCTACCACTCCAAACACACGCCTTTTTGCTGCGGCAACATAAGCGTTACCAGGACCAACAATTTTATCCACTGCAGGAATAGTTGCAGTTCCGTAAGCCAGAGCCGCCACCGCTTGCGCACCACCCACCGTAAACACTTGATCGACTCCCGCCACAAATGCCGCCGCCAACACCAATGGGTTCTTAACATCATCAGGGGTTGGCACCACCATAATAATTTGCTCCACTCCGGCCACCTTAGCTGGAATAGCGTTCATCAATACCGAGGACGGATACGCCGCTTTACCCCCTGGAACATAAATTCCAACACGATCCAAGGGAGTGATTTTTTGCCCTAGGACTGTTCCATCCATTTCAGTATAGGTCCAACCTTCAGCCTTTTGTCTTTCGTGGAAGCTTTGAATCCTTGAGGAAGCCGTTGTAAGGGCTTCTTTTTGTACTTTAGGTAAGGCATCAAAGGCTTTTTTGCAATCGTCTAAGGATACGCTGAGTTCATTCACATACTGAATGTCCCGTCGATCAAACTGTTTCGTATAAGCAACTAGCGCCTTATCACCTTGCTTTTTGACTTGCTCAACGATATCTGCCACTCTTTGATCCAAAGTCACGTCTTGTGCTGCCTCAAAAGCAGTTAATAGATTGAGTTTTTCAAAAAAGTCTTTGTCTGTTGAGTTTAATTTTCGCATTATCATGTTAAACAGCCTGCAAAATTATTCATAATAAATTCAATGTCATCACGCTTAAGCTTCCAAGAAGCCACGTTGATGACTAGCCTTGCACTAATAGGAGTGATTTCCTCAACCGCTTCCAAATTATTAGCTTTTAATGTATTACCACTACTCACTAAATCCACAATCACGTCAGCAAGACCCGTTAATGGGGCAAGCTCCATGGAACCATATAACTTTATTAAATCAACGTGTACCCCTTTTTGGGCAAAATGTTGTTGTGCTGAATACATATATTTTGTTGCTACTTTTAACCTAGCCCCTCGTTGAATAGCTCCTTGGTAATCAAACCCTTTAGGGACAGCGACCATCAGACGACAGCGTGCAATATTTAAATCAAGAGGTTGGTACAGCCCTTCACCGCCGTGCTCAATTAATACGTCTTTACCTGCCACCCCAATATCCGCAGCGCCATGCTGAACATAAGTAGGCACATCAGAGGCCCTCACAATAACCAAGCGGACACGAGGATTATTGGTGGGAAGTATTAACTCACGTGAGACTTCAGGATCAACAAGAGGAATAATCCCAGCCGCATTAAGTAAAGGTTTTGTATCCTCAAAAATTCGTCCCTTTGATAAGGCGACGGTAATTCCGTCAAATACACTCATGAGTGTACCTCCGTTGTTTGACGCTTTATATTAGCTCCTAAATTAGACAATTTTTCTTCTATGCGTTCATAGCCACGGTCCAAATGATAAATTCGGTCTACCACCGTTTCACCTTGCGCGATAAGTCCAGCAATAACAAGACTTGCCGAGGCTCTTAAGTCAGTGGCCATGACGGTTGCACCATCTAATTTTGACACACCTCTAATAATGGCCGAGTTACCTTCTACTTCGATATTAGCACCTAAACGTCGTAACTCCTGAACGTGCATAAATCTATTCTCAAAAATTGTCTCAGTCACTACTGTGGTTCCATCTGCCACAGCATTCATAGCCATGAACTGAGCTTGCATGTCTGTAGGGAATGCTGGATAAGGTGCTGTTCGCAAACTCACGCCATGGTTCGTTCCCTTCATACGAATTTTTATTGATTCATCATTGTGCTCTATGAACGCGTTAGCCTCTGCCAGTTTATCCAACACCGCATCTAAACTTCGTGCACGAGCTCCTCTCAATAATATCTCTCCTCCCGTGGCAGCCGCTGCAACAAGGAAAGTACCTGTTTCAATTCGATCCGGCATAATACTGTAATCAGTACCCGTGAGATTCTTAACTCCCTCAATGGTAATCACATCACTTCCATGACCTTTTATTTTGGCACCCATTTTAATTAAGCATGAGGCCAAATCTACGACCTCAGGTTCACGGGCGGCATTTTCAAGAACAGTGGTTCCCTCCGCGAGTACCGCTGCCATCATTAAGTTTTCAGTACCGGTTACAGTCACTGTGTCCATAAAAATTCGCGTACCTATTAATTTTTTTGCATGAGCAACAATATAACCCTGCTCAATATCAATGTGGGCTCCCATGGCTTGCAATCCCTTAATATGAAGATCCACGGGACGTTCACCTATAGCACAGCCACCAGGTAACGAAACTTTAGCTGAACCAAAACGAGTTAATAGCGGCCCTAAAACCAACACAGAAGCACGCATTGTTTTAACTAACTCATAGGATGCGAAGGAGTTAATATCTGAGGTGCTGGATAAACGTATACTATTTTTCTGATGCTCCACCTGAACCCCCATACTCATTAATAATTGTATGAGGGTATTAACATCCTTTAAATCCGGTAGATTGGTAAAAGCAATCACTTCTGAAGTTAAAAGTGACGCGCAAAGCAAAGGCAGTGCTGCGTTCTTAGCACCGGAAATAAAAACCTCTCCCTTAAGAGGAACTCCTCCATGAATAACTAATTGATCCACAACAATCCTTTATTTAAGTCCTGCTTGCCATTGCTCTGGGGTCAAGGTTTTCATGGAAAGTGCGTGTATTTCGGCGCGCATTCTATCGCCCAAGGCTTGATATACTAACTGATGTTGAGCAATTTTTGATTTACCAGCAAACTCAGTACTCACGATGATTGCTTCAAAATGATGCCCATCGCCTGCTACTTCTACTAACTGGCAATTTAACCCTTTCTCGATATAACTTTTAATGTCTTGTGGCGTAACCATTTATACTCCTGTTTATCCTCTTAAACGCCAACCGCTTTTGAGGATGGCCAATGTAATCCATAACAAAATCAAGCCCACCCCTCCAACCACCGCCAGCGATGCCCATGGAGAGACGTCCGATTGACTGAAAAAACCATAACGAAACCCATCTATCATATATAAAAAAGGGTTTAAACGAGAAATTGTATTCCATGGGGAAGACAAGCTTGAAATAGAATAAAAGGCTCCTGATAAAAATGTTAATGGAATGATTATAAAATTTTGCCAAGCGGCCATTTGATCAAATTTCTCTGCCGCAATACCTGCAATAATGCCAAGAGTGGCAGCCACAATGGAAGATAAACAGGCAAACAATATAATCCATAACGGATTGGCAAAAGGAAGTTGGAAGAAAAATAAGGAAGTACATAAAACGACTATCCCAACAATCATGCCACGCGCCATGGCAGCTACCACATAAGCCCAGTAAAACTCCAGCTCAGATAATGGAGTTAGCAGTATAAATACTAAGTTACCCGTCACTTTAGATTGGATAAGGCTTGAAGAGCTGTTTGCAAACGCATTTTGTAACATTGACATCATAATCAACCCAGGTATTAAAAAGACACCATAACTAATTCCAGGATATACATTGCTGTGGGTTGATAGGACATGAGCAAAGATAACTAAATATAGCAGTGTAGATACGAGAGGCGCTAAGATGGTTTGAAAAGAAACTTTCCAAAACCTCATCACTTCTTTTATTAATAATGTCTTGAAACCTATCATGATGAGCTCTCGCCCCCTTCCTGCATAATAGATACAAACACTTTCTCCAAAGATCCGTTACCGCCCTCTTTGAGCAAATTTTCTGTTGTATCCAATCTAATTAAATTTCCTTTTTTTAAAATAGCCACTCTATTGCACAAAGCTTCAGCTTCCTCCAAATAGTGGGTGGTCAACAATATAGTATGGCCGTCTTGATTCAATCTTTTAATGAAATGCCAAAGTGTTTGCCTTAATTCAACATCTACTCCTGCAGTGGGTTCATCCAAGACAATAACCGGCGGACGATGAACTAACGCTTGAGCTATAAGAACCCTTCTTTTCATTCCTCCAGACAAGGTTCGCATATTCTTCTCTGCTTTGTCACTGAGTTGCAAATTACTTAAAATCTCGTCAATCCAATCATCGTTGTTCTTTATACCAAAGTAACCTGACTGAATCCTTAAGGTCTCTCTTACCGAAAAAAAAGGATCAAAAACCAGTTCCTGTGGCACCACCCCAAGACTTCTTCTGGCTTCTTTATAATCCAGTGTCACATCATGCCCCATAACACGCAAAAAACCAGCAGAGGGCCGAGATAATCCAGAAAGCAAATTAATTAATGTAGTTTTTCCTGCTCCATTAGGGCCTAAAAGGGCAAAAAACTCACCTTGATCAATGGTTAAATTAACTGAGTTTAAGGCTAATAAATGATCAAAGCGCTTTTCAGCGCCTTGTATTTCAATGGCTGGAATCATAATGACTCAAAGTAAATTATTTAAACAAAAAAGCAACACCATACAACTCAGCAAGAGTTCTTAGATTGGCAGGGATGTGCGAGAAGGATAACTGCTTTTTTGCAGCCTCGGCATCTCTTTTCCATTGTAAAATCATAGCTAGAGCAGAGGAATCAATTTCAGTGGTTTCTGAGAAATCTATTAATACGTTATTTTGCCTAACAAGAGACGATCCTTCGCCAACGATATTATTTACCGTATTAATTACAATAGCACCTTTAGGTTTAAAAGTTTGAAAGTTTAATTGAATCATTTTCGTTCTGCTAACTTACTTTTTTCTTGCAATGCTCCTATCAAACCATCAATACCATTTTTAATGATTTGCTCGTTAAACTCACCCCGATAGTTGGTCACCAAACTGACTCCATCAACGCGAATATCATATACTTTCCAACCGTCAACCTGTTTTTCCATGGCGTAATCGATAGGAATCTCATTTCCGCCAGAGGGGATCACAACCGTGTGCACAATGATATCCGCATTCGCATCATCGCCCGTCGCCTCAGACCCCTTTATTTGTAACACTTGATCTTTGTACTGACTCAATGAGGAGGCATACGTTCTAACTAGTAAATTTCTGAAATTATCCACTAATTTCTGCTGTTGAGTACTATCTGCTTTTCGCCAGTTTTTGCCCATAGCAAGTCGTGTCATACGAACAAAATCAAAATGGGGTAATACTTTATCATTAATTAAAGCATAGGCTTTTTGACGGTCGCCGTTACGTATGGCTTTATCAGCCTTAAGTGTTGCAATGACCTCATCTGCTGTCTTTTTTATTGTGTCTACAGCACTAACATTATCTGATTGAGCAAAGACGTTTATCGTTAACAATAACAAAGCCAGAGACAATAATTTAACTATTGATTTCACTTAGCAGCTCCTTTGTCTGTAGAAGAATCCTGAGCTTTGTTATACAAGAATTGTCCGATTAGTTTTTCTAATACAACAGCTCCTTGGACTAGCTTAATTTGATCACCATTTTTTAGGTACTTCTCGTCACCACCCGCATCAAGACTGACATATTGCTCACCCAATATCCCAGAGGTCAAGATAGATGCAGAGGTATCCACAGGAAAATGAAATTGACTATCAATGGCTATTTTAACTTCAGCATTATATTGTTTGCTATCAAATTGAATGGCTTTTACCCGTCCAACCAATACACCAGCACTTCTTACGGGAGCTCTTTCCTTTAATTGACCAATATTGTCAAAGTGCGCTATGACTATATAGGTATCTTTGTTACCGCTCAAATTCAAATTGCCGACCTTAAAAGCCAGCATTAAAAAAGAAAAAAAGCCCAATAATACAAAAATACCTACCCACAAATTGAGTGTACTTCGTTCCATTTAATTCCATCCTTTCAACATAAATGCAGTAAGAACCAGGTCTAGCGCCAATACCGCTAAAGAAGAGCTCACAACCGTTCTGGTGGTGGCACCAGAGACCCCCTCCGCAGTGGGAGGAGCTTCGTACCCTTCAAAAGTTGCTATGGCAGAGATAGCAACACCAAAAACAACACTCTTAATGACCCCATTAACAATGTCATGTTCAAAATCTACTGCCGATTGCATCTGAGACCAGAATGAACCACTGTCAACACCTATTAAAACGACAGCAATCAAATAGCCACCTATAATACCCATAGCGCTAAATAGTAAGGCTAATAAGGGTAATGAAATCACTCCGCCCCAAAACCGGGGAGCCACAACTCTAGACATAGGATTTACTGCCATCATTTCCATGGCCGACAATTGCTCAGTTGCTTTCATTAGCCCAATTTCTGCAGTAATAGCTGACCCTGCTCGACTGGCAAATAACAGAGCGGACACCACTGGTCCGAGCTCTCTCACCAATGACAGAGCAACCAGTACACCAACACTGTCTTCAGAACCGTAACGCTGCAAAGTTTCATGGCCTTGTAGCCCCAATACCATACCAACAAACAACCCCGATACTAAAATAATAATTAAAGATTGCACTCCAGCGTAGTAAACTTCCCGGATTGTCAGCGAAAAGCGCTTAAAGCTCACTTTCGAATGTAACAAAATTGAAAATAGAAAGGCAGCAACAGCACCTATACGCTCTATGATTTTGAGCGTTCTATCACCTACCACCTTAATTCCTGATACTAAATTAACCATGATTGATCTTAGTTATCCATTAGTTCTAAATCGTGTCTCAAACTTTGGGCTGGGTAATGAAATGGCATAGGTCCATCCATTTCTCCCCAAATAAATTGATGAACAAAGGGTAAGTTTGACCCTCTTATTTCATCAGGTGTTCCCTGTGCAACAATCACCCCATCGGACACAAAATAGATATAATCCACAATTTTTAATGATTCTTGAACATCATGAGTCACTAATACTGAGGTGGTGCCTAACGTATCGTTTAGTTTTCTAATTAACTGGCCAATCACTCCCAGTGATATGGGATCAAGGCCAGTAAAAGGTTCGTCATAAAGCATTAGCTGCGGATCTAGTGCAATAGCTCTAGCTAAAGCAACCCGTCTGGCCATGCCACCAGACAACTCTGAGGGCATCATATGGTACATTCCCCTTAAACCCACTGCATTTAATTTAAGTAGGGTTAAGTCTTGAATCAATGCTTCTGATAAGTTGGTATGTTCACGCATTTGAAATGCTACGTTGTCAAATACCGATAAATCAGTGAATAGTGCGCCAAACTGAAACAACATTCCAATTTTTCGACGAAAACGATATAACTCAGACTGACTTAAATTATTGAGTTTCTCATTTGCTACCGTGACACTCCCTTCCGAAGCTCTTAATTGCCCACCCATCAAACGCAATAATGTGGTTTTACCACAACCACTTAAACCCATGATCGCCACCAAACTTCCTTTCGGAACTGTCAAATTAACCCCCTTAAGGACTAAACGCGAGTTATATCCGAAATTCAGGTCTGTAATATCTACTAAATTAGTCACTATGTTGGATAGTCATTTGGATTAAAAGTGATTATTTTAAACCAGTTAATACGTTTACGTATAAAATCATTTGACACCCTGTAGTAGGTAATTTTCTGCATGAGCTAACCGCTCACTTGATCCCAATAAAACAATAATATCTTGCGCCATCAGTTCAGTATCAGCTTCTGGAAATAAGTTGCGGACGCCATGCCTTCTAATGGTGGTAATTTCAGTACCCTGACACCCCTCAAGCAAATCTTTTATTTTTTTACCTTTAGCATAGGCATCATCCATTATTAAAACTGATATTAATCTAGGCTGGCACCCTTCATCCACTTCCACATTCTCGTCACTGACACCTCTAAAAAAACCACGCATGAGATGATATCTTTCCGCACGCACCTGCCTGATTCTTTTGAGTACTTTTGATAAGGGAATACCGAGCTCAAGCATGGCATGGGAGGCCAGCATTAATGAACCCTCCAGAATTTCAGGGACCACTTCAGCTGCTCCTGCATGTTTAAGTTTATCAAGATCCGTGTCATCATAGGTTCTTACAATAACCGGTATTCCAGGTTCCAATTCTCTAACATGATTAATTATTGCTAAGGACGTAGCAGTGTCCGCAAAAGTAACAATCACTGCCGAAGCGCGGTGAATACCTGCAGCGATAAGTACCTCACGACGACTGGCATCACCGTATACCACCGATTCTCCAGCAACAGCGGCAGCACGAACGCGTTGCGTGTCTTTATCTAAGGCAATTACCATTAATGATTCTTGTTCCAAAAAACGGGTAAGGTTTTGACCGCTACGACCATAACCACATACTATAATATGGTCTTTGGTACTATAAGTTTTCGCTGCCAACTGGTGTAGTGCTACTGCGCGCATAGACCATTCACTCTCACAACAATATAAGACTATCCGATCACTCATTTGAATAAGTAAGGGGGATACCATCATAGAAACCAACATTGACGCTAGGACGATTTGTAGAATCTGATGCCCAATAAAATCAAAACTCACCGATTGGGCAAGTAACACAAAACCAAACTCACCGGCGGGGGAAATTGCTAGAGCGATGCGCAGCGATACAGAATCAATATTCCTCCAAATCCTACTTGAAACATAAGCGACTACCAATTTAACGATTAAGATAATCATGACGCCGGCCATTACCCATAAAACGTTATCTATAACTATATGTAAATTTAATAAAGCTCCAATAGTAATAAAAAACAATCCCAATAGAACGTCTCTAAAGGGTTTGATATAGTCTTCAACTTGATAGCGATAATCCGTTTCAGAAATTAATATTCCAGACATAAAAGCACCCAAAGCAAGAGATAGTCCAGCTTTCTCGGTGATAAAAGACATGCCTAAGGTAACCAGCAGTATATTGAGTAAAAAAACCTCGGAGGATTTTTGTTTTGCTACCCAAAAAAATAATTTATCAAGGATTTTTTTTCCGATTCCAAGCAACAAAATTAATATCAGTAGCGCTTTTATTAAGGCAAAACCTAGAATCTTTAATAAATAATTATGTGGAACAGACAATGAGGAAATTAAAATCAAAAAAGGAACCACTGCTAAGTCTTGAAATAGCAGAATACCCATTATCCGCTGTCCGTGGATAGATTTCATTTCTAAACGCTCTGTAAGTAACCGAGCCATGATTGCCGTAGACGACAGTGATAATGCTCCGGATAAAATTAAATTTGCTTGCCAAGATAAGGCTAGGAAGTAGCCAAGAGCAAAAAAAACAAGAAATGAGGACGCTAACTGAACGCTACCAAGACCAAATACTGTTTTTTTCATGGCGGCCAACTGACCCAGACTAAATTCTAGTCCCACCGTAAACATCAAAAAGACAATGCCAAAATTGGCTAACTGAACCGTTGTCTCTTCCTGAGGTACTAAGCCTGTGGCGTTAGGACCAATAATAATCCCTGCCAAGAGATAGCCAAATACAGGAGGCAATCCTAGACGTTTACATAAAGAAACAGCTAGGATGGCAGATATTAAAAGAATTAATGTTAGATTGAGCGCATCCATACACGCCTCAAGTATAATTGTAATTTATGATAAATCATTTTATGAATACACATTTATTTACCGATCAAGAAATTCTTGAGCAGGCCAAGTGGGTACTGCAAATTGAAGCAGACGCCCTTCAAGCTCTTGGATCACGTCTAAACAAGGATTTTGTAAGGGCACACCATTTATTAATAAATTGCCAAGGTCGAGTAGTAGTCAGCGGCATGGGTAAGTCTGGGCATATAGGGAAAAAAATCTCCTCTTCCTTAGCGAGTACCGGCACACCATCCTTTTTCATGCATCCTGCCGAAGCAAGTCACGGTGACCTAGGAATGATCTTACCAAATGATGTGCTTATCGCTCTATCTAATTCTGGGGAAAGTGATGAATTACTGGCCATTGTTCCTTTACTAAGAAGACGTGGGACAAAAGTGATTAGTATAACTGGTAGCGACACCTCCAGATTAGCGCTTATCGCAGATGTACATATCAATGCTGGAGTAGAAAGAGAAGCTTGTCCACATAACCTAGCTCCCACTACCAGTACCACCGCCGTTTTAGCTCTTGGTGACGCTCTCACCGTGACCTTGTTGAAATCTAAGGGTTTTACAGCAGATGACTTTGCTAGAACTCACCCTGGAGGCTCTCTCGGAAAACGGCTATTGCTATCTGTTAACGAAATTATGCATTCAGGTGATTTATTACCCGTTAACCATATTGGTGATAATCTCATTCAGGCCCTTAAGATCATGTCTGAAAAAGCCCTAGGTTTAACTGCCATCGTCGATGAAAATAACAGGCTTCTAGGTATTTTCACAGATGGAGATCTCAGAAGGACGATTGAAAAGTATCCAGCCGGGTTAAACCAAATGACGATTGGAGAAGTAATGACCGGTAATCCTATTTCTGTTGTATCTGGATCCTTAGCCGTTGATGCGGCAGAACTTATGCAAAGTAAAAAAATATTTGGGATTTGTGTGTTGAACGAACACGGAGTGCTCATAGGTGCATTTAATATGCATGATCTGTTACGTGCAGGAATTGTATAAATGACAACCGCATTAAAAACCTTATCTCAAAGAACTAAACTCATTAAATTAATTGGTTTTGATATTGATGGAATCATGACCAATGGACAGCTGTACTTTACCAATAGCGGTGAAGAAATGAAGTCTTTTCACGTCAGAGATGGATTAGGTATTAAATTACTGCAGCGCGTTGGAATAGAAGTTTCTATTATTACAGGCCGACAAGCCAATATCATTAATATTCGCGCTCAAGAATTAGGTATTCGTCATGTGTTTCAAGGCGTTGATGACAAGCTAAAAGTATTCGAAAAACTCATGCAGGCACAAGGATTAACTTGGGAAGAGTGTGCTTACATGGGGGATGACTTACAAGATTTACCCATCTTGAAAAGATGTGGTATTTCACTCACTGTCCCTGAAGCGCCCCCCATTATACGTAATCAAACTGATTGGATTGCTTCTATCGGAGGCGGGCTTGGCGCGGTTCGCCAAGCTTCAGAATTTCTTTTAAATTCAAGAGGGCAGTGGCAAGAGGCTGTTGCACCATGGCTCGTATAACTCAAAATATTGAAGCTCTAGGACCGCTTGTAATTACCTTACTCATGGCTTTGGTAACAGGTTGGTTATGGCGCGTTGTAGAACACAGCGAAGTCAATAGCGTGAATTCGAAGGAACATAAGCCTGATATTTTAATGAGTCATTTCATGGCTCAGCAACTAGATGAAAAAGGGCGCGTCCATTACACCCTTAACGCGCACCAGATGACCCACTATCCCGATGATAGTAGCTCCTATTTCAATCATGTTTTATTCACCACCTTCGAACCCAAAGAGCCTCCTGTCACGGTACAATCTGCTCATGCAGTGCGTTTCGATAATTTAGATAAAATTATTTTTACTGGAGATGTTGTTGTGACAAGACGGTCCACCATTGACCAGCCAACAACAATACTTAGGACGCAAACGCTTACTGTATATTTGAAAAAAGGAATCGGTGAAACTGACCAACCTGTGGTGATTACTTATGGGATTAACATCCTGACTGCTGCTAGTATGAAAGTTAATACAAACACTAAAATTGCTGAATTTGGACATGCTAAAGCCACTTACTACCCAAAAAAATCACATTAAGATTTTTATAATTTTTTTATTAGTTACCTCTTTATCAGCCAAAGCTGATAAAGCAGACAAGGATAAGCCCATCAATATAGAATCGGATAAAATGACTGCTGACGACATAAAAAAAATCTCTTACTTTGACGGGAATGTGGTGATGACACAAGGCACCATTCGTCTAACTGGAGAACATATAATCGTTTCAGAAGATAAAACCGGTTTCAAACATGCTACCGCTTTTGGCGATCCGGTAACTTTCAGACAAAAAAAAGAAGCCTCCGATCAGTGGGTGGATGGTATTGCTAAGCATGTTGAATATGATGAGAAAATTGGTCGAGTTGAATTATTTAATAAAGCCATAGTCAGGCAAGGCAAAGATGAAATTAAAGGGAATTATCTTTCTTACGATCTTAATACTGAGTTTCTTCAAGCGGAAGGAAAAGATAAAAACAATATCAAAACTCCTAAGGGTAGGGTTCATATGATTTTCAAGCCTGAGGATAATAAAGCACCAGCCACTGGTAAACCCTCAACCTTCACTCCAACACTAAAAACGGATGGCGCCACTACCCCATGAGCGAATTAAGAGTAGAGCATTTAGTTAAAAAATATAAATCCCGAGTGGTTGTAAAAGATTTATCTCTTAAAGTCATGAAAGGAGAAATAGTTGGTTTACTAGGTCCAAATGGAGCAGGGAAAACCACTTGTTTTTATATGATTGTAGGACTGGTTCCCTTAGATGGCGGTGAAATTTATCTTAATACAACTCGTTTAAGCCTATTACCGATCCACAAGAGATCTCAACTGGGAGTATCTTATCTTCCTCAAGAAGCTTCTATTTTTAGGCGCATGACTGTGGCTGAGAATATTCTTTCCGTGCTGCAACTGAGAAATCTTAATGAGGACGAATGTACTGAAGAATTAGATAGCCTCCTTGCAGATCTTCATATTTCTCATTTACGAAATAACCCTGCAATTAGCCTCTCAGGAGGCGAAAGACGACGTGTTGAAATTGCTAGGGCACTGGCAACTAGCCCTCGCTTTATTCTACTAGATGAACCTTTTGCAGGGGTTGACCCCATTGCCGTCATGGATATTCAACAAATTATTCGCTTTCTAAAAGAACGGGGGATTGGAGTTTTAATTACTGACCATAACGTACGTGAAACACTTGGTATTTGTGACCGTGCCTATATCATAAACCAAGGAACTGTTATGGCATCCGGGAGACCTGATGAGATCATCCATAACGAGAATGTTCGTAAAGTTTATTTGGGTGAACATTTTAAACTTTAAAAATGAAACAACATCTACAGCTAAAGCTGTCCCAACAACTTGCTCTGACCCCTCAACTTCAACAAGCTATCCGCTTGCTACAATTGTCCACTATAGAACTTAACCAAGAGATAGAACATGCGTTAAATGAAAATCCGTTACTCGAGCTTGCTGAAGATTTAAGTGAATCAGGTGGGGTACAAAGTAATACCCTTGAAAAAGATACTTCAAAAGAAGACAAGCCATTCGACGATGACAGTTTTGAACAAGATAGTACTTGGGAAAACCTGTCTATTCCTACTGCAAATAGACAAGACGACGAACATGGCGAAGACTACTTCTCAGTGGAAGAAAAAATAAGTCTCGTCGACCATTTAAAGCAGCAATTACAATTATTACCCCTGACACAGAAAGACAAACTCATCATTAGTCAGTTAATTGCAAATATCAATGACTTAGGCTACCTAGAAACACCTCTCGAAGAAATTATGGAACAATTTCCAGGAGAAGTTGAAATCGAGTTGGAAGAAATGAAGACATGCCTAAAGTTACTACAAACTTTAGATCCACCTGGAATTTGCGCAAGAACATTGGCTGAGTGTTTATTAATTCAACTGCACTTACAATATGCCTCTGATCCTTATTATCATCTTGCAATAATAACCTGTAAGGATCATCTAGTATTACTAGGAAATCGTGACTACATTAAATTAAAAAAAGTCTTAAAAATAACCGACGAGCAATTACGGTCTACCATACAGCTTATTACGCAGCTTAACCCAAAACCTGCTGAACATTTTTTTCTGCAAGACACAAAATATATTATTCCTGATGTGATTGTAAAAAAATATAAAAAAAAATGGGTTGCGCAGCTTAATCCTCAGGTACTACCCCGTTTAAAAATCAATCAACTTTATGCAAACTTATTACAAAAAAATAATAGTTCTAGCTCTCTTCAACAACAACTACAAGAGGCACGCTGGCTAATCAAAAACGTACAACAACGTTTTGAAACAATCTTAAAGGTATCTCAAGCTATTGTTGATGAGCAACAAGCATTTTTTGAGAATGGTGACATATCAATGCGACCGATGGTACTCAAGGAGATAGCTGATTTAGTAGGTTTACATGAATCAACTATTTCTCGAGTCACCACTCAAAAATATCTATTTAGTCCAAGAGGAATATTTGAATTAAAATATTTCTTTAGTAGTCATGTTTCAACGGAAACAGGGGGCATGGCTTCGTCCACATCTATTAGAGCATTAATTAAACAACTAATTACTAATGAAAATCCAAAAAAACCATTATCAGACAATCAAATTTCAGATATTCTGAATGAAAGAGGTATAGTGGTAGCTAGACGAACTGTTGCAAAATATCGAGAGTCTATGCAAATTTACCCGACCAACCAACGTAAAGTTATCTAATAATTAGGAGGTTTTATGAAAATTAATGTTACTGGACAGCATATTGATGTTACACCTGCCATGCGCGATCATATTTCTGAAAAGTTACAACGCATTAAAAATCATTTTAACTACCCTATAGATGTCAACGTTATCCTCAAAATTGAAAAACTTGATCATCATATTGAAGCCAATGTAAGAGTTAATGGTAAAGATATTGTTGCTCAAACTTCTGGTAATGATATGTATGTTGCCATCGACGACTTAGCACATTTACTTGATCGGCAAATTATTAAGCAAAAAGAAAGGAATCAAAATAGCCGTGGTAATGATAGTATAAGACACCTGAATGGTGAGTAAATCTATCTCATAAACTAGCTACTATGGATTCAATTCAAAAATTACTTAAACTTAGCCATGTGTTGTTAGATGTGGAAGTAACAAGTAAAAAAAGGTTATTCGAACAAATTGGAATTTTGTTTGAAAACAAAAATCAATTATCCAGAGGCTTAGTATCGGATGCATTGTTTAACCGTGAAAAGTTAGGTTCCACGGGACTAGGTCACGGGTTTGCCTTGCCACACGGTCGTTTTAAGGGATTAAAAACTCCACTATGTGCATTTATGAGACTTAAGGGCAGTATCCCCTTTGAGTCACCAGACGGTGAGAACGTTAAAATGGCCTTTATCTTATTAGTCCCTGACCACGCAAATGAACAGCATTTAGCATTATTAAGCGAAATTGCTGAAATGTTTAGTGACGAGGAGCTCAGGAAGACCCTATCTTCCTCTGATTCTGTTGAGACTGTTTTTAAGGAAATTATTCATTGGACTCCCCATGCCAGACGTCAGCGTTCAACGACTCTTTGATGATACCCAAGAAAAAAATGGCTTGGTATGGCTAACCGATGGTAGCGGTAAGGATAGAATTGTTCCCGTAGGTAGCCTCACTGACAAAAATATAGGTACTATTGCTCATTTAAACTTGACCCACCCCCATCGCTTCCAAGTACTAGGGCAAATGGAGCTCACGTATTTGAGAAGTCTGAGAAAAGAACAGCTTGCAGACGCATTAAACAGGCTCTTTTCAGATAACTTAACTGCTATTTTTATTGCAGAGAACAGTGAGGTATTTGAACCCCTTAAGGATATGGCTGTTAACAAGCAAGTTGCCCTGCTAGGCTGTTCTCTATCGAGTGCCGATTTAATTAATAATCTTAATTATTACCTCAGCCAAGAATTAGCTGAAGAAACCACAGTCCATGGAGTGTTTATGGTGATTCTTGAGGTGGGTGTGTTAATTACCGGTGACTCTGCCGTAGGTAAAAGCGAGTTGGCACTGGAACTCATTTCTCGTGGTCATGGTTTTGTGGCTGATGACGCTGTAGATTTATATAAAATTGGGCCTGAAACTATTCAAGGAAAATGCCCACCTATGCTAAAAGATTTTTTAGAAGTACGTGGACTAGGATTAATAAATATACGCTCCATATTCGGGGAGACGGCAGTTCGTCCCCGAAAAAACCTGAAACTGATTGTTCACTTAGAACGACCTCCTGGTGGAGATTTAAGTGCTTTTGAACGCCTCCCTAGCCATACCCCCACCCATTCTATTTTAGGGTTAGACATACCTAAAGTAGTATTACCTGTAGCGGTCGGAAGGAATCTTGCAGTGTTAGTTGAAGCAGCGACGCGTAATTTTATTCTTATGCAACGTGGTATCAATAGTACTCAACAATTTCTTGATCGACAAAAAGAACATATGAACATAGAACATCTTGTTCATAAACAGCCGGATAATTAATAACCGTGGAACCTCATATAATTCTTATTAGTGGTCTCTCAGGCTCAGGTAAAACCGTCGCACTCAGAGCGATGGAAGATTCAGGTTTTTTCGCAATGGATAATCTTCCGGTTCCATTTGCGCTAGAAATTATTTCAGGGCTTATTAAACGTGGTGAAAGTAAAATCGCCATTACTCTTGATGCCCGAAGTGGTGAGGACATTATCCAGTTACCTCTGATAATACGAAAACTTAAAGATAACAAATGGCATAACCATTTCATTTTCTTAGACGCCAGCGACAGTGACTTAATTAGACGGTTTTCTGAAACACGACGCCCTCATCCTTTATCTGATGGGAATCTATCTATTCTGGAATGTATTACAGTTGAAAGAGAGTTGTTATCTGGGGTTACAGATATGGGTTACCGAATTGATACTACACAGATTACACCCAATACACTTCGCTCAAGAATGAAAGACTATTTAAATATTGACGCCAACCAATTAACTCTTTTTTTTGAATCCTTTGGCTTTAAACATGGTATCCCCTTGGATGCAGATTTTGTATTTGACGTACGTTGCATTCCAAATCCTTTTTATGATCCAAAACTTCGTACCTTAACGGGACAAAACATAGAGGTAATAAATTTTTTAGAAAATAATCCACTTGCTCAAAAAATGTTTTTCGATGTGAGCCATTTTATAAGCAACTGGACAACAGCGTTCGTTAAGGATAATCGAACCACATTAACTGTTGCAATTGGATGTACTGGTGGACAACATCGTTCTGTATATCTCGCTGATAAGTTGAAACTTTTTTTTAAGGAAAAATTTAATGTTCAAGTGATTCATAGAGAGTTAACTTAATTAATCTGTGCAATCACTTTTTTAATAGCTACGGGAATTGCTTTTTGCATAACCTCATCTAAGGTTAACCAGAGCCCATCATCCAAGAATGACGGTAAAATATTATTGTGTAATTGCCAATGTTCCACATAGAGCTCTATTGATCTATGTGTTAATTGATGACGAATTATTGGATAAGTGGTTTTGAAATCTCCGTTGATTTGGTTAGTAGATAACCATTTTTTTATATCAATAGAGGATTCAATAATTGGAAAAAACCATAAATCACGCCAAATACCATCCTCACGTTTAACCAAGAAAAACTTATTTTGATACTCTAGAATTAATACATGCAATGGAAGTTTTTGAGGGGGCAACTTCTTCTTTTTTTCTGGAAAACGCTCAATTTGATTGTCGTGCTTAGCCTGACATATATGTAATAAAGGACACTGATTACACAAAGGATTTGATCGAGTACAAACTGTGGCTCCTAAATCCATTAATCCTTGCGTGTAAGGAATAATCTCTTTTTCTGGCAACAGTGATTGAGCAATTTGCCAAAGTGTTTGCTCTGTTTCTCGACTATATATATTCCCCGCAATGGCAAAACAACGGGTTAAGACTCTTTTTACATTACCGTCTAAGATAGGTAATTTCTGATTAAACGAAAACACACCAATAGCACCAGCTGTGGACCGGCCAATACCTGGTAATGCCATGCGATCCTCTTGTGACTCAGGAAACTGTCCATGATGTATCTTAATAATTTGTTGCGCGGCTTGGTGTAAGTTTCTAGCGCGTGAATAATACCCCAATCCAGACCATAGCTCTAATACTTGATTTAGATCAGCCTCAGCCAGTTGTGTAATTGTTGAGAAACGTGATAAAAATTTTTTAAAATACGGGATAACTGTAGCAACCTGAGTTTGCTGTAACATTACCTCAGAGAGCCAGACTTGATAGGGATCGTTCACCTGTTGCCAAGGCAAGTGATGTCTACCCCATTGTTTTTGCCAACTGATAATTATTTGTGAAAAGGTCATAAGTATTTATTATGAATTACGCAGCAATTACCTATGGGCATTAATTATTTAGGGATAATTTGATTGGTTTTTTACAATAAATGTGCAACGTAAATTCTCTTGGTGAGCGGGTGAAGGGAATCGAACCCTCGTCTTAAGCTTGGGAAGCTTCTACTCTACCATTGAGCTACACCCGCAAAGAAACAAATGTGTAAGTATTTTATATTAGAATTAAGTTTGTAGCTTTTTATCATGCTAACATAAATAAACCATGAATATAATTGTAAACGGCGACACAATCTCAGTTGAACCCAATACTTCTCTAAGTAAAGTGATTCATAATTTAAATATTAAAAATCAACGTTTTGCTGTTGAAGTAAATGGGTTGATTATAACTCGTTCAGACTATGACTTTTATCATTTAAAAGAAAATGACAAGGTTGAAATAGTGATAGCAGTGGGTGGCGGATAATTTATGAATACAGATCAATTTATTATAGCAGGTAAAGAGTATCAATCCCGCTTGTTAGTAGGGACTGGTAAATATAATGACTTTAACCAAACCAAACAAGCCATAGATGAGAGTGGTGCGAACATAATAACGGTTGCCATACGGCGTACAAATATTGGACAGCATCCTAATGAAGAAAATTTATTAAATGTATTATCTCCAAAACAATATACATTTTTACCCAATACTGCAGGTTGCTTCACAGCGGAGGAAGCGGTTCGCACGCTCAGATTAGCTCGTGAACTTCTTGATGGCCATAATCTTGTCAAATTAGAAGTTTTAGGAGATAGTAAAACCTTGTTTCCTAATATGCCAGAGACTCTCTCGGCTGCTAAAACTCTTGTGAAGGAAGGGTTTGAAGTTATGGTTTATTGTAGCGATGATCCCATACAAGCTCGTCAACTAGAAGATATAGGTTGCGTGGCAGTGATGCCTTTAGCTTCCCTGATTGGTTCTGGAATGGGTATATTAAACCCTTGGAATCTCAGTATTATTATTGACCAACTAACAGTACCAGTAATTGTTGATGCAGGAGTTGGGACAGCCTCTGATGCAGTAATAGCAATGGAATTAGGCTGTGCAGGAGTTTTGATGAATACAGCTATTGCAAAAGCACAACATCCAGTCTTAATGGCTTCGGCAATGAAAAAAGCAGTTCAAGCAGGCAGAGAAGCCTTCCTATCAGGTCGTATGCCTAAAAAGCCTTATCAGGCTGAAGCGAGCTCGCCTACCAGTGGATTGATTTCTTAGTGAATCCTTTGTCAATAGGTCAACATGTTCGAAGCTATGTCTTGCGTCAGGGTAGACTCTCTCCGGGTCAGCAACGCGCTATTGATCAACTGTATCCACTTTGGGGAATTGTATTTAATGCTCGCCAGGGTCCCCTTTCTTTTGAAGAACTCTTCAATAGGCGCGCACCAACTATTCTTGAGATTGGTTTTGGTATGGGAGAGCCCACGATAGAAATCGCTAAAACCTTTCCTGAAAAAAACTTTATTGTTGTAGACGTTCATGGACCCGGAGTGGGCAATATTTTAAAACTGATTGACCAAGAGCAGATCACTAATGTTCGTGTACTACGTCATGACGCGGTGGAGGTAATCACTCATCTAATCCCCTTTAGCAGTCTTACTGGTATTCATATTTTTTTCCCTGATCCATGGCCCAAGGCAAGACATCATAAAAGAAGGCTAATTCAAAAACCTTTTATAGATCAATTAGCACAGCACCTAGAAAACAAAGGTTATATTCATCTTGCCACAGATTGGCAAGACTATGCAGAGCAAATGTTAAAAGTATTGTCCCACTGTACAGCCTTAACAAACACTGTCTCTGATTTTTCTGCTAGACCCTATTATCGACCTTTAACAAAATTTGAAAATCGTGGTTTAAAATTAGGACATAGTGTATGGGATTTGATTTTTGTTAAAGAAACTGAATAACTCCCTCTTGTTGTAATAATTTCTTTTTTAATTCAATTCCCAACCCAAAACCACCAAGTTTACCTCCGGAGGCGACAACTCGATGACAAGGTATAATAAATGGTAATGGATTGGCGCCGCAGGCAGTGCCCACTGCTCTGACAGCTCTTAAATGACCAGTAACGTTTGCAATTTCTTGATAAGTTTTCACCCTTCCGCGAGGGATAGCAGAAATTGCCTGCCATACTTTCTTCTGGAACACCGTTCCGTCTAAACGATAATCAATATTAATTGTATCAGTGGGATGATGAATAAGATGAATAATTTTCTCTATAACTGGCTTTAGATGCCTAGAGTACTGTATAACAGAATACGATGTTGATAGGGACAAAAATAAGTCTTGAAGACACGGTTGAACATCCACTCTTAAGAGTACTGAATGTTGAGACACTACCCCCAAATAACCCCAGGGTGAGAATTTGATCGCATAATAATCGAAATTCTCATTCATTTAAAAACAGACTAATTAAGTCATTCAAAAAAAGACGTCCTCGTTGAGTGGGTCGTAAATACCGATCCCTGAGGGTGATCAGATGACTCTCTTCCGCCAATTCCAGAACTGACTGAATGGTATTGATAGATAAACCTGTCCGCTCTTCAAATAAAGAAAGGGGAAACCCTTGATTTAAGCGTAGTGCATTCATCATAAATTCAAAGGGGAGGTGACTGTCGGTAATAATAGTCATCTCTTCTACTTTACCAATCGAATCAATTGATGCCAAATAGTTATTAGGATGTTTGATTTTTGCGGTTCTAATGATGCGATCAGGAAAAGAAATCTTACCATGAGCGCCAGGACCTATTCCCACATAATCACCAAACATCCAATAATTTAAATTATGCTTAGATTGATATTGCTCTTTAGCGTAGGCAGACACTTCATAGTGAAGATAAGACCGCTCAGCCAATAAGTCATATATTTGCTTTTCTAATAGAGCAATGTCATCTTGATCTGGTAATTGAGGAGGAAATTTATAAAATAAAGTATTGGGCTCAATAGTTAATTGATAAAAAGAAATATGGGTGGGATTAAAGGATATCACCTCCTGTAAATCTCGCATTGCTTCTTCATGGGTTTGACCAGGTAAACCATACATGAGATCACAGTTTAAATTATCAAAAATCATCCGCGCCTCACTAATCGCTAGGACTGCCTGCTCACGGTCATGTACACGACCAATGGCCTTCAAACAACGATCATTTAAAGACTGCACACCTAATGAAAGACGATTAATGCCAGCTTCTCTGAATCCACTAAACTTAACTGACTCGAATGTGCCAGGATTTGCCTCTAAAGTCACTTCACAGTTAGGCAACACCACAGCCAAACTTCTAATGCTACTCATTAAATAACTGATGGACTGTGCAGAGAGCAGACTTGGCGTTCCACCCCCTATAAATATGGATCTAAGTGGTCTTCCCCAAATTCGGGGTAATTGCTGTTGAAAATCTAATAACAGAGCATCAATAAACTTTCGTTCATCTAACGGCGACTTCAATTCATGAGAATTAAAGTCACAGTAAGGACATTTCTTGATACACCAAGGGAAATGTATATATAAGGAAAGCGGGGGTAAAATTTGCAATGACATGGTTCAATCTTTAAAAAAATTATCTTCCTTTAAAGCTCGGATAATACCCCTAAGTGCTAATGCACGATGACTAACTTGGTTTTTTTCTTCTACCGAAAGCTGTGCGGCAGTTTTATTTAAGGATGGGATATAAAATAATGGATCATACCCAAAGCCATTTTCGCCAGCGTATTCAAAAGCAATCTCTCCATACCACTTTCCAATGCTTATGATAGGGTCTGGATCCAAATCATAACGAACTAATACCATACAGCATATAAAATGAGCTTTTCGATGGAGCTCATCTTTTAAAATATTAAGTAACTGATGATTATTTTTATCATCAGAGTGCTCCTCTCCAGCAAAACGTGCCGAAATGATTCCTGGTGCTCCCATCAACACCTCCACACACAATCCAGAATCATCTGCAAGCGCTGGCATCTTAGTCAATTGCGCCACATGCCTTGCTTTATTAAGAGCGTTTTCTATAAATGTAGGATATGGCTCATCAGGTTGGGGTAGAGATAATTCCTTGGCGCCCACCACTGCAATGGATAAAGGTAACAACAAAGTGCGAATTTCTTCTAATTTACCCTGATTATGAGTGGCTACAATAATTCTTTTATTCATGCCTTCAACTAACCAGTATTTTTTTCTGTAATTCAATGAGTTGCTGGCAGCCTAGCTCACCTAATTGTAATAATTTATCTAACGTTTTTCGGTCAAAGGGTTCACCCTCAGCAGTACCTTGTAATTCAATAAATCGACCATCCTCTGTCATAACAATATTCATATCGGTATCACAATCAGAATCCTCATCGTAATCCAGATCTAGTACTGGCAAACCCTGAAATACGCCTACTGATACAGCTGCAACATGTTGAAGAAGAGGATTTTTTGTTAAAACACCTTGATTTAATAACAGATTAATTGCGTCATGAAGCGCAACGTAAGCACCTGTAATACTGGCAGTTCTTGTGCCACCGTCAGCCTGAATAACATCACAATCTATGTGTACAGTTCTCTCGCCAAGCACACCAAGATCTACCACTGCTCGTAAGGATCGCCCTATCAATCTTTGTATTTCCTGCGTTCTACCAGATTGCTTTCCAGAAACAGATTCGCGCTGCATTCTTGTGTGTGTGGACCTTGGTAACATCCCATATTCGGCTGTTAACCAACCTTGGTTTTTACCCTTCAAAAACGAAGGAATTTTATCCTCAATACTTACTGTACATAACACCTTTGTAAAACCAAACTCCGTCATGACGGCGCCCTCTGCATAACGTGTGGCTTGTCTGGTAAATTTAACTTCTCTTAATTGCTGAGGCTGTCGTTGACTTGGTCTCATAATTGTTCCTAAGTGAGTTATCATAGACGAATTATCATTTCGTAAAAAAATCATGACCCAATCTTTACACAGTATGACTGGTTTTGCATCCGAAATCAGGGAATTACCCTATGGTACCCTGTCTATTGATATTAAATCAGTAAATCATCGTTTTTTAGATATTCAGCTTAGACTACCTGATACTTTACGCTCTCTCGAGTCAATATTCAGAGAGCAAATCAGCCAATCTATACAAAGAGGAAAAATTGACTGTCGGGTGGATCTAAGGCCAAGAGATCATTCTGCTAATTTAACCTTACTGAATACATCTGCCTTAGAACAATTGCGCTCAGCGAGCTCTATTATTCAAGAAGTCTTTACAGATGCCACCCCCTTGTCCGTTGCGGATATTTTAAAATGGCCCGGGGTCTTTCAGATTGATAGCCTAGAGAATGACAAGGTTGAGCAGGACGCCTCAGCCATACTTAATCAACTTTTAATAGATCTTAATTCTTCTAGAAAGAGAGAGGGGGGGAAACTCGCTTCATTTCTCACAGAGAGAGTTCATGCACTAAAAAAAATAGTTTTTGAGCTCACTCCAGAGGTCCCTAACTTTGTAAAACAGTTTGAAGAAAGGTTAAAATTACGTTTTCAAGAAGCTTTAGGTGGCGAACATGAAGAGCGAGTTTATCAAGAAATCGCCTTGATGGCGGCAAAAGTGGATATTGAAGAAGAAATTAGTCGACTCACTCTGCATCTAGACGAAACACTTAGACTTATTCAAGAAGGTGGAGTGATCGGTAAAAAGCTTGATTTTCTCATGCAAGAATTAAACCGTGAGGCGAACACACTGGGCTCAAAAGCTATAGTTAATAAGCTCTCAAGTGGAGCATTGGACATGAAAATATTAATTGAACAAATGCGTGAACAAATACAGAATATAGAATGACAGGACAAATATTTATTATTTCAGCCCCTTCTGGTGCAGGCAAATCAAGCTTAGTTAATGCATTAATTAAGGACGATAGCCAAGTTTGTTTGTCTATTTCTCACACTACAAGGTTACCTCGACCTGGCGAGGAAAACGGAAAAGAATACTTTTTTGTGACTCGAGATACCTTTAGCGCGTTAATTAAGCAAGATATGTTTTTAGAATACGCGGAGGTTTACGGTAACTTCTACGGCACCTCCGCTCAAGTTATTCGCGATCAACTGTCTCAAAATAAAGATGTTATGTTAGAAATTGATTGGCAAGGGGCACGCCAAGTTAAAAAAATCTTCCCTAATGCGATAAGCATATTTGTTTTACCCCCTTCAATTGATACACTTAAACACAGACTTGTTGGCCGCGGTAAAGATAGTGAAGAGGTCATTAATCAAAGACTTGAGGCGGCGAGAGACGATATAAGTCATGAAGCTGAGTTTGATTATGCTATCATAAATGAAAACTTTAATTTGGCCTTAGAAGAGTTAAAAGCGATTGTTCGAAGCCAAAGATATCGAAGAAGTCGTCAGTTTCCTAAATATAAAAACTTATTTGAATTAAGCTAAGAGGTTTAATCATGGCAAGAATTACTATTGAAGATGCATTAGAAAACATTCCTAATCGTTTTGAATTAACCTTAGCTGCCACTTTTCGCTCAAGACAAATCGCCTCTGGATCAACTGCTTATGTGGATCCTAACAGGGATAAACCTACTGTTATCGCGCTTCGCGAAATTGCTGCAGGTAAAATTGGTATTGATATTTTAAACAAACCTAATACTAATAGTTAATGAAGTGCCCACTATTGCTCAAGTTGAAACCCTGACAGAGGTTTCCTCTAAACCCCTCATTAGTCTTGCTGCCAGCTACTTACGCTCTGAAGATATAGATCAGTTACAACTTGCTTTCAACTTAGCAGACAAGGCGCATACCGGACAAACCAGGAAAAGTGGTGAGCCATACATTACTCATCCACTATCCGTGGCCAGCATCCTTGCCGAATGGCATTTGGATGTTCAAGCTCTGATTGCGGCAATTTTACATGATACCGTTGAGGATACTTCTACTACTTCTCTAGAGATTGCTGAAAAATTTGGTAAACCCATTGCTGACTTAGTGGATGGGGTGAGTAAGCTTGATCGCATTGAATCCCAAACAGAACAACAAGCACAAGCGGAAAACTTTAGAAAAATGCTGCTTGCAATGGCTCGTGATGTTCGTGTCATATTGATTAAACTTGCTGATCGTTTACATAATATGCGTACGTTAAGTGCCATGAAAGAAACCAAGCAAAGACGTATTGCTAGGGAAACACTTGATATTTATGGTCCAATTGCTAACCGCTTAGGGCTTCATGCTGTATACCAAGAAATGCAAGATCTTTGTTTTTTTTATCTCTTCCCAAACCGCTATCAAGTACTCTCTAAAGCTGTTAAAGCTGCACGAGGTAATAGACGTGAAGTAGTGAGTAAAGTCTTAAATACTATCACTCAACGATTGGAACAATATGGTATTGACGCTACCGTCACTGGTCGAGAAAAAAACATCTACAGTATTTATAAAAAAATGATCGGTAAATCTCTTTCGTTTTCGGAGGTGTTAGATATTTATGGTTTTAGAATTCTGGTTAAAGACAGTCAGTCATGTTATTTAGCGCTTGGAGCACTGCATACACTCTATAAGCCTATCCCTGGAAAATTCAAAGATTATATTGCTATTCCTAAGGCTAATGGCTACCAATCTTTGCATACAACATTATTTGGTCCTTATGGGACACCTATTGAATTGCAAATTAGAACCTCTGATATGCATAAAATTGCAGAATCTGGGGTAGCCTCTCATTGGCTATATAAATCAACAGAAACACCTCTTACCGATGTTCAACAAAAAACCCACCAATGGCTTCAATCATTATTGGAAATGCAAACAGAAAGTAGGGATGCGGTTGAGTTTTTAGAGCATTTGAAAGTTGATTTATTCCCCGACCAAGTATACGTCTTTACGCCTAAAGGGAATATCAAGTCTCTACCTAAAGGTGCCACAGCTGTAGACTTTGCTTATGATGTACATACAGACATTGGTAACCGATGTGTTGCTGCAAAAATTAATAACGAATTATCCCCCTTGCGAACCACTCTAGCAAATGGAGATAGAGTT
The DNA here is from genome assembly GCF_001431705.1 of Ferrovum sp. JA12. Classification (NCBI taxonomy): domain Bacteria; kingdom Pseudomonadati; phylum Pseudomonadota; class Betaproteobacteria; order Ferrovales; family Ferrovaceae; genus Ferrovum; species Ferrovum sp. JA12. The sequence continues at coordinate 510,367 of NZ_LJWX01000001.1, read as the reverse complement.
GAGATCATTACAGCAGACAACGGTGCTCCTAACCCGAGTTGGCTGAATTATGTTGTCAGTGCTAAGGCACGATCTAAAATTCGTCATTATCTGCGTACCATGCTTCTTGATGAATCCATCGAATTAGGACGACGACTTCTTAATCAGGCATTACGTGCCTTAAAAATTAATCCCGGTGATATCACAGATAGCCAGTGGGAATTCTTTTTAAAACGTGATCGTTGTAAAACACAAAACGAAGTATTAATAGAAATTGGCCTTGGAAAAAGACTCAATATTGTGGTAGCTAAAGGACTATTATCTAATACAATAAAAGAAAATCATGAACGGCCCGGATCCATTACTATCCGGGGTAGCGAGGGGATTGCCGTACAATTTGCAACCTGTTGCAGACCAATTCCCGGTGACACTATTATTGGTATTATAAAAAAAGGACAAGGTTTATTAATTCATACTCAAGATTGTAGGTCTATTAAGCAATATCGCAATGATCCTGACAAATGGGTTGATGTTGAGTGGGAAAATAATACTGGTAAATTATTTGATGTAGAAATAAAACTTATGACTGTCAATCGGCGTGGGGTATTAGCAACTGTTGCAGCGGCCATCGCTGACGCTCAGTCTAATATAGATAGCGTGTCAATCAATAAACCTGACGGCACTTATTCAGAAATTAATTTTACAGTTCAAGTAACTGATACCAGTCATTTAGAGGTACTTTTTCAGCGATTACGTGACATTCCAGAGGTTGTCAGAATTACACGGATACAAAACTAATTTAAGGATATAAAAATGAGTAAACAAGTGATCAATACACCTAATGCCCCAGCGGCTATAGGCACCTATTCACAGGCCATTCGTGTAGGGCAAACAGTATATTTATCGGGTCAAATAGGTCTCAACCCCAAGACCATGCTTCTTGAGGAAGGGATTGATAACCAAATAAAACAAGTGTTACAAAATCTTAAGTCTGTGGCTGAGGCGGCCGGAGGAGATATTAATGATTTGGTTCGATTAACGGTTTATCTCACTGATCTCACTCATTTTGCAAAAGTTAATGACTATATGTCACAGTATTTTTCACAACCCTACCCCGCACGTGCTGCCGTAGGAATCGCTACACTACCAAGGCAGGCCTTAGTAGAAATTGACGGGATAATGGTTATTAGCTAAAGAATGAAAGATCAATTAATTGATCTCAAGATTAATGAAAAAGCCATCAAACTCTTTAACAAACTAGGTATAACAAGAGTTATTGATCTAGTCCTTCATTTTCCCTATCGCTATATAGACGAGACAAGAATCACTTTAATTAGTGAAATGGCGATAGGGGAAGAGTGTCTGATAGAAGGAGAAATTATTTCTAGTGAAGTGCTATACCGACCACGTAAAATGTTGTTAGTTAAGGTTAAAGATAGCTCTGGTCTCATCACTTGTCGATTTTTGCATTTCTACGCTAGTCAAATTACTCAGTTATCCTCCGGGAAGAGTTTTCGGTTTTTTGGTGAACCTAAGTTAGGGTATAACGGAATCGAGATGGTTCATCCAAAATATCATGTGGCTAACCCCTTAAAAGAATTGGCTTCAACGCTAACTCCTGTTTACCCCACAGTTGCAGGATTAACACAACACGCTATAAAAAAGGCCATTGAATTAGCTTTTAAAAGCAACATATTAGAAGAAACTGTTCCGTCTTCAATGTTACAACCACTGCACTTACTAGGTTTTAGTGAGGCAGTAAAAATCCTCCACTATCCTCCTCCTAATAGTTCCATTGACTCACTGCTAGATAAAACACATATTGCTTGGAAACGAATAATTTTTGATGAACTCTTAGCGCAGCAAATTTCCGCAAGAATTAACTATCATCAACGTGAAACACGACAAGCTCCGGTACTTAAGGGCAATAAACAACAGCTTCAACAGTTTATTCAGCAATTAACCTTTAAGCTAACTTCTGCTCAAGAACGAGTGTTAGCGGAAATCATTTCTGATCTACATCGTCCTTACCCTATGCATCGACTGTTGCAAGGAGATGTAGGTAGCGGTAAGACGATCATCGCAACAATTGCTTGCTTACATACCATCTATGGAGGTTATCAGGCAGCTTTAATGGCCCCGACTGAAATTCTAGCAGAACAACATTTTATAAAAATTGAAAGATGGTTAAAACCTTTGGGAATAAGGACTCAATGGCTAACTGGAAGCATGAAAAAGAAAGATAAAGATGGAGCTCATCAAAATATTAAACACCATACAGTTGATTTAATCATTGGAACTCACGCACTGATTCAAAACGAAGTAGAATTCGCTAAACTAGGCTTAGCAGTAATAGACGAACAACATCGTTTTGGCGTAGAGCAAAGATTAGCACTACGTGTTCAAGCAAGCCAACATGGTCAATTTGAGCCTCATATGCTGATGATGACAGCAACCCCAATACCCAGAACGTTAAGTATGAGTTATTTTGCTGATTTAGATGTTTCAACTATTAATGAATTGCCTCAAGGTAGGCAACCAATTATTACTAAACTCATTGACAGCAAAAGACGGGACGAAGTGATTCAACGTATCCGAGAGGTTTGCCTAGCGGGACACCAAGCATATTGGGTATGCCCTTTAATAGAAGAATCTGAAACCTTAGAGTTGGAAACTGCGCGGGATACATTTAACTATTTACAGCAATATTCTCCAGATTTAAAAGTGGGTTTGGTTCATGGCAAAATGGACCGCTTAGAAAAACAAGCAATCATGGATGCTTTTTATAAAAATGATATCCATATTTTAGTGGCGACAACGGTTATTGAAGTAGGCGTAGATGTCCCTAACGCTACGATGATTGTTATTGATCATGCTGAGAGAATGGGCTTAGCTCAATTACACCAGTTACGCGGTCGAGTGGGGAGAGGATCTCAACTCAGTATATGTATTCTTTTATATCAAACACCATTAAGCGATCTGGCTAAGCAACGTCTTAAAATCATTTATGAGTCAAATGACGGCTTTGAATTAGCGCGCCAAGATTTACTGATTCGCGGACCAGGCGAGTTGCTTGGAGCAAAACAAAGTGGTGTCCCGGGATTCAGATATGCCAGCTTAGATCAACATGAAGATTTACTGTCTACCGTACAAAATGTAGCAGATGATATGATTCAAGAGTTTCATTTAATGGCATTAAATCATGTGACTCGTTGGCATGGTCAATTAACAGATTATTTAAAAGCATGAAATTATCTCTTTTTTTAAAACTGATGCGGTTAGATAAACCAATCGGTATTTTATTGTTACTCTGGCCCACCATGTGGGCGCTATGGATTGCTAGCAATGGCCATCCTGGATTTCATTTACTGTCTGTTTTTATTTTAGGTACAGTTTTGATGCGATCAGCAGGATGTGTGGTAAATGATATTGCCGATAGGAAGTTTGACCGTTATGTTGCAAGGACAAAAGACAGACCTATTACCAGCGGTCAAGTGACGGTCAAAGAAGCGCTGATTTTAACTCTATTACTTTTCTTACTTTCTTTTTTACTAATACTTAGTTGTAATACTTTAACTATTTTCTTATCATTAGTTGCTGTATTTCTCGCCGTTTCATACCCTTTTACAAAGCGCTTCTTATCAATTCCACAAGCTTATCTAGGAATTGCCTTTGGTTTCGGGATCCCCATGGCCTTTGCAGCACAACTAAATTTTGTGCCTTCAGTGGCAGGATTATTACTTCTTGCTAACTTATTTTGGGCCATTGCTTATGATACTGAATATGCAATGGTTGATCGAGAGGATGATATTAAGATAGGAATACATTCATCAGCTTTACTTTTTGGTAAGCATGATGTGTTAGCTATTATGTCTTGTTATGCCCTAACTTTATTCCTATTATTTATCGTTGGTGTTTTATTACATTTTGGCTTTGTTTATTTCATTTTCTTGCTGATTGCTACACTTATTGCCTTGTACCACTTTTCGCTAATACGTAAACGTGATAGCAAACAATGCTTTAAGGCTTTTTTACACAATAACTGGTTCGGTGGTGTCGTTTTTCTAGGAATAGTTGTAGGCACAACTTTGCGTTAAAAACGATATTTCAATCCTAAAGTCAGTAAATCCACACCGTTATCACCATTTATTCTGTTGTATTTAAGTTGATATCTGTCCAAGTTCCCTTGCAACAAGACATTCTCGCCTAAATTATAACTTAAGCCCAGCCCCATTTGATCATACGGCATTACGCTATCCATACTCCCTGATACGCCGAAAAGCCACGGGTGTGCTGAGGAAGCGGTACCTAATCTTCCCAACATATTCCATCTTTTACCAATAGGAACTGCGCCTTCCCCGCCTATTAAGTTTGATCTTTTTTTCAGAGTATCACTGTTCTCAACGGATAATCCGTCGCCAGAACCTAAGAAATTTGTATAGGGTAAAGCGCTTATACCGGAAAACCAGCCTTTCTCTTCTTGAGCGCAAGCCAAACCTGTACCTAGCATTAATACTAAGGCTGTAAGGTAGAGTTTTGTGATCATAGATTGCATAATAATATGTACTAATTTATATCTTTAACTTATAGATTCATCACTTTTAATTTTACTCTTTTAGGGAAAAAAGACAATTAAATTATTGAGTTAAGTATAGCCAATCTAACAGGCCATGGATAAAAGGAGAACTTTTTTTAGCGTTTTCATCGTTGACTAGACACACCAACGTATACCAGTCACCGGTTCTTGTTTGAACAAAACCTGCAACACCCTTAACATTATTTAAGGTACCCGTCTTAAGGAACATTTTATTAGTCTCCACTAAGTTTGATTGTTTTTCATACAGCGTTCCTTCAGTGCCCATTAATGGTAACGAGCTCACTACCTCATGCCCCACTGGATCACGCCAGATTGTCTGTAATAGACTATTTAACAATACGGGCGTCACAAACGCTTGCCTGGATAGACCTGAGCCATTGTCTATAAATAAATCTGTTGAATTAAGCCCCTTATTAGAGACGAACTGCTTGATCACTGCCTGTGCTAACTTGTAAGAGGTTTTATTATCTGCATCAACACTACCCGTATTCAAAAAAATCATGCGTGCCATAACATTATTACTGTATTTATTCATCAACGGAATAAGTACAAAAAGAGGTAAAGAACGATGCTCGACTAGTGTGGGTAAGATCTCATGGGGACCATTAAAAAGGATTTTTCCAGTAAACTGACCGCCTAATTGAGCCCATATTTGCCTCATACTATTCTCAATAATTGTTTCATTAGTCATGAGTCTTCTTGATATGTGGCCAATGCCACAGGATTGGGGCCATTCACCAGATACTTTAATCACTATTTTTTCCTGTTGAGTGGAGGTGACTACATTTAGGTTTTCCTCAGGATCTTTGGGACACGTTGCATTAGATGAGATTAACTTGTTAATCAAATATATATTTTTCCATTTAAAATCGGCTGTTAAGTGAATCGTCTTATTGATTGGGGTAATTATCAGTGCCACTCGGTCAAAGTCTATAGTGAGTGGATGAGGTATCAAGTTATAAACGCGATCTCCTTGGTGATCAAATCTATCTGGATTTTGATAGTCGATTTGGTAACGATCATTATCTATTAGAATATTGGCATTAATATTGTGAATACCCAGCATATATAAGTTTTGCCATAGGCTAAACCAGTCCTCTAAAGTGAAAAAGGGATCCCCCTGAGCACTGACGACTAAATCTTGATTAACTTCCCCACTTTTACTGATATACCCTTTAATGGAGGTAGACCAAGTATAATTTGGCCCCAAAAGCGACAAAGAAGAGTAAGCGGTCACTATCTTAATTATGGATGCTGGTTGGTACCTAGATCGTTCGTTGTAAGACAAAAAAGGAGTAGGGGAGGACACCTTCTGAATAACAACCCCCACATGATGAGGGTTAATACCCAACTCTTGTAAAATGCCTATTAAATGATCCGGTAATTCATCGGCTTCAAGCGGCGTACTTAGTCCTAAACCAACAATGAATACGAATAATAAAAAATTAAACAATAAAACTCTTGAATTTTGCATGACACACCCTTAATATATTAGCACTCACTCTCAATGAGTGCTAACAACCCTTTTTATTTACCTCTTAGGAGATTAGTAGTATGAAAATCCGTCCTTTGCATGATCGTGTTATTGTCAAACGCCTTGAAGAAGAGCGCAAGACTGCCTCTGGTATTGTAATTCCTGATACTGCCACAGAAAAACCTGATCAAGGTGAGATTCTGGCGGTAGGTAAGGGGAAAGTATCAGATGACGGTAGTATTCGTGCCCTTGAAGTTAAAGTTGGCGACAAAGTGTTATTCGGAAAATATTCTGGACAAACGGTTAAAGTTGACGGTGAAGAGTTACTCGTGATGCGTGAAGAAGACATCATGGGTGTTATCGAATCCAAATAATTAATCAGTTAGTCCATCTAATTGTCTTTTAAGGAGTTTTAATTATGGCTGCAAAAGAAGTTCGTTTTCATGATAATGCCCGTTCACGTATGGTTACTGGTATTAACATTTTAGCTGATGCGGTAAAAGTCACGTTGGGACCTAAAGGTCGTAATGTGGTGTTAGAGCGCTCTTTTGGCGCTCCCACCATCACTAAAGATGGAGTATCCGTTGCCAAAGAAATCGAGCTAAAAGATAAGTTCGAAAACATGGGTGCCCAGATGGTTAAAGAAGTGGCTTCTAAAACCTCAGACATCGCAGGTGATGGCACCACCACCGCTACAGTCTTAGCGCAAGCTATTGTTAAGGAAGGAATGAAGTACGTTGCAGCAGGAATGAACCCCATGGACTTAAAACGTGGGATTGACCGTGCTGTTATAGCAACCATTGAAGAGCTTAAAAAACTTTCCAAACCTTGCACAACCAGTAAAGAAATTGCTCAAGTTGGCTCCATTTCTGCCAACTCAGACAGTTCCATTGGTGAAATCATTTCTCAAGCTATGGAAAAAGTTGGTAAAGAAGGCGTTATTACTGTTGAAGATGGCTCTGGTTTACAAAATGAGTTAGATGTTGTTGAAGGGATGCAGTTTGATCGCGGATACCTCTCCCCCTACTTTGTTAATAACCAAGATCGTCAAATCGCATTATTAGAAGATCCTTTTATTCTTTTACACGATAAGAAAATTTCTAATATTCGTGACCTACTTCCCGTATTAGAGCAAGTAGCCAAAGCTGGACGTCCACTATTAATTATTGCTGAAGATGTTGAGGGTGAAGCGCTCGCTACGCTAGTTGTTAACAATATACGTGGTATTTTAAAAACTACCGCTGTTAAAGCACCTGGTTTTGGTGATCGTCGTAAAGCCATGTTAGAAGATATTGCTATCCTAACTGGCGGAACTGTGATTGCTGAAGAAGTAGGGCTTTCCTTAGAAAAAGTAACCCTGAATGATTTAGGCCGCGCCAAACGCATTGAAGTGGGCAAAGAAGAAACCACCATCATTGATGGTGCTGGTGACGAGAATTCAATCAAATCACGTGTTACCCAAATTCGCAAGCAAATTGAAGAGGCTACCAGCGATTACGATCGTGAAAAAATGCAAGAACGTGTAGCTAAACTAGCTGGTGGGGTTGCCGTTATTAAAGTGGGTGCAGCCACCGAAGTAGAAATGAAAGAGAAAAAAGCTCGCGTTGAAGATGCTCTTCACGCAACGCGTGCCGCTGTGGAAGAAGGTATTGTCCCTGGTGGTGGCGTTGCTTTACTCCGTGCGCGTTCTATCTTAAAAGATGTCAAGGGCGATAATGCAGACCAAGAAGCTGGTATTAAGATTGTGTCACGAGCCATCGAAGAGCCATTACGTCAAATTATTGCTAATTGTGGCGATGAACCATCTGTGGTAGTAAACAAAGTTCTAGAAGGTACAGGCAACTATGGTTACAACGCTCAATCTGGTGAGTATGGTGATTTAGTTAGCATGGGTGTTGTTGATCCAACCAAAGTCACACGTTCTGCCTTACAAAATGCGGCAAGTATTGCAGGATTAATGCTAACCACTGATTGCATGATAGCTGAGCTTCCAAAAGAAGAACCTGCTATGCCTGCAGGTGGCGGCATGGGTGGTATGGGTGGCATGGGTATGGATATGTAATCGCCAAGCCTTAGCTAATTTACACTCAGGCACCTTAAAAACCCGGTCACAAACCGGGTTTTTTTTCTCTACGATTTGGGTCTTATAGATTTCGTTACCGTTTTTTAGCAAAAACAAAAAGTGTTGCATTATTTATCAATCACATTAATATATAAGCATGTAAAAAGAATTAATTTTTTTACTATATAAAACTACATAGAGAGTTTGATTTAATACATTGGAGGAAGTATGCAAAATAATACAGCTCTTCGCGTTAGGGCTCACCCTAGATTTGCAGAATTAGTTGCAAAACGATCGCGTTTAAGTTGGACCTTAACCATTATTCAACTAGTTATTTATTTCGGTTTTACTATCATCATTGCTGTGAATCCAGGATTTTTAAAAGAGTCCCTTTCAGGTGGCACAACAACCATGGGAATCCCAGTAGGAATTGCTGTTATTGTTTCTGCATTTGTCTTATCAGCTGTTTATGTCTGGAAAGCAAACGGGGAGTTTGATGAAATTAACTCACAAATTATTGATGAGGTAACCAAATGAACCACTTAAAACAACAACTATATAAAGCCCTGATCCTTCCTATACTGTTCGCTAGTCAACTAAGCTTTGCTGTAGGTCCTGAATTAGGTCAAACAGAACGTCAGGCTACAAACTGGCATGCCATCATTATGTTTGTGGTATTTGTTGGTATTACACTTTTCATCACTAAATGGGCCGCCTCCAGAACCAAATCAGCGGCTGACTTTTATGCTGCGGGCGGAGGGATCACCGGGTTTCAAAACGGGCTAGCCATCGCCGGTGACTATATGTCGGCAGCCTCATTTTTAGGAATTTCTGCCCTTGTTTTCGCAAAAGGCTATGATGGTTTATTGTTTTCTATAGGCTTTTTAGTGGGCTGGCCAATCATTTTGTTCATGATTGCCGAGAGACTACGTAATCTAGGTAAATATACCTTTGCCGACGTCACTGCCTTTCGTTTCGCGCAAGGGCCTATTCGTTCCATGGCGGCAATTAATACCTTGGTGGTAGTTCTCTTTTATCTGATTGCACAAATGGTAGGAGCAGGACAATTAATCAAACTATTATTCGGTCTGGATTACGTCTATGCTCTGGTCATCGTAGGGATTCTGATGATTCTTTATGTTTTGTTTGGCGGGATGCTAGCAACCACCTGGGTCCAAATTATTAAAGCTGTTATGCTACTAGCTGGCGCCACCTTTATGGCTCTTGCTGTATTAAACAACTTTCACTTCTCTTTTGATGCCATGTTTTCAAAAGCAGTTGAAATATACGGGCAAGTTCATCATAGCGATGGACACAGCATCATGGCGCCCTCGCCAATAAAAGATCAAATATTCTTGGGAATAAATGTACCCGGCTGGGTTGATTCGGTTTCCTTTGGTATGGCCTTAATGTTTGGTACAGCGGGGTTACCACATATACTAATGCGCTTTTTTACAGTTGGTAACGCAAAGGAAGCCAGAAAGTCTGTGTTGTACGCAACAGGCTTCATTGGCTATTTTTATTTATTGACCTTTGAGGCTCTTGCAAAACACCCTATCTGAGCGGAATTAATTGCCGGATAAATGGCAAAAACAGGTAGAAGTGGGCGGCCATTGCTGGCAAGATTAAGGTTCTGAAGACTTGATCAACGCCCGATATGAATACTACGCAACGCAATGGAATTATGCAACGATGGAATGTCATTCAACACGAATTGATGCCGGAATTGCGGGACGAGGTAGGCGCGCTGACAGCGAAACTGGCGCAGGTGGTTCATACTCTGGAATGGGTGCGCATCGAGGAATTTGTGAGTTCGAGCTGGGGCGGCTACGGTCGTCCTGAGCATGATCGGGGCATGTTGGCGAACGCCTTTGTTGCCAAGGCGATATTGGGCATATCAACAACTGCCGGGCTGATTGAACGTTTGGCAATGGATCGCGCGTTAAAGCGCATCTGTGGTTTCTCGATGTGGCGTAAATTGCCGAGCGAAGCGACTTTCTCGCGTGCCTTTGCAGAATTTGCCGAAGCGGGGCTAGCGGAGCGCACGCATGCTGCTCTGGTGAAAGAAACCTTGGGCGAACAGTTGATCGGACATATCAGCCGTGATGGCACGGCGATTGAGTCCCGCGAGAAACCGGCCAAAAGGGCCAAGGTATCGGAACCTGCAGTGACAAAGAAACGCGGGCGTCCATGCAAGGGCGAAATTCGTGAAGCAAAGCTGGGAAAGCTTGAACAGCAACGCGGCAAACCGCTGGCTGAACTGCTTGAGGAATTGCCGCGTGAGTGTGATCGGGGCAGCAAGTGCAACGCGCAGGGTTACAAGAATAGCTGGAACGGCTACAAGCTGCATATTGATACAACGGACTGCGGTATTCCGGTGAGCGCGCTGTTATCGAGCGCCTCGATGCACGACAGCCTGGCGGCGATGCCGCTGTCTTTGATGACAGCGGAGCGCGTGACGAATTGTTATGACTTGATGGATGCGGCCTATTGCAGCAGCGTATTGCGGGACCACAGTCGCAGTCTGGGACATGTGCCGCTGATTGATCACAATCCGCGCAAGGGCGAGAAGATCGAGTTTACGCCCAGCGAGGCGCAGCGATACAAGGAACGCAGTCAGGCTGAGCGGATAAATGCCAGGTTGAAGGATGATTACGGCGGCCGGTATGTTCGGGTCAGAGGGAATGCGAAGGTCATGTCGCACCTGATGTTCGGGATGCTGGCGTTGACGGCAGAGCAGTTGATGCGATTACTGACGTAGCCGCATCAAGACTAACAGGTAAAAGACAGTAAAAGGGGCGTTGGCGAAAGTCGGCGCGGTAGCCTATGGGCATAACGGAGCAGAATCGATGATTTCGGACGGGTAAAGCGAAAAACATCGCTTGAAAAGTGAAAAAACTCACCCAAAGGTGAGACTTTCCCCGCTGAAACCATTGCGTTCAGCTATTTTGCAAGAAGCTCCTTTGTTATAGGTTTTGGCGCTATTATCTATGTAACACAAAATCCACAGTATTTAGATACCGCTAAGATGCTTGTTACCGGAAAACTGGCTCTACGAGGCGGTAACAATATGGCAGCTATTCACTTAGCAGATGCAGTTGGCGGAGATCTTTTCCTCGGCTTTATTTCTGCAGTAGCCTTTGCAACTATCTTGGCTGTGGTATCAGGTCTAACTCTCTCTGGCGCTTCAGCGGTATCACACGATATTTATGCCAACGTTATTGCCAAAGGGAGAACCACAGACGAACAAGAAATTAAAGTATCAAAAATAGCCACTTTGGCTTTAGGAGTTGCAGCGGTACTACTCGGTATTGTTTTTGAAAAACAAAATGTTGCTTTTATGGTGGGCCTTGCCTTTGCCGTGGCTGCTTCCTCTAACTTTCCCGTGCTGATCATGTCGATGTTTTGGAAGAATATGACAACACGTGGCGCAGTAATAGGTGGTTTAGTTGGGCTAATTAGCTCCGTGATTTTGATTATTCTGACTAAGTCTATGTGGGTGGATACCTTTCATATGGGTAAGGAAGCCATTGTGCCCTTTAAAAATCCTGCCATGTTCTCAATGATCTTATCTTTTATTTGCTGTTGGTTCTTTTCCATTACAGATAACTCAAGTTCTGCTAAAGAAGAAAGAGAGAAATTTGAGGATCAATATATTCGCTCTATGACAGGAATTGGTGCAGAAAAACCAGCTAAACACTAATTAATTATGATTCATTTAAAGGGCAGAAGATTTTCTGCCCTTTTTTTATTTTAATTTTAGTAATTTTCTGAGTTTTAAAAACATTAATGCCGTCATTAAAGCATCATTAATTGCATCATGGTTCGGCCAACTAGGAATTTCAAGCTCTTTTAAAATATAGTTGAAGTGTAAATCTACATTACTGTCCGTATGTTGTTTGAATTTGTAATCATAGAATAAGCCAGATACGTCTATTTTTTGTTGCGGTAGGGGAATACCAATCATTGGGATCAATAGTTTATTAATCATAGCCACGTCAAACTCCAAATAATAGCCCACTAAAGGTCTGCTACCTATGAAACGTACTAATTGATCAATAGCATTAATGGGATCGATTGCAGATGATAAATCCTTGTGTCTGATACGATGAATTTTTATACTATTAAAATGAATTTGGCCTTGCGGTTTGATAAATAATTGAAGCTTTTCACTGGTAAGTATCTGATTACCAATTATTTTAATTGCACCAATGGCAATAATTTGATCTTTTTCTCGGTTAAGCCCCGTTGTTTCACAATCTAAACTGACCCATTCATTTGCTGGTGGTGGCGCTAATAAAAAATCATATTCAGACTTTTTTAACTGTTTTTTGTACCACCGGTTTAGAAGTACTTGCCAAATATTAAAACGCATCGATTTTAAAATGATAATGAACAAGCTGTTTAAACCGTTTTACAATCTGCAACGCATCCTTAAACACATCTTTATCTAAAGTAGACAGTTGAGTAAGGTCAATTTGGTTATCAGGATGTAATCCCATAGACAGTTGCAGAAGACCTCGTTTGAGTCGTAGACTCATTAAATAACCAAGTGTTTCTGACAGATCAACAGCCATTTCCTCTGACAACATCCCCAGTCTTGTTAATTCCGTAATTCGTTCGTTCGTATTGGTGACTTTAATACCTAATTCTAACGAGAGACTTCTAACCCCATGAACAATTGGAAATATTCCTATCTTTTTAATATCAATTAGATTACTTTCTGTGGCACTTCCTAATATGCGACCGATCCAACTGATGTTAGAATCTCCTTCTAACTCTCCTGCTCGAGCGAATTGAGAATAAAAGGAAGGGTTGTCTCCTAGTCGCTCTCTGTAGTATGTTTTCAACTCCTCTAATAACAAAGGGTCTCCACAAATCGCTTCTGCATCAGAAAATATAGCTAAACGCATATGATTTTCTGGACTGGGGTGATAAATCCACTGTCGTAAAGACTCTTTAAACTCTATTAAGGTTTGACACCACAGTGGATTACGCATCATGACACCACCCAAACAGGTTGGGTAGCCTAGTTCTTCCAAGTAATTATTAAAACTCTCTGCTACAGTTGCTATATCAGGTCTTCTAAATGAATCATTAATAATTAGTGCATTATCTTGATCTGTCTTGAGTATTTGCTCACCTCTCCCTTCACTTCCCATGACTACAACGCAACTATTTTGCTGTATTTCAAAAGGGGCCACTAACTGCCAAAGGCGGGTAAAAACCTTTCTATTTAATTCAGTAATTAATTGCGAAATCATAGAAATTTTAACTTCACTTTCACACAGCAACTGAATCACTTTTGTTAAATTATCTACAACTTGTTTTAATTCTTCTGGTTTATTTACCTGTTGAATCTGCAACCAAATCAAATGAGAATGGTTTGAAATAAAGCTCATTAAATCTAATTGATCGAGTACTCCCACTAATTCTTTACCGTTTCTTACTACTAAACGATGAATACTATGACGAATCATTAAAATGAGTGCGTCTAGGACTGATTTTTGCGTATCAATTTCCACCAGCGACCAAGTAGCGAGGGGTCCTACCTCCAAAGTATGTAAGTCACGGTCAGTAAGTACGGCCTTTAATAAGTCTGTTGCAGTAAAAATTCCTAACTGATTTTGGTTTTCTATCAGCAGATGAGTCAGATTTTCTTTTTCTAATTTTTGACAAATTTCATAAATAGTTGTTGTATGGCTAACGATAACTGGAGTTCTTATAAAAGTTCTTTCCACTTTTGAATGTATTAATGAATGTAGTTCTCTTTGGCTAGTTCTTTCTTCTCTAGCTCTTAACTTATTAGATAAGTCTGCAAACAGGAGAGATCCAAATTCATTATTGGAGGCGATGAGTTTATTAATGGTAAGTTTTGGAATACGATAAACAATGAGTTCTTCTGCTGTCTTAAAATAGCCGTTTATTTGTCCAGCAATAATACCCCGTGCATCGAAACACTCATCTGGACCGTAAATATAGCTAATTTCTCCTCCTTCCTCGTGTTTTACATGTCCCTTAATGATCATCAACAAATAGTTTGGCTTATCTTCTGCAGATAAAACTACCTCACCCTCAGGATAATATTCAATATCAACGCTTGCGGATACCCAGCGTCGCTGTTCCATATTAAGTGTGTCAAAAGGAGGTACAAGAAAATTAAAATTTGTCATTAGTCTGATTACTCAGGATGTTCTATACTTTATATCAATTTATACGGAATATGATTTGTATGCACAAGAAAATAACTTTGTCTCAAGCTAAAACTTGGTCTGGACGTTTTAGCGTCCCCACCACAGAATTAGTTAAAACCTATACGGCCTCTGTATTTTTTGATAAAAAACTAGCGCTATTTGATATTCAAGGTTCCCTTGCCCACGCTCAAATGTTATCGGAGATCGGCATATTAAGTCAGCAGGACCTAAAAGCTATTCAATCTGGAATGACAACTATTAAAAAGGAAATTGAGAGAGAGGAGTTCCAGTGGTCACTAGACAGTGAGGATGTTCATCTTAATATTGAAAGGAGATTAACTGACTTAATTGGTGATGCAGGTAAGCGCTTACATACTGGCAGATCAAGAAACGACCAAGTGGCTACTGATATTAAACTATATCTACGCTATCAATTGGACACTATTCAACTGCATTTAATTGAGCTTATTAGTGCTTGCGTTTTACTTGCTCAACAGCATTATGACACGATCATGCCTGGATTTACCCATTTACAAGTTGCGCAACCGATCACCCTTGGTCATCATTTGCATGCCTATTGTGAAATGTTCGAACGTGATCTAGAGCGTTTAGAAGACTGCCGTAAGCGCCTTAATCGTCTACCTCTAGGATCTGCCGCTTTAGCAGGCACCAGCTATCCTCTAAATCGATACCGGGTCATGGAATTATTGGGCTTTGATGACATCACTAGGAACTCTCTGGACTCGGTTTCGGATCGAGACTTTGCTATTGAGTTTTGTTCCTGTTCATCACTGCTTATGATTCACCTATCGCGCTTATCTGAAGAGCTTATTCTTTGGATGAGCCCGCGTTTTGGTTTTATCGAAATTGGAGATGCTTTTTGTACGGGCTCTTCTATCATGCCCCAAAAAAAGAACCCTGACGTACCTGAACTTGCCCGGGGTAAGTCTGGCAGAGTGATTGGTCATCTGATGGGATTATTAACTTTAATGAAAAGCCAGCCACTGGCTTACAATAAAGATAACCAAGAGGATAAAGAACCTTTATTTGATACAGTAGAGACTGTTGCTCAAACTCTTCAAGTGTTCAGAGATATGCTCGGTGATATTAAAGTCTATACTGACTCCATGAGACAGGCTGCACGGGAAGGCTATGCAACCGCTACGGATCTTGCAGATTATTTGGTTAAAAAAGGGGTTCCATTCAGGGATGCTCATGAAATTGTTGCCAAGGCCGTTCTCCACGCAGAAAAAAAAGAAGTGGATCTAGACGCTTTAAGTCTAACTGAATTAAAAAACTTCTCAACACACATTGAAAAGGATGTGTATCAGGTATTAACCTTATCAGGTTCTGTTAATAGTCGCGACCTTCCTGGAGGAACAGCACCAAAACAAGTAAAAAAAGCTTTAAATCAAACTCTCACAAGGATAAAAAAACGTCTTTTGATTAGCCAAAAACGGCTATCAAGCACTTAATGAGCTACTTTTAGGGGCTTGCTCACGGCATATTTTACGCGTTTCAGGCCCCGTCAGTCTCTCACCAAACCAAGCGCAATGATGAATCCTCTGGCTTTTGCGTTGGTAATAAATGCAGTTGTTGCACACTCCAAAAGGTGTTCCACCGTTTAAACTTTGAATTTCAAATAAAATAGCGCGTAAAACTGTCACGCAGTATCTGATCCGATGTGCACTAATTTCACGGGCGCCACTTTGCCACAAACTTGCAGGATTAGACTCTTCTAAAAACGCTTCCCCTAAAGCACTTAACCTCAACCGTACGACTCTTTTATCAACATCATCTTGATACCTTTCAATCAAACCATGTCGATCTAATAGCAGTAGACTTTGTGATATGGTACCTTTGGTCACGTTTAAATATTCGGCTAGCGCTTGGGGCGTATTACTGAATCTGTTAACCTGTTGTAAAAAAAGAAGCGCTTGAATATGTACGGGTTGCAATCCTTCTTCGCCTCCAACGCGGCGATACTCACTGCGCATGACATTTGCCAAGCGATTAACAATATCTAACAGTACAATAGGATTTTTTAACATTCTAAAATAATATCGAGTCAAAACTACTGTGTCAAAATTAAAAAAACATATTTTTTCGTATCGTTTCGCTACTACACAACCAAAAAACCCTTGAAAAACAGTGTTTTTTAATGAAACAAAGGGTTTTTTGAACCCGTCAAGCAGTATTTAATAGGGTGTTGTAAAAACAACAACAACTCTTTAGATCTAATAAAATAAGGCTTCTTCAGAGTGTTAATAAATATAAATGATATTATTTTCTAATAAAAACGAAAAAATACTGTTTTTTAACAATGTGATAGACTTGTTTCCCATGAAATCCCCAAATTTGACTAAACTTTTTTTCTTTTCTATGTGGCTCACTCTTTCCTTAAACGGTTGCGGGTTAAGAGGCCCTTTGTATTTGCCACCAAAATCCACCCCCAAAGAACCCCCTAAAGCTAGCGTTGACATCAAACCGAGCCAACTTATATCGCACTAAGAATAACTAGGATTTAACTTTAATAATGGCCAATCTTACTCCTTTTCCCGAACTGTCATACCATGACAACCAACTCCATCTTGACGAAGTATCCCTCACTAAACTCGCCGAGCTCTACGGTACACCGCTTTATGTTTACTCATATAGTGCTTTAGTAAAGGCCTACAATGATTTCAAAGATGCCTTTAAAACCCGCGATACCTTGATTTGCTACGCCGTAAAAGCCAATGGCAATTTAAGCCTGTTAAGAGAGCTCGCTAACCTTGGTGCAGGTTTTGATATTGTTTCAATGGGTGAACTACAGCGAGTATTACAAGCTGGAGGAGATCCGCAAAAGATTGTTTTTTCAGGTGTCGGAAAAAGTATAGAAGAAATCAACTACGCTCTTAAAACCAATATATTTTGTTTTAACATAGAGTCAGAGCAAGAACTCTATCGTATTAACGAGTGTGCTTTAAATTTAGGTAAGAAAGCCAGTATTTCTTTTCGCGTTAATCCTGATGTGGATCCAATGACCCATCCCTATATCTCTACAGGGCTCAAAAACAGTAAATTCGGCGTTCCTTTTGATACGGCCATTGAACTATATCGTAAGGCCCATCTGCTCTCGCATGTCCAAATAAAGGGCATTGACTGCCATATTGGCTCTCAAATTACAGAACTAGAACCCTTTATTGAAGCATTAGAACGCATACTTGAATTAATACTTAAACTTAATGATCATGGCATCGCTATCTCTCACCTAGATTTAGGAGGAGGGCTAGGTATAACCTACAAAAACGAAACTATTATTTCTCTTAATGACTACGCACAAGCCTTACTGAGCCGTTTAAATAATTTTAATGGTCAATTAATATTTGAACCAGGACGCAGGATTATTGGTAACAGCGGCTTATTACTAACCAGAGTAGAGTATTTAAAACAATCACCCGACCACAACTTTGCGATTGTAGATGCGGCGATGAATGATCTAGTCAGACCTTCTCTTTATGATGCCTGGCACGAGGTAGTTGAAGTCAAGAAGCCCGCCATCGAATCAAATCAATTTTTTGATGTCGTAGGACCCGTCTGCGAAACAGGAGATATCTTGGCTTCAAATAGATCGCTGGAAGCACAACCAAAAGATTTACTGGCTATTTTATCTGCTGGAGCATATGGATCCTCAATGGGTTCAAATTATAACGCCCGACCTCGTGCCCCGGAAGTACTGGTTTTTCAAGACCAGCATTATCTGATTAGCCGACGAGAAAGTCATGAAGAGCTAACCCAACGTGAGCTGACAGACTTTTTCAATCTGCCTCCTTTATCAAAAATCATATAATTCTTAAATCATGTACATTTAGTATCGAATCGCTACATCCAATCATTCATCAATTCAAAATAACTTCAAATCTTTTGTGGTTTTATATTGTTTTGTTTCGTTCAAAAGTTAAAATTCTAGATACTAGGAGATTATTTATATCTCTTAACAAGAGTTAACTTTTATTTTAAGTTGATTCAGTTGTAGTCCCTTGCACGACTCATATAATTTGATCAACACGAAAAGGAGTAGTTAGTATGGCAACTGAAAAGAAAAAGTCGTCTACCAAGAAATCCGAAGCCAAAAAAGATGCTGCTAAAAAACCAGCGTCTAAGAAAGTCGCTGCTAAGAAACCTGTAGCTGCTAAGAAAGTCGCTGCTAAGAAACCTGTAGCCGCTAAAAAAGTCGCTGCTAAGAAATCCGTAGCTGCTAAGAAAGTCGCTGCTAAGAAACCCGTAGCCGCTAAAAAAGTTGCTGCTAAGAAACCCGTAGCCGCTAAAAAAGTTGCTGCTAAGAAAGTAGCTGCTAAGAAACCAGTAGCCGCTAAGAAAGTCGCTGCTAAGAAACCCGTAGCTGCTAAGAAACCCGTAGCCGCTAAGAAAGTTGTTGCTAAAAAACCCGTAGCCGCTAAGAAAGTTGTTGCTAAAAAACCCGTAGCCGCTAAGAAAGTTGTTGCTAAAAAACCCGTAGCTGCTAAAAAACCCGTAGCTGCTAAAAAACCAGTAGCCGCCAAAAAACCAGTAGCTGCTAAGAAAGTTGTTGCTAAAAAACCCGTAGCTGCTAAGAAACCAGTAGCTGCTAAAAAAGAGGCTCCTGTCAAACCCGTAGTAGTAGTAGCAGCACCTGCACCCGCACCAATTATCACAGCACCATTAATTAAACCAATGTTTTAAATTGGTAGGGTTGAAACTTCTAGGTATCAATCTGCTACCTAGAAGTATTTATTTAGGAATTTGTATCTGCTCCATTCTCATTTGAATAGTGTTTGTTTTGTTGATTAGTCTCTTTGTAGCACCATGTTTGTCATAATATCTTGGCCTAGGAATCATTGAGGCAAGTTGAGCTGCCTGACTGATATTAATGGCTCTTATGGGTAAATTAAAGTAATGTTGCGATGCAGATCCGCATCCATAAACCCCATCTCCCCACTCTATAACATTTAAATAAACTTCTAATATTCTCTTTTTACTCCATAAGCTCTCAAGCATAACAGTAATCATCGCTTCTTCCGCCTTTCTAAATAAATTGCGTTGGGAAGATAAAAAAAGATTTTTTGCTAGTTGTTGCGTAATTGTTGATCCGCCAGCTATTATTGTTTTACTTTGTAAATCTTTTTTAAGAGCGAATTGTATCCCCCGCCAATCAAATCCGTGATGAATAACAAAGTTTGCATCTTCCTCTGCAATCACCGCTCTTTTTAGTGAATTAGGGATGGCATAGTAGGGTACCCAGGTGACTTTTATTTCTGGAAGTTGTTGATGGGAAAGCTTCTCTACTTGGCGCTGTCTCATCATAGATGTGGGCACTGTTGGATTATGGTACTTCCACCAGATTATTTCAGCTAAAATCCACCCATTCCATAAAACAAACAACGCTAACAGTAATTGAGCTATTTTTTTTATGGCTTCCACCATGATAAAGAGTTTATTACTGACGCTCACTAATTACCTGTCTCAGAATCTCTCTGAGTTCAATCGTATTAGGACGACAGTGCCGCCAAAGATAAAAAGATTCTGCCGCCTGTTCAATTAACATGCCAAGACCGTCATGATATTTTTTTACGTTTGATTGTTTTGCTTGAGTTAAGAAGGGCGTTAATTGGGTGCCATAACTCATATCATAGGCATAGGTATTTTCAGAAAATATCTGCGTGGGATATGTCATGTCTTCACCTTTTATGGCCGCTGACGTAGCATTAATCACCACATCAAAGGAACTCAGTAGTCTTGGATGATGCAAAGACCCACCCCCTAACTTAAGTTGCTGAGTAGCTTTATGAGTCATCTTGATTTGATTAATGAGAGAAAATACTTTGTCTTCCGTTCTGTTAGCTATAAAGATTTCTTCGGGGGCCTGTTCTATGAGGGGTGCAAGAACACCTCTTACTGCTCCGCCTGCACCTAATATCAGGATTGATTGCCCAGTAATAGGTATTTGTAAATATTCACAATCGGCGATTAAACCAACGCCATCTGTATTATCCGCACATAGGCGCCCCTCTTCCATCCATAAAGTGTTTGCTGCGCACGCAAAACTCACTCTGTAACTGACTTGTTGAGCCATAAGATAGGCTCTTTCCTTAAAAGGTAAAGTAACATTTAAACCTTTTCCACCTGAATTAAAAAATTGCATTACATCAGGCTCAAAGTGGTCCACGGCAGGGGCCATCGCCTTATATTCAAGCAACTGACGGGTTTGACGAGCAAAATAACTATGAATAAAAGGGGAGCGGCTATGCGCGATAGGTTGCCCCATAACAGCGTATTGATCCATATTTAATTAACTTTGTTTCCAAGGTAAACCCGCATGACGCCAGCCACCTGATGTATTACGATGGCCGTGATGATCCTTATCTCCCTCAAAACCTTGTAATACATTATAAGAATTAATAAAACCAGATTCTGTCGCAAGTTTTGCGGCAGCATGGGATCTTGCTCCTGAACGACACATGAAAAACAAAAGCGTATCATGACCGACCTCAGAATGAATTTGTTGAATAAAACCTGGATTATTGGTACCGTCGGGATAGAAACTCCATTCAACATGTAATGAATCAGGCACATAACCGACCCAGTCTAACTCTGCTTGAGTACGCACATCAATGAGCCTTGATCCTTGAACCAATTGAAGCAAATCATAGGCCTCCTGAGGTAAGAGCGCACCGGCATAAGGAAGGTTTGCTTCATGAGCACGTTCTTGTGCTTTTAATAAAATATCAGGTAACTTTGTCATGTTTTTCCTTAACTTATATTAAATTTGTATTATTCTAATTGTACTCGCCAAATAAAGCTGAGAACAAAAAGTCTGTATCAATATTCACGAAAGCACTGATTTAGTGCAATATTGAAAACAATGCTTTATCTTGGTGCAAATCAGTTTGCTTAGGCTATTTTAAGTGCCTGTAAAAGTGAAAGAATGCTAATATTATTGCTTGGCATACAAAGTGCTTAACATAAAACTAGGATTCAGAGTCGTTAATAATTGTTGTTTATAAACACATTGAATTAATGGCTCCACAGATTAACCAACTAGGAGATGAAAATGGCAGTTCAAAAGATCATGCAAATGATTAAAGAAAACGAAGTTCAGTTTGTTGATTTTCGTTTTACTGATACCCGCGGTAAAGAACAACATGTATCTGTTCCCGTTAGCGCTTTTGACGAGAGTAAGTTTACTGAAGGTCACGCATTTGACGGATCTTCCATTGCTGGTTGGAAAGGTATCCAAGCCTCAGATATGTTACTTATGCCCGATCCCAGCACAGCCAATATTGATCCATTCATGGATGAAACCACCTTACTTTTAACTTGTGACGTCATTGAACCATCCGATGGTAAAGGTTATGATCGTGACCCCCGCTCCATTGCTAAACGTGCAGAAGCTTACTTAAAATCAAGCGGTATCGGTGATGTGGCTTATTTTGGTCCTGAACCCGAATTTTTTATTTTTGATTCTGTTAACTGGCATGTAGACATGTCAGGTTGCAGTGTCAGAATCCAAACTGAAGAAGCTCCTTGGTCCTCCGCCAAAGAATATGAGGGCGGTAATATGGGGCATCGCCCTGCTGTAAAAGGAGGTTATTTTCCAGTTCCACCCGTTGACTCCCTGCAAGACATTCGCTCTGCTATGTGCCTTGCCCTAGAGGATATGGGTGTGCCTGTTGAGGTCCATCATCATGAAGTTGCCGCTCCCGGCCAATGTGAAATTGGTACTAAATTTGCCCCACTGGTCCAACGCGCAGATTGGACACAGATTTTAAAATATGTAGTCCATAACGTTGCTCATTCTTATGGCAAAACAGCTACTTTTATGCCTAAACCCATCGTTGGCGACAATGGCTCTGGGATGCATGTACACCAATCCGTATGGAAAGACGGGAAAAACCTTTTCGCTGGTAATGGCTATGCCGGACTCTCTGAGTTTGCTCTGTATTATATCGGCGGGATTATCAAACACGCTAAAGCACTCAATGCTTTGACTAACCCTAGCACAAACTCTTACAAACGCTTAGTGCCAGGCTTTGAAGCCCCAGTAAAACTAGCTTATTCTGCGCGTAACCGTTCTGCAGCAATTCGTGTTCCTTTTGTTCAAAGTGACAAAGCACGTCGTGTTGAGGTTCGCTTTCCTGATCCAACTGCTAACCCATACTTTGCTTTTTCAGCCATGTTAATGGCAGGTTTAGATGGTGTACAAAACAAAATTCACCCAGGTGAGGCTTCTGACAAAGATCTTTATCATCTCTCTCCAGAGGAAGATGCAAAGATTCCAGCACCCGCTGCATCCTTAGAGGAAGCATTAGAAGCGTTGGATAAAGATCGTGAGTTCTTAACCCGTGGCGGTGTTTTCTCAAATGAAATGATTGATGCCTATATTGCATTAAAAATGGAAGAGGTAACATTGTTCCGTATGACTACACACCCTCTAGAATTCCAGATGTACTACAGTCTGTAAGGTAATTGTCCCTGGCTCAATAAGGGATAGTCTTGATGCTCACTAAACCCGCAATTTAGCTATAACTGGATTGCGGGTTTTTTTACTGATTTAATAATGAAAAACGAAGACTTTAAAGGACTTGATTTGATAACCACTGCGGTTATCGTTCTAAACCAACAACTCACCATTATGTTTATTAATACCGCAGCTGAAGATCTTTTTGCGGTTAGTCGCAAGAATCTATTTAATCACCATCTAGATCATCTTTTGCTAGATATTGAACGTCTTTTAGAAGACTGCCGTTTATCGCTAGAAAAAAAAATGGGCTTCATCGAGCATGAGTGGTCGTTTAATTCTATTTCCCATGTCAAACATATATTAAGCTGTACCGGCACACCACTTGATGATCAATGCTCTGGCATTCTTCTAGAGTTTCGCCCCATTAATCAACGGGTCCGTATAGAAAAAGAAGAAAAAATTATTCAAGACCAAGAAGTAAATCGGCAGCTTGTACGTAACCTGGCCCATGAAATTAGAAATCCGTTAGGTGGTATTAAAGGTGCTGCGCAACTACTTGAAAAAGAATTACATCAAACAGAATTAAAAGAATATACCCAAGTAATTAAAAACGAAACGGATCGATTGCAACTTCTTTTAGATAGAATGTTAAGTCCTAACAGTCGTCTGCACCAAACTGTCCCACTTAACATTCATGAAGTCTTAGAGAGAGTTCGTAGTGTTACGCTGGCTGAGTTTCCACAGCGATTAAGTATTTATCGAGACTATGACACAAGTATCCCTGAGTTTCTCGCAGATCGGGAGCAACTCATTCAAGCTATCCTTAATATCGTCAGAAATGCTGCGCAAGCCATTCAACATCATGGAGTTATTCGTTTACAAACCCGTATACTCCGGCAAATCACCCTAGCTAAAAAACGCTATAAACTAGGTATCGTTGTTAAAATTATCGACAACGGTCCTGGGATTCCACCACCACTTCAACCCCGTATATTTCAACCACTGGTATCAGGTCGTGAGGGTGGAACGGGGTTAGGTTTAATGTTGGCACAGAATTTGATTAGTCAACATCATGGAATGGTTGAGTTTGAAAGTCGGCCAGGATTTACCTGTTTTGATTTAATACTTCCGATTACCGAAACGGAATACAACTGAAATCGACTATGGCACAATAAGGATTAATATGAAACCTGTATGGATAGTAGATGATGATCGTTCAATACGATGGGTATTTGAAAAAGCACTAACTCGAGAGAATATTGCTTATAAAACCTTTTCATCTGCTCCTGAGGCTCTCGAAGCCCTAGAGGACCAACAACCACAAATAGTGGTGAGTGATATCAGAATGCCTGGTAACTCAGGATTAACTTTACTAGAAAAACTAAAACAACATTATCCAAACCTACCCGTTATCATTATGACCGCCTACTCTGACCTCGAAAGTGCTGTGAGTGCTTTTCAAGGAGGAGCTTACGAATACTTACCTAAACCCTTTGATGTGGATCATGCTATAGAATTAATTAGAAGAGCTATTAATGAGAGCACTGATCTCGAAAATACAATCATTGATGAATGCCTAACACCAGAAATCCTGGGTCAAGCCCCTGCCATGCAAGAGGTTTTTAGGGCAATCGGTCGCTTATCCCAATCTACTGCAACAGTTTTGATTACAGGAGAGTCAGGGACCGGTAAAGAATTGGTGGCACGCGCCCTACATCGACATAGTCAAAGAGCTAATAAGCCTTTCATTGCAATCAATACTGCTGCAATTCCCAAAGAACTCTTAGAATCAGAGCTCTTTGGTCATGAAAGAGGAGCCTTTACCGGAGCTAACACACTCCGTAAGGGACGTTTTGAGCAAGCGGAAGGTGGCACTCTATTTCTAGATGAAATAGGAGACATGCCCTCTGATCTACAAACGCGATTACTCCGGGTTTTATCCGATGGTCATTATTACCGCGTGGGAGGGCAAGCGCCCATCCAAAGTCATGTACGAATTATTGCTGCTACCCATCAAAACCTAGAACAACGAGTTAATGACGGACTTTTTAGAGAGGATTTATATCACCGACTCAACGTAATTCGTATTCGTATTCCATCACTGCACGATCGACGTGATGATATTCCACTCTTAGCACGTTATTTTTTACAAAAGAGTGCTCGCGAACTACAAGTGGAAACCAAGCGTTTCACAGACAGCGCTATGGCGTTCTTGAAAAATTTGCCATGGCGCGGTAATGTTAGACAATTAGAAAATCTATGCCACTGGGTTAGCGTCATGGCCCCCGGTGTCTCGGTGGACACGGCTGATTTACCTGAGGATATCAAAACTATCTCTGCCAATGACTCCAACGAAAAAGATATTAACGGTACAACAAACTGGCAAAATGCCCTAAAACATGAGGTAACTTCCTCGCTTGCTCAAGGCGAACAGAGAATTTTAAATCGTCTTGTTACTGACTTTGAGCGAATATTAATTGAACAGGCTCTCATTCATACCGCAGGGAAAAAAATTGAGGCAGCTCATTTGTTAGGTTGGGGAAGAAATACACTGACCCGAAAAATTCAAGAACTGGGGTTAGAAGAAGATAAGTCCACAAATAGTGGGGCATGATCCGAGGGTCGCTCATTACCTCTGGGATTAATGTCCACCTCACAAGCTAATAACGCCGGCACGAGGGCTTGACTCACCAAGATATGATCAATTCTTAACCCCATTTTACGTTTAAAAGCGTTCATCCTATAATGCCACCAAGTAAACCCAGAAAGATCCGGATGACAATGTCGAAAACCATCCACCAATCCTAAACTGAGCAGTTCTTGAAAAGCCTGACGCTCCAAATCAGTACACAATACCTCATCTTGATAGACCTTGGGGTCATAAACATCCATATCACTTGGAGCAATATTAAAATCACCTAAAATGATTAATTTTTCATGGGTCACCAATTGCTTTTTTAAGTACTCATTAAGCTCTTTAAACCACTTTAACTTATATTGATATTTGTCTGAGATAACTGACTCACCGTTTGGGCAATAAGCACTGATAACCCTCACTGTATTGATGTTGGCGGCTACAACTCGCTGCTGGGGATCGTCAAATCGGGGAATACCTACTTCAACGGAGGAGAGTTCATGACGACTTAATATCGCAACACCATTATAAGTTTTTTGGCCAGCCAGTGCTGCGTGATAACCCAAATCGCTAAAGTAGCTCAGTGGAAACTGACTGGTTTCACACTTAAGTTCTTGTAAACATAATACATCAGGTGCAGTGTTATGGATCCATTCACCCACTTGCTCCATACGGACTTTAATCGAATTGACATTCCAGGTGGCTATACGCATTTAAGCCATACCATGGTGTCTTAATAGGGCATCAATGGTTGGTTCTCGTCCACGAAACGCAACAAAAGAGTCTAAGGCGGACCTTGATCCGCCTTTAGCCAATATCTCTTCACGAAAATGATGACCAATGGTGGCGTTCAACACACCGTGTTCCTCAAATAAAGAGTAGGCATCCGCTGAGAGAACCTCAGCCCATTTATAACTGTAATAGCCTGCGGCATAACCTCCAGCAAAAATGTGACTAAAACCATGGGGAAACCGATGCCAATGAGGGGGTTGGATAACCGCCACTTGTTTACGAATACTCTCAAGCACTTGCAGAGGAGACTGGTTGGCTAATAAACCACAGTGAATTTGCATATCAAACAATGAAAACTCAATTTGACGAACAGTTTGCATTCCACTTTGGAAATTTTTTGCTTGTATCATGCGCTCAAATAGTGCTTTAGGTAAATGTTCACCCGTCTCTATATGCCCGGTCATTTCTTTTAATACATCCCACTCCCAGCAAAAGTTTTCCATAAACTGACTGGGGAGCTCCACTGCATCCCATTCCACACCATGGATACCGGAAACTGATAGATCATCAATTTCTGTTAACAAATGATGAAGTCCATGGCCAAACTCATGAAATAAGGTAATAACCTCATCATGGGTAAACGTTGCAGGTTTGTTGGCCACTGGCGAGGAGAAGTTACAGGTAAGATAGGCCACAGGAATAGTCCAATCATCACCACCACGACGACGACGTGTGATAACTTCATCCATCCATGCTCCACCACGCTTTCCTGTGCGCGCGTAAAGATCAATATAAAACTGCCCAACTGTTTGTTGTTGTTGATTAACCAGTGAATAGAATCTTACGTCCTGATGCCAAACTGGCGTACTCTCAGGGATGACTGACAGACCATACAATTTATGAATGACCCGAAATAATCCTGCCAAAACTTTATCCTCAGGAAAATAGTTTTTTACCTCAAGATCTGAAAAGTCATAACGCTTGATCCTCAGCTTCTCAGACACGTACGCTACATCCCAGGGCATCATCTCCTCTATAGCGCATTGCTGTGATGCAAAAGCCACTAAATCTTGCCAGTCCTGTAAAGCATAAGGTTTGGCTTTCATGGCCAGATCCTTAAGAAAATCCATGACTTCCTCTGCTGATTTAGCCATTTTGCTCTCAAGAGACAATTCTGCATAATGTTTAAAACCCAATAAAGCAGCCTGTTGAGCACGCCAATCTAGAATATTAGCAATAAGATGAGTATTATCCCATTCAGGTTTGCCAAATTCTGACGCGCGCGTTGCATAGGCATAATACAGTGTTTCACGCAGTGCTCTTGAGTGAGCATATTGCATGACCGGTAAATAACACGGAGCATGCAAAGTTAACAGATAACCTGACTGATGACTTTTTTGAGCTAAATCACGTGCAGTACTAATCACATCATCAGGTAAGCCCAATAACAGATCATCATCCGTGACAAGGTAAGTATATTCATTCATAGTATCTAGCAAATTTTGCTCAAACTTAGCAGCCGCTTCGGCCAGATCATTCTCTAGCTTTAAAAAGGTAGATTTCTCCGCCTCTGAAAGCTCTGCCCCTCCTAATCTAAAATCTCTTAACTCGTTTTCTACAATTTTTTGTCGCACAGAGGTGAGTTGATTAAAGTCCTCACTTGACTTTAAACATTTAAAACCCTCATAAAGTCTCTGGTGTTGAGCTAACCTAGCCCAATACTCCGTGATAATAGGCAAATTACGATTATAAGCATCACGTAATTCTGGAGTGTTAACCACAGAATTCAAATGAGCCACCTGACCCCATGCACGAGACAGTTCCTCATTAGCTTTTTCTAAAGGCCAAACAAAGTTCTCCCAAGTGGGTGCATGACTTTGCTCTAACACTTCTGCCAACGCATGCTGGCATCGTTCGATTAATTCTTTAATGGCTTCATCAACGTGCGTGGGTTGAATTTGGTCAAATTTGGGTAACCCAGAGAAGTCTAATAATGGATTCATTTGTATTTAAGCTCTTGCATCTTCGTAAATTAAAAAACCACCGATAATGGTATGGGATACTTTTCCTAATAGAGGACGGTTCACAAATGGCGTATTTTTGCCCTGACTTTTAAGTATTTCTGGGGTCACCCACCATTCTCTTTCAGGATCAAAAACACATATATCGGCCTGCTCGCCTACGCTGATCTTACCCGCAGAAATGCCTAAAATCTCAGCTGGGCGAGAAGTCACACGACTCAACGCCTGAGGAAGAGGAATTTTCTCCTCATTACACCATTTGAGAGTTAAGGGAAGTAAGAGTTCCAGGCCCGTTGCTCCCACCTCTGAAGCTTGAAATGGAAGTTGTTTAACATCTTCATCCACGGGTGAGTGATCTGATACGAGAACGTCAATAATGCCTTCTTTTAATCCTTGTCGTAGTGCTTCCTTGTCCTCTATACTCCTTAGTGGGGGAATTAAATGACAGTTAGAGTCAAAGTAACTGATGTCATGTTCTGTTAAGTGTAAGCTATTAATAGATACATCAGCAGTAATGGGTAATCCTTCCTCTTTCGCTTGTTTAATTAATCTTACTGCCTTAGCTGTTGAGATGCGGCATAAATGAATTCGTGCTCCTGTTTCTCTCATTAATTCTATGATGGTGTGAATTGCGACACTTTCTGCACAACTTGGTATAACCGGGAGGCCTAAACGGTTAGCCACCTCTCCATCATGGGCTACCCCTCCTTTAGATAAGTAAGGATCCTGGGGTTGTAGCCATACTGAAAAACCAAAGGTAGCCGCATAATCCATAGCTCTTAAGAGTACCTGCTTATCAGCAATCAATTGATTAGCTTGGGAAAATCCAATACAACCTGCTTCTTTTAGCTCACCCATTTCCGTCAGACGCTCACCTTTTAATTGCATGGTTAACGCCCCCAAAGGATAGACGTTGGTCTGATTTTTACCCTTAGCTCGATGTTTGAGCATTTCAACCAAGCCCGGCTCATCTAATGGGGGATCTGTATCAGGAGGGCACACAAGAGAAGTCACACCTCCTGCGCTAGCTGCCAGCATCTCACTCTCGAGGGTAGCCAAATACTCAAAACCAGGTTCTCGCAAACGTGCTGATAAATCCACTAGTCCTGGAATAATAAATTTTTCGTGGGCATCAATAATACGATTAGGAACAAAACCCTGTGGTGCTTTATCAATTGATATGATTTTTCCTGCTGCAATAAACAAGTCTGCCGCAAGAACAGTTTGGTTGTGAGGATCGATGATTTTCCCTCTAGTTATCTGGATTTTCATATACTCTTCTCCGCACCGGTATTACCCACTAAGATCGACATGACTGCCATACGCACTGCAATGCCAAAAGTAACCTGTGACAAAATCACTGATTGAGCCCCATCGGCCACCTCAGAATCGATCTCTACACCACGATTCATTGGTCCAGGATGCATCACAATAGCATCTGGTTTTGCATACATCAGTTTATCTCGGGTTAATCCATAAAACTTAAAGTATTCGTCACGACTAGGTAACAGTGCACCATTCATCCGCTCATTTTGCAGACGTAACATAATCACCACATCCACTCCTTTTAAGCCCTGTACCATGTCATGAAAAACATGTACCCCCATTCTTTCGACATTTCTGGGAAGGAGTGTTTTTGGGCCAATAATACGTACTTCTGATACACCTAAGGTAGTCAGGGCATGAATTTGTGAACGTGCCACACGCGAATGCAATACATCGCCCACAATGGCAACTTTTAACTGATTAAAATTACCTTTGTAATGACGAATAGTGTACATATCAAGCAAAGCTTGAGTAGGATGCGCGTGACGACCATCACCTGCGTTGATAACATGGATATTAGGGGCCACGTGATTAGCAATTAAGTGTGCCGCACCGCTATCAGCATGACGCACCACAAACATATCAGCCTGCATAGCAGATAAATTGTCTACTGTATCAAGTAATGTCTCTCCCTTACTTTGACTAGAAGCGCTAACATTCAAATTAATAACGTCGGCGGATAAACGTTTTGCCGCAATCTCAAAGGTGGTTCTTGTTCTGGTGGATGGCTCAAAAAATAAATTAAACACTGATTTGCCTTGCAAAACAGGAACCTTTTTAATTTCCTGGTGAGCAACATATTCATAAGACTTTGCTGTATCTAATATTTGATAGAGTATCGCCGGAGGTAGCCCTTCAATGGTTAGCAAATGTTGAAGTTGTCCTGCTTGATTTAACTGAATATTTTTATTCATTACCTAGAGACTCCATATAGCTCTGTAGAATAATTGCAGCAGCTTGTGCATGCTGCATGAGGTTCCTGTCCTTGACTTTCATACCACGCTCTTTCATGATTAAATCTGCTTCAAGGGATGTATAACGCTCATCAATTAATGTGGTTTTGATTCCAGTTAATTGTTCCAACTGTTGAGCAAATTGACGACACTCCTGGCTCAAAGGCTGTTCGTTACCCTCTTTATCCAAAGGAAGTCCTACCACTAACAGTACGGGATCCCAATTCTTTGTAATGGCTAATGCCTGATTCAATCGTTCACGATAACCAGTGGTTTCTATAGTTTGTAGTGGCCTTGTGGAGTTGAGCGTCGCTTCACCAATCGCCACCCCTGTATAACGTAACCCAAAATCAAACGCCAGTAGCGTCCCCCTAGGCATGTCCCGCCTCACCGCTTAGCATAGACAAATCAAAACCTAATAATTGCACCGCTGCGTTAAATCGCTGTTGCACAGGCACTTTAAAAATAATCTCCAAATTAGCTTCAACAGTTAACCAGCTATTAAGTTTAATTTCTTCCTCTAGTTGACCCGCCTCCCAGCCAGCATACCCCAAAGTGATAAATACTTGCTCTGCGCCAGCACCCTTAGCAATATCTTCTAAGATATCTTTCGATGTGGTTAATGCCAGTTGATCGTTTATTTTCAAACTGGAGCGCCATTCACCCACTGGCGAATGCAGTACAAACCCCCTATCCGTTTGAACTGGGCCGCCCAAATGGACAAAACCCTCTACAGAATCAGGGTGTTCTAACGGCACTTCAATTTGATTAAATAACTGAACCAAGGTAATGTCTGTAGGTCTGTTGATGACAAGACCTAAGGCGCCTTGCTCATTGTGGCGACAGATATAAGTAAGGGTTCCTGAAAAATTAAGATCCTGCATGGCAGGCATGGCGATAAGAAAATGATTGGTTAAATTTACCGTTGTCATGCTAATGATTATCTCATAAGTCATAAGAATTCGATGACGTTTTACGGGTGAAAAATGCAAAGCACACAAGTTAACTCTTTAAAAAAAGCACTGTTTTGGTTCCGTCGAGACCTACGTTTATATGACAATCGTGGTTTAAGCTATGCTCTGAACAATTTTCACAATGTCTACTGTGTCTTCGTATTTGACAGAAATATTCTTGATCAACTACCCAACAAACAAGATCGTCGAGTAGAGTTTATCTGGCGCTCACTTGAAGAGCTAAAACACAACTTAATCGCCCATGGCGGAGATTTAATTATAGTTGACGGTTTCCCAACCAACATTATTCCTCAATTGGCACAACAACTATCAGTAGATGCCGTGGTGACAAATCATGACTATGAACCTTACGCGAGACAAAGAGATAAGGCTATTGAAGAAAATCTACAGGTGAGCAATATCAAGCTATTCACTTTTAAAGACCACGCAGTTTTCGAAAAGGAAGAAGTTCTGACAGCACAAAAGAAGCCCTATACTGTTTTCACTCCCTACAAGAATAATTGGTTAAAACAACTATCAGCTGAGCACTATAGCTTAGAAGAAGTAGATTTCTCTCATCTTGCAAAATCTAATCTTATTAATTACGTAATACCGACTTTGACTGATCTTGGTTTTATGTCAACTAACTTAACTGAGTTAAAGATTATTGCTGGAGAGTCGGGTGCAAGGAATCTACTCAAGGAATTTATACCCAGGATGCCCTATTACCATGAACGTAGAGATTTTCCGGGCATTAGGGGTGTTTCTTATTTATCCGTTCATTCCAGATTTGGTACGATATCTGTTAGAGAGTTAGTCAGACAGGCACTTCAACTAAATAACCAAGGATCCGCAAGCTGGTTAAATGAACTGATTTGGCGCGATTTTTATTTTTCTATTCTTTGGCATTTTCCGCATGTTACAAAAGGAGCCTTCAAAAAGGAATGGGATAAGTTAATGTTTGAAAATAACCCTACATGGTTTACAGCATGGTGTACTGGAAATACGGGCTACCCTATTATTGACGCCGCCATGAGACAACTGATACAAACTGGGTTTATGCATAACCGTTTGCGAATGATCAGCGCTTCTTTTCTGGTAAAAGACTTACAAATTGATTGGCGCTGGGGAGAGTCTTTTTTTAGTGTGCATTTAAATGATTTTGATCTGTCTGCCAACAATGGTGGATGGCAATGGTCTGCCTCCACTGGTTGCGATGCACAGCCATGGTTTAGAATTTTTAATCCCATTGCCCAATCGGAGAAGTTTGATAGTGAAGGGGGTTTTATTAAACGCTATTGTCCTGAGTTAAAGAGTATCCCATCTACCAAAATTCATAGCCCATGGCTGTTATCGGAGTTCGAGCAACAACAATATCACTGCCTCATTGGGATAGATTATCCAGCGCCTATAGTCGATCATAAGATAGCTAGAGAGAAAACACTGGCTCTTTATAAGATGATCTAATGACTAATAACTGACTCATCAGTTTGTCTAAAGACAAAGGTTCTGGTAATTCTGACCTCATCTGTGATGGCCTTCATGGTCTCTGAAAAAGGAGGGAAAGGGTCGCAAAGACGAATAATGTTGATAGCAGCCTGATCCAGAGCAATGACCCCGGAGCTTCTTAAAACCAGTAATTCTTGAATATGTCCGTTACTGTCTATAACTACGCTGACTCTTACATTTCCAGATAAAGGATTACCGTTAACTGGTGCGGGATAATTCACAGAACCAATTCTTTCCACTTTACCTCTAAAATCATTCTCATACTGCTGAATAACAGCATATTGATTATTAATACTATTTATAATTCTTTTAGTACCTACTCTCTCTGCCTCCAAGTGCTTAGCCATGTCTAAACTTTGCGTAATTAAATCTTTATGATCATTAATCGGGCTTTTTTTGAGACCCACGACAGGCAAAACAATATCTTTCTTTTTAAACCTTGTTATGTCTTTTGATGCTAAGGAGGGTTGAATATTAGGCTCTTTAGGGGGCACTAAATTCTCCGAAAACCAGGTTAAATTAACAGGGGCTTGTGTGTCAGAAAAGGGAAGAGTATTAATCTGAGGTAAGGGGTATTGAGATAAAAAAAACCATAATATACAGATATGAATAACCAGTGATAGTAATAATACCCATAAGAAAGTGGTTTTTTTTACCATAGATTACTGTACTAACTCACATTGGCAGGTGAGTTGCCATAAATCAATGGCACTGATTTTAATAGAATAAATCTCCCCTAATACTAGCTTATCCACTCCTTTAACAGACAACACTAAAGGTAAACCCTTAAGTCTTACGTTGGTTTCCCTAAGTGCTGTAGCTTGCCACTGGATAATATTTTCCTGCAGTAGCCACCGTAGCGACCAATACTTTTCCATCATTCTCTGAAAATCTAAATATATTCCATAGGTCACATCAAAGGATCTGTTTATATCGGTAAACTCATTACTATTTATAAAACAGTTTTCTAACCGATTATTAATAAGATTTAATAGTTGCCATTGATTAACCAAGTCCACATAACGACGCAATGGAGAACTAGTCCAAGCATACCTCTTTAACCCTAACCCTTTATGGGCTTTGGCCTCAGTACTCATATAGGTTTTACCATTTTCTTGAACTCTAAAGAGTCCAGTGAGCTCACTCTCTGCTAATAACTGTGCCCAGTGACTATTCACCTCAATCATAAGTTCTGCCACCAAGGTGTCTAGGGAAGAGCCTCTAGGTCTTTGGGTGATGCTTATGCGATCCTCTGTTACCACAAAATCATAATCAATATATTGTGTTTGTGGTCTGTCGTTCACACCACGGTTACTGGCAATTTTCCGGGCAAAATACAATAATATTTGTAATGGATGTTGGTAGGGATGCTGTGCGACCACGTCTCCTTCTAAAAAGTAAGGCTGTAATTCATGAAGCCTTAAATTATCTTCAATCCATATTTTTTCAATCTTGGTTATTCTGTCTGTAATCTCAAAACTTTGTTTATCCACTGTCAGATAACAAGACAAACAAGGATTCCAGTTTTTTTCTTTTAAGCTAAAACAATCAATCACCACTTGCGGCAACATAGCAATTTTATTACCAGGCATATATACCGTAGATAGTCGCTGTCGGGCATATTGCGACAAGGGCGAGTCTGGATCGATACCTAAAGCTGGAATAGCAATATGGATACCCACTTGCCAATGGTATTGATCGTGCTCGGTGAGACTAAAGGCATCATCTATTTCAGTAGTAAAGGCATCATCAATACTAAAACCAAGTACTGTTGCCTCAGGGAGTGGCTGTAGTATTTTTTCTTTATCAAAGGCAGGCAATGAAATTTCAGGAATAATATGATCATGTATAAATTTTTGCGTAAAAAACTCATGGCTGTCACTTAACAGACCACAAAAAGTGACCAACTCTGGCAATGACATATTTAATTCATTAGCAATAAATTCAGCTGTCTTGTACTCCCAAGTATTCTTATCTGGTTTATATAAAATTGTTTGGTAATGGGATTTCAACCAATCAGGAGTGTCTCCTTGTTGAATTTGATGAAGAGACAGTTGTTTTTGTTCTTCTTGAAGCCTTTTCTTTTCAAGACCAAACAAGGCGGCTTTTAAGTTCTCATCGGAGGCTCTTCTAAATTGACCTCGGCCACGCTTATAAAAATAAATTGGTGCATGAAATAAAGCTAAATAAAAGGAAGCTAACTCAAGGCTATTAGGTAAGCGACCCAAATATTCTTTACCTAATTCTTTGACATCTATTGTATCGCCAGTTGTTGAAACCTCCCAGAGTAATTGCACATCTAGTTCTTTTTGTAGCTCTTTTGCTTGAGCTAGGAATTGCTCAAGTGGAGTAAATTCAAATTCAAAAATAACCGCCTGGCGTTTAATCTTAACTCTTTTACCAAATGGGGTTTCTACCATTAAGCTCGATTCAGATGGCGTTAAAATTGTTGCAACTCTAAGCTCTCCCTCGTCCTCATAAAAAACATTCATGATTGTAGGGCACTTAAAATACGTTGATGTATACCGCCAAAGCCACCATTACTCATTACGAGAATATGGTCACCTGGTTTTGCTTGTACACAGATTTGATCCACTAAATGATCTAACTTGTCACTTGTTATCAATTTTGTTTTTAATGGATTGAGTGCACTTTCTATATCCCATCCTAAATTAGCGCTATAGACAAAGATATAATCAGCCTCTGCCAGGCTAAGAGGTAGACTTTCTGCCCAAACCCCTTGCCTCATCGTATTTGAACGAGGTTCAATAACCGCTAGAATTCTTTGCTCTTTTACTTTTTCTCTTAGTCCTGAGATCGTGGTGGCGATAGCAGTTGGATGGTGGGCAAAGTCATCATAAACCGTAATATGATTGACTGTACCCTTGACTTCCATTCGTCTTGCTATACCCTTAAAGCGCTCTAAACCCATGCTTATTTCATCAATGGTTAATCCTATCACTGACAAAGCAGTGACCACAGCGCGGGCATTGGCCTCGTTATGAACACCCAATAAACTCCATGGAACAATTTTCTTTGTACCTGATAGTTGATGCACTATGGTTATTTGCCCATCATGAGTAGAAATTGTATAGGGACCTTCTTTAGCAAACGGTATCAAATGAGACCATGTACCCTGTGCAATGACGTCTAAAATATTACTATCTCCATCATTATAAATAATAGAACCTTTAGCAGGGACTGTTCTCAGAAGATGACAAAACTGGGTTTTAATGGCTTCAAGATCTTTAAAAATATCAGCATGATCAAATTCAAGATTATTTAAGATAGCTATTTCCGGATGATAATGTATGAACTTTGAGCGTTTATCAAAAAAAGCGGTGTCATATTCGTCAGCTTCAATGACAAACCAAGGTTTTTCTTGGGTATTGCTAAAGTATTGAGGTAGTCGTGCGGAAACATTTAAATTATGGGCCACCCCACCAATTAAAAAACCCGGGGCGTAACCTGCATGGTCCAGTATCCATGCAGCAAGTGAGGTAGTAGTAGTTTTACCATGGGTCCCAGCAATAGCCAGCGTACGACAATGTTTCAATATATGTTCAGACAGCCATTGTGGCCCTGATGTGTAGTCCAAATCATTATCAAGAATAGCTTCCATTAATGGATTGCCACGGCTCACCACGTTACCAACCACAAATAAATCAGGCTTTAAGTTAATTTGCTCAGCAGCAAAACCCTCAATCAGATAAATTCCTTGGGCCTTAAGCTGCGTACTCATGGGTGGGTAAACGTTCACATCACAGCCTGTGACCTCATGTCCCGCTTGTTTTGCCAATACCGCAATACCACCCATAAAGGTGCCACAGATACCTAAAATATGAATATGCATAAATTAATTGGATTTTTTGTAAGGATCATAACCTAAGTTAGGCGCTAACCAACGTTCGATTTCTTCAACAGTCATTGCTTTACGTTGAGCATAACTCTCAATCTGATCTCTATCCAGTTTGCCAACAGCAAAATAGCGACTTTGTGGATGAGAAAAATAAAAACCACTCACCGCAGCAGTGGGTAACATGGCAAAACTCTCTGTCAATATTATTTGAGCATTCTTTTCAACGTCAATTAGCTTAAATAACTGGTCTTTTTCTGTATGATCTGGACAAGCAGGGTATCCTGGAGCAGGACGAATACCCTGATATTTTTCAGCTATTAGATCTGCGTTAGTAAGTGCTTCCTCTGGCTCATATGCCCAAATCTCTTTACGAACATATTGATGGAGCCACTCTGCCGTGGCTTCAGCTAGTCGGTCTGCTAAGGCTTTTAACATAATGGAGTTGTAATCATCATGTTTCGACTCAAATTCCTCTAACTTCGCATCAATATCGAGGCCTGCGGTGACTGCAAAACAACCAAGGTAATCTTCTAAACCAGAAGATTGCGGCGCAACAAAATCGGCCAAACTATAATTAAATCTATCGGCAGCTTTCTGATTTTGTTGCCGTAAAAAATGAAAAGTAGTTAATAACTGGTGGTTTTCTGGGTCAAGTACAGCAACATCTTCGCCCTCATGCACAGCGCTTGCAGGAAAAATACCTACTACCGCTTTAGCGGTTAACCACTGCTCAGTTATGATTTCCTCTAACATCTTTTGACCATCATAAAACACTGACTTAGCAGACTCCCCTACAATGGGATCTGTCAGAATATCTGGAAACTTCCCAGACAGCTCCCAGGTTTGAAAAAAAGGTGCCCAATCTATGAATTCCACCAGTTCCTTAAGAGGAACTTGATCAAATACTGTAATACCTAATTTTTTTGGTTTGGGTGGGACATAGTTGTTCCAATCCACCATAAAACGATTTTTTTCTGCCTCAAGAAAAGGGACTAATGATCCTTGTCCCTTTTTAGATTCATGTTGCTGACGAATGCGCTGTGTATCTTCTTTAAGCTTTTCAATAAAAGGAGCCTTTAATTCGTCGCTAAGTAGCTGGCTACAAATACCTACCGCACGAGAGGCATCGGGTACGTAAATGGTAACACCACATGGGTAGTAGGGTTCAATTTTGACAGCGGTATGAACTCTTGAGGTTGTGGCACCGCCAATAAGAAGTGGAATAGAGAATCCCTCACGTTGCATTTCTCTTGCTACATGAGCCATTTCTTCAAGGGAAGGGGTGATTAATCCTGACAAACCGATGATATCAACTTTCTCTTCCTTTGCGGTTTGTAGGATTTTATCTGCGGGGACCATTACTCCCATATTCACTACTTCAAAGTTGTTACATTGCAAAACTACCGCTACAATATTTTTTCCGATATCGTGAACATCACCCTTTACCGTTGCAATTAAGATTTTCCCCTTAGAACGAGTATCGCCAGATCTCGCTTTTTCGGCCTCGATGTAAGGAATAAGATGAGCAACAGCTTGTTTCATTACGCGAGCAGACTTCACCACCTGCGGTAAAAACATTTTTCCTTCACCAAACAGATCGCCCACCACATTCATGCCATCCATCAGTGGACCTTCAATAACTTCAATGGGTAGCTTATACTGAAGGCGAGCCTCTTCAGTATCCTCAACGATCCAGTTAGTAATCCCTTTAATCAATGCGTGAGTTAATCTCTCCTGTACGGTTTTTTGGCGCCAACTCAAGTCTTCTGCCTGTGTTCTGGACTCACCTTTTACTTGACTGGCAAAAACAACCATCCTCTCAGAGGCATCATGTCTTCGGTTGAGAATAATATCCTCAACATGTTCGAGTAACTCCGGGGCAATTTCATTATAAACACCGAGTTGACCTGCATTAACAATACCCATGGTCATACCAGAACGTATGGCATGATATAAAAATGCTGTGTGAATTGCCTCTCTTACCGGTTCGTTCCCTCTGAAAGAGAAACTAACATTTGATACGCCACCACTTATTTTTGCATGAGGTAATGTCTGACGAATGATTCTAGTGGCTTCAATAAAATCCACGGCATAATTATTATGTTCCTCGATACCTGTTGCAATAGCGAAGACATTGGGATCAAAGATAATATCTTCCGGAGGGAAATCTAATTTCTCTCTTAGTAAATGATAGGAGCGCGTACAAATATCAACTTTTCTATCTAGGGTATCCGCCTGACCCAACTCATCAAAAGCCATGACAATCACGGCAGCACCATAACGCAAAACCAGTTTAGCTTTCTCTAGAAACGCTTCTTCCCCTTCCTTGAGACTGATTGAATTGACAATGGATTTACCTTGGACACATTTTAAACCGGTCTCAATTACTTGCCAGTCTGATGAATCAATCATGATTGGCACTCTTGAGATATCTGGCTCTGCCGCCACCAAATTCAAGAAACGCTTCATTGCCTCTTTGGAGTCCAACATGGCTTCATCCATGTTGATGTCAATGATCTGCGCGCCACTCTCCACTTGATTTCGAGCAACAGCTAACGCTGCATTAAAATCACCAGCTAAAATTAATCTCGAAAATGCTTTAGAACCCGTTACATTGGTTCTTTCTCCAACATTTACAAACAGTGAGTTGTCTGCAATATTCAGTGGCTCAAGTCCTGAGAGGCGTAACTCTGGTGTAATAGTTGGAATAACTCGCGGAGGGATATTGCGAATTGCCTCAACAATTGCCTTAATATGTGCTGGAGTTGTCCCACAACATCCCCCCACAATGTTAATAAAGCCAGACTCAGCAAACTCTTTTAGCAATCGTGCGGTAACTTGAGGACTCTCATCGTAACCTGATTCAGAGAGTGGGTTAGGGAGCCCTGCATTAGGGTGAGCGCTCACGTAAGTATCAGAAATACGAGCCATTTCCTCCACGTATGGACGCATTAATTCCGCGCCTAAAGCGCAATTTAACCCTATCGAGATAGGTTTAGCATGCTTTAGGGAGTTCCAAAATGCTTCCGTAGTTTGCCCGGTTAAGGTTCTTCCACTTTGATCTGTAATCGTGCCTGAAATCATGACAGGCAAACGCATAGCGTGCTGATCAAAATAACTTTCTATAGCAAAAACAGAGGCTTTTGCATTTAAAGTATCAAAAATTGTTTCCACTAGCAAAATATCAACGCCACCTGCCACTAATCCATCAATCGCTTCAAGATAGGTTTCAACTAGAGTATCAAAATCTACATTTCTATAACCGGGATCATTAACATCTGGTGAGATTGAAGCGGTTTTTGTGGTGGGACCAAGAACACCGGCAACAAATTTAGGTTGGTCTGGTTTTTTGGCCAAAAATTCATCCACCGCTTCTCGGGCTATAAGGGCGGCAGTTTTATTAATTTCATAGACCAAATCCTCCATATGATAATCAGCCATTGAGACACGATTAGCATTAAAGGTGTTGGTTTCAATAATGTCTGAACCCGCTTCAAGATAAGCCTGATGAATGGCTTTAATAATGTGTGGCTGCGTTAGAACTAAAAGGTCATTATTGCCTTTTAAATCATGCGCAAAATCCTGAAAACGATCGCCTCGGTAGTCTGCTTCAGTTAACTTATAGCCCTGAATCATGGTACCCATGGCGCCGTCAAGAAAAACAATTCTTTGCTTGAGTAGTTGTTGTAATAGAGTAGTTTTATTTTGCATAGCCAGCTATTTTACACGCTCTAGGCTATCTTTCAAAAACTACGATAGATATCGAGATAGGGGCGGCCAGTAGCTGGATGATCTCCTCCTTCACCACCGGGCATGCGGGTCCGCACCGGGCAGATCGAGTAATTGAGATTAAGTGAGACGTGACTTGCCGATGCGATAAAGTAGGCAATTGTCAGCACTTTGCGAATTGCGCACATACGATGGTGCCACGCGCGACGACTCAGCGCCGCCACGGATTGCACAACATTGGGCCGAGAAGCGCCGAATTTGAGCAGCTCCCGTTACAGAATCGTTACGCGTCGCTATGGCTTCAGATGAAGTACCCGCATCCTCCACCGCATCCACTCGTCGAGCTGTCGTCAGCCTGTGGGATTTGCGGCAGATTGAAGTAATCCTTCCACACTAGTACATAGCTCTGCAGTTGCTCGACCTATAGTGGTCTAATTTTCGTGGACACCTTGATAGGAGGATAATAGCTATCAGAGAGGGTTTGATGATGAATTAGAAACGTATATTTGATGATCATTACAAGGTTGAGGTTGTTCGAAGGATCCTTGATCAGGGACTTTCTGTTCCCCAGGTAAGTAAGAACCTAACAATTAGTGAATCTTCCATCAGGCGGTGGGTTGCTCAATATCAGACAGAGCTTCAGAGAAGTGCAGGTATCGGTTAACCATTAACTGAAGAGCAGCAACGAATTCGGCAACTTGAGCATGACAATCGTCAATTGCAACAGAATAATAAAATATTAAAAAAAGCGTCGACCTTCTTTGCCCGAGAACTGAGATGATTTACAAGATTGTTTCGTTGCTGAGAAAGGAGGCCGTACCTATACAGTCAGCATAACTTGCCGGTGTTTGAAAATGTACTGGCTAAACAATTTAACCCTGATCAAATGGATTAATCTTGAGTGTCTGATCTGACCTATGTTCGAACCCGGTCGGGCTGGTTATACTTAGTGGTAGTTTTTATCTAAATTGTAAGTAGGGTCGTAGGCTGGGCTATGGCCCGTCCATGCCCGCCGAGCTTGTCTGTTCGGCTCTACAGCGTGCGATTATGTCACGCAATCCTACACCTTGCCTTAGCGTGCATTCGAACTGTGGCAATTAATATGCCAAATTACTAAATAAGCATGGCTGGATTAGCCGTATGAGCCGCAAAGGTAACTGCTGGGATAATGCTGTGATGGAGCGTTTCTTCCTGAATCTCAAGACGGAGCGTATTTAGTAACGAGATTATACCAACCGGGGAGAGGCCATTCGAGACATTACTCAATACATTGTGGCGTTCTACAATACCAAGCGGTTGCATTCAACCTTGAGGTATCTGCCACCTACAATTTATAACTAGAGAGAAGTCACAAAAAACCCGTCAGAATGTCCAAAATGACTTGACCACTACACAGTTTCTTAACCGCTCACCCTGCTCGGCAACGCCTTCTATCCGATTCTTATGCATCAACTCGCAGTTTTGCTCCGCGCTTCCTCTTTACGGTCGGTGACACTTCCGCAGCTTTGCTCGCTGTGGCCAACTTACGGCGGGACTTTCACCCAAATGAGTGCGGGGCCCCATACTGGGCGCACAAAAAAGGCGCCCGAAGGCGCCATGAGGAGAGTCTAAATAACCGAACTATTCAACACGTTCGCCATGTAAAACCAAATCCAAACCTTCTCGTTCCTCTTCTTCTTTGACTTTCAGGCCAATTAACAGGTCAATAACTTTGAGGATAATGTAGGACATCACAAAACCATAGACCAGAGTCACTCCAACGCCTAAAGCTTGAGTTGCGAGACTTCCATCGACGCCGCTTATTTCTTTAACGTTAAAGACCCCTGTTAAAAGAGCACCTACAATCCCACCGACACAATGAACACCAAATGCATCTAAGGAATCATCGTAACCCAATATGTGTTTCAAGCTTGTGGCGGCCCAGAAACAGATAACTCCTGCTGCAATACCGATGATTAGTGCACCTGTGGTATCAACAAAACCTGAGGCTGGAGTAATAGCAACTAATCCTGCA
Organism: Ferrovum sp. JA12; assembly: GCF_001431705.1. Classification (NCBI taxonomy): domain Bacteria; kingdom Pseudomonadati; phylum Pseudomonadota; class Betaproteobacteria; order Ferrovales; family Ferrovaceae; genus Ferrovum; species Ferrovum sp. JA12. The sequence continues at coordinate 467,848 of NZ_LJWX01000001.1, read as the reverse complement.
ACGGCCCCTGAGGCAATACCTAATACGCTAGGTTTTCCTTTGATTACCCATTCAGCAAACATCCAAGCAAGAGCCGCTGCGGCAGTAGCTACTTGAGTGACAACCATAGCCATTCCTGCACGGCCATCAGCAGCAACAGCTGACCCTGCGTTAAATCCAAACCAACCCACCCATAACATTGAAGCACCTACTAATGTTAAGACTAGGTTGTGTGGCGCCATAGGTTCTTTGCCATATCCCACTCTTTTACCCATCACTAATGCGGCGGCAAGCCCTGCAATCCCCGCGTTAATATGCACAACCGTACCGCCAGCGAAATCAAGCACCCCTTTACCGGCTAACCAACCACCTGGTTCCCATACCCAATGGGCAATAGGCGAGTACACTACAATTGACCACACTGCCATAAACATCATCATGGCGGAGAACTTCATGCGTTCAGCAAAGGCACCACATATTAATGCTGGAGTAATGATAGCGAAGGTCATTTGAAACATCATATATACCGATTCAGGAATATTTGTTGCAATATGAGAGACCATTACTTTAGAAGCATCATGTTGGTAGAGCATGCCATGGAGCATAAAGCGATCTAAATTACCCAACCATCCAGAGCCTGGCATAAAAGCAAGGCTATAACCAATTACCACCCATAAAACAGTGATTAAACAGGTAATGGCAAAGCTTTGCATAAGAGTTGCTAATACGTTTTTCTTACGCACCATACCACCATAAAACAAAGCCAACCCCGGAATGGTCATAAATAATACCAACGCTGTGGAAGTTAACATCCATGCCGTATCACCTGAGTTAATCTTACTGAAATCAGTTAAAAACGGTGCTGTAGGTGCTGGTGCGGCAGCGGGGGCTGCCGCTGGTGTTGCTGCCGCCGGTGTTGCTGGTGTTGCCGCTGCTGGAGTTGAGGCTGCTGGTGCACTAGCCTCATCCGCCAGTGCATGGTGCGAACCAACAGTTAAAGCTAACACTACCAGTGCCGCCTTGAAGCTGTTCATTAACATTTTCATTTTTTTCCCCTTTATAACGCTTCAGAACCGGTTTCACCGGTACGAATACGAATTACTTGTTCTAACTCAAAGACAAATATCTTGCCATCACCTATCTTCCCAGTATTGGCAGATTTTTCTATAGCCTCCAATACTTGATCTAACATCTCGGAGGCAATAGCTGCTTCTAATTTTACTTTCGGTAAAAAATCCACCACATACTCAGCTCCTCGATATAACTCAGTGTGTCCCTTTTGCCTGCCAAACCCCTTCACTTCAGTGACCGTGATCCCTTGTACCCCTATGGCACTTAAGGCCTCACGTACCTCATCAAGCTTGAATGGCTTAATTATTGCCGTCACAAGTTTCATTTGCGTCTCCTCATTAATTAACCTTAAAATTTGTAGATACCTTGCATACCATAAGTCAACATGTTTTGCGTTAATGATCCGTTACTTGTTCCAAAAATAGGATTGTCAGCACGGTCAGCACGCAACTCAGTTCTGAGTTCAAAGTTTTTAATTGGCGCGTATCCTAAAGTAACCGTTACTTCACGAACAGTATTAGCTCCGAGTGGCGTACCACCTCCGCTGTAGGCTATAGCTACACCTTGTTCGTCACGTAATTGTTCTGCTCGTAACGAAACGCGATACTGGTCGTTAAATTGATGATTTAAGTACGCTGCAATACCCCAATAAGTCTCTGTCCCAACAGTATTGATAGAGAGTGCTGCATTTTGCTGTGTAACATAATCTGCGTCTACAATAAAGGTGGTTTGTGAGGTCAAATTAGTGGTGAAAACTGTATCGTAGATATTTCTTAAACCACTACGTCCACCATTAGTTGGTAGTAGCGCACTGCCTCCAATGGTATTAGTTGTGTAGGTTACAGGCGAAATATTTCCTGGGCTGTATGTCCCGCCGACTTGTGGCATTGCTTCTGCACCAGAATAAATACTTGCCACTAATGATGTGTCGGGTGTAAACGTTTCGTTCAGTGCGAGCTCGAATGTTTTAGAACCGGTTTGCGCGGTAGCTTGATCCCAGCCATTATTAACCCCTACCGTTAAAGTGGTTGAGCTTGTTAATGCATTAGCAATTCTGATTCCAGTATGAGTAAAAGGTTGATGATTATAGAGAATCGACCTTGTCATATTGGTATTTAGTGTGCTGTCAAAGGACTCAGCACCGGCAAGCGATGGAAACTTGCCTAAAATAGTTGTCCAATCACCTTTTGCGTATTGAATGAATGCTTGTGGTAGGGCAAGACTTCCCCCGCTGAAAGGTTGCGCTGTATTATTCGTACAAATTCCGTAAGAACAAATTACACCCGCGTCAGAACCTGCAATAACGTTTACCAGTCCACCAAAACCTTCTTTAGGTTGTTTTGCAATCACCACACCCAATTGATGAAGACCAAAAGAACTCTTGGTTGGATCGATAACTTGTATATTTGTATTAGGGGTTTGATTGTGACCAATATAACTGGCATCAATATACTCTTTATCCGTGATGCCGCTGTTCGTCAATATGGTTTCCAAAGTGGGTTTATTTGCGTCAGCGGCGGGAGCTGCTGTGCCGTCTGCATAAACCAATTTTGGTGAAACCGAGAAGATTAAACCCATTAATGCTATCAGCGATTGTTTTTTCATTGCATGCGTTCTCCCAAACGATACTACAAGTTAAAATATATAGGCTTGTTACATAAAAATGTTAAGCATGAAGCATGCCAACAGTTGTTTTTAATTTCTCGGGGGAGATGGATTGGGAGGATCAACCAAAAACAGAAACAATTTATTTTCTTTTAACCAATATAATCAATGGCTTACTAATTGATTTTTTGGATTGCTTTAAGGTAATTAAAAAAAATAAAAATCCGTAACTCTGTTAGTTAATAGACAAAGGGGGGGCTGCTTTAATCAAAAGATTTATTAACTCACAACTAAAATGATACATAAAACTAGATATAGTTACATTTTATGCATCAAAACAGTGCATTTTGATAATTTTGCACTAATACAGTCAGCAAATGACGAGGTGTTATTACCCGTAATCACTGTTTTGAATACGTTTTCTTGTTCTAACTCAAAGACAAATATCTTGCCATCACCTATCTTCCCAGTATTGGCAGATTTTTCTATAGCCTCCAATACTTGATCTAACATCTCGGAGGCAATAGCTGCTTCTAATTTTACTTTCGGTAAAAAATCCACCACATACTCAGCTCCTCGATATAACTCAGTGTGTCCCTTTTGCCTGCCAAACCCCTTCACTTCAGTGACCGTGATCCCTTGTACCCCTATGGCATTTAAGGCCTCACGTACCTCATCAAGCTTGAATGGCTTAATGATTCGCTGTGATCAGTTGCACTTGAACACGAATTTGTTAACTAGAACTTATAAATACCTTGAACACCAAAAGTATTCATATTACTGCTGTTACTGTAAACAGGTAAGTCAGAATGGTCGTATCTCTCTTCTACACGGATTTCTGTGGTTTTAAATGGTGCATATCCAAAAGTAATCGTTGCCTCACGAACATTATTGGCTCCAGGTGCAACGCCTCCAACATATGCTCCTGAGTTAGGATCAGTAGCCCAGCCACTATTGTCCCTTAACTGTTCGGCACGTAAAGAAACTCGATACTGGTCATTAAATTGATAGTTCAAGTAACTTGCTACTCCTGCGTATGAGGCTTTACCACTCACACCTGGGACATTTTCTTGTGCAACATAATCTGCATTCAATATAAAGGTTAATGATTTGGTTAAGTTAGTAGAAAAAACCGCGTCTAATAGATTTCTAGTACCGCTGGCGATAGCATTAGTGGTTTGCGGCAACCCTGGAATAGGATTATGGTAAGCAAATCCCGCGTTTGGGAAACTGTTTTCAACGCCTGAGTAAGCACTTACAATCAAAGAAGTGTCCTGAGTAAATGCAGTACTCAAACCAACCTCAAGAGTTTTTTGTGTATTAGTATCAGTGACCTGATCCCATCCGTTATTAATCCCAAAGATGATATTAGTCATGTCTGATAAGGCCGTGGTTAATCTAATACCTGTATTTGTAAAAGGTATTTTGCCAAAAAGAATTGAACGCGTAATATTCGTGTCCGCAGAACTATCAATCACCTCGGCACCAGCTAGGGTACCAAACTTCCCACCAATTAATGTATAACGACTCTTAGCGTATTGAATGTAAGCTTGGGTAAGATCTATTGCTTGATTACTTGCCCCATAAGATGACATGGTCTGAGCATCTCGCCCTGCCGTTATATTTAATAATCCCCCAAAGCCCTCCTTCGGTGTTTTTGAAATAATTAAACCAAACTGATGTAATGCGAAAGAGTTTTTATCTTGGTTAAATACCTGAATAGAAGGATCAGGTATTTTATTGCTAGCGATATAAGAGGTATCAAAGTAGCCTTTTATATCAATTTCTGAATTTTTCAAGATATCTGTTAGCGTAGGGCCACTTGACTCTGTGTTACTATCAGCTATGACTATTGTAGAAATAATTAATCCGCACACAGCGCTTAGCGCTATGAATATACCTTTAAAAAGCATGATTTTCTCCCCCCGAAGGTAACGCTTAAAAACTTAAAAGTTATTTTTTATATGGTGTTACAAATTTTAACAATTACAAATTATATCTCAACTGAATCAATTCTTATCTCGTTTAGTTTAAGAAGGTTAATTAATAAAAACAAAATTTTTATTTACCCATTTCTCCTCATAAGCGTTTATTCATATTAAAATTATGCAACAATTTCAAGGAGTTTTCAGATGTTTAATAAAATTGTAATAGATGAAACTATAAACCAAATCTTATCAATTGTTGGCAAAACACCTATTAAAGATATTGAACAGAATTTACGTCAAATACTGAATAACTTTTTTAGTAACAGCGGCTGGGTAACAAGAGAAGAGTTTGATATTCAAAAATCGATACTTTTAAAAACCCGTGAACGTCTAGAAGAACTAGAACAGAAAATCAATAATAGCTAAAAAAGCTAATAACATTGATAGATTGACGTAAATTGAAATATAAAAGCCAAGAAAAAAACTTATAATGTAATCTTTTTAATTATCTTCTCGCTCCTTTAGGTTTATGTACAAAAGAAATTTAAATAAATTTGTATTACTGACAGGAGCACTGGGTGTGATGGCTTCACTTTCAGGTTGCGCGGTGGGCCCTGATTTCCATTCTCCGAGATTATCCAAGAATGCAGGTTATGTTGAAAGTTCATCACCAAATCAAATAACCCCTTCAGGACGAATTAACCTAGACACAAAAAGTAGCATTCCCGGCGACTGGTGGAATCTGTTGGGCTCACAAAGCCTCTCCGACTATGTTGAAATGGTGATTCAAAACAATCCAACCCTTTCGGCTGCCGAGGCGAGCCTCAGGCAGGCCAAACAAAATGTTATTGCCCAACAGGGTTTCTTTTTTCCAAGCATTGGTGCTGACTATGCTTTATCAAGAAATAAATTAGCCGGTAATTTAGGTGGTAACTCACCAGGTATTCAAGGCAATGGTAATGTTATTTCAACTTACGTCAACCCAAATAATAACGCGCCTTACAACGGTCCTGTTTATTATAACTTTCATACTGCTGAAGTGACCTTAAGCTACACTCCTGACATTTTTGGAGCCAATAGAAGAGCTGTTGAGTCGCTGGAAGCGCAGGAAAAAATTACTGCCTATCAGCTAGAAGCCGCCTATATCACTCTCACAGCCAATGCAGTCGCTGCGGCTTTACAACAGGCATCACTGAAAAGTTTAATTGAAGCCAACCAGCAAATTATCAAAGATAATCAAATATTATTCAATCTTACTCAACATCAACTTGACCTTGGCTACGCTAGTGCAATAGATCTAAATAATCAATTAACACAACTCACCCAAGCCCAACAACAAATTGTTCCTCTAGAACAGCAATTAGAACAAACCAATGATTTAATACATGTTTTGTCAGGACATTTTCCAAGTGAACAGATTAAGACGCATTTTGTCTTATCCGAATTTAAGCTTCCGCATACCTTACCTGCTTCAATCCCTTCAGATCTAGTTAGACAAAGACCCGATATTCTTTCGGCAGAAGAACAAATTCGATATGCTAATGCGCAAGTGGGGGTGCAACTGGCAAACCGTTTTCCACAATTTAATGTAACGGGTGCCATCGGTGGCGCGGCAGATGCCTTTGATCAGCTTTATCATAATGGCGCTGGTTTTTTTAACCTTATTGGTGATTTATCGTTACCTATCTTTGACGGTGGAACACTAAGCGCTCGAGAGCAAGGAGCCAAAGAAGCTTTTTCCCAAACCGTTTCACAATACAAATTGACAGTTCTCAATGCGTTTCAGAACGTGGCCGATACGATGCATGCAGTACAAAATGATGCCAATGCATTAAATCGTGCTGAAAAACTACTAAATACTAATCTACAGTTGTTGAGTATGACGCAATCTCAAGAAAGATTAGGTTTAATTAATCAACTAATTTTATTAAATGCTGATATTACCTATCAGCAAGCGAAAATAAATTATATACAAATGAGAACCAATCTACTTGGCGATGCAGCGGCATTGTATGTTGCTTTAGGTGGTGGTTGGTGGAACAAAAAACCATTAGATACCCTAATAAAAAAACCTTAATATGATAAAAAAAATCGCAATTACTGTTGTTGTACTTCTTCTCATTGCTTTAACACGCTGGTTAGAAAGTAGTCATATCACAACAAAAGTTCTGGCAGAACCCCCCTTAATCAATAAAGAACAAATTTTATTAACAGGGACTCAAAGCCAATTTGTTAAAATTAAACCTGTGGTGGCTTATGATTTCCGGTCTAACAAAGAATCTGTTGGGTCGATTGCTTTTAATGATTTAAAAACTATCCAGGTTTTTCCTAACTACCCCGGAAAAATTCACGCAGTGTTCGTAAAGTTAGGTGAAGTAGTTAAAATTGGACAGCCTCTTTATAGTATTGATAGTTCTGACTTATTACAGGCTGAATCCACTTTAATCGCGAATGCTGCAGCTAAAGAATTAAGTACTAAGGCGCTAAGTCGCGCTAGAGCTTTATACAAGCTGAAGGCCATGTCTGAAAAGGACTATCAGCAGGCAATTTCAGATCAACAAACAGCGGAAGGTAATTACCAAAGTGCTATTAAAAATTTAAAAATTTTTGGTAAAACCGACGGAGATATCCAATCCATAATTCTCAATAAAAGGGCTGATGCTGATTTGGTTGTACGAAGTCCCCTCAGTGGCAAAATCATTACTTTTAATAACCCTGCCCCTGGTGCTTATGTACAACCTGGTACATTACCCGCCCCCATGGCTGTATCGGACACAAGTATTAAATGGATGATTGCTAACGTTGCTGAATCCGATATTTCTGCAGTCAAAGTTGGACAGAGTGTTGATGTAAGAGTCCCATCACTGAATGATCGTCATTTTATGGGTGTTGTAAGCAATGTTGGGGCACTGGTGGATGCTAACACACACAGTATATTAGTTCGCTCAGATATTAAGGACAATACTGAACTTCTCATCCCTGGTATGTTGGCCTATTTTACTATTACTACTGGAAACCTAAAAGGAGTTCCAGCGGTTCCTTTTGATAGTGTGGTGAGACAAGGCGATGGCTCTCTAATTGTATGGACTACCCACAATGGTCGTCTGTTTGAAAAAAAACAAGTACAAATTGGCTTACAACAAAACGGTTTTTATCAAATTACATCAGGGTTAGAAATTGGTGAATCTGTCGCCACTCAAGGGGCTGTTTTTGTAAGTCATGCCTATGACATGTCGGCGGAGTAGTTCATGTTAAAAAATCTTTTGGCATTTTCCTTAAGTAACCGTCCGATCATAGTAATACTCTTATGTAGTTTTCTTTTCATTGGACTAGGTGCCTATTACAAGCTTAACGTTGAAGCTTATCCGAATCCCGCACCGGTCATTCTTGAAATTACAGCACAATCCCCAGGGTTATCAGCGGAAGAAATGGAGCGCTACTATACCATTCCTATGGAGATTGGTCTGGCTACCACTCCCGGTGTTGAGGTCATTCGCTCTACATCTTTCACAGGGTTATCCTTCATAAGAGTCACTTTTCATTATGGAGTGGACTATTATTTTGCCTATACACAAGCAGCGCTGAGTCTACAACAAAATACCACTTTGCCTAATAACATTATTCCTCAAATCCAAGCTTCAAGCCTCGTAGGAGAAGTCTACCGTTATGAATTAATGGGCCCACCCCATTTCGGCTTAACGAATTTAAGAACCGTTCAAGACTGGGTTGTACAGAGACGTTTGCTGTCAGTACCTGGTGTCGTTCAAGTTAACACTTGGGGAGGAACCACGAAGGAGTTCGAAGTTGAGGCTGATCCAGAAAAGCTTGAACATTTTGGTATAACAATTCCTCAATTACTAAGCGCCATTAATAACGCCAACATTGATGTGGGTGGCAGGACAATTAACTTTGGCCAACAATCTATTAATATCAGAGGCATTGGATTAATCAACTCTGGTGGCGATATAGATCTGACTAAGGGATATAAAGTGGATGATATTAACAATATTGTCCTAAAGCAAACCAACTCTTTTCCGATCACTATTAAAGATGTAGCCAATGTTTATGTAGGATATGTTCCTCGACTTGGTAGAGCAGGGAGAGACCTGAATAATGACGTTGTTGCGGCCATTGTGGTGATGAATAGAACCATGCAAACCAACGAGGTGGTGGCAAGAATTAAAGAAGAAGTAAAAAAGATTAATCATGATGGGTCTCTTCCCGCTGGTGTTCGTTTAGTTCCTTTTTATGACAGAACCTCCTTAGTTGCTGTCACCACCCATACGGTTTTACACAATCTCGTATTTGGGTGTTTGTTAGTATTTTTTATCCAATGGATTTTCTTGGGAGACTTAAGAAGTGCGATTATTGTTAGCGTTAATATTCCGGTAGCTTTATTCTTTAGCATTATTATTTTAGTTATCACCGGTGAATCCGCTAATTTACTCTCCCTTGGCGCTGTCGATTTTGGCATTATTGTGGATTCTGCTGTCATCCTTGTAGAAAATATTTTCCGTAACTTTCAGAAGGCGCCAGATGGTCGTCGTGATCTGATTCAGGATCAAGAGCAAAGTGGTTTTAGACAGTTATTAATGAGTAAGGGCTGGACCAATCGTTTACGAATTATCTTTATTAGTACCATCCAAGTTGATCGAGCTATCTTGTTTTCTACTGCCATTACAGTGGCAGCCTTTATTCCCTTATTCACCATGGAAGGCGTGGAAGGCCAAATTTTCGGGCCCATGGCGCGCACCTATGGCTACGCTTTAGCTGGAGCACTGCTCGCAACTTTTACGATTACTCCAGTGCTCGCCTCCTATTTACTACCTAAGGAAGTAAAGGAGACTGAGACAATTATTGTTGAAAAAATGCGCCACTTTTATAAACCTATTTTGCGTTGGGCATTAGAAAACGTTAAAAAAACTGTGGGGATCGGTGTTGCATTCTTATTAATTTCGATCATTATTTTTATGCGCATAGGTTCTGAGTTTCTACCCACTCTTGAGGAAGGAAATCTATGGATCAGAGCCACTTTACCGCCCACCATTTCTCTTGAATCGGGCATGCCAGTTGTGGATACGATGCGAAAAATCATTATTAAGCATCCTGAGGTGATCACTGCCGTCTCACAACATGGCCGTCCTGATAATGGTAGCGATGCAGCAGGATTCTATAACGCTGAATTTTTTGTCCCACTAAAACCCTTTGATGAATGGAAAAGTGGTTATACCAAAAATGACTTGATTAATAGTTTACAAAAGGAATTTACTAGTCGTTTCCCTGGTGTTGAACTAAATTTCTCACAATATATTCAAGATAACGTTGAGGAGGGACTATCTGGCATCAAGGGGGCTAACTCCATTAAGATTCTTGGCCCCGATCTTGCCACACTTGAAAAACTGGCAGATCAAGTTCAAGCAGAGATGTCAAAAATCAAAGGGGTGACTGATTTAGGTGTATTTCGCGTACTGGGTCAACCTAACCTCAATATTAATATTGATCGCGTCAAAGCAGCGCGCTATGGTCTTAACACAGGTGATGTGAATACCTTTGTGCAAGCCGCCTTGGGGGGAACACAGGCCACTACCGTCTATGAGGGCGATCGCCAATTCGCTCTTACTGTTCGGCTCTCACCAAATTTTAGAAAAGATATAGAAACCATCAGCCAACTTAGAGTGGGGTATACAGCACCTAATGGAGCCATGGCCTATATTCCACTTAAAGAACTAGCTACTATTTCTCTTGATACAGGCGCTTCTTATATTTATCACGAAAGAAATCAACGATTTATTCCTGTTAAGTTTAGTGTCCGTAATCGTGATCTTGGAAGTACCGTCACCGAAGCTCAGGAACGAATTGAGAAAAATATTCTCTTACCAGAGGGTTATCGCATTGTATGGTCTGGAGAATTTGAAGAACTACAAAAAGCCAAAAAACGTTTAGCACTGATCCTACCCATTGCCCTGGCTCTTATTCTATTGCTTCTCTATACTTTATTTAATTCCCTACGCGACAGTTTACTTGCCCTGGCCGCCATTCCCTTCTCCATAGGTGGGGGTATTATGGCTCTGGCAATCACTGGCTTACATTTTAGTATTTCTGCTGCGATTGGCTTTATTTCCTTATTTGGCGTATCCGTGATGAATGGGATCTTAGTAATTACTTATTATAATCAACTACGTTACTCAGGATTACCTCCATTTGAAGCCATGTTTAATGCAGCTGATCAGCGCATGCGGCCCATGTTAATGACCGCCCTCTCTGCCTGTATTGGTCTATTTCCCGCCGCCATCTCCACCGGTATTGGTAGTCAAGTTCAAAAACCCTTGGCAACGGTGGTAGTGGGGGGGATGTTACTTGGACCAATTATGTTACTGATAGTGGCTCCTGCATTACAAATGATGTTTCTTGGCAATAACAATGAGCCAGATAACACAAGTGAGGAGGGTGGGGATGAGGACATTTAAATAGTATTAAAGCATACCTAGGGTTAGCATAGCGCTTTCACTCATTCTGTCCCGAGTCCAAGGGGGTTCCCACACCAATTCAACTTTAGCGCTATTAACCCCTGGAGCCTCCATAATCCTTTTTTCAACCTCACCTGGAAAAGTCTGTGCCACTGGGCATCCTGGCGCAGTAAGTGTCATGGCTACATTGACGTGACCTATTGAGTAATCAATCTCAAGACCATAGATTAACCCTAAGTCATAAATATTTACTGGAATTTCAGGATCATAAACAGTTTTCAAAGCCGCTACTACTAACTCTTCTAATTCGTCTTGAACCGCTTCTACCGTTGATTCCTGAGAGAGAGACTCTGATTCTTTGGTTGGGTCTTTATTAAACCAATCTAATACAGACATAGCTTACTCCGTGGTAACTGGTTGATCTGAGTTATTCAATGCTGCATGTAAGGTGTGCCATGAAAGGGACGCACATTTGACACGCGCTGGAAATTCACTGACCCCTGCCAAGACAGATAATTTACCTAAATCCGTTGCTGGTTGTTCCCCAGTAGTCACCATTTGATGAAAACCTTCAAACAACTTCTCTGCTTCTTGAATCGTTTTACCTTTAAGCGCTTCGGTCATTAATGAAGCAGAAGCCGTTGAAATAGCACAGCCTTGGCCTTCAAATTTAATATCTACAATACGCTCATTGTCAACAATCAAATATAATTCTAAGCTGTCACCACAGAGAGGGTTAAAGCCCTCTGTATGACGATTGGCATTCACTAACTTGCCGAAATTACGTGGATGCCTATTATGATCAAAAATAACTTCCTGATATAACTCTCTTAAATCACTCATTTTAAAAACATCTCCGTAACACGGTGTAAAGCAGCAAAAAGGGCGTCAATGTCTTCTTTAGTGTTATAAAGGGCTAATGAGGCACGCGCTGTAGCAGGAATCTTAAAATAATCCATGACCGGCATGGCACAATGGTGTCCGGTACGAATAGCCACCCCCTCGCTGTCTAAGATGGTCCCAATGTCATGGGGATGCACTCCATCCATAACAAATGAGAAGACACTCACTTTATTGACGGCTTGTCCAATTATTCTTAATTGAGGAATCAGGTGAGATTGCTCCGTGGCATAAGTTAACAACTGAGCTTCATGATCAGCGATTTCATTTAAGCCAATGGATTGAACAAACTCTATAGCTCTACCCAACCCAATCGCTCCAGCAATGTGCGGTGTCCCTGCCTCAAATTTATAAGGAAGATGATTATAAGAAGACTTTTCAAAAGTCACCTTGAAAATCATATCTCCACCAGATTGGTAGGGTGGCATAGCATTAAGTAAATGTTTTTTACCATAAAGCACGCCGATTCCCGTGGGGCCGTAAAGTTTATGCCCAGAGAAAACAAAGAAGTCACAATCCAACTCAACCATATTCACCGCTTGATGAAGAATTGATTGAGCACCGTCCACTAATACCAAGGCTCCAACTTGATGAGCTTTTTCAATCATATACTGTACAGGATTCACTGTTCCCAGTGCATTGGATACCTGGGTTACACCCAGCATTTTAGTTTTAGGTGACAGCAAGGCTTCAAACTGAGTTAAATCCAAAGTTCCAGTTTCATCAATGGGAATGACTTTTATAAAGGCACCTGTTTGTTCAGCAATCATTTGCCAGGGAACAATGTTAGCGTGATGCTCCATCTGACTAAGTAAAATTTCATCACCCGGTTTTAAGTTAGCTCTTCCCCAGCTGCTGGCAACCAAGTTGATAGCCTCTGTGGCCCCACGAGTAAAGATAACTTCCTCACGATGTTGGGCGCCAATAAATCCTTGAACGATATCACGAGCTTTCTCAAAGGCATCTGTAGCATCTTGACTTAACTTATGAACGCCGCGATGAACATTAGCATTCAACGTATCATAGTAGTGGGTCTCAACATCGATGACTGACTGAGGTTTTTGAGTCGTCGCTGCATTATCTAAATAAACAAGTGGCTTACCTCTAACAGTACTTTTTAGTATAGGAAACTGCTGACGAATTTCATTGACATTAAACATTCATATTCTCACGAAGTAGTGTTTCAACGGTTAATCTTAAATCTACATCATTGATTTGATGGGCTACTTCCAAAACAAATCCCTCTACCAGCATTTTTTTTGCTGCGTCTTTGTCAATCCCTCGCGCGCAGAGATAAAACCACTGTTCCTCATTAATTTGTCCGATGGTGGTACCGTGAGAACACTTCACATCATCTGCAAAAATCTCTAACTGTGGTTTGGTATCCACCTCCGCCTGATCAGACAAGATTAAATTATGATTAGTCTGCTGTGATTGAGTTCTTTGAGCATCTTGATCAACCAAAATCCTGCCATTAAAAACAGCCCTACCTGCCCCATCTAGGACACCTTTAAATAATTCACTGCTTGTGCAGTCAGGTACTTGATGATGAATGAGAGTATGAAAATCCTGCAAGGACTTGTGGGTAATGTGATACATACCGTTGATGGTTGCCTGTGCACCAACTCCCATCAGTTGATTAGTAATCGTGTTTCTTGCCCATTGGCCAGAGAGCGCAAAATAGGATCCATGAAAATAACTCTCTTGTAACTGATGAATAGCCGTATAAGAAAAGTGAAAACCCTGTTCAGACTCTTGTTGCAGCTTAATGTAATTAAATGAGGCATTGTCCTCTATGGCATATAATTGAACTGTACTGTTTAAGTAAGGTTCTTGCGTCAAGCTCATAAATTGTTCGATTAATGTCAGCTTAGCCCCTTTACCAACTTTTATGAACTGTCCAGCAAAATGGCCGCTCATCGGCTGTGTAACAAGATGAACTAATAAAATAGCATCCGTTACTTCACATTGATCGTCAATCTTAAGGCTAAATCCCTGGTTGACTAATGCACCGTTTAAAGCAGTTAAGCCGTCTTGGTGATGAAGAGGGGCCAACCTTTTCTGGTGCTCCTCTTGCTCCAGGGGGCTCATGGCAGAGTATTCTAGTATGGCAACCCCGTCTGGTAATTGATCTAAAGTAGAAAGTTCATTATTTATAATGCCATCCACCGTCACTATTTTATATTTGGCTTTAGGTAATAATAAATGAGTATTAACCTGATCTTGACTAATAACGCCTTGCTGACCCATCGCAAGTGAAAGGGGAAGCTTTTGCAACGCTACCGTTGAGGTATATTTCCAGTCCTCCATTTTTAGAGTCGGAAAATTCAATGCATTAAACTTCTCCCAAGCTTTTTGGCGATAAGCTTTAACTATAGGATTATCACGCTCACTGACTGCTTGATACTGTTCTTGATAATGATTAATCACTTCCATTTTACAAATTCACCGTTGTTTGTTTAGCGGAAGAATCAATCCATGCATAACCTTCTTTTTCCAGTTCTAGAGCAAGTTCTGGTCCTCCGGAGCGCACTATCTTGCCACCTGCCAACACATGTACAAAGTCTGGTTTAATATAATCAAGTAGACGTTGGTAATGGGTAACTAGAATCATAGCTCGCTCTGGGCTTCTCAAGCTATTAACCCCCTTAGCAACAATTTTCAATGCGTCAATATCTAGCCCTGAGTCTGTTTCATCCAAAATAGCGAGAGTGGGTTCCAACACAGCCATTTGCAGTATTTCGTTGCGTTTCTTTTCTCCACCAGAGAAACCCTCATTAACGGAACGATAGAGCATGGCTTCGTTCATTTCCATCAGCTTGACTTTTTCTTTTACCAAATTTAAGAAATCCATGGCATCTAATTCTGGTAAGCCTTGATGTTGTCTTTTAGCATTTAGTGCGGCTTTTAAAAGGTAAATGTTACCCACTCCAGGAATCTCTACGGGATACTGAAACGCTAAGAACAGCCCTTCTCTCGCACGCTCTTCTACGTCCATTTCAAGTAAGTTCTTACCGTTGTAAAGGATCTCTCCCGCAGTCACATCAATATGCTCTCTACCAGCCAACACATTTGACAAAGTACTTTTCCCTGAACCGTTAGGCCCCATAATGGCATGAACTTCTCCAGGATTAACCGTTAAATCAATCCCTTTAAGTATTAATTTATCAACAACCGTTGCTTGTAACCCTTTAATTTCTAACATAATAGTCTCTCTTTAACCCACACTGCCTTCTAAACTTACCCCAAGAAGCTTTTGCGCTTCCACCGCAAACTCCATCGGTAATTCCTTAAATACTTCCTTACAGAAACCGTTAACAATCATTGATACGGCATCTTCTGCGGACAAACCTCGTTGACGGCAGAAAAACAATTGATCCTCACCAATGCGTGAAGTGGATGCCTCATGTTCCACCTGTGCTGAGGCATTTTTAACCTCAATATAAGGAAAGGTATTAGCAATACAACGATCGCCCATTAACAGTGAATCACATTGGGTATGATTTCTTGCATTGGTAGCACTTTTGGCGATACGTACTAAGCCCCGATAGGATTGTTTACCAAAGCCTGCTGAGATACCCTTTGATACAATAGTACTTTTAGTGTTTTTACCAATATGAATCATCTTGGTACCGGTATCAGCTTGTTGACGGTGATTAGTTAATGCTACAGAATAAAACTCTCCCACTGAATCATCGCCACGCAATATTACACTGGGATATTTCCACGTAATGGCAGAACCCGTTTCAACCTGAGTCCATGATATTTTTGATTTTGAACCCCGACAATCCCCACGTTTGGTGACAAAATTATAAATTCCACCGCGCCCTTCCTTGTCTCCTGGATACCAGTTTTGTACGGTGGAATACTTAATTGTCGCGTTCTCTAGGGCTACCAGCTCTACCACCGCTGCATGCAGCTGATTTTCATCTCGCATTGGGGCAGTGCACCCTTCCAAATAACTAACATACGCATCTTTATCTGCAATGATGAGGGTGCGCTCAAATTGTCCTGTGTTTTTAGCATTAATTCTAAAATAAGTGGATAACTCCATTGGGCAACGCACCCCTGGTGGAATATAGACAAAAGATCCATCACTAAATACTGCGGAATTAAGTGCTGCGTAGAAGTTATCTTGTACTGGCACCACAGTGCCCAAATACTGACGGATTAACTCAGGATGATGTTGAACTGCCTCTGAAAAAGAACAAAAAATAATTCCTTTTTCAGCAAGCTTATCTTTAAATGTAGTTGCTACCGAAACGCTATCGAATACCGCGTCAACTGCCACTCCTGCTAGTATTGCTCTCTCATGCAGGGGAATTCCTAGTTTTTCGTAGGTTTTAAGTAACTCTGGATCCACTTCATCTAAGCTTTTAGGCCCTTCTTTTTGAGATTTTGGAGCTGAATAATAAATAATATCCTGGTAATCTATAGCTGGGTAATGCACTTCCGCCCATTCTGGTGGAGTCATCGCTTGCCATTTTCTAAAAGCATTTAAGCGCCATTCAAGTAAAAATTCTGGTTCATTTTTTTTAGCTGAAATGACGCGAACGGTATCCTCCGATAATCCTTTAGGAATCTCATCTGACTCCACATCGGTTTCAAAGCCATGCTGATACTCTTGGCTAATGATTTCTTCTATTTGTGTTGTTGAGTTATTCATAGTCTTACCTGTTCAATGTTGGTCGGACGTTGCATCACGATAGGCTGAGCTACCGGGACGGTCATTTCTGCAAGGCTGACACTGGCTAATGCGTCATTGATTGCTTGGCTGATTTTTTGCCAATTGGCTTTTACTGAACAAGACCGTTCCCTGTGACAGTTACCTGGTTGACTGGCTGTGCCACAATCAGTCAACCCAATAGGCCCTTCTAAGGCACCAATAATATCTGCCATAGTAATATTTTCAGGAGTTTTAGCTAATAAATAACCACCTTTAATACCGCGGTGAGATTCTAGTAGTCCTGAACGGGTCAGTGTTTTTAATACCTTAGTGGCCGTAGGCACATTAATGCCAATGGCATGAGCAATATCTTGAGCTGAATGAAGACATTTGGGTTCTCTCGCGAGATATGTCATCATTAGTGTCCCATAATCGGTGAGTTTCCCCATCTTGATCATTTGTAATAAAGCCTCAGATATAATGTTTAAAGCACTTTCATTAAAGTGGACTATTATAGTACTATTTTGTTCCCCGGCGCACAAACTTATATTGCTGGGTTTTTTTTAAAAGGATTAGTATGGTTCCTCACTTATCAACAGCATTAACAGGTCCATTGCAATCATTGGAATCTCATATTTTAGATGCCATGCCCACCATTGAGCACTGGTTTCGTCAACAGTGGCTTGAGCATCCAGCACCGCTTTATACCTCCGTTGATCTACGTAACTCTGGCTTCAAATTAGCACCAGTGGACACCAACTTATTTCCAGCAGGCTTTAACAACCTACGGCCAGAATTTTATCCCTTGTGTATTCAGGCATTAATGACTGCTGTGGAAAAAATTTGTCCTGATACCCGACAATTTCTTCTCATTCCTGAAAACCACACACGAAATACTTTCTATCTTGAAAACGTAGCAGTTCTTAAAACTCTGTTACAAAAGGCAGGCTTTGCAGTGCGTATAGGAACCTTCCTACCAGAGATTCAAGAACCCACTCGCTTTGACTTACCCTCAGGGGAACATTTAATACTAGAACCCATCATCCGTTCAGGGCGGCGAGTGGGCTTAAAAGATTATGATCCGTGCGCCGTCATATTAAATAATGACTTATCGGCGGGAATTCCTGAACTTCTAAAGGGAATAAATCAGCCTATTGTGCCACCTCTTTTTGCCGGCTGGACCACCCGCAAAAAATCTGTACACTTTTCAGCATTTAATCAAGTGGCCCAGGAATTCTCAGAATTGATCAAACTTGATCCATGGGTTATTAATCCCTACTTTAGTCACGCGGCCAATGTTGACTTCAACAGTAGTGGCAGCCAACTCTCTCTGGCAGAAAAGGTGGATGAGTTACTGGATCGGATTAAAACAAAATATCAAGAATACGATATCAAGGATGATCCTTTTATTATTATCAAAGCTGATTCAGGTACATACGGTATGGGGATCATGACCGTAAAAAGTCCAGATGATGTAGTGAATTTAAATAGAAAACAGCGCAACAAAATGTCTGTTATCAAAGAAGGTCAAGTGGTTCGGGAAGTATTACTTCAAGAGGGAGTGTATACCTTTGAGAATGTGGAGGGAGCCGTGGCTGAGCCTGTGGTATATATGATTGATCATTATGTAGTAGGAGGCTTTTATCGTGTTCATACAGAGCGTGGTATTGATGAGAACCTCAATGCACCAGGAGCTAAATTTGTCCCGTTGGCTTTTGAAACTGAAGCTATAGCGCCTGATCAAACGCAAAGCTTTGATGCTCCACCTAATCGTTTTTATACCTATGGGGTAGTCGCGCGCCTTGCAATGCTGGCAGCTGCCAGAGAACTTGAACAGATGGAAAGCGTCTATAACTCTAATCTGTAAGGAAAATACCCCATGAAAATAGCTTTTATTATTGATCCCTTTAAAAGTCTTAATATAAAGAAAGATTCCACCTTGGAGCTCATCCGTGCCGCACAACTGCGCCACCATGAAACGGTGGTTATAGAACAACATCAATTATATTTGTTAAATAATCAAGTCATGGCCATAGCTCAGGAAGTGTTTTACAACGCGCAGCAAGGTCATTATTTAGGGGCTCAATTTAAGACTCCACTCAATATTTTTGATGGAGTCTTCATGCGCCTTGATCCACCTCTTGATATCAACTATATAGTAACCACTTACTTACTTGAAAAAGCAGAAAAAGAAGGGGTTTTGATCCTAAATAAGCCAAATAGCTTAAGAAGTTTTAACGAAAAGCTCAGTACTACTTTATTTCCTCAATTTACCCCAGAACTGATAGTCACGAGTCTTGCCGAGGAAATTAAAAACTTCGTTAGCGAGCAGAGAGAAGTTATTTTAAAACCCCTTGATGCCATGGGTGGCAGTGGCATATTTAAAATTAACGCCCAGGATCCTAATCTGAACGTCATTATCGAAACGTTGACGCAGGACGCCACGCGCTCGGTAATGGCACAACGTTTTATTCCAGCCATAGAAGCGGGTGACAAACGAGTACTCATTATCAATGGCGAAGTGGCTCAGCATGCCCTAGCGCGCATCCCTAAGCAGGGAGAAACCAGGGGTAATCTTGCGGCTGGAGGACGGGGAGTGGCCATGCCTTTAACAAAAAAAGAACAGGAAATTGCCACTACCGTAGCGCCATTTTTACAAGAAAACGGGCTCTTTATTGTGGGCCTTGACATCATCGGGGAATATCTCACAGAAATTAACATCACAAGCCCCACCTGTATGCGCGAAATTCGTGATCAAACAGGAGAGGACATTGCAGACAAAACAATAAAAGCTCTTGAAAAAATTCTTAATTACTAAGCGCTTACGGCCGCAAAACAAATATGTTCAATTAACTCAGCAAAACTAATCCCAGCCACCTGTGCTGATTGTGGTAATAAACTCATTGCCGTTAAGCCTGGCAGAGTATTGACTTCTAAACACCAAGCTCTACCTTGGTCATCTAATCTAAAGTCGCTACGACTATAACCCGTTAGCTTCAATACTTGATGGATCTGAAGAGCCAAATTCTGCACCTGATCGACAATCCTGTTATCAAGAACTGCTGGAAATACTTCCTCTGCTCCGCCAGGTTGATACTTGGCCTCGTAATCAAACACTTCACCATGCTTTAATATAATTTCGCCCACTGGCAACGCCCTGTTTTGTAGTACTGGACAAGTTAATTCACGACCCCTAATAAACTGCTCAACCATGACTTCATCATCATGCTCTTTAGCCAAAGCTATGGCTTCAGCAAGTTTCCCTGGGTGTCTGACTACTGACAAACCAACTGTTGAACCTTGCTTACTGGGTTTAACCACCACCGGCCAACCTAGGTGCTGTTCTACATCAGCCGCAGTAACTGGTGCCATTAACCAATGGGGGGTAGGGATTCCCGCTTGTCGCAGTAGTCGCTTGGTCATGTCCTTATCCATAGCCAGAGCACTGCCTAACACAGCGCTACCCGTATAAGGAATGCCTGTCATAGCGAGTAACCCTTGCCAACGTCCATCCTCCCCTGCGCCTCCATGAAGAGCGATGAACCATAGATCAGCATCTAATAATTGTGGATTATTTAACCAGGTTAATACAGACTCTAGTCCTTGATCTTTTTTGCTGGGTGGAGTCATTGCAACAGATCGCGTAAAGAGTTGCTGCTCTTCTTCAGGACCTAACAGCCCCACTAAAGTATCGATAGCCTTAACGCGGTGTGAACGCTCACGCAGTGCTTTTACCACCTGAGCCGCACTGGCTATAGAGACGTCTCTTTCTGTGCTATCGCCACCGAATAACACATTAACTTTTAATTGTCTTTTATCCATAATGATTAACCGCTATTTCTTAATCCTGCCGCAACGCCGTTAATGGTTAAATGAATCGCTCGCTCTACCGATTCTGTTGCTTCCCCATGACGATAACGACTCAAAAGATCTACTTGTAAATGATTTAAAGGATCAAGATAGGGTCGTCTTTCACGAATACTTCTACCCAGAGTAGGATTGCCTGTTAAAAAGTCCTGTTGATTAGTAATTGCCTTTAATTGCGTAACCGTCAGCTCAAACTCTCTTTCGATTTCAGCAAATACTTGTACTCTTAACTGCTCGTCTTTTACTAATCCCACATAACGTTTAGCAATAGTAAAGTCAGTTTTTGCTAATACCATATCCATGTTAGAGAGCAGTGTTTGCATAAAAGGCCATTTCTGATACATATACTGTAGCTGTGTTAAACCATCTGCGTGGCGCTCCATGAAAGCATTTACGGCACTGCCAAAACCATACCAACCGGGCAAAATGATACGCGATTGCGCCCAACTAAATACCCAGGGTATTGCTCTTAAATCCTCAATACGCGTAGAAGCTCTTCGGGAAGCGGGTCGACTGCCAATATTTAATGTAGAAATTTCACTAATAGGAGTTGCTTCTCTAAAAAATTGGTCAAACCCAGGGGTCTCATATACCAATGAACGATAACGCTCAAATGACGTAACAGATAACTCTTCCATTACCTGGTAGATACGCTGCCACTCCTCTGTGCTGCCATTATTATTAATTAAAGTTGCCTCCAGAGTGGCGGCCACTAAAGTCTCAAGATTACGGCGCCCGATGCCAGGATCTGAATATTTACTTGCAATCACTTCACCTTGCTCGGTCAACCTTATTTGAGCATTAACGCTACCCTGAGGTTGCGCTAGGATGCCGTAATAACTGGGGCCGCCACCACGACCCACCGACCCTCCGCGTCCGTGAAATAAACGCAGTTCGATGGCAAAACGTTGAAATACCTCAACCAAGGTTTTTTCGGCCTTATACAACTCCCAATTAGCCGTTAAAAAGCCACCATCTTTATTACTATCCGAATACCCCAACATCACTTCTTGAATATTTTGTCGACTAACCAGTAACTGTTTATAAATCGGCAGAGAGAATAATTGCTCCATAATTTGCCCACAGCCTCTTAAGTCGCCGATGGTTTCAAACAATGGAATGATATTCATCTTAAGCTCTGCATTGTTTCCTGGTATGAGTAAACCCACTTCTTTTAATAATAGAGCTACTTCTAAAATATCACTGACACTGTCCGTTTTAGAAATTATGTAATTTGTAATTGCCTTCTCACCCAACTCTTTATGCATCTTTTTGGCTACTTCAAAAATAGCCATTTCTGTCAATGTCTGTTCACTGTAATGAGTAAACATTGAGCGCAAAGCTCGTGGGTTATTGATCTCAGTTATCAATAACTCAATTCGCTGTGCTTCATCTAAAGAAAGATAATCATGACAGACTTGAGCTTTTTGGAGCAATTCTGCTAAGGTTTTTGCGTGTACTTCGGAGTGTTGTCGCAAATCCAGAGAAGCCAAATGAAAACCAAAAACATCTACAGCACGCTCTAAATGTTTTAATCTTCCGTCACTGAGTGCCTGCGAACCATGATGAGTTAGTGATTGAGAAAGTAGTGATAAATCCCGCTTTAACTCCATAACACTGGTATAAGCCTTAACGGTTTCAGTGGAGAAACTCGCTCGATTTTCTTGTAAATGCTGTTGTGTGGCTTGTAAGCGCAAATAAATCGTAGTTACGGCGCGACGATAAGGCTCCTCTTGACGACTATCCTCGGTTTCAGGCGCCAATTGGGCCAAGGCAAGTACTTCATCACTGACACTGACTAAACGTGAGGAGAGCGACAACTCACCGCGTAACAATATTAATTCTTGGAAGTAAAAATCAAAAATCACGTGACTATGGCGACGCAAAGCATACTCGGTGACTTCTGCCGTTACAAAAGGGTTTCCATCTCGGTCTCCACCGATCCAACTGCCCATTTTCAATGGCAGTAGCGGTTGCTTAGCTACCTCATGATAATCCTTATCCTCGCTCACCAAACGTTCTAACTGGATACAGAGTCTTGGTACTTCCTTTAAAAAAGTATAGCGGTAATAAGACAAGCCGTTTTCAATTTCATCGTTCACTCTTAATTTGAAGGTTCTCAATTCATTAGTTTGCCACAGGGTTAAGATAGCGCGACGAATAGATGCCTCGTTTTCCTCAAGCTCCTCGGGTGTCATGGATATTCTGGTGCGCTCACCCAGGCGTTTTGCGATCATCAAATGACAATCTAATACGGATTTTCTTTGTACTTCTGTGGGGTGAGCAGTTAATACTGGGGCAATTAGGGCTTTAGTGAAGAAATCTCCTAACTGCTTAGAGGTAATATGATGTTTTTTAACCCTCTCAAGAGCCAATTGTATACTGCCTTCCCGAGGCGGAGCACCGCGTTGAGAGTACACTATTCGACGACGATTATGATGTAAATCTTCCGCTATATTTGATAAATGAGAAAAATAACTAAATGCTCTGACTACTGCAATAGTATCCTCTGCCGAGAGACCATCTAAACTGTGTTCAAGTTTAAGTAAATCCGCAGGATTATCATCACGCCGGTATTGAATTGCACTTTGGCGAATACCTTCAATTAAATTAAAAATAGCCTCACCTTCTTGATCTCTTAGCGTATCGCCAAGGATGCGCCCAAGAAAGCGTACGTCCTCCTTAAGTGGTAAGTCTTTTTCTAGAGAGTGCTCATTCATAGCAAGAACTCCAGAAATTGTTCAGCTTCATGCTAAACTTATTTTTATTTAATTTTATATATTGCTTATTCATGTCAGTACAACTCCCTATAACTATCGCCACCCGTGAAAGTCGTCTGGCCCTTTGGCAAGCTGAACATATCCGGTCCCAATTATTACAATTATATCCACAGCTTGAGGTTTCGTTGTTAGGAATGACAACCCAAGGTGATCAAATTCTGGATAGAACCTTATCGAAAGTAGGAGGAAAGGGTTTATTCGTTAAAGAATTAGAAATAGCTATGACGGAAGGAAGAGCTCGTCTTGCTGTTCATTCTATGAAAGACGTACCCATGGAATTACCCCCGCTTTTCAATATGGTGGTGGTGGGTACACGAGAGGAGGCAAATGACGCCTTGATTTCTAATCATTACACCAATCTCTCTGAGTTACCACAGGGAGCTATCGTTGGCACCTCAAGTTTACGGCGCGAATGTCAACTTCGAGAACGCTATCCCCACCTGACTATTACTGCCCTGCGTGGCAACCTTGATACCCGACTTAAAAAATTAGATCAGGGTGAGTATGATGCCATTATTCTGGCTTCAGCAGGCTTAAAGCGCTTAGGTCTAGGTCACAGAATTAAAGCACACATTAGTCTTGAGGACAGCATCCCGGCGGTAGGTCAAGGAGCTTTAGCTATCGAATTTAGAAATGATGATAAAGAGCTTGAGGCACTCTTAGCGCCTCTTATCAACCAGCAAAGTGCCCTGTGTGTACTATGTGAACGCACTTTATCAAAAGAATTAGCCGGTAGCTGTGATGTTCCCCTTGGGGCCCATGCGGTAATCAACAATGGACAGCTTAATCTTAATGCCTTTGTGGGGCGAGCAGATGGCTCACTCGTGATCCGCGCCCATGTCACGGGTCATCCCGATGACTACGTTGCCATTGGACTTAAAGCGGCAGATCAGTTAATAAAACAGGGGGCAAAAGCCATATTAGACGCTTGCCGAGCATCATGAATGATGGGTTAAAGACTCATAAATCACATACTATTTTATTAACTAGACCCCAGGGTCAAAACCAAGAGTTACGTGTCTTGTTAGAACAAGAAGCAGCGCAAGTGTATGAATTGCCTACTATTGAAATTAAGCCACTAGATCCCCCTCATTTACCTCGATCTTCCACCAATCAAGACTATGATCGCGTTATCTTTATTAGCAGTAACGCCGTCAAATTTGGCTGGTCAGCTGTAGACTCCCTGATTTCCAAACAAACCGAGCTGTTTGCAATAGGTAAGGCCAGCGCCTTAGAGCTCATAAAACAATCACAACGACCAGTGATGTACCCAACCAATAAAAGCGATAGTGAGGCACTGCTGGATATGCCCGAGTGGCAGAGAGTGAGCGGTTTAAAAGTCCTTATCTGTCGAGGCCAAGGAGGACGCGAATGGCTAAAAGGGGTTCTGGAGGAACGTGGTGCTCAGGTGGATTATATAGAATGCTACATACGGGGACTACCAGAGACAAATTTATCAACTTTAGATAACGCAATAGCGAGTCAAGCGGTTATACTAATTATGAGTAAAGAATCCTTAAATAACTTATGGGCATCACTTGATACACTGAGAATAGATCAACTAAAAAACATGATTTTCCTAGTCTGTCACGAACGTGTTAAGGAATACGCAAAAGAACTTGGAATAAAATCAATTTTTTTAACTGATCACAGCTATCAATCTATTTTAAAAACTTGGCGTCACATCACCACTTAAAACATGACTACAGAAACCCATCACACCCCGACACAGCCCGTGAAATACTACAAATTATTTGGCTGGTTGAGCATTATTGCATTTTTAGGGACTTTTTCTTTATGGTTACAATATCGTCATGACGATTTGCAATTGCGACGAGATTTAGCAAGTCGCCTTAACGAAGCTGATCGTTTAGTGAAAAAGAATCAAGGGGAATACACCGAAGTCCAAGAGGCTTTAAAAGAATCTAATCATCGTATTAGTATCCTTGAATCA
The DNA here is from genome assembly GCF_001431705.1 of Ferrovum sp. JA12. Classification (NCBI taxonomy): domain Bacteria; kingdom Pseudomonadati; phylum Pseudomonadota; class Betaproteobacteria; order Ferrovales; family Ferrovaceae; genus Ferrovum; species Ferrovum sp. JA12. The sequence continues at coordinate 442,631 of NZ_LJWX01000001.1, read as the reverse complement.
CAAATAGCTGACTCACAAAGTCAGCAAATTGTTTTACAAAGTATGTATCAGGAATTAGCCCGTAATCGTGATGACTGGGTTCTAGCGGAAGTGGAACAATTAGTTGATGTGGCCAATCAACAACTGCAACTCACCGGCAATGTTCAATCGGCCCTATCCGCACTCCAATCTGCCGATATGCGTTTACAAAAGCTCAATCGCCCTGCATTATTATTTTTACGCAAAGCCATCAATCAAGACATTGATCGTTTGCGTGCTGTCCCTTTCTTAGATATCACGGGTATTAGTCATCATATCGATGACGTTGCGCGCAGTATTGATATTATTCCCTTGGCCTCAGACACAAGACCTGCTAAAAAAACCATCGTAAACGAGAAAAATAAATCTAATACTTTTTCTCGCATCGGCCATGAGCTATTGGTTGAACTTAGCCAATCCGTACAAATCAAGAGAATTGATATCCCTGAACTACCCTTGTTAAGTCCAGAACAATCCTTCTTTTTACGGGAGAACCTACGTTTAAGACTGGTATCAGCGAGACTGGGAGCCTTGTCTCATAACAATGTTACCTACGATGCGGATTTGAATGCAGCGCAAGAGTGGCTGAAAAGGTATTTTGATCTAGAGTCGCCCATTGTTAAGAACGATTTACAAATTATTCAACAATTAAGCCATACCCCGGTCAATATGTCTGTCCAAGATATTAGCGCGACATTAGATGCAGTACGACGGGCCAGGTCACAGAAAGAGGGTAATCATCGATGAGCGGTTTATTATGGTTTATCGCCCTCTTTGTGGTTGCTACAATTGTTGCTATTGCGGTGGGTCTTAATACCGGCTATGTACTCATTGTCATGGCACCATGGCGCATTGAAATATCACTGGCTATGTTTGTTATTGGCATTATTGTTCTGTGTCTTGGTTTATATACTTTCTCAAGGTTGGCCTATTTAAGCTTAAGTTTACCTAACCGAGTTCAAGCCTATCGTCAAAAACGGTCTAAAAACCGTGCACGAAGCGCTCTGTACCAAGGCCTGACGGATTACTTTGAAGGCAACTTTAAACGTGCAGAAAAACAAGTTGAGCTAGCTTTAGAAAACGGGGAGTCGCCTGCTTTGAGCGCCATTGTTGCCGCTCGCTCTGCACATGAGTTACATAAATATGAGAAACGTGATCTATATTTAGCAAAAATTAACGAGTTGGGACCTGAAACACGCCTATTACGTTTAACTACCCATGCCGACTTATTACTCGATGAGCGTCGTTTTAATGAAGCGTTAACCCTCTTAAAAGAAGCCCATCGATTATCGCCAAAACACGTGCGTGCGCATCAGTTATTACTCAAAGCACAACTGGCAACCGGCGCATGGCGTGCGGCCATTGAGACCCTTGATTTACTTGAACACTTACACGCTATCGATGAAGTGCATGCACTGCCCATCAGAAGAAATGCTTGGCAACAACTATTAAGATACTCCGCAACTTATTTGGATGATCTCAAAGCTACTTGGAAGAGTATCCCCAGTGCTTTACGTTTAGACAACCTTTTGGCACACACTGCTGCTGGTTATTTTATTGATCTGAAGGCCCATGATGAGGCACTCGTCATTATTGAAAAAAACCTAGAGAAATCCTGGGACGATGCCCTAGTAGCCCTCTATGGAGAGTGCCGTAGCCAATTTAATCGCACGCAAATCGAAAGGGCGGAAAACTGGTTAAAAGCGCATCCTGATAATGCTGTCTTACTCTTAACGTTGGCTAAATTATGCATACGCGAGTTGCTGTGGGGTAAAGCCCAAAGCTATTTAGATGCCAGTATTTTTATTGAACCCAGTCGTGAGGCTCAACTTCTACGACAAGAATTAGCAGAAAAAATTGGGCCCGCAAAACAGTCTCCTGCACGCAACAGTAACAATATCGATCCAGATTTTGGTGTTGCCTAAGTAGTACGCTTGTTATCTACCGAGGGTGTAAATGGATCGGAATAAAACTCATCCTCCGGCAAACCTCTGGTTTGCGTAAAGGTATTAAAACCAGACTCAACCATAATCGGCGCACCACAAGCATAAACTTGATAATCAGATAAATCAGGATAGTCTGCTAGGATTGCTTCATGAACCAACCCAGTTCTGCCTTGCCATTCGTCTTCCTCAAGGGGCTCCGAGAGTACTGGAATAAAGTTAAAATTTTCATCAACCCAGCTTTGTACCAATTCGTTGTAATACAAATCTTGCTTACTTCTCACTCCCCAATATAGGGTCATAGGGCGTGTAATCCCCTTGTGCCGCGCCGATTCAATGATACCTTTAATTGGTGCGAAGCCCGTGGCCCCTGCCATAAAAACAATAGGTTTATCAGAGTCTTCCCTAAGAAAAAAAGTACCTAAGGGACCTTCGAAACGCAAAATAGTCTTTTCCTTTAGCTCATTAAAGACGTACTGTGAAAAACTCCCCCCTGGATAATTACGAATATGTAATTCTAGAATACCCGTTTCATGGGGAGCGTTAGCTAAGGAAAAACTTCTTTTTTTACCATCTTTAAGGAGGAAATCAATATATTGTCCGGCCAAGAATTCGAACTTTTCTTGTGCAGGTAACTTAAGTTTTAATATAGCCACATCGTGATTAGGTTTTACGATTGATTCTACGCGGCAAGGAAGTTTTTTAATTTGAATATCTTTCATTCCATTAACCTGCCGAATTTCAATAGTGACTTCGGAAATTGGTTTAGCGCAACACAATAGCGCATACCCCTGTGCTATCTCCTCGTCATTCAGCGCTGAACTCTGATACTCACCACGGTCTAGTAATCCCTCTATTACTTTACCCTTACAGGACCCACAGGCGCCACTACGGCAACCGAAAGGAAGAATGATCCCTTCCTTATGGGCTCCTTCTAAGATAGTATCTTCTTCATGACATTGAAACTGGTTGCCGCTAGGGCTTAAAGTAACCTTTACTGACATACGTTTATTCCTGAACAATTAAGGTAGATAACAATGCAACCTTGGTTAATCATAGGAGCTGGAGATGTGGCAGCACGCATGATACCTCTAATAGGTCATCGTGTACGACTCTTCGCTCTTTGTCGTCACCCAGAAAAAGCCAGTTTTTGGCGGTCCTTAGGGGTTATCCCTATTGTTGGGGATTTGGACAATCCTAACAGCTTAAAAAGAATTGCCGGAATTGCCCATGGCATTTTTCATTTCGCTCCACCTAATGCACAGGGGATAAATGATTTCAGAACCCGCCACCTTATCTCTGCTCTTTCAAGGTCAAATAGTTTACCACAGCGGCTTATTTATATTAGTACAACCGGCGTTTATGGCGACCATCAAGGTCGATGGGTAGATGAAACCACGCCCACACATCCTACCTCGGGCAGAGCTAAAAGACGGGTAGACGCAGAAAATCAACTGCGCCAATTTGCTAAGCGTAAAGCAATAAAACTGACTATTTTGAGGGCACCGGGCATTTATGCTGAAAATAGGCTCCCCTTAACTCGCTTAATAGAGAAACTTCCCCTCATTATTGCCGAAGAAGACACTTGGAGTAACCATATTCACGCATTAGATCTTGCTCGAGCTGCGGTGTTAAGCATGTATCAGCCTTATCACTCAAGGGTCTATAATGTGGTGGACAATCAACCTATGCAAATTGGTGAATTCTACGATTATCTAGCAGATTTCTTGAAATTAAGCCGAGCACCCCGTCTCACGAAAAGCCAAGTTAAAACCACGATTAACGAAATTAGTTGGAGTTTCATGGCAGAATCACGTAAAATTGCAAATCTCAGGTTAGTAAAAGAATTATCCTTTGAATTTCTGTATCCATCCGTGCTGAATTGTCTAGCCAAACTCAATTATAAGAATTAAAATTTATAAATTTTCCATAACTTCGCCGAAAAACTAGACAAAATACTTGAAAATCAGGAAAATTGGCACTATGAAGAAAATCTTGATCATGCATGGCCCTAATTTAAACTTATTGGGAACCCGTGAACCCGATATTTATGGCAAAACGACACTTGAGGACATTAATTGTCAATTGGCTGAGCTGTGTCAGGGGCATGATGCATCGGTAATTTTTTTCCAAAGTAATTGGGAAGGGGCATTAATTGACCGCCTTCATCATGCAAAAGAAGAGGGCGTTGATTACATTATCGTTAACCCTGGGGGATTAACTCATACCAGTGTTTCTTTAAGAGATGCTCTGGCAGGTATAAAAATACCCTTTATTGAAGTTCATCTTTCTAACATTTATGCCCGTGAAAGCTTTCGTAGCCATTCTTATTTATCCCCCCTTGCAGAGGGAGTGATCAGTGGTTTGGGGGCTAAAGGCTATCACCTGGCACTTACTTATTGGCTGGAACGTCTATGACTATGGATTTAAGAAAATTAAAAAAATTAATTGACCTCGTGGAAGAGTCAGGAATTACTGAGTTAGAAATCACTGAGGGCGAAGAAAAAGTTAGGATCTCTAAGGCGCCCGGTCATTTTGTTATGCCGAGCGCCATGCCAACTTATCAATATAATACTTCGCCACAAGGAGTAGCCATGCCCTCTGCGGCTACTACCACCGCAGCACCTGTCGCAGATGTTGCCAGCCCAGAGGACGAGGGGCACGTGGTCAAGTCACCCATGGTAGGGACCTTTTATCGCTCTCCCTCACCAGGTTCACCGCCCTTTATTGAAGTGGGTCAGAGTGTCTCGGAAGGACAAACCCTATGTATTATAGAAGCCATGAAATTACTCAATGAAATTGAATCTGATGTGGCTGGTACCGTAAAACGTATTTTAGTTGAAAATGGTCAACCTATTGAATATGGACAACCCCTGTTCATCATCTCTTAATAAATAGGCAAAAAAATATGTTTGATAAGATTCTAATTGCCAATCGCGGTGAAATAGCTCTGCGAGTTCAGAGGGCTTGTCGTGAGTTGGGTATTAAAACTGTGGCGGTTCATTCTGAGGCTGACGCTGATGCCAAATATGTGATGTTAGCCGATGAATCTGTTTGTATTGGCCCGGCCTCTTCCTTACAAAGCTATCTTAATATTCCTGCCATTATTTCAGCTGCCGAAGTCACCGGCGCACAAGCTATTCACCCTGGCTATGGGTTTTTATCAGAAAATGCTGATTTTGCTGAACGGGTAGAAAACAGTGGTTTTACTTTCATTGGTCCAAAAGCTGAAACAATTCGCTTAATGGGCGATAAAATCAGTGCGAAGAGCGCCATGAAAGCCTCAGGGGTACCCGTAGTCCCGGGTTCTGAGGGACAGCTTCCTGAGGATACTAAAGAACTAAAAAAGATTGCTCAGCAGATTGGTTACCCTGTATTAATCAAAGCTGCCGCCGGTGGTGGTGGTCGCGGGATGCGTGTGGTGGAAAAGGAAGAAGATCTCTTATCTTCCTTACAAATGACGCGCACTGAGGCGAAAGGCGCCTTTGGTAATGATACGGTTTATATGGAAAAGTATCTCAGTCAACCGCGCCATATTGAGATTCAAGTTCTATCCGATGAACATGGTAACGCGGCTTATCTTGGTGAACGAGATTGTTCTATGCAGCGCCGCCATCAAAAAATTATCGAAGAAGCCCCTGGTGTGGGGATCAGTGAAAAATTAAGACAAAAAATTGGCGAGAGTTGTGTGGCTGCCTGTAAACGTATTAAATATCGCGGAGCTGGTACCTTTGAGTTTCTCTATGAAAACGGTGAATTTTATTTCATTGAAATGAATACTCGCGTTCAAGTGGAGCACCCTGTTACTGAACTCATTACCGGTATTGATATTGTTCAAGAACAGATTTGTATCGCTGCCGGTCACAAACTCTCCTTTAGGCAAAAAGAAGTCATGTTAAACGGCCACTCTATTGAGTGTCGCATTAATGCCGAGGACCCTTTTACTTTTATGCCCTCACCCGGACGTATTAATCAGTACCATGCGCCAGGTGGTCCCGGTACCCGGGTTGATTCACACATTTACCAAAATTATTTTGTTCCTCCCTATTACGATTCTTTAATCGCAAAAGTTATCACCCATGGGGCTACCCGAGAACAGGCACTGGCTAGAATGCGTATTGCTTTATCTGAGATGGTGGTAGAAGGGATTAAAACTAATATCCCCCTGCATCAACAGTTGCTTAACGATCCTGAATTTATTAAAGGCGGCACCAGCATTCACTATTTAGAAGAAAAACTCTCTTCAAGTAAAAATTAATGGCCTGGAATCAAATTCATTTCGCGGTTTCTTCGGATTTAGCCGAACCACTCTCTGACGCGCTACTTCACCATGGCGCATTGACAGTTAGCATTGAAAACTTTGATTTTCCAGGTCAACCTGAATTCGAGGTATTTGGTGAACCGGGTTATGAAACTAGTGAGCTGTGGCCTTGGTGTACCCTAAAGGTTTTAATTGATATATCAAATAATGCCCAGACAATCATGCAAGCTGCGTGCGATGAATTGGCTTTATCTGAGACCCCAGCTTTTCAGGTGGACACCATTGAAGACCAGGATTGGGTACAACTCACCCAGAGCCAATTTGAGCCCATTCAAATTAATGATCGGTTATGGATTGTCCCCACCTGGCACACCCCCCCTGATGAAAGAGCGATTAATATTAGAATTGATCCTGGACAGGCCTTCGGTACGGGTGGGCATCCCACTACGCAATTATGCTTAAATGCTCTCTTAAAGGAGTTAACCCCCCAATCTGAAGTTTTAGATTATGGATGTGGCTCTGGTATTTTAGCCATTGCTGCAGCCAAAGTAGGGGTGAAATCCGTGGTGGGAGTAGATATTGATGACGCTGCAGTGAGTGCTGCAATACATAACGCTGGGCTAAATAATGTAAGCGCTCACTTTTATAATAACCAAGACTGGAAAAGCATACAACAGTTTGACGTGGTAGTAGCCAATATTTTAGCCGCACCACTTAAAGTGCTGGCACCGCTACTTAGCTCCTACGTGAAACCGGGAGGACTCCTAATCATGTCTGGTTTACTCGCCAAACAAACGGAAGAAATGATTAACTGCTACAGTCCTTGGCTAAAACTGACTCAACTATCACAACAGGAAGAATGGGTCTGTTTAATGGGTAAAAAATAACTTCAGTTTTAACAGGAAATATAATGAGCCAATTAACACAACGCCGATATAGTAATACTCATCAATGGGCCTCCCCCGTTGACCAAGATACCTTTCTTATTGGCATAACTGATTTTGCTCAACAACAATTAGGGGATGTGATGTTTGTTGATTTGCCTCAGGTGGGGCGAGTGGTCAGTCAAGCTGAGAGTTCGGCCACCGTGGAATCAGTAAAGTCCGCCTCTGATGTGTACTCACCCCTATCAGGCACTGTGATTGAGGTGAATAGCGCATTAATTGATCAGTTAGAAAAGATTAATAATGATCCCTATGGCAGCTGGCTTTTCAAGATAAAATGCGACAATAGTCAAGAATATGATGATTTATTATCGGAAGACGCCTATCAACAACTGATCTCTTAAAGGAGAAAAATATGGCAACCGTTACTCTAGGTGGAAATAGCTTATATATTGCAGGTGAATTTCCAATTATTGGTTCTCACGCCAAAGACTTTTTTTTAACTAATGATAAGCTTGAAACAGTGACGTTAGAGAGTTATCAAGGAAAAAGAAAAGTATTAAATATTATTCCCAGTATCGATACTCCCACCTGCGCCACCTCTACCCGTACATTTAATGAAACGGCACAACATCTTGATAACACATTAGTGTTGATTATTTCTGCCGATCTGCCCTTTGCCATGAAGCGTTTTTGCGGCGCAGAGGGTTTAGATAGGGTTATTAGCTTGTCTACCTTCCGTGATCCTGGCTTTCATCGACGCTATGGCGTGGATATTGTTGATGGGCCCTTACGCGGCCTCACTGCTAGGGCTGTGGTCGTTCTTGATGAAAACAACCAAGTAATTTACACCGAACTGGTGTCAGAAATTGCTAATGAACCTAACTATCAAGCGGCCTTGTCTGTTTTAAATCAATCATGAAAACTCTAATTTGCGGCTCCATGGCTTATGACACAATTATGGTCTTTGAGGACCGTTTTCAACATCATATCTTGCCTGAGAAAATTCATTCCTTAAGCGTGGCTTTTTTAGTGCCAACCTTAAGAAAAGAGTTTGGTGGAACCGCAGGGAACATTGCCTACAACCTTAATTTATTGGGCACTGATCCTTTGATTATGGCAACCGTGGGTCATGATTTCACGGAATACCAACAGCGATTAGAGTCATTAAACATTTCAACGCGCTATATCCGCCATTTGAATGACAATTTTACCGCTCAGGCTTTTATCACAACGGACCTGGATGACAACCAAATTACTGCTTTTCATCCGGGAGCTATGAACTTCTCTCAACTCAATCAAGTAGAAGAGGCCGAACATGTCTCCTTTGGCGTGGTCTCTCCCGACGGAAAACAGGGGATGATCGAACATGCCAGCTCATTTGTTAAACAAGGAATTCCTTTTTTATTTGATCCTGGACAAGGTTTACCTATGTTCAGTGGTGAAGAATTACTGAACTTTATTGAGCAGGCCAGTTATTTTGCTGTGAACGATTATGAAGCCCAATTGTTAGTGGATAAAACTCAACTTTCAATAGAGGATCTTGCTCAAAGAGTAGAGGCTGCTGTAGTGACAAAAGGGGCTGAGGGATCGGTTATTTATACTAATAACGAAACCATTCATATTCCCGCTGTCAGAGCAGAAAACATTGTCGACCCCACCGGTTGCGGTGATGCCTATCGTGCAGGGTTAATCTATGGCATTACGCATGGCTGGTCTTGGGCTAAAGCCGGACGCCTAGCCGCTCTAATGGGATCCCTTAAAATTGGTCACCGTGGCGGACAAAATCATCACTATTCTTTAGTAGAAATAACCACACAGTTTAGACAACATTTTGATTTGGATCTTTATACGTGATTCGTGTGACGTCTTTTATAAAGCTTATTTTTGTCTCGTTTCATGTGGTAGTAGGCGTCGTAACTTGTACCCTGATATTTCCCATTTCCTCAAAAAAAGTGCGTATGGGATTAATTAGAAAATGGGCACAATTACTTTTATTTTATTTACGTGTTCGCGTAGAAACTATTGGTGAGCTTCCTGACTTTAAAAAGCAAACTTATATTCTGACTTCTAATCATATTTCTTGGGTAGATATTTTTGTTATTCACTCCCTACACCCTGTACGGTTTGTGTCTAAATCTGAGGTAAGACATTGGCCTGTATTTGGTTGGTTAGCGGATAAATCAGGGACTCTTTTTTTACAAAGACAAAATAGACGTGCCACCCAAGCTATTGGTAATGACATGGTCTACGCCTTAAGAGAGGGAGATTCCTTGGGACTGTTTCCAGAAAGTACTACTTCTAATGGTCAACAAATCCTACCCTTTAAAAGCTCTATGTTGCAACCTGCGGTAAGTGAAAAAACACCCTTTTTACCCATTGCAATTCGTTACTATCTGAGCAATGGAAAAATTAATCCCTATATCCCCTTTGTTGGAGACATGAACTTTGTTTCATCATTACTTGGGGTAGTTAAGAGCCCCCAAACCACGGTGAAAGTAGCCATTGGTCACATCATCACGCCTGTAGATGTGCACCGCAGAGAATTGGCACAGATTCTAGAAAAAGATACTCAAACTCTACTTCATGAAGTGCTTAAGTGAAGCCTCTTCTCTACAGCTTACTTGAAACAATTTACGGTCCTCGAGACGTAGCGCAGTCAAGCAGCCACCCCATAAACATCCGGTATCTAAAGCAAGAATATTTGATTCCATATGTAAGCCTAGAGCTGACCAATGCCCAAAAATAATGGTATCTTTTTTTGTTTTACGATTTGGAAAGTCATACCAAGCATAAAGATCTTTAGGTTTTTCTTGTATTTTCCCCTTAAAAGAAAAATCCATTTTGCCTTCTTTATCAATTAATCTTAGTCGGGTCATGGCGTTAGTTATCACTCGCAAACGCTCCATACCCACTAACTCATCGCTCCATTTAGCAGGTTTATTACCATACATATGAATTAAAAATTCTAAGTAATCTTCACCTCTAAGTGCAGTCTCGACTTCAGCCCCCAAGGACAGAGCTTCAGTAATGCTCCACTGCGGTAAAATACCAGCATGTACCATAGTCACCCCTTGATCATGATAAATCATGGGACGCCAGCGTAACCACGTTAACAGTTCATCTTTATCCGGAGTGTTAAAAATGCCATCGAAGGTATCACTTGCGTGAGCCTTTTGATAACCCTCCGCAACACATAATAAATGCAAATCATGATTACCCAAGATGCTAACAGCGGCGTTACCTAGATTTTTAATAAAGCGTAATACCTCAAGTGACTGCGGACCACGATTAACGAGATCTCCAACAAACCAGAGTTGATCTTGACGAGAATTAAAGTTTACTTTATCTAATAACTGCTCGAGGGGAGTAAAACATCCTTGAACATCGCCAACGATATAAATACTCATGCTTTATTTTGCTGCTGACACCATATAATTAACGGCCGCCTTGACTTCATCATCGGTTAAAGCGGGATTGCCCCCTTTGGCAGGCATACTATTTTTTCCCTTTATGGCGCTTTTATATAGAACATCCATTCCTTGAGCGATTCTAGGTGCCCAGTCTTTTTTATTTGCAAATTTAGGTGCGCCTAAAGCCCCTGAGCTATGACAACCCGTGCAAATAGATTCAAAAGTTTTTTTACCTACACCAGCATTATCGTTACTCGCTAACGTCGCTTTTATAGGGGAGGGAGAGGAGGAGGGATTAGCAGTTTCAACTGGTAAACTGTTAGTCTTAGCCTGGGTGACACCAACCATCTCTTGTTTTGGTGTCTCACTAATGACAACGGTAGCCAGGGGCTGTATTCGTTTATCAATCTCTTGGTTGGACGTATGGGGCTGTGGCTTTAAACTGAATAAATAATGCTGCAATAATAAAACCAATGCAACTCCGGCAACGGTGAGTAAGACACCTTGGACAATATTTAGAAAAGAAGACTTTGTATTAGACATAATCCAAATCCATTGATATATACTACTTAATTATAGCTTTTTTGTGTCTAATGAATAAAAAATATAAAATGACACTTTCAATAAGTATATTACTGTAATAACTTTGTAATGATGTGTTATCGTGCGCTCGTAGCTCAGTTGGATAGAGTGTTGGTTTCCGAAGCCAAAGGTCACAGGTTCGACTCCTGTCGAGCGCGCCAAAATCTAAGGGTTGTGTTCAATTAAAAAGTATTTAATCATTTGCACATTAAGATTGGGAGATGTTCTACTGAGTACCCCGATCGCAAATTCTATCCGCGTTAAGGATCCAGAAGCACAAATTGATTATTTAGTTCTGAAGGGATCTGAAGGGATACTGGAAGGAAATCCTGATATAAATCAGGTTATCGCTCTCCCTCATAGAACCTCTTTTATTCATCGTATTAAAGAATATTTCTCTTTATGGCGAAAATATGATGTGGCCTTAAGTCCAGTCTCCTCGGATCGGGCAAGATTATATGGCTTTATAGCCGGCAAAAAATTTTATGGTTTTTATAATGAACATACCTCACAACTCTCAAAATTTTTTTTGACAGACGGTTTTTTATTTGACAATATCAACACTCATACGGTTATTCATAACCAAAAACTATTAAGCTTTATTGATATCAAGCCTAGTAATAAAGTTATCCCGCCTTTTAAAGAGTTAAACCTAAGTAACACCGTTTTAACACAAGAATATATAGTGATTCATCCATATCCTAAGTTTAATTACAAAATGTGGGATAAGAATAAATGGGTAGAATTAGTGCGTTATATTCAGGAAAGAAATATCGCTGTGGTATTAACAGGTGGCTCCGAAAAAGACGAAATAGAATATTGTAAAGATATAGAAAAAGCCACTCAATGTAAAAATTTGGCTGGAAAACTGTCATTAGGAGAGGTGGCACATTTAATTAAAGGGGCAAAATACTTTGTGGGACCTGACACTGGAATCACACATATTGCCGCGGCCACCGGAGTTAGAACTATTGCATTATTTGGCCCAACTAACCCTGTAAAATGGGGACCCTGGCCTTATAATTATTCACATGGAAACCCTTGGTCTACAAACAGTAATAATACAATAATGAATATATCCATTATTCAAGGTGAACAAACATGTATACCCTGTGGAAAAGAGGGTTGTAAAAATACTATCATTAGTTATAGTGACTGCTTACTTTTAATGCCTACAAAATTAATAACAAAACAACTCAATATTTAAACTTTTCATGCAATCTGTAATTAACTTATCCATCTTAATACCCACATACAAACGTTTAGACCTTCTACAGGAATGCTTGCATTCTATAACGCAACAAAATGTGCTGCCAAAAGAGGTTTTAATTGGTAACGATGATAATAACAATTTTATATCTGAAGAAAAATAAGAAATTTGTTTAACCTTCCAATTAGTGTGATAAATCGAAACATATCCCTTGGACAAGCTAAAAATGTTGATGATTTAATACAAAGAGCTAATTCCCAATGGTTAATGATCATTCATGACGATGACTTACTTATCAGCAATTCATTAGAGAAATTCTTTTCCTATATAGATAAAGATAATGAAAATAATGTTTATTTTGGTATGCAAAAATTATTGGAAAAAAATAGACTTCATACTGATCATGAAGGAATTGATTTCAATAACAAGTTCCATAGAAATATAAACTTAAATAATTCTAGTTCATTTGACATTGTTTCAAATCAGTCTCTCCCTAGTAACGGTTTTATAATAAACACAAATAGAGCCAAGCAAATTGGGTATACATACCATATCGAATTTAATAATTATGGAATTATAAAGGATGCTTGTGATTATGCTTTTTCATGGAAATGTTTTAAAAATAATTTAAATTTTAAATTTTTACCTATTTTTACTACTATATATCGCATTACAGAAGGCAGTGTGTCAAATTCTAAGAATATAACAATACTTGAATCTGCATTAACAGAATTAGACGTGTTTTTAAATTTCGATTTAAATAATTTCCAAAAAAATGCTATACAAAAAAAGTTTAAGAAACGCTGTGTCAAATCTCTTAAGACCTGTGTTCGTACACAACAATGGAGTCTACTTAGTAAATTATTTCTTTTAACTTTTGATTAAACAATACTACTTCAAATACATTTAATGGGAGCCAGGGAAATAAAACGTTTATATGTACAACTGGAAGAGCTTTACCGGTTAAATAAGTTAAGATCCTAAGGGAAATCTAAATCTTTAATATAAGTATATAGTGTATTTAAATTTCTTTTTTATGAACAGATGCCAGTAAACATGCCATCATGAAACTATAAAACATTATCATGTATTTAAATAAAATAACCATATCTGACAAACCAGCGACTATTTGAGTTACTAGAAAAACAATCAATATTAATGAATTATTTTTAGTAACCTCATTAACGATTTGAGTTTTTAACACTTTTATTGCGTTAACTAATGGGAAAATAAAGTTTATCAAATAAATAATAGGACCAAAAACGCCATACCAAACAATTAACGTTAACAATTCGTTATGAAAATGCGCATAGTAAGTCATTAGTAACGTTTCCTTTGCAGAAAAGGACAATAACTCCGGTCTTAACAATAATCCCCCATATCCTTTTTGGCCCCAGCCGTACCAAGGCTCTTTAAGCATTAAATCCCAACCAATTCTGTAAAATGTAATTCTCTGTCCAACAGATGTGACTGGAGCCATACCTCCCGACCAAGGATAGTTTTTTATTTCAAGATAGGCTTGGCTTAAACGTAAAGAGACTGTTTGATTATATTTAATTAATAAAATTAATCCTGCCATGAATAATAGTAAAAATAAGAGTTGATATTCTGTTTTAAGATTTTTTCTTTTAAACAATATCAAAAGGATAGGAATAATTATTAAGTTTTCCCAACCAGTTCTACTACCTGTCTTTACAGATATATAAATTCCCATAAGAAAACCAATTACTTTTAAACAATTTATATATATATTTTTATTGTGCGATATAAAAAACGTCGCCAACAAAATCATACTCATTGATAGCGTAATTTCGCCATAATAAATCGGATTTAAGAAAAGGTCTGTGAAACGATCGCCATACTGTCGATCTAAAAAAAATAAATTTGTGCTTACATAAGAAAGTATTAATGCAATAGGCAAGGATTTTTCTAAAACCCCCATAAAATTAAATTTCTTTTCGGATAAATAGATAAAAATTGGTATTGCGAATAAAAATCGTAACTTATCTAAGTATTCATGAATGTGCCAATCCCATCTTAACAGTTGATTAATTAAAATTACTAACGGATAAATAACAAATATCATTAACGAGAGATTGTTATTTCTCCAATTAAAATTAATTATATCTTTCTGTATGATTAATGATGTAACGCATAAAATAGAGATTAGCTTATACCATTCACCAAATGCCCTTTCATATGTAAAAAAAACAATTGGTGAGAGAGTTATGAGAATATAAATTAATGAGGATAGCCTATCTTGATTAAAGGTTTCTGGAATAAATTTTTGTGTCGGTAGTCTAATGATTTTCATTAAATAGATTTAAGTTCCATTGTCGACAAATCAGAAAATATATCTGAAATAGATAATTTGATTAAATAAGCGGCTTGATCTGATAAACCATAAGACATAAAAATATTGTCATGCTTAATCGCGATACCTGCACAAAACTCTATTCCTTTTTTTTCGAAGTTGAACTTTTTACTCGTACGAAGTTTTCTCAAGGACTCATCTAGTAAGTGAAATTGATGGTAAAAGTAAATTTTTTCTTTTTTATATCTTTCCTTATTCGTTAATTTTAAAAAAAGCTTTTTTATTATATTCATTTTTTCTCTATGGTGCGAGACAAAAACATAATTATTATTAAATTGTATCGCCGTAGAAGAGCCTGAAACAAAGAAACGTTGATATTTTTTTTTACTTTTGTAAAACAAACTTAAAGTACCATTTTTATATAAGTAAATTTCTAATGGATCAATATTATAAATAATGTATAACTCGTTATCTTTTACGAGGGGGACCCAGTTTTTCTCTCTTTCTTTGTTTTGTGGTGAGGGAATAAGAGTAAACTCTTTCAGTTTGTTTCCAACCAACTTCGCAATACACATTGTATTAATAAATTTTTTATTTTCTATATTTAAACCTGAGAATATTACCCAGTTTTCATTATTCCATTTAAAAAGTCTACCGTCCTCTAATCCGTAACTACACTCCCTGTATTGATTAATGATTCCCTCATCGTCAATAATAGAATAGTTTTTAAAATTGAATTGATCATCATAGTTGACTATCCAATTTTCTGAATAAAAAAACCCCTTTCTATTTTTCTTATTTTTGTCCTCTTCTATTACTCTTAACATTACTTTCAATTCATCATTTTCAGAAATCAATGATGGATTAAATAATGTCATATCTGTTGCAATATCAATTTTTTTTATTTGTTTAGTTAGATCTGTGAATTTCATAATTTACATAATTAATTATTGAATTGGTTGCGTCAACTGTCCCTATTGGAGTTAGTTGAATTTTTTTATTTAACCCTTTTTTCCATATTAAATATATTTTATTCAACGCTTGAACGATAGAATCTAATTCATTCGAGTTTGCTATGAAACTATTATATTTATTTAATAATGTATTAAATTGCTTGTTGTTGTGTGTGATTGCTATGATCGGTCTTCGTGCCCACAGGTAATCATAAAATTTAGATGGAATATATTCTGCACAATCTGCAGTATGACCATGAATTATTAACAAATAGTCCATCTGCTGCATTTTTATTTGTATTTGCTCTCTACCTGATATTTTCTTTTTATGATCATATTCAAGACGACCAACTTCTATGAACTGGTCATTTAATTTATTTTCATTTATGAATAGCTTTGCATGACTATCAATACTTCCCCCATAGCATTCGATTTTAAATACTTTAGCACTGTCTGGACTGTCTTGTTTAAACTTTAAAAAAGCTTCTGCAAAACCTTTTATTGTTCTCACATTAGATAAAGAACCAAAGTGTCCAATATGGATACAGTTTGGATCTCTAACATATTCCGCCGATACTATAGGCGGTTCTGCACCGGGTAGAATTACTTTACCTTTGTCTCCCAGCTCCGGGTGTCTTTTTTTGCACTGAGCATAGCCTGCTCTGTAAACCACCAAACAAGATCCGCCTCACGGCAAATCATTCCCTCTAGTTTCGCCCAAAACTTTAAGTTTCTAGTCTTAGGGAGGGTTCCCGGAAAAACCATGGGATCATGGATTTCTGCAATCCATGGTTTTTTAGTCATTCGCTTTAACCAATAGCCTGCCCAGTGTGCTGAATAGGCACCTCCAGTAGAATAAATTAACTCCGGATTAAATCGTTTAATACAGATATAACCCCAAAATATCGCAGCAGGGGTCCATGACCACTGACTTTGTAGACCACAGATTAAACGCTCTAGTAAAATAAAAGGGGATAAAAGCAGTGAAGCAAATCCAGTACTGATTCGATAAAACAGTCCACGACCGTATTGTTGTGCAATTAAATGCCGTAAATCAAAACGTAAGCCCGCAGGTCCCCACGGCAAAAGTTGATGATGATAAAACCTAGTATCTTTTTTTCCGGTCACTGCACTGAGTACAATTGGCTCAATCTCTGCATTAATTAAATGTGGGATTTTATCGGTGATAGTGAGACTTGCCGCCCTGCCATCCATATTAAATCCATGAGAGAGAATTAACCACTTTCTCTCGCTCATTCCTCACCTCGTTGAGAAGCGAGCTTTACGCCTAACTGTTTTAGTTTTCGATACAGATGAGTTCGCTCTAATCCCACTTTTTCCGCCACCCGTGACATATTGCCTGACTCATTTTGGATATGATACTCAAAATAGGCCTTTTCAAATAAATCCCGTGCGTCTCTCAAGGGCATATCAAAACCAATCATATTAAAATGATTTTTTTGTTGCTGATCAAAATCTGAGGAGATTTTCAGGACATCTTCAGCAACGACCTCCGTATTAGTAGTTGTCAGAGCGAGGGTGCGAATAGCGTTAGTGAGTGCAGGTAAATTACCCGGCCATTGTAATTGTCTTAAACTATTCAAGGCTGATGAGGTAAAGACCTTATTTGGAATTTCACCTACCTCTATCAATCTGCCCAATATTGCGGTTGCGATCTCCGGAATATCTTCCGCATGGTCGCGCAAAGGAGGAATAGAGAGAGTTAACTGAGATATACGGGTGATCAGCTCAGCTTCGATGATGTTTTCACTAATGAGCGCTCCCACGGCCATACTTGACGCGCAAATTAACCGCACATGATGCTTTTCTAATTTTCCTAGTAACTGAGACAAACCACGCTGCTCTGGTTTGCTAAGCGTTTTAATCTCTTGAATAAAGATAATCCCGCCCTGACATTCACTTAAAGGCTCAAAGGGATTATCTGCTAACCACTCGTTAGTCTCCGGGGCATACCAGGGCGTATTAGGTTGATGAAGATAGCGAGCTGCAAGCTCAGTTCCGCAGCCCACTTCACCCACCAGCAATAGAGGAGCTAAGCGATTAGAAACCTGATCCAAGCGTCTTTTTAACTCACTAACTACTGTGCCTTTGCCTAATTGTAGAATAGACAAATCGGGACGATATTGTGTCTCCCCTTTACGTAATGCTTTTTCAACGGTAGCCAGTAACTTTGGCAGAGTAATGGGTTTTTCTAAAAAATCTACGGCACCAATCCGTGTGGCTTCCACTGCGGTATCGACGGTTGCATGACCGGACATCATAACTACTGGCATGTTTAATTGACCCAAACTGACCCACTCACGAAGGAGAGTAATTCCGTCCATTTCAGGCATCCATATATCAAGCAAGACCAAATCTGGACGTATATTCTGTCGAATTTGTCGTGCTTCCCAAGCATTTGCAGCCAAGGTGATTTCATAACCCTCATCGGATAAAATTTCAGATAATAACTCTCGGATACCTATTTCATCGTCAACAACCAATATATGATTCGCCATCACACTTTCTCCGCCATAGGGAAACTGATATTGACCACAGCTCCTCCACTATCTAAATTTCCAGCCTCTATACTACCTTGGTGCTCTTCTATTATTTTCTTAACAATAGCCAAACCAAGACCCGTTCCTTTGACTTTAGTTGTGACATATGGCTCGAATATCCTAGTTAAAAATTCTTCGGAAAAACCAGGGCCATTGTCACTAACACACAGGACTACTTTGTTTTCGTGTAAATTTGTCATGATTGTTACTTTCGCCTGATGATGGTCTTGTAGTGCATCTAACGCATTTTGTAATAGATTATGAATCACCTGTCTTAAGCGCTGGGGATCACCTTTGATTAAGGGTAAATGATGAGTTAAGTTCAATGTAATTTGTTCTCCGTTTGATTCATATAACCCCATAATCTCTAGAATAAGATCGTTGATATTGACCAAACTAATTTTAGTGGCTGAGGATCTTGCGTATTCACTAAAATCATTCACCATATTTTTCAAAGCATCTACTTGGTTAACAATGGTAGTAATACTCTTATTTAATAGCTCTTGTTCTGTAGGCGGAAGCTTTTCTGATAACTTTAACCTTAATCGTTCTGCGGACAATTGAATCGGTGTTAGCGGGTTTTTGATTTCATGGGCTAACCGTCTTGCTACCTCAGCCCATGCCGCATCACGCTGAGCTTGAACCATTTTTGTAATATCATCAAAGACTAAAACATAATCACTATTGTTGCCACCTGGTAAGCGCGATCCTCTAAAGTGAATTTTTTTCATCCCACCTTTGGTTTTAACATCAATGTCTCCATCCCATGTAAAATCCATGGCCTCTGCAAAGCGCTGTTCGATATACTGACTCAAATCCGTTAGCTCTGAAATAAAGTGACCCCATTCTTGAAGAGCGACATGACGAACTCTAATTAGACGTATCCCAAGGATCTCATTTGCGCTAACGTTAGCGCTCTTTAGCACTAAACGTTCATCGAGAACAATGACTCCCGTAGATAAATTAGAAAGAATATTTTCCTGATACTGTTTGGCTTCTGTTAATTTCTCTTGGGCTCGTTCTCTGGCCTCAGAGGTATCCTTTAACTTCTCTGTCATAGTGTTAAAAGATTGGCTAAGCATACCCAGCTCGTCATTACTAATAACGGGAATTTTTCTACTATAATCCCCTAGACCAATGACTTTTGTGATTTCTGCAAGGAGCCCTAAGGGTGCACTGATTTTTTCTGAAATAATAAATGCTGAAATAATGGCACTCAACATACTCAATAACAATACTAAAGACAAATTTAAAGCATAGATTCTCTTTAATCCAGCCCTTGCTAACAGTAACTCCTGGTAACCGCGATAAGCAGCTTCCACACTGTCGGCTTCCTGCGCCAACTCCTTTGAAATAGGTTGAATTACTTGTAAGGCCTTTAAGTTCTCTTCAAAGGAGAGGGTATTCACAGGAACCACCACCCTCAGAAACTGACCCTTTCCAGGACGGCTTTCTACCATTTTATAAGGTCGTTGAGTTCTTATTTGATGCATCATATTACTGCTTGTGGGTAATGCTTCTGGGACCAAGGTGTCACTTTGTGCGCTAGCAAAGGACAAGACCGCTCCTGTTTTTGAAAATAAAGTAGCTTCTTGGACCCCTGATTGCTCACGCAGATGATAGAGCATTGTTCCTTCATCGATAATCGATGCTTCAGATAACTGCTGCGCCATAGTTTCTGCTTTTTGAGTTAAATCATTCAGAAGAGTGTCATAAGTGGTTCTCCCTAAATCTAACCCAGCGGTCAGAGCTTTATCTACATTGACATCAAACCATGATTCGATACTATTAGATAAAAACTTAACAGATACCCCATAAACCAAGGTCCCTGGAATAATTGCCATTAATATAAATATCATTAATAGCTTTAAAGTTAACTTTGATCCAAATACTTTTGCTTTAATTTTTTTATAAAACAGCAATAACTGGACGAGGATTAAAAAAACCAGTATCAGTGCAACACCAGCACCGATTGCTAACAATCGGGGATAATTTTGTGCAAAAAGGGAAGTGTTTCCTGTGGCCTCAGACAATAAATAAAGCAGGAGGACGCCAAACACCGCAGAAACTAATACAAACCATTTTAACCAAGAAAAACCGGTTAATTTTTCTGTTTTCACGGTTTAATTATCCATTGGTAAGGGGTTGAGGATAAGGTCCAATCAGTATTGGCTATAGCATCTATTTGAAAGGGTTTGGGGAGTTGAGAGACATCTAATTTCAACTGGAGTGTTGCTTGATAAGCTTCGCCTTTTTTTAGTAAATTGCCTTCACCCAATACCCAGTTACTAACCTGACCCACTGCCAGTAAAGCCTCTGACAAGGAGTTGTATGTTACATATACAGAACCTAGATAAAAACGATAAGAACGTGTTAATGGATTAAAAGTTAATTTTCTTTCTTGTTCTGAGGAATAAATTTTTTTGTTAAACCAATACCACCTGGTTTGAATAATGCCACAACTTAAATTGAAGAATAGTGGAATACCTCGGTTTAAGGCTTGCTCTAAAGTAGGATTGAGCTGCACACTATACCGAGCGTTAATTAACCCCTTTTGATAGTCTATTGAAACCGTTGAAGAATCAATATTAATGCCCTCAGAGAGAGTATTTAAAGAAATACAACTTAATAGCAAGACAATAAAAAACTTAATTTTTTTGACATACCGCATAGTAAAATCCGTCATGACGACTATCTGGTGTTATAAAACCATCCTCTGGATCAGTACCATTTAACATGGTTGCATCGGCGTGTTGATCCAGAAAAGCTTGTATTTGTTCACTAGTTTCCTCTTTAAAGATTGAACAGGTTACATAAACCAGTTTTCCTTTTGATTTTAACAAAGGCCACAAACTTGTTAGTAAAACTTTTTGCTCAGTCACTAACTGCTTAATGTCGCTCTCACGTCTTAACCATTTAATATCAGGGTGACGCCTTACCACCCCGGAACCCGTACAGGGAACATCCAACAAAATACGATCAAAAAGTATACCATCCCACCAATTTGTTACATTTTGTGCATCTTCTGCCTTAATACCAAGACTGGGTGTTGGTAAATCAAGTCTCTTTATATTGTCTTTTACACGCTGTAATCGCTCTGGAGATTTGTCTAGTACTAATAAATCAATATGTGGATTATTTTCCAACAAATGGCAGGTTTTACCTCCTGGTGCAGCACAAGCATCCAGTACACGAGCGTGCCGAAATAAATCCATATACGAAGCTGCATATTGTGCCGACAAGTCTTGCACTGACACCGCTCCCTGATTAAAGTCCGGTAATTGGTCAACGGGGCAAGGAGTACTTAAAATCACCGCCTGCTGTCCATGCCATGTTACGTCTAAATTTTTGTCTGCGAGTTTGTTTAAATATTCCTCTGTGACCATGTATTGTTGATTGACCCGAAGAGTGAAGGGAGCTCTTTTTTGCGCTTGCTCTAGAATATTTATCCAGTTTAATGGGTATTGTTGTTTTATTTTATTTATCCACCATTGGGGATGATTAAAAACTGCCTCTTCATTGTGCATTACCTGGCTCATTAATTTTTCTTTTTCTCGCAAAAATGTTCTTAATACTCCGTTAACAAAGGGTTTTAAAGCATGGCTCTCTAGTTTCATCGCGGCATTAACCGCCTGAGAAACCACAGTAAACGCTTCGTCATGGGTATATATCAATTGATAAAAAGCAATTAATAAAAGGTTTTCGATAGGGGGAGGAGGGGCTTTTTTACATAATCGCCTAAGGATAAATGTTAATTGCCAACCAAAGCGCAGTACTCCATATATATAACTTTTTACAGCACCAATACTAACTTGATCGCTCTTAATTTGTTTTAATACTATAGACAGGGATTGCTCTACGTTTTTACCTTGAAATACGTAGAGTAATATCAAGGAAGCCAGACGTTGATTTTCTTCCATTACTGCCCTAACCGCTCACCCAAAGTAAGCGAGTAGCCGCGCAAAAACTCACTGGACGAAATGGGTTTCCCTCCGGGTTTTTGTAAAGTTTTAATGGATACACTGCCAATACCACATTGAATTTCTATCTCTTTATCTAAATTAATAATAGTACCGGGAAGTTGCCTGCTCTGTGTATTTTTCACTTCGGCTTGGTATATTTTTAATACTTCCTTGTGGTGGAGTGTTTTAGCTACATAATGGGGTTGCCAAGCTCTAATCTGTCTTTCTATTTGTGTTGCAGAGAACTCCCAATTAATAAATGTCTCTTTTTTACTTATTTTCTGAGCGTAAGTCACACCCAAAACGGGTTGTTTGTGCCGAACTAAGGCGTTTTGCTCTACTAGAGCTAATACATCACCCAGCCCATTGATACCAAGAGCTATTAATTTATCAGCTAAAGTCTTGGCGGTATCTTGTGCACTAATCGAACAAGTATAGGTTTGTAACATGTCCCCCGTATCTAACCCCTCATCCATTTGCATAATAGTAACTCCCGTTTCATCATCACCGGCCTCAATAGCCCTTTGTATAGGGGCCGCTCCTCGCCAACGAGGTAAAAGGGAAGCATGGACATTAATACAGCCATACGGAGGTATCTTTAATATACTTGCTGGAATAATCAGCCCATAGGCCACTACGATAACAATATCCGCCTTGAGTGTCTGAAACAGTATTTCAGTTGCGTCATCTTTTAATGTTGCAGGCTGATAAACTGGAATGGCCAGGTCAAGGGCCACTTGCTTTGTGGGGCAAAAGGAAAGCTTTTGGCCACGACCTGACTCACGATCAGGTTGCGTAAAAACGGCCACTGGGTAATGACCTTGTTTTACTATTCCCTGTAGGTGTTGAGCCGCAAAATCTGGCGTACCGCAAAATATAATTCTCATTACAGCGTTTCTCTAATTCTTTTTTTAAGTTTCGTTTTAATACGATTTTGTTTTAATAAAGATAAGTATTCCACGAATACTTTACCTTCTAGATGGTCCATTTCGTGCTGTATACAAACCGCCAACAAGCCCTCGGCTTCTAATTCAAAACTCTCACCCATCTCATTGAGAGCCTGGATCTTTATTTTTCTTGCCCGAGTTACCTTGTCATAAATTCCAGGAACCGATAGACAACCCTCTTCATTAATAGCTTCTCCTTCTTTTTGAATAATGACAGGATTTATAAAAACCTGTAACTGATTTTGCTCAGGGGATAAATCCAAAACTATGACCCTCTCATGGACGTTCACTTGAGTTGCAGCGAGGCCAATACCAGGAGCCGCTCTCATGGTTTCAGCCATATCTTGAACTAATGTCTTAATCCGTTGATCTACCTTAGAGACAACTTTAGCAATAGTATGGAGTCTTTCGTCTGGATAATGAAGTATTTGTAATAAAGCCATATATATAAGTAGGTAAAGTGTATTTGTTTAATATTGAAATTATATCCGTAGCGATAATATTTAGAGCATGTTTATAGCTCTTTAAAGAGAGTTAAAATCATATCAACCTGCGTATTAAAGAAGTCATTTCTATTTTATTTTTTAATAAAACACCTGCTATTTGTAACGTTATGATTTAAAACAATTATTTTTTATATTTTCATTTTTTTACGATTATTTGTTTGTTTTTTAAGGCATAAAGTGAAATGATCATGATAGGATTAAATATGTTCATGATTCAAAAAATCAATTAACTTTTTACTTTATTTAATTAAATCAGTTGGTTGCGTTTACCGCTTCATTTTAAATTTGACTAATAGGGCGGTTATGACATGGTTGATATATTGATTTTTGTATATGAGAATTTTTTTGACAGTGGTATTTATCCTAGTAATAGTACCTTACAAACACGACTATTTGCTGCAGGGTTTAATGAAAAGGAAGTTAATTTAACTCTAGACTGGTTTGATCATCTGGATAAGCTATCTGTGGCAGCAGAGACAAATCAAGAACTTAACACAACAATTCGCTGTTTACATGCGCAAGAACAAGAAAAAATCTCTGCATCCATTTGGGGGTTTTTATTGTTTTTAGAACAAAATAATATTATTTCGCCTTCTCAACGAGAGTGGGTATTAAGTAGTATCATGTCGCTAGATATAAATGAAATTGATCTTGAACGCGTTAAATTAATTACATTAATGATTTTATGGCGCCAAGGTCAGTCCTCTGAAACTCTTTTATTAGAAGAGCTTCTACACGAAAATGAGTTTTTACTCCACTAAACAAAAAACATTTATCCGTGAGTACACAACTACTAATTGTCGAGTCACCCTCGAAAGCAAAAACTTTAAAAAAGTATCTTGGTCCAGATTTTGAGATTCTGGCCTCCTATGGTCACGTACGTGATTTGGTACCAAAAACCGGAGCAGTGGATACCGAGCAAGGTTTTGCCATGAAGTACCAGTTAATTGAACGTAACGAAAAGCATCTCGAACAGATCCTAAAAGCCGTAAAGAATGTTGATACCGTCTTATTAGCTACTGACCCAGACCGTGAAGGGGAAGCTATTGCCTGGCATCTTGCAGAGATTATTCATGGTAAAAAAGGATTAGAAAAAAAGCCTCTAAAACGAGTGGTCTTCTACGAAATCACACAAAACGCTGTAAAACAAGCGGTTGCCAACCCGCGAGAAATTTCCGAAGCCCTTGTTAACGCACAACAGGCGAGGCGAGCGCTCGATTACTTGGTGGGTTTTAATCTCTCTCCTTTACTATGGAAAAAAATTCGCCGTGGATTGTCCGCAGGTCGAGTACAAAGCCCGGCCTTGCGTTTGATTGTTGAGCGTGAAATTGAAATTCGTGCCTTTTCTAGTAAAGAGTATTGGAGTATTCACTTAGATAGCCATCAAGAAAAACAAAGCTTTAGTGCTAAGCTCATTCAGTTTGCTAATAAAAAAATTAATAATCTTGATATTGACTCAGAAGCTAAACACTTAGAAATTGTTAGTCAATTAACCAGCAAAACCGGACGAGTCACTCGGGTTGAGAAAAAAAGAAAACAACGACATCCAGCTCCTCCTTTTACCACCTCAACGCTGCAACAAGAGGCCGTTAGAAAACTAGGCTTTACTACTGATCGCACCATGAAAGTCGCGCAACAACTCTATGAAGGGGTTGATATTGGTGGGGGAGCAGTGGGATTGATTTCCTACATGAGAACTGACTCTGTGAATCTGTCGCAAGAAGCCCTAAGAGATATTAGAGGACATATCACGGACCAGTTTAATCAAGAATATCTTCCTGAAAAACCTAACTTTTATGCTAATAAAACTAAAAATGCTCAAGAAGCTCATGAGGCGATTAGACCTACCTCTATTGCCCGTACACCCGCCAACGTTAAAGAACACTTAAGTACTGATCAATTTAGACTCTATGAAATGATTTGGAAACGTACTGTCGCAAGCCAAATGACTCAAGCTCAGTTTGATACGGTGAGCGTTGATATCGCTGTGAATGATGGAAAAGCACTTTTCAGAGCTAGCGGTCAAACCTTGGTATTTCCGGGTTTTATTGCAGTATATCGTGAAGACCTGGATGAAGAGTCACTCAACAATGACGATGATGAAGCCCGTTTACCAGTGCTATCTGAGGGAGACATCTTAGATATTGATCGAATTTGGGGTGAGCAGCATTTCACTCAACCCCCACCCCGCTACACGGAGGCGAGTTTAGTAAAAGCGCTAGAAGAATTTGGTATTGGTAGACCTTCTACCTATGCCAGCATTATCAGTACGTTAATTAATCGTGATTATGTGTTACTGGATAAAAAACGCTTCACTCCAACTGATGTGGGTGAAGTGGTTAATAAATTTTTAACAGAGCACTTTACACGCTATGTGGATTACGATTTCACTGCCAAACTTGAAGACCAACTGGATTTGATTTCAGAGGGAAAACTAGAATGGGTTCCTGTAATGGAAGAGTTTTGGCGTGATTTTTCAAAACAGATTGAAGACAAAAGTCAGGTTTCTCGAGCTGAAGTGACTCAAGAAGCTTTAAACGAAGCATGCCCGCAATGTGGCGAACCGTTAATGGTACGTTTGGGTAAACGCGGTAAATTCGTGGGCTGCAGTGCTTATCCCGAGTGTAACTACACACGTAATGTTGATAATGGAGCAACTCTTGCAGAACCTGTTCTGTTAGGTGAACACCCTACTAAACAGCTAGCAATTTATTTGATGAACGGACCCTACGGACCTTATGTTCAGTTGGGAGAGGTTTCGGAAGATAACAAAAAACCCAAACGTGTTTCTATCCCTAAACCCGCTTCTCTGGAAAACTTTTCTATTGACCAAGGTATACAACTCATTGATTTACCTCGTGAATTAGGCTCTCATCCTGAGTCGAATAAAAAAGTAACTGTTAATATTGGCCGCTTTGGTCCTTATATTCAACATGATGGTGGCTTTCGTTCAATCCCAAAAACCGATGATATTTTTAGTATTACGCTTGAACGAGCACTAGAGATTTTAGCGCAACCCAAATCTCAGGGACGCGGTGCTATCAAAAGCCTTGGTAATCATCCACAGGATAATCAAGCCATTGGGGTATACAGTGGCCGTTACGGTCCCTATGTTAAACATGGAAAAACAAATGCCACGCTACCCTCAGGCACTGATCCTGAAAATATTACCCTTGAAGAAGCGCTTGCGCTATTAGCTGAAAAAGCTGGTAAACCAGCCAGCAAGAAGAAAATCAGTACCAAGACTATTAAAAAGGTCACCAAAGGTGCTACCAAAAAAAGTGCTAGCAAAAAAAGTACTACAAAAAAAACCGGTAACAAACCCACCACCGCCAAGAAGTCTAAAGCCACTTCTTCAGATAAAGAATAACTTAACTTTACTTCTCAAATAATCAAAGAAATATAATAAATTCTTTTGTGGCTCAGGGAGTTGCCATAGGCCACTTATTTGGCCTCTTCTGAGGTAGTGGCGATCAAAGGTAGTTTGTGTAATTCCCCATTTCTTTAAAAATTGTTGGCGGCCATTATTTTTCTCAATTTTTCCTGTGGATTTTGACATAAAGTGATAAACCCTACTTGCACCTACTCCAAGAAAAATACGGCAGCCTGCTTGCCACATTTTCATTGAAAAATCGTTGTCACTACTCATGCCAGGAGAAAACTCCTCACTATAGCCCCCCACCTTATCCCACCATTGTCGATGCACAACGCACGGCGGCCAAGTGGCGCCATACCAGTTGGTTTTATCTTTTTGTAAGTATTCAGAAAGAAGTTGAGTTTTATTAAGTGTTTCAGGAGAAGCACCATAATCACTAACAATGACACATTTATTTCCCGTTTCTCTAGGTTCAATCATGGTACCAGAGAGCATAAAAGAATTAGTATTTAACTGTTGTATCACGTCGAGTAGTGCACTATCCCATTGTGGACAGACCACCATATCATCGTTTAAATAAACAATATATGGCGCTATAGATTTTTTTACCGCTAGATTTAAAGCACGACAGATACCAATATTTTTCTCAGAGTGGGTATATTTATACTGTTGCGATAGTAACCAATCAAGCGTCCCATCGATACCCTCGTTAATATGGATAATAACCTCATGTGGGACAACTGTGTTTTGTTGTATTGACTCTAAACAGGTTTGTAAAAGAGTTAAACTGTTCCAAGTAGGGATAACTATAGAAAAAATAGCCTCCCCATGGGTGTTTAAATTAGATGTCAAGGTTAGTGACGCCAAGTGCGTTAGATTCGATGAATTGACGGCGAGGCTCCACTTCGTCACCCATTAAAGTTGTAAAGACTTCATCAGCCTTAATCGCATCTTCAATTTGTACTCTAAACAGTCGTCTAACCTTTGGATCCATGGTGGTTTCCCACAATTGCTCCGGATTCATTTCACCCAAACCTTTATAGCGCTGTATTGATAAATTTCGTCTTACATCAGAGAGTAACCATTCAAGGGCTTCCTTGAAAGAATATACTTGCGCTGATTTTTCCCCACGCATCACTTTTGACTCTAAGTTATTCATAGTAACAAGTAAATTACCCGCTTTTCTTAGCTGAATATAATCACCACTGTTTAGGAAGTCTTGCTCCAAATAACTGATATGATAATTTCCATGGGACAAACGAGTTAACATCAAACGCCATTTGTTATGTCTATCATCAAAATTGGCCATGACTTCGATTCCCTTAGAAGGGAGAGCCTTTGATAAAAGTTGAGCCGCTTCCTGCGTGGCTTCTTCAGTCGTGAAGTCAATCATGGGGTGTACCATCAAGCTCTCCAATACCTCTGTGTCAATCACCCTTGCTAATCGTGTGATAATAGCCTGAGCTAATAAATACTCTTTTGCTACGGCCTCCAGTGTTGACCCCGATAAGGTCCCTTGCGGATGCTCAATCGCTGCGGAATCTAATGCTTGAACTAATAAATATTGGTTTAGTTCTAGGTCATCTTTTAAATATTGTTCTGATTTACCATGTTTTACTTTGTATAAGGGTGGCTGAGCTATATAAATATGTCCACGCTCAACAAGCTCTGGCATTTGACGATAAAAAAAAGTCAATAAAAGAGTTCGGATATGGGAGCCGTCAACATCGGCATCAGTCATGATGATAATTCTGTGATAACGTAATTTTTCAGGAGTGTACTCATCCTTTCCAATACCTGTACCAAGAGCGGTAATTAAGGTGACAATTTCTTGTGATGATATAAGTTTATCGAATCGAGCTCTCTCAACATTTAAGATTTTCCCCTTAAGCGGTAAAATAGCTTGAAACTTTCTATCACGTCCTTGTTTTGCAGAGCCTCCTGCTGAGTCTCCCTCAACCAGGTACAGCTCACACATAGCAGGATCTTTTTCTTGGCAATCTGCTAATTTCCCGGGTAACCCCAAACCATCCAACGCCCCTTTACGCCTTGTCATTTCTCGGGCTTTTCTAGCAGCTTCCCTCGCTCTTGCTGCATCAATAATTTTATTCACTATTATTTTTGCTTCAACAGGGTTTTCAAGCAAGAATTCTGATAGTTTTTGACCAATGACTTCCTCTACAACAGGACGCACCTCAGAGGAAACTAACTTTTCTTTTGTTTGTGAAGAGAATTTAGGATCAGGAACCTTTACAGAGAGCACGCACATTAAACCTTCACGCATATCATCGCCAGTAGTTTCTATTTTGGCTTTTTTGGCAAGTTCATTGTCTTCAATATACTGATTTAAGGTACGTGTCATTGCCGCTCTTAAGGCCGTTAAATGGGTACCCCCATCCCGTTGTGGAATATTATTTGTAAAACATAGCACCGACTCTTGATAAGAATCGTTCCATTGCATTGCAACGTCCACACTTATCCCTTCTCTTTCCCCCTCAGCCTGGAATACCGATGGATGTAAAACTGTTTTGTTTCTATTTAAATAATCCACAAAACCTTTTACCCCACCTGAAAAGGAAAAGTTTTCAACTGTCGCGGTTCTATGGTCAGTTAAAACAATTTTTACGCCATTATTGAGGAAGGATAACTCTCTTAGTCGTTTTGCCAGAATGTCATAATGAAACTCAATAAGACCAAAGGTCTCTACATTAGGCATGAAATGTACTTCTGTACCTTTATCTGTGGTATCACCCACGACAACCAACGGAGCCACTGCGTCTCCGTCCTTAAACTTCATTTGATGGATTTTCCCATCTCGTCTAATGGTAAGCTTTAACCAAGACGATAATGCGTTCACAACCGATACACCAACACCATGTAAGCCACCAGAAATTTTATAGCTATTCCCGTCAAACTTACCCCCCGCATGCAACACCGTCATAATTACTTCAGCTGCAGATCGTCCCTCTTCAGGATGGATGTCTGTTGGAATACCACGACCATTATCAGTGACGCTAATTGAGTTATCTAAATGTATGGCAACATTAATTTCGTTACAATGCCCTGCTAAGGCCTCATCAATAGCGTTATCAACCACCTCAAAAACCATATGATGCAACCCTGTGCCATCATGGGTATCACCGATATACATACCCGGTCTTTTTCGAACAGCTTCTAGTCCTCTTAATACCTTAATATTTTCTGAAGTGTATGTTTCTACTACTGCTTTATTATCTTCCACTATGATTAACCTTAAATTTTTACATGATGTTTTCTTAAATTTTCAATCTTGACTATTTAGATTCTCATGGGCATCACTACATACTTAAATTGTTCGCCCTGGTGGGGATCGGTGATTAACATACTGCTATTGGCATCACCAAAAGAGCAAGTCACACTCTCGTGTGTTAAGTGATTAAGAACATCAAGTAAATAAGAAATATTAAAGCCGATATCTAAAGCTTCCTGTTGATAATCAATATCAATTTCTTCTTGTGCTTCTTCTTGTTCATTATTGCTGCAAACTATAGCTAAACAATTTTTTGATAGCAATAGCCTGACTCCACGAATTTTCTCGTTAGAGAGTATGGAAGCTCTTTGTAATGCTTGCAATAAACCTTGTCTATTAAGTGCAATATGTTTTGCATAATTCACAGGAATGACGCGGGTATAATCGGGAAATTTGCCATCAATGACTTTTGAGACGAGCTCAATATCTGAAAATTCAAAAACCACTTGATTTTCTCTTAGGGTCATCTTCACCAAATCATCTGTTGATGACAATAATTTAATTAATTCTGAAACGGTTTTTCTGGGCAGAATAAGTTCAATCTTTTCATGATGTTCAGAAATCTTTTCTGTGGCATAGCTTAATCGATGTCCGTCAGTCGCCACTACTGTTAAATTGTTTTGATCAACTGAAATCAATGTGCCATTTAAGTAATAACGTACGTCCTGTAAAGCCATAGCAAATTGTACTTTCTCTAACAAACTCTTTAATACTTTTTGCGATAGTGTAATAACTTTACCCGTTTCTTTACTAACACTCACTTGGGGGAAATCATTTCCTGGTAAGGTTTGTAAGCTAAAACGTCCCTTGCCGGAACGAACAGCTAAGCGATTATCTTTTGACTCAATGGTCACCACAGAGTCCACCGGAAAGCTTTTTAAAATATCAAATAGTTTCCTGGCTGAGAGGGTCAATGAAGATTGTTCAGTCGCCTGTTCCGTAAGAAGGGATTTGGTTTTTACTTGCACCTCGAGGTCGGTGGCCGTCATGTACAAATTGGTCCCAGAGGTTTCAATCAGTACATTGGATAAAATGGGCAGTGTATGCCTTCTTTCAACAATGCCAATTACGGCTTGCAAAGGTTCTAATATTCTGTCACGTTGACTTCTAATTATAATCATTAATATACCTTAATTAGTAATTAATAGGAGTTTCAATATTCAGTGGATAACTTCTAAAAACACTGTTAAAACATTATTTTACGTTATTTAAATTATTTGGGATAACTTAATTATTTCATGATGATATTTTGTGGATAAGTTTTAAAAAAACAAAAAACGTTGTTTTATACACAATCTATTCACTTCTTATACATTACTTATCCTCTATTTTATTAACTGCTTAAAATTTGTTGTAATGCTTGGTAATCACGCAAAATGGTTTGGTCACTGATACATAATTCTTGCATTTTACGGCAAGCATGCAAAACTGTAGTGTGATCTCTTCCACCAAAGGCATCACCGATATCAGGCAAACTTAATGATGTGATATCTTTTGCAAGTGCCATAGCCATTTGTCTTGGTCTTGCTAAGGAACGAGTCCTTTTCTTTGAAAACATATCAGCCACTTTGATTTTATAGTAGTCCGCCACGGTTTTTTGGATGTTTTCCACTGATATCTGTCTATGCTTTAGAGCAAGTAGATCTTTTAATGACTCTTTAGCTGAAAGCAAAGTTATAGGTTCATTTTTAAAACCTGAGTAAGCCTGTACACGTTTTAAAGCTCCTTCTAACTCTCTGACATGAGAGCGTATATGTTTAGCAATAAAAAATGCCACATCCTCATTTAAATCAATATGTTGTTGCTTAGCCTTATTAATCAAAATAGCAACACGCATTTCCAACTCAGGGGCTTCTACAGCTACTGTTAAACCCCAACCAAAGCGCGATATTAAGCGCTCTTCCATACCCATAATTTCCCTTGGGAAACTGTCGCAAGCAATAATTACCTGTTTGTGTGATTCAACCAAGGCATTAAATGCAAAAAAGAATTCTTCTTGCGTTCTGGTTTTGCCACCAAAAAACTGAATATCATCCACCATGAGCACATCCAAGGAGTGATATTCTTTTTTGAATGAATCAAAAGATTTATGTTGATAGGTTCGTACTACATCTGAGACATATTTTTCTGCGTGAACGTACTTTACCCGTGCTTTGGGATTACGACGCACCACTTCGTTCCCAATTGCTTGAATTAAGTGGGTTTTACCTAACCCTACACCACCATAAATAAACAAAGGGTTATAGGCTTGCCCTGGGTTTTCTGCCACCTGAATTGCTGCTGCACGGGCTAACTGGTTTGCTTTACCTGCAATAAAGTTGTCTAAGGTAAATTGTGGGTTTAATTTACTAGGGTAAGGTGTTTGTTGAGGCTCCGTTAAGGGAATATTTTGGTTATGAGTAACGCTGTTAATAGTGGGTTTAGCATTTATGCGTTGAGTAACGAGAATAACCTCAGTAAACCCTTCTTTTTTTGCTAATTCTTCGATTTTTACAAAAAAACGATCTTTAATCCATTGTAAAACAAAGCGATTATTGGCGATAATAGTGAGTTGACCATTATCTTCATTAACCAATAGTGGTTCTATCCAAGTAGCAAATTGCTGCTCCGGGATTTCCTGACGAAACTGATTTTTTATGTGATTCCAGAATGACATTATCTTATTGATTATATTAGTTATTATTTATTATTTATTGATAAAACAATAAATAGTAATTTCTTATTTTACATGGCTTAAAAAAAGTTATCCACTGATATATTTTTAACTTGTGGATACATTTATCTTGACTTAGGTCTAAATTTACGGTTAAATTGCGGGTTCACTAATTAGTTTTGTGAGTCTTGTCATGAAGCGTACTTACCAACCATCAGTTACCAAACGTAAACGCACACACGGATTTCGTGTTCGCATGAAAACAAAGGGTGGCCGTGCAGTGATTAATGCACGTCGCTCACGTGGACGTGCACGTTTAGCTGTTTAAGGATTGTATTAAATATCATGGCCAACGAAATACTCTTCGTAGGCTGTGATTTTAATACTGTTTTAACACGCCGATGTGGAAAAAAAACCAAGCTTTTTAAACTGTTTGCCCACCCAAACGGGCTTGATCATGCTCGTTTTGGTCAAACGGTGGCTAAAAAGATTTGTCCTAAAGCGGTATCTAGGAACTATATGAAGCGTGTTATTCGCCATCTATTTAGACAGCATGCAACAGAGTTAAAAGGGTTAGATGTGGTGTTAATGCATCAAACTCCTTTTAATACTAATAACTACAAAGATGTAGTTTCAGAATTTGAATACTTAATACAAGCTATTCAATCATGTCGCGATTTTTCCAAATTCTAATACGTCTTTACCAATGGGGCTTAAGTCCTTTATTGGGAAGATCTTGTCGCTTTGAGCCCAGTTGCTCTCATTTTACCTATGAGGCTCTCGGTCGTCATGGTATGATCAAAGGCGGTTTTTTATCAATTAAACGTATTTGCAAGTGTCACCCGTGGCATAGAGGCGGATACGACCCTGTTCCTTGAGAGACGATCCATGCCAATGCAACGAATGATTCCATTATTAATTTTTATTTTTTCAAGTTTTATGTTGTGGAACGCTTGGCAGCAAGAGCATTCACCTAAATCCTCTGTCATTGCGTCACAATCTAAAACCTTAGCTAATAATCAAGTACCATCTGTGATGAGCTCGGAGCACACGGGTAAGTCTAAGGCTGAAAGCTTAATTAATGGTACCGCTGCTGATATCTCTAAGCAAGGCGACCGTGTTAGAGTGGTTACTGATTTATTTCAAGCAGAGTTTGATACTTTAGGCGGAGATTTGAAACGCTTAAAATTATTAAAGCAACTGACCACTGGAGAGGATGCCGGCAAGCCTTTAGAGCTGTTTAATGACGTTGGTAATATTCCCTATGTGGTCCAAACGGGGTTAATTGGCAAGGATATGCCAAATCACACAACACTATATGTGCCCAGTGTGATGAGCGCTTCGCTGATGCCTAATCAAAACACTGTTACCGTATCTTTTACAGCTACCGTTCCTAATCAGGTAGAACTCATTAAAACCTATACTTTTACGCGCGGCTCATACTTAATTACCTTAAACACAACGGTACATAATTTAGAAAAACAACCTATTAAAGTAGATAGTTACTTTCAGTTCTTAAGGGGATCTAAAGCTCCACCTGGAGACCCTAGGTTTGTAAGCACTTACACTGGACCAGCCTTCTATACTGACGCAACAAAGTTTGAAAAAATAAGCTTTAAGGATATTGATAAAGGAGCTCACGATTTACCTGGGCAAGCCAATAACGGTTGGGTCGCGATGGTCCAGCATTACTTTGTTTCTGCGTGGTTACCGGCACCGGGAACACAACGAGAATTTTATGCCAGAAAAGTAGGTGATGATTTATACACTGCTGGTTTGATTATTCCAGTGAAAGATGTTTCACCCGGGGGGTCTTCCTCTGTGGAGGTACCGCTTTATGCGGGCCCACAGGAGGGAGAAAAGTTAAAAGCTTTAGCGCCAGGATTGCAGTTAACCATTGACTTTGGGCGTTTGACTATTATCGCTACTCCAATATTTTATGTACTTAATCTAATTCATTCTTGGGTTAATAATTGGGGCGTCGCAATTATTCTGCTGACTGTGTTAATTAAGCTGATATTTTTCCCTCTTTCGGCGGCAAGTTATAAGTCCATGGCCAAAATGAGAACCTTACAACCAAAAATGACTCGCTTAAAAGAACAATTTGGGGAAGATAAGGCGCGCTTAAACCAAGCCATGATGGAATTATACCGAACAGAGAAGATTAACCCTTTAGGGGGGTGCTTGCCTATGGTGGTACAAATCCCAGTATTTATTTCTCTTTATTGGGTATTATTAGAAACTGCGGAATTACGTAACGCCCCTTTTATAGGCTGGATACATGACTTATCTGCTAAGGACCCTTTTTATATTCTGCCTTTGATTATGACGGCTTCTATGTTTATTCAGCAGCGCATGAGCCCAAAACCGCCGGATCCTGTTCAGGCTAAGGTAATGATGTTTATGCCGTTAATGTTTAGTTTTATGTTTTTCTTCTTTCCCGCAGGGCTTGTTTTGTATTGGGTTGTCAATAATATTTTATCTATTGCACAACAATGGCAGATTACAAAAATGATGGGAGATGGCAATAAAAAATGATGTTATTGTTGCTATAGCCACCGCTCCAGGTCCTTCAGGCGTTGGGGTGGTGCGTCTCTCTGGCTTTGATTTAACACCATTTGTAAGTGGCATTTTAAAAAAAAACGTGCTCACCCCTAGATTCGCTGAGCTCAGTTGGTTTCATGACACAACGGGGGACATCATTGATCAAGGCTTGGCTTTGTGGTTTCCTGCTCCCTATTCTTATACCGGGGAGGATGTGTTAGAGCTACAAGGCCACGGTAGCATGATGGTATTGTCCTCGTTAATAAGCGCTTGCCAAAGCTTTGGAGCCCGTCTTGCAATGCCGGGGGAGTTTACCCAAAGAGCTTTTTTTAACGGTAAGCTAGATTTAACCCAAGCTGAGGCAGTCATCGATTTAATTCATGCCGATAGCCAGGCCTGTGCTAAGGGAGCCCTGCGATCCTTAAGTGGAGTTTTTTCAAAAAAGGTGAGTGTTCTTCGTGAGTCACTTATTGAGTTAAGAATGTTTATTGAGGGGAGCATTGATTTTTCAGAGGAAGGTTACGATTTTCTCGCGACGATTCCCCCCCATTTATCTCCTCAGTGTATCGAAGAACAACTTTTTAGTTTATTAAAGGACGCCTCAGATTCTTTGGTATTTAATCAAGGACGTCAAGTAGTATTGATAGGCGCACCCAACGCAGGTAAATCCAGTATTTTGAACGCCTTAAGTCAAGATGACTTAGCTATTGTAACGGAGATTCCGGGCACCACGAGAGATGCAATTAAGCATCAAATTGTGGTTCAGGGAATACCTTTTCATATTATTGATACCGCTGGTTTAAGAGAAACCACCGATAGAATTGAGCTAGTTGGTATTGAGAAAACGTGGCAAGCTATTGATAAAGCAGATATGGTATTACTGGTGATTGATGTTGAGAAGGGAATTACCTTAACAGATCAGCAGTTAATAGATCGATTAAGCGCCTCTCTGCCGATTATAAAAGTAGCGAATAAAATTGATTTACTGGCTGATGCCGGGTTAAGTGATCAGTGGATCAAGGTTTCTGCTAAAACCATGTTTGGTTTAGATGAGCTAAAAAATAAACTCATTGAAGTGAGCGGTGTTAAGGTTAGTACGGCCCCCCCTTTTCTTGCGCGGGAAAGACATGTGGCCGAATTAAAAACATGTTTACATCATTTGCGCCTCTCACAACAGGTAAGCGAAATCGAATTCGTGGCGGAAGAACTCCGTTTGACGCAGCAAGCCTTAAATTCTGTAACGGGTGAGTTTACGGCGGATGATTTGCTGGGTGAGGTTTTTTCTAAATTTTGTATTGGTAAATAATGTTTCACGTGAAACATTTTACGGGTGACTGGATACTGGCCCATAATGTTCCACGTGAAACATAACTATATTTTTCCTTCTCGTTGCAGTATGATAACTCTCCCTCAATAAGCCTTGTTTTGCCATTAAATATGAATTACCCGGACCGTTTTGATGTGATTGTTATAGGTGGTGGCCACGCAGGAACGGAGGCCGCTCTCGCTGCGGCTCGTTCTGGCTCTAAGACTCTCCTATTGACCCATAACTTGGATACTTTAGGCCAAATGTCTTGTAACCCTTCCATTGGTGGTATAGGTAAAGGCCATTTGGTGAAGGAAATCGATGCTTTGGGTGGGGCTATGGCCTTAGCGGCCGATCAGGCGGGTATTCATTTTAGGATTTTAAATGCGCGTAAAGGTCCGGCAGTTCAAGCGACACGTGCCCAGGCGGATCGTGTGCTATACAGAAAAGCTATACGCTTCCGTTTAGAAAACCAAAAAAATCTTTTACTGTTTCAGCAAGGAGTAGATGATATTTTGGTTGAAGGGGGTCGTGTGTCGGGGGTGGTAACGCAAATAGGTATTCGTTTTTATGCGGAATCAGTGGTCTTGACAGCAGGAACCTTTTTGGCTGGTTTAATGCATGTGGGCTTACAGCAAAACCAAGGGGGGCGAGCGGGTGATCCTCCGGCGGTAAGTTTGGCCCATCGTTTGCGTGAGTTGGGGTTGCCAGTGGGTCGGTTGAAAACAGGAACTCCTCCGCGTATTGATGGAAAAACTGTTGATTACGAGAAATTGATCTCTCAGCGGGGTGATGATCCGGTTCCGGTATTCTCTTTTATGGGGAAAGCCAGCGATCACCCCCAGCAGATTCCTTGTTGGATTACGCATACTACTGAAAAGACCCATGAGATTATTCGTTCAGGTCTTGACCGTTCCCCGTTGTTTACGGGGGTAATTGAGGGGGTAGGCCCGCGCTATTGTCCTTCTATAGAGGATAAGATCCATCGTTTCTCTGATAAAAATCAACATCAAATTTTTCTTGAGCCTGAGGGGTTAAGTACTCACGAAATATATCCCAATGGTATTTCAACGAGTTTACCCTTTGATATTCAATGGCAATTGGTCCGTTCTATACCGGGTCTTGAACATGCGCACTTATTACGACCCGGTTACGCTATTGAATATGATTACTACGATCCAAGGGCTCTTAAACACAGTCTTGAATCTAAACATATTCAGGGGTTGTTTTTTGCTGGGCAAATAAATGGAACCACGGGTTATGAGGAAGCTGCGGCTCAAGGATTGCTTGCAGGAATTAACGCGGCACGCCATAGTCGCTCTTTGCCCGCCTGGGTGCCAGGACGTGAAGAGGCTTATTTGGGGGTGATGGTGGATGACTTGGTCACCCAGGGGGTGACTGAGCCGTATCGCATGTTTACAAGTCGTGCAGAGTATCGTCTCCAATTAAGGGAGGATAATGCTGATTTGCGTTTGACAGAAACCGGGTATGCCTTAGGTTTGATCGATGACCAAAGATGGTCCTCTTATAATGCCAAGAAAGAAGCTGTTTTAAAAGAAACGGAACGCTTGGAGTCTACTTGGGTGCATGTCAAAAATGTTGATAAGGATCTTTCCTTAAGTTTGTTTGGTCAGCCGCTAGAGCGCGACTATAGCGCTGTTGATCTTCTTAAAAGACCCGGTGTGACTTATCAGGATCTACAGCAGCTGGAGGAGGTTAAGGGAGAGGTGGAGTTGTCCCCAGAAATTACAAGGCAAGTGGAAATAGGGGTTAAGTATCAAGGATATATAGCTCGGCAACTCAATGAAGTGGACAGGTTAAAACAGTTTGAGGGCGTAAAGATCCCAGAACAATTTGACTATAAAATTATAAAAGGTTTATCGCGAGAGGTGGAGCAGAAGTTGATTTTACACCGGCCTGAAACCGTGGGTCAGGCAAGTCGCATAAGTGGTGTGACTCCAGCCGCTATTACCTTACTGATGGTGTACTTAAAACAGTATCAACTTACAAGCCAAGTAATAGGGTAAAGCAATGGATCAAACAATAGAAGAAGGTTTATTGGCGCTCAATTTAACTGTGTCGGCAACGGCGATAGCTCAATTTGTCGGTTATCTAGATTTGTTGGAAAAATGGAATCGTACTATTAATCTAACTGCCGTTAGGGATCGTAACAAAATGATTTTATTGCATTTATTGGATTCCTTGTCGGTTAATGAGTTGCTTAACGATCTGCAGATCACCGCTCTTTTGGATGTGGGTACGGGAGCAGGGTTACCTGCTATTCCATTACAAATCATTAATCCGTCTTGGCATATTTCTGCAGTGGAATCCAATCAAAAAAAATGTGCTTTTTTAAGGCAAGCCAAACTAGAGTTGTCCTTAGAAGCCTTTACCGTCGTCAATGAGCGAGTGGAGGATTGGCGCGTTAAAGAGTTCCCTTGTATTATTTCTCGCGCCTTTTCAGATTTGAACGATTTTGTAACGAGAACACAGCATTTGCTGACTGAGGATGGCGTATGGGTTGCCATGAAAGGTGTTGTTCCTTATGAAGAAATGGAAAAATTGCAAAAAAATTATCTTATTTCTGTACATTCTTTGACTGTTCCAGGGTTAAATGCTCAACGTCATGCTTTAATAATCAAAAATAGGTGATTGCCCATGCATGTTTTAGCCATTACTAATCAAAAGGGTGGCGTTGGTAAAACCACCACTGCTGTAAATGTCTGCGCTGCTTTAGTTAAGTTAGGGCAAAGGGTACTGCTGGTGGATTTAGACCCACAAGGCAACGCAACCACGGGTAGTGGTCTTGATAAAAGCAATTTAAAACACAGTATTTATGATGTGCTGCTAGACCCTGAGCTTGCTCACGGACAGGTATTTTCCCGCTCAGCGGCGGGTTACGACGTTCTTCCTGCAAACCGAAATTTAGCGGGTGCGGAGGTTGAGCTGGTGGCTGGGGAAAGAAGAGAGTTTAGGTTAAAAGATGCCTTAAATATTTGTCGCGACCAATATGATATGGTTTTGATAGATTGCCCACCAACACTAAATTTATTGACCATTAATGGCTTAACGGCGGCCACCAAAGTGATTATTCCCATGCAATGTGAATATTATGCGTTGGAGGGACTGTCGGATTTAGTCCAAACCGTTCGACGAGTTCGGGGTCATTTAAACCCAGATTTAGAGATAGAGGGCATTGTAAGAACACTGCTTGATCCAAGGAATGCATTAGCACAGCAAGTTTCCGAGCAACTACACAAACATTTTGGTGGGAAGGTTTATACAACAGCCATTCCAAGAAATGTTCGCTTAGCTGAGGCCCCCAGTCATGGCTTAACCGCTATTGATTATGATCGCTCGTCGAAGGGCGCTAAGGCATATCTAGCGCTAACTAACGAGATTTTAAGTCGATTAACTTCGATGAATCATCAATAAAGAGGTGGTAAATGGTTAAAGGTAAAGGTTTAGGTCGTGGTTTAGACGCTTTATTAGGTGGCGATATAGGAGTCTCCGATGGTCAAGAAAAGTTATCAACTTTACCAATAAGTGTCTTAACGCCAGGGCGATATCAACCAAGAACCGCAATGAGTGAGGAAGCTTTAAATGCCTTGGCTCGTTCCATTCAAGAGCAGGGTATTTTACAGCCTATACTAGTGCGTCCACTAGAAAAGCTAGGACAATACGAAATCATAGCGGGGGAGAGACGTTGGCGTGCAGCGCAACGAGCTGGTGTTAGAGATGTGCCTGTTATAATTAAGAATATTGCCGATAAAGCAACGCTGGCTGTGGCGTTAATTGAAAACATTCAACGGGAGGACTTAAACCCCATTGAAGAGGCTAAGGGTTTAGGGCGTTTAATTAAAGAGTTTAAATTAACCCATGAAGAAGTAGCGCAAGCTATTGGGCGATCAAGAAGTGCGGTAAGTAATTTGTTACGATTAATGGATTTGGATGATTTTGTACAGGCCTTAATTAATGAGGGACACCTGGAAATGGGGCACGCTAGGGCTTTATTAAGTTTACCAGCCCTAAAACAACGCTATTTTGCTCAACAGGCAGTGGAGTTGCAATGGACTGTAAGAGAAATGGAGAACAGGGTACGCCGAGAGTTAAGTGGTGCTAGTCCAAAAAATAACAACTATAATGATCCTGATGTAACTCGTTTACAAAACCAACTCTCGGACACCTTGGGTGCTGTGGTGTCCTTTAAAAGCGGAGCGAAAAAAGGAGCGGGCTCCTTGATGATACGTTATGAGAGTTTAGAACAGTTAGAAGGAATTTTGACATTCTTTAATATTTCAGCTCAGTAAAAGTATTTCATTGACCGTAATACTCTGAAACGTTTATAATCATTTCGATTTGCTACTTTATTTGTGATACATAAAAAAATTATCCGAATAATCTTGTTGCAGGCTTTACTAACCCTGTTAACTTCATTAGTTTTTTTGGGGTTAAAGGGGAAAAGCAACGCTTACTCATCAATGTTAGGTGGTTCCATCGTGTTTGTGCCAGGAATTGCTTACGCTCTTAGGAGTGCTTTGGTGAAGGGTAGTAAGCCGCAGGATTGGTTGGCCGCGCAATATGCGGGGGAGAGAATTAAGTTTTTTGTGACAACAGTATTGTTTGCGTTAGTCTTTAAGTACGACAGCAATTTGCAATTACTGGGGTTTTTTACAACTTTTTTAGTGGTGCTAACCGTCTATTGGTTAGCTTTGTTACAGGCTTAGAAGAATAGATAATTATGAGCGACGGTGCAGGCTTAACAAGTAGTGAATATATTCATCACCATTTAACTAATTTACAAGTTGGTCAGGGTTTCTGGACGCTCAATCTGGATACTCTCATTACATCAAGCCTCTTAGGGTTTTTAGTTTTAGGTCTCTTCGCATGGGTTGCGCGCAAAGCCACCTCCGGTATTCCTGGTAGGTTGCAGTCTGCGGTAGAAGTTATTTTTGAAATGGTGCAAAGCCAGGTTAAGGACGTATTTCATGGCGACCCAGGTATGGTGGCTCCTCTTGCGTTAACCATATTTGTTTGGGTGTTTGTCATGAACGCCGTAGACTTGCTTCCGGTCGATTTGATTCCGCACCTGATGGGGGAGGCCGGCGTTGGCCATTGGCGTGCAGTTCCTACGGCGGATCCTAATCTTACCTTTGCAATGTCACTAACGGTATTTGTTCTCATTTATGTATACAATTTTAGGGCGAAAGGTCTTGGTGGCTTTTTAAAAGAAGCTCTGACAGCTCCCTTCGGTGCCAAATTAGCGCCATTTAATCTAATTTTTAGGTTAATTGAAGATTTTGCAAAACCCATTTCCCTCGCCTTACGGTTGTTCGGCAATATGTATGCAGGCGAAATGGTATTTATTTTGATTGCGCTATGCCCAGCTTATTTGCAATGGCTGCTTGGTGCACCCTGGGCCATATTTCATATTTTGATTATTACATTGCAAGCGTTTATTTTTATGATTTTAACAATCATTTATTTGAGTATGGCCAACGAAAGCCATTAGTCAGGTAAGGGATAATTTTTTTAATTAGTTCGTTTTTTAAGGAGAAATTATGGAACATCTCGCATCATTACTGGGTAGCACTGCTATTGCCGTAGCCATTTTAATTGGTTGTGGCGCTTTGGGAACCGCTATTGGTTTCGGTATTTTAGGTGGTCGTTTCCTAGAAGGTGCTGCACGCCAACCAGAAATGATTCCTACCCTGCAAGTTAAGATGTTTATCGTAGCCGGTTTGCTTGATGCGGTAACAATGATTGGTGTGGGGATTGGTTTATTTTTACTTTTCGCCAATCCATTCGTACCGATGCTTAAAGGTTAATTCGTTAATAGATAAACGGAGTTAAAGGCATGAATATTAATGCCACGCTGCTGGGTCAAGCAATTACTTTTGCTATTTTGATCTGGGTAACAATGAAGTTTATTTGGCCGCCTATTACTGTGGCGCTTGATGAACGGGCAAAAAAAATAGCTGATGGTCTGGCTGCTGCAGAACGCGCAAAGTCAGATTTGGCTACTGCTGAAACCAAGTCTCAGGAAGCCTTAAAAGAAGCTAAAGAAAAAGCCGCTGAAATTATTTCACTGTCTGAAAAACGACGTAATGAGATTATTGAAGAGGCAAAAAATGAGGCAAGAGCTGAGGCTGAAAGAGTGCTGGTTCAGGCTAAAGCTGAGGTGGCGCAGGAAATGAACAAGGCTAAAGAAGAGCTACGCGCGCAAGTGGCGGATCTCGCCATGGCCGGGGCAGAAAAAATTCTAAGACGTGAAATTAACCCCGCGGTACATGCTGAGTTGTTGTCATCGATTAGAGCAGAGTTATAAGGAAGGTATATGGCTGAGTTGTCAACTATAGCAAGGCCCTACGCTCAAGCGATTTTTCAGATTGCCCGTGAACAAGGTCAATATGATAGGTGGTCAGAGGCTTTGGCAAGGCTTGCGTTGATTGTTAAAGAGGACTCCTTCGCTAACGTGATAGGTGATCCGCGTCTGGAACAAAAAGCTCTAAAGCAATTGATAGTTTCTTTGTTGCCTGAGATTAATGCGGAGATTAGCCGTCTGGTAGACGCATTGGTTGAAAGTCATCGCTTGGCTATTGTTCCTGCCGTGTACAGTCAATTTGAGCAGTTGCGTCACGGTCAAGAGGGTGTTTTAGACGCTGTTGTTGAGAGTGCTTTCGCAATGAGCGATAGTGAAAAGACTGCTTTGCAGCAAGATTTACAAAAGAAATTTGGTCGTAAGGTTCAGGCAGAGGTGTTGGTTAAACCTGAACTCATGGGTGGTATAAAAATAATTATCGGTGACATCGTTATTGATGGATCAGTAAAAGCCAAGCTTGAACAAATGACCGCCGCTTTAAAACATTAAGTCGATGAGTTAATCCCTCATAGGTTAGGAGAATAGTATGCAGTTAAACCCGTCTGAAATTAGTGAACTTATCAAAGCAAAAATAAAAGATTTGCCTGTATCAGCTGAAGCAAAAACAAAAGGTACAGTCATATCCGTAACTGACGGTATTGTCAGAATCCACGGGCTGGCTAACGTGATGCAGGGTGAAATGCTTGAATTTCCAAAGAACACCTTTGGTTTGGCTCTTAACCTTGAACGTGACTCGGTGGGTGCCGTCATTTTAGGTGAATACGAGCATGTGAGTGAAGGTGACGAAGTTACCTGTACTGGCAGAATTCTAGAAGTGCCCGTGGGCCCAGAGTTAATTGGCCGTGTGGTGGATGCCCTCGGTAACCCCATTGATGGGAAGGGGCCAGTCAACGCAAAAAACAGCTCACCAGTTGAAAAAATTGCGCCAGGTGTGATTTGGAGAAAATCAGTAACTCAGCCTGTTCAAACAGGCTTAAAGTCTATCGATTCCATGGTTCCAGTTGGTCGTGGACAGCGTGAATTAATTATTGGTGACCGACAAACAGGAAAAACTGCCGTAGCGATTGATACGATTATCAATCAAAAGGGCCAAGATATGATTTGTATCTATGTGGCTATTGGGCAAAAAGCATCGTCCGTGGTAAACGTAGTTAGGAAACTGGAAGAGCATGGTGCCATGGATTATACCATTGTGGTGACTGCTACCGCCGCAGAATCAGCTGCTTTACAGTTTATTGCTCCTTATGCCGGTTGTGCGATGGGTGAATATTTCCGTGATCGCGGGCAAGATGCACTGATTATTTATGACGACTTAACTAAGCAAGCTTGGGCTTATCGTCAAATATCATTGTTACTACGTCGACCACCAGGTCGTGAGGCTTACCCAGGCGATGTATTTTACTTACACTCACGTTTACTAGAGAGAGCTGCGCGAGTTAGTGAGGAGTATGTAGAAAAATTTACCAACGGTG
Source organism: Ferrovum sp. JA12 (assembly GCF_001431705.1). Taxonomy (NCBI): domain Bacteria; kingdom Pseudomonadati; phylum Pseudomonadota; class Betaproteobacteria; order Ferrovales; family Ferrovaceae; genus Ferrovum; species Ferrovum sp. JA12. Next base: position 398,055 of record NZ_LJWX01000001.1, on the reverse strand, counting down.
AAGTGAAAGGTAAAACAGGTTCTTTAACGGCCTTGCCTATTATTGAAACACAAGCCGGTGACGTGACAGCCTTTGTGCCCACCAATGTGATCTCTATCACGGATGGTCAAATCTTCTTAGAAAGCGATTTATTTAATGCTGGGATTCGTCCAGCAATTAATGCAGGTATTTCCGTATCGCGGGTTGGAGGAGCAGCACAAACTAAAGTAATTAAAAAGTTAGGTGGTGGTATACGTCTTTCCTTAGCCCAATATCGTGAGCTTGCAGCCTTTGCTCAGTTTGCCTCAGATTTAGATGATACGACACGTAAGCAACTTGAACGTGGTCGCATGGTGACTGAACTTATGAAGCAAGTTCAATATTCAACATTGTCTGTTTCTGAAATGGCGGTGACTTTATATGCCGTTAACAGTGGCTTTTACGATGATGTCGAAGTGAAACGTGCGCTAGCTTTTGAGTCTGGCTTGAAGGCTTATTTAAAAGATAAGTTTGCGCCACTAATGAACAAAATTGAAAGTAGCAAAGACTTGGACAAGGAAGCTGAAAAAGAACTTCAAGCGGCCATACAAGACTTTAAGATGAACGGTGTGTATTAACCATCGTAGGGTTAGTAGCTGAGAATGATTAAGTTACTCTATTGGAGTTGAAATGGCAGGTTCTAAAGAAATTAGGGTAAAGATTAAGAGCGTACAAAATACGCGCAAGATCACGAAAGCCATGGAAATGGTAGCCGCCAGTAAAATGCGTAAAGCTCAGGAACGCATGAGAGCAACGCGCCCTTATGGTGAAAAAATCCGCCAAGTAACCGCACACTTAGCAAATGCACATCCTGAGTATCAACACTCATATTTAGTCCACCGTGAAAGCGTTAAGTCGGTAGGTTTTATTTTAGTGACCTCTGACAAGGGGTTATGTGGTGGCTTAAACACTAACGTACTAAGGCAGTTAACGCACGCCATGAGTCAGTGGGATAAGCAGGGTGTAAAAGTTGAACTTGTGACTATTGGCAACAAGGGTTTAGGTTTTATACAAAGAATGGGTGGCAAAATAATAGCACAGGTCACTCAGTTGGGTGATACGCCCCATTTAGAAAAGTTAATTGGACCGGTTAAGGTAATGTTAGACAGATACGCCAATGGCGACATTGATGCTGTGTTTATTGCCTACAACCGCTTCGTTAACACCATGAAACAAGAGCCTACTATAGAGCCATTACTACCTTTAGCAAAGGGTCAACTAGAGGAACATGAGAAGCAAAAGACCAATAATGCTTGGGATTATATTTATGAACCCGATCCCAAAGCGGTGATAGATGAATTAATGGTGCGTTATGTGGAAGCGTTGGTTTATCAAGCAGTAACAGAGAATATTGCTTCTGAACAAAGCGCCCGCATGGTAGCCATGAAAGCTGCATCTGACAATGCAGGTAACGTGATTGGAGAATTGCAATTGATTTATAACAAATCAAGGCAAGCTGCGATTACTAAAGAGTTATCTGAGATTGTGGGTGGGGCAGCAGCGGTTTAACATTCTGATTAATATTTAACGATTAGGACACACACATGAACCAAGGAAAAATCGTCCAGTGTATCGGTGCAGTGATTGACGTAGAGTTTGCACATGATCAAATACCAGCTGTTTATGATGCTTTAATTATGGATGGCAGTGAGCTGACCTTAGAAGTTCAGCAACAATTAGGTGATGGTATTGTACGTACTATTGCGCTAGGGTCCTCTGATGGCTTGCGAAGAGGGATGATTGTTAAAAACACAGGTGCTCCGATTTTAGTCCCTGTTGGTCCGCAAACACTTGGTCGCATTATGGATGTATTGGGCCGCCCTATTGATGAAGCGGGTCCTGTCAATACAGAAAAAACCTCTTCAATACATCGTAAGGCTCCTGCCTACGACGAGCTCTCACCCAGTCAAGAACTGTTAGAGACGGGTATCAAAGTTATCGATTTAATCTGCCCTTTTGCTAAAGGCGGAAAAGTTGGTTTATTTGGTGGTGCTGGGGTAGGTAAAACCGTCAATATGATGGAGTTAATTAATAACATCGCCAAAGAGCACGGTGGTTACTCCGTATTTGCTGGGGTCGGTGAACGAACCCGTGAAGGTAACGACTTTTACCATGAAATGAAAGACTCTAACGTATTGGATAAGGTGGCATTGGTTTACGGTCAGATGAATGAACCCCCTGGTAACCGTTTGCGTGTGGCCTTAACGGGTTTAACTATGGCTGAGTATTTCCGTGACGAGGGACGTGATGTGTTGTTCTTTGTGGATAATATTTATCGTTATACCTTGGCGGGTACCGAAGTCTCCGCCCTATTGGGACGTATGCCCTCTGCGGTAGGTTATCAACCCACCTTAGCTGAAGAGATGGGCCGCTTACAGGAGCGTATTACTTCAACCAAGGTGGGCTCCATTACATCAGTGCAAGCAGTATATGTTCCAGCTGATGACTTAACAGATCCTTCACCCGCCACCACTTTCTTGCACTTAGACTCGACGGTTGTGTTGTCCCGTGATATTGCCTCTTTAGGTATTTATCCTGCGGTGGATCCCTTGGATTCCACCTCACGTCAGTTAGATCCCTTGGTGGTTGGCGACGAGCATTACAGCACAGCACGAGCTGTTCAGGCCACTTTGCAGCGCTATAAAGAGCTGCGAGACATTATTGCTATTCTTGGTATGGATGAGTTGTCTCCTGAGGACAAGCTCGTGGTAGCCCGTGCCCGTAAAATTCAACGCTTCTTGTCACAGCCTTTTCATGTTGCTGAAGTATTTACTGGCTCACCAGGTAAATATGTTTCCCTTGCAGAAACCATTAAAGGCTTTAAGGGAATTGTTAACGGAGACTATGATGCTCTACCAGAACAGGCATTTTACATGGTAGGGACCATTGAAGAGGCTGTTGAAAAAGCTAAAACTATGCAATAAGGGAGTACAGCATGACCCAATTAATCCACGTGGATGTGGTCAGTGCCGAGGAACTCATTTTCTCGGGAGAAGCTGAGTTTGTAGTGCTTCCTGGAGAGATGGGGGAGCTTGGTATTTATCCAAAACACACCCCACTCATCACCCGTATTCGCCCTGGTTCAGTCAGAGTTCGAGTACCAGGACGCGAAGAAGAAGAGCTGGTTTTCGTGTCAGGGGGTATTTTAGAAGTGCAGCCGGACCTGGTTACCGTATTAGCTGATACCGCTATTCGTGGTCATGACTTGGATGAAGCCAAAGCCCTAGAAGCCAAAAAATTAGCAGAAGAGGTATTGGCTCAACAATCGGCCACCATGGACTATGCAAAAGCCTCCGCAGAACTTGCGAGCGCTATGGCACAATTAGCGGCTATTCAAAAACTGCGTAAAAGTATTCGCTAACAAAGGTGGTGGGTGAGTTTCATGCAATCAATCCCACCCCAACATCTAACCTCTTCCCTTAGTGTGGTACTTCTGGCTGCAGGGCAGGGAACGCGTATGCGTAGCTCTTTGCCTAAGGTTTTACACACTCTTGCGGGAAAACCGTTAATTAATCATGTTTTAGAGCGAGCCCAGGAGCTTGATGCTAGGCAGCGTCTAGTGGTGGTAGGGCACCAAGCCTCGCGACTTCTTGAGCATTTGAAAAATGAGCAGGTAGACACCGTAATTCAACAACCACAATTGGGTACAGGACACGCTCTACAACTTTGTTTACAGAACATACCAAACAGCTGCGATACCGTTTTAGTGGTCTATGGTGATGTGCCTTTATTACAAACAAATACCTTACAACAATTAATTTATTTGTGTGATGGGCAACATCTCGCACTCCTCACTGAAATTATTGAAGAGCCTCATGGCTATGGAAGGATCTTAAGAGATTCAAGTGGCCAGGTGGTAGGTATTAGGGAACAAAAGGATGCCTCTCAAGAAGAACAAACTATTCGTGAAATCAATACCGGTATTATGGCTCTGCCACGCTCCAAACTTGATCAATGGTTGTCTGCACTAACTACCCATAATGCTCAAGGTGAATATTACCTCACAGATATTGTGCAACTGGCCCATCAACAGGGAATTACTATTCATACCTGTCAACCCCTTTACTCGTGGGAAGCAATGGGAGTCAATAGTCAACAGCAATTATCTTACCTGGAGCGGGCCTATCAACGGCACTGTGCAGAAACTTGGCAAAGCCAAGGGGTAGCGATCAGTGACCCTAACCGCTTTGATGTACGGGGCACACTCCATTGCGCGCAAGATGTTAGTATTGATGTAGGCTGTATTTTTGAAGGAGAGGTGGTGCTGCAAGAGGGGGTTAAAGTCGGTCCCTATAGCTTATTAAAAAACTGTACTGTGGAGAGCCATACAGAAATTCTAGCTTTTTGTCATATTGAGGGTGCCCACATTGGAGCCCATAATCGAATTGGACCCTATGCAAGAATTCGACCTATGAGTGTTACCCAAGATCAAGTTCACATTGGTAATTTTGTGGAAATTAAAAAAACCACCTTGGGTCAACAATCAAAAGTCAATCATTTAACTTATCTTGGCGACACTATCGTCGGCGAGAGGGTGAACGTGGGAGCAGGCACCATCACTTGTAATTATGATGGTGTCAATAAACATCAAACAGTCATCGAAGATGACGTATTTATTGGTTCTGATACACAACTGGTAGCCCCTGTGACCATTGCCACAGGTAGCACTATTGGTGCAGGATCCACCATCGTCAGTTCAACGCCGCCCAATCAACTGACTTTATCGCGCTCAAAGCAACAATCCATTGCCCGCTGGCAACGTCCTAAACCGCGCAAAAGTTAAGGGTGTTTTTTCTTTAAACTGATCGCTACCAAGTCGTTAAGTACCGGTATCATCTGAGCGTAGCCTCCCACCATACTAGGTGAAGTACGGTATTCACCGTTAATAATTAAAGTGGGAACAGCATCCACGCCATAGCTCATGGCTAATTGATCACCGCGTTGTAGTTCAGATTGAACGCTGAAGGAGCGATAGATATTAATAAACTGTTGGCGGTTAACGCCTTGTTTTTGTATCCAATCAAACAACTCATCCTCTGAGAACAAGTTGATATTTTCCTCGTGTATGGCTTTAAAAATACGTTCATGCAATTGCCCCACTAAGTGCAAAGCGTTAATGGCGTAATAGGTTTTAGCCGTCACAGCCCACTGACTGCGACCAAAACTCACGGGAATACGTTTGAAGACAACATTTTTAGGTAATGTTTTAGCCCACGCTTCAATGGTGGGAGCAAAATGAGCACAGTGAGGACAAGCATAGGAAAATACTTCGTCCACTTCGATTAATTGGCTACTCTCTGCTGGCACGGGGGAATCTATCACCACATAATCCTTACCTTTAACGGGTGGGGCGGCGTGGGCTAGGCTAATTAAGGCAAAGAAACTCAAGCTACAGAAAAGGATGTTGATAAGTTTTTTCAAGATGACCTCACTCGATTTTTATTATTTAACTACTACCGTATTATTTAAACCATTACTTTTAAGGGTGCTTATCAGAGTATGAACTTCATCCATGTTGGCCAACGGACCAACACGCACTCGGTACAGTTTCTCATTGCCACTCTTTGGCGCCATGATGCTAGCATCAACACCAATTAACGCCAAGTTCGCTCTTTGGTCCTCAGCTTCGCGGGCTTCCTTAAAGGCTCCTGTTTGAACATAGAAGACCGATGAGGAGGGCACTTGAGCACTTAACTCTTGCGAACGACTGGTAAAATCTTTTTTTGCGGGGGGGGGCAGTTGATTGTTCTCCGTCACTGGAGCGCTCGCTTCCAGAGGGGCTCCACCGGGAGCGATCACAGGATGGTTATCACCAGTGATAGGAGTATTGGGTTCAGCACGGCTGGATGAGGGAACAACGGGTTGTGGGGAGAGAGGCGTAATGAGAGCCCCTACAGAACCATTACTTCCCTCCACCGTGGTGGGGTTAATAATACCGTGTTTGGATACATCAGGCATATCATTAATGGGTTGATCTGAACTTGTATCCACAGAATCCACTTTTTTAACAAAAGGATTGGGCATGTGGGTGACATAGATGGCGGTCACCGCAGACAATATCACTCCTGCCACAAGACCAATGAGCACTCCTTTAAAAAGAGCTAACCCATTGCCACCAGTGGGCCTTGAGTGACGAGAGCGGATTTCGGGTGGATTCATGAATGAGTTCTTCCTACATGGTTAAGGGAGCACTGACCCCAAGTAATTTTAAGCCATCTTGCAGCACAATGGCTACAGCTAAAATTAAGGCTAAGCGGGCACGGCAAAGAGTTTCATCGGCCACTAAAAACTGTTCTGAGTTATAGTAACTGTGTAAATCTGAGGCGAGCTCTTTTAAATAAAAGGCGAGGGTGTGGGGCGCATAGTCCCTAGCCGCCAGGTTAATCATAGCAGGATAATCTTCTAACCATTGCATCAGCTTAAACTCATGTTCAAGATTTAGTTGACTCACGTCACAGTGGCGGAGAAGCGCTATATCCTGCCCCCATTTGTTTAATACACTATGAATTCTTGCGTGAGCGTATTGTATGTAATACACAGGATTATCATTAGAGTGCGATTTGGCAAGATCTAAATCGAAGTCAAGATGCTGATCTGATTTTCGTAATACATAAAACAATCGTGCCGCGTCATTACCCACCTCGTCACGGAGTTCCCGCAAGGTCACAAACTGCGCTTTACGGGTAGACATTTGTATTTTTTCTCCACCACGAAAAAGACTCACAAATTGTACAAGAGGAATCATTAAACGCTCACTGTTGTAACCCAATGCAGTGAGTGCCGCCTTGACCCGGGGGATATAACCATGGTGGTCGGCTCCCCACACGTCTACTATCAGATCAAAGCCTCGTTCAAACTTATTGACGTGATAGGCAATGTCCGAGGCAAAATAAGTGTAAATACCATTTTCTCTTTGGAGAACTCGGTCTTTTTCATCACCAAAGTCTGTAGATTTAAACCACAGGGCCCCATCTTGGCGATAGAGATATCCTTTTTTGTCTAGCTCTTCCACAACTTTTTTTACGGCACCCGAGCTAAAGAGGGACTGTTCAGAAAACCATACATCAAAACTCACCCCAAATTCTCTTAGATCCTCTTGACAGTCTTGCAGTTGAAGAGCTAACACTCGTTGGTGAATGTCTCCATAATGGTCTTTTAATAGGAGCTTGGCTCTGGCGATTAACGCATCCATATATTTCTCAATGCTTTCATCCTCCTCATTCTGGTCAGGCACGGGGAGATGGAGTAATACCACCTCATCTTGGTGATAAAGCTTGTCTTCCCATAGCTCTTTTAACATATAAGCCATCTCAGTGACATACTCACCTTGGTAACCATTACTTGGGAAGGCAATGGTGGAGCCAAAAAGAGCAAGATAACGTAGCCAAGTGGAGAGAGTTAATATATCCATTTGCCGGCCCGCATCATTGACATAGTATTCACGGCTTACCCTAAAGCCTGCTTTCTTTAGGATATTAGATAATGAGGCCCCATAAGAGGCACCACGCCCATGACCCACATGTAAGGGGCCAGTAGGGTTACTTGAGACGAATTCTATTAATAGTGAGCGTTGCTGCCCTGCTGATGTATTGCCCCATTGTTCTTGCTGTGTCAGCACATGTTGAATAACCTGTTGCTTGGCGCTGGAATGAACAAATACGTTGATAAAACCTGGGCCAGCAATTTCGCAGCGATCAATCAGAGTATTGTTGGGCAGAGCCTCAATAATTTTTTGAGCTACTTCTCGGGGTGGCAATTTAACCAGTTTAGCGAGCTGCAAGGCACCGTTATGGGCAAAGTCGCCATGGTGACTTTGTTTTGGACGCTCAAGGGCAATCGGTGACACATCCGAGCAAGCTACAGCTTCTATGGCTTGATGAAATAGATGATTGAGTTCAGTTAATAGTGATACCGGTGATGTATTCATAACTTAAATAATATAAGGGTAATTATGCATTATAAAGGGTATTGTGAAGCCTCAACAATCAATTGGGTCCACATCGATGATCCAACTCACCTTGGCGGGAGCCATGGCATATAAATGCTCAGTCCATTGACTTAAGGCGAGCTGTAATTGAGCTCGCTGATCTGATTGAATAAGCAGTTGTAGGCGATACCTTTGACCCACTTTGGCTAAGGCAGGAGACACCACATCATAGAGTGTAATAGTCTTGAGGCGTTGTTGCGCAGCAAGGCCTTTTCTGGCGGCATTCATAAACTCCTGGAGGGCAGTAAGGTCTATGGATGAGCCACGTAGTAGGGCCTGGTAGCAAAAGGGAGGAAAGCCAATTAAGCGTCTTTCATTTATTTCATTGGCCGCAAAACGATTATAGTTATGTTCAATTAGCGCCTGAAAAAGAGGATGCTGTGGGAAGGCGGTTTCGATGTATACCTCGCCACTGTCCGCACTACGTCCCGCGCGACCGGAGGCTTGTAGTAATTGTGTAAATAAGCGCTCACTTGCTCTAAAATCAACGCTGTACAAGGAGTTATCTACATTAATGGCAGCAACTAAGGTGAGTTTTGGAAAGTCATGACCCTTAATTAATATCTGTGTACCCACCAGAATATCTACGTGTCCTTCACTGATTTCCTGGATTTGCGTGGCCCATTGTTTACTTTTTAGCGTATCACTATCAATTCTTAAAATGCGTGCCGTAGGAAAAAGATTCTGTAAATACTCTTCAATTTTTTGGGTTCCTTCACCCAGGGTAGAGAGGTCAGGGCTGTGACAACGAGCGCAACGGTGATCAAGAGGGCGCTGATAATCACAGTGATGGCAGCGTAGCTGTTGTTGTCGTCGATGGACCACGAGTCGTGTTTGACAATGCTCACAGGTAGCGAGCCACTGACACTGATTACAGATGAGGACTGGGGCAAAACCACGGCGATTAATAAAAACCATAGATTGTTGTTGTTTGGCTAAACGCTCGCCCATGGCATTCACTATAGCGCTACTCATCACTAGATGCTCCCCCTGTTCGGCTTTCACGAGGTGTATCGTTGGTAGGCTGGCTCCTGGATGAGCTCGCAATGAGAGTTCAATATGTTTGTAGCGCTGTTGTTTGGCGTTCCACCAACTCTCCAGTGACGGCGACGCTGAACCGAGGACCACAGGGATTTTTTTATACTGGCCCCGCACCAGAGCCAAATCCCGTGCATGATAACGCATTCCCTCCGCCTGCTTATAGGAGGAATCATGTTCTTCATCCACAATAATAAGTCCTAAGTTAGACAGAGGCGCAAATATCGCAAGTCGGGTTCCCAGCACCACGTTAACCTGCTGTTTAAGAATGTCAATCCAGCGTTGTGCCCGCTCTTTTTCCCCTAAAGCGCTATGTAAGCTAACTATGGCCGCTTCTGGAAAGCGCGCTTGAAAACGCTGTTCAATTAAGGGCGTGAGATTAATCTCTGGCACCAAAATCAATACTTGTTGACCGCGTTCAAGGGTTTTTTGTACTAACTCTAAATACACTTCAGTTTTACCACTGCCCGTAATGCCCTGCACCAGCCAGGCATAAAATTGATCATGCGAGCCATCAATACTCTCCACGGCATGACGCTGTTGTGGATTCAGGAGCGGGGCTTGATTGGTTTTTACCTTAATGCCAGCGACTCTCCTTTTGGGGGACTGCCAGGTAGTGGTTTTTTTTAAGGCGGGAGGGAGGGCATGCATGACCACGGGTCCTAGAGGATGGTGATAGTACTGACTAGTGAAACGTAGTAAATACATCACTTCAGTGGGAAGCGGATCAATATCATGCCAGAGGCAGAGAGCTTTTTTTATTTTTTCGGGGGGTAACTGACAGTCTTGTTTGACATGAATAACGATTCCAGTTTTTTGACCACGACCAAAGGGCACTAAAACCCGTCGTCCTACATCCGCAAGGGTTGCCTCATCACATTGATAATCAAACAAAGTATTAAGGGGAAGATCCAAGGCAACTTCAATGAACATTATGTTTTAGGCCCTATTATGACCTGTGGATAAGTATGTGTATAACTTGTAAAAAGCTTGATGGCGTAACGATTCTTTACAGTTTTATGATTCGTCAAGCACTTTCCTAAAAACTTTTATCTATTAAAAACAATGGGTTAAAAAATCGTTTATTTAGCCCTATGATTAATAAAGAAATATTTTTACTGCATTGTTATTGTGCATAAAACTAAAATACCCACTTATTCATTTATCCTTTTTGGTGCAGTTTTCTACTCACCTTGTGTACGGCATCAACCAACACTGATACATGCTCAGGGGAGGTGAAACGGGAAATACCATGGCCTAGGTTAAACACGTGTCCAGGATGAGGGCCAAAGGAGGTAAGAATGCGTTCAACCTCTTTTTCAATGGCCTCTGGGGAGCCGAACAATACCGAGGGGTCCATATTGCCTTGCAGGGCCACTTTTTCACCTACTCGCCTTTTGGCCTCCGACAGTTCTATACTCCAGTCTAAACCTACCGCATCAAAACCTGCCTCAGCAATACTCTCAAGCCACAGGCCACCACCCTTGGTGAAGACTATGTTGGGAACCTTTCTGCCTTCAGCATGCTGTGTCAGTCCTGCAGCAATGCGACGTAAATATTGCAGAGAAAACTCTTGGTAGGCGGGGGTGGTGAGTGTTCCACCCCAGGTATCAAATACCATGACTGCTTGAGCTCCGGCAGCAATTTGTGCATTCAAATAGAGAATAACGGATTCAGTGGTCACCTCTAAAATTTGATGTAACAATTCAGGACGACGATAGAGCATTCCTTTAATATGTCTAAAATCCTCCGATCCGCCGCCTTCTACCATATAGCAAGCTAGCGTAAAGGGACTGCCTGAGAAGCCAATTAACGGCACGCTCCCAGCCAGAGAGCGTTTAATCTGACTCACGGCATTCATCACATAACTCAGATGGGTATCAGGATCAGGCACTGATAAATTGTTGATCTCCCATTCATTGCGCAAAGGGCGCTCAAGCTTAGGCCCTTCCCCTTCAGCAAAATACAGTCCTAAACCCATGGCATCAGGGATGGTAAGAATATCAGAAAACAAAATCGCTGCATCCAGGGGGTAACGGGCTAGGGGCTGTAAAGTAACCTCGGTGGCTAAATTTGGGTTTTTACACAAATCAAGAAAGCTTCCTGCACGCGCTCGGGTAGCATTATACTCAGGCAAGTAACGACCCGCTTGACGCATAATCCATAATGGAGTGTAGTCAGTGCTCTGGCGCATTAATGCTCTGAGGAAGGTATCATTATGTAGCATAGTAGCCTTAACGTGGAAGTACCGAAGAACCCATTAAATATTCATCCACTGCACGGGCAGCTTGGCGACCTTCACGAATAGCCCACACCACTAAGGACTGACCACGTCTTATATCGCCGGCAGCAAATACTTTATCTAAGTTTGTTTGGTAATTATCGGTGGAAGCTTGAATATTACCACGAGTATCAAGTCCTACTCCCAAGCTTTTGAGTAATCCCTCATGGATAGGATGTACATAGCCCATGGCCAGCAACACTAAATCAGCCTTCACTTCAAACTCAGAGCCAGGGATCTCTTTCATGACCATTTGACCCTGTTCATTTTTTTGCCAATCAAGACGCACCGCTAACAGTTTTTCAACGTTGCCATTGTTACCTAAAAAGGCTTTGGTGGCCACACTCCAGTCTCTCTCGCAACCCTCTTCCTGCGAGCTTGAGGTTCTGAGTTTCATGGGATAATTTGGCCAAACTAGGGGTTTATTTTCTTTTTCAGGGGGACGAGGCATTAGTTCAAACTGAGTGACTGACAGTGCTCCTTGACGAATGGAGGTGCCCACACAGTCGGAGCCTGTGTCGCCACCACCAATCACCACCACATGTTTACCTGTGGCCAGAATGTTGTGGTCAAGGCTATCCCCGGCATTTCGTTTGTTTTGCTGGGGCAAAAAGGACATTGCAAAATGTACCCCATTTAATTCACGGCCTGGAACCGTTAAGTCCCGTGGGTGTTCAGAGCCACCGGTTAAAAGCACAGCATCAAAGCCCGTCAATAGCTCTTCATGGCTTAGGGTCACTCCCACATTGACGTTAGTTTTAAAACTCACTCCCTCCACTTGCATTTGTTTAACTCGGCGGTCAATTAAATGTTTTTCCATTTTAAAATCAGGGATACCATAACGCAGTAAGCCGCCGATACGATCATTTTTTTCAAATACGGTGACCTCATGACCCACACGGGCCAATTGCTGAGCAGCAGCCAGCCCCGCTGGGCCAGAGCCCACCACAGCCACTTTTTTACCGGTTTTTTGTGCTGGAACCTCTGGCGTAACCCAACCTTGCTCCCAACCGTGATCAATAATTGTCCGCTCAATATTTTTAATGGTAACGGCATCATTATTGATATTTAAAACACAGGCTGATTCACAGGGGGCTGGACAAATGCGTCCAGTAAACTCGGGAAAGTTGTTGGTGGAATGCAGTGTCTCTAAAGCACTTCTCCAATGCCCCTTATAAACCAAATCGTTCCAGTCAGGAATAATGTTGTTCACTGGGCAACCTGTCTGACAGAAAGGAATTCCACAATCCATACAACGTGAGCCCTGAGAACTTATCTCGTCTAAGGCTAAGGGAATGGTGAATTCAGAAAAGTTTTTAATCCGCTCCCCAGGAGGTTCGGCGCTCAGATCTTGACGAGCGACCTCCATAAATCCAGTAATTTTACCCATGTTGTGTCACCTTATTCTCAAGCTGTTGTTCACGTGCTAGTTCAATTAAAGCACGACGATATTCCATTGGCATAACCTTCACAAAACGTGGCAAATACGCACTCCAATTAGCAAGTATAGTGTTAGCGCGTTCACTGTTTGTATAGTGGGCGTGTTTCTCAATCAGACTTTTTAGTAACTCGGTGTCAGATTTACCCAAATGATTGACTTTGACTCGCCCATGGCTGTCGAGATTACCGCGACTCTCTTCAAGGGCAGAGTCCTCTTCAGGGATAGGTTCAAGCTCAACCATGGCCAGGTTACAACGTTTCTCAAAATCACCTGCCTCATCCAGGACATAGGCAACACCGCCGCTCATGCCTGCGGCAAAATTGCGTCCCGCTTCACCCAGCACCACCACCGTACCCCCTGTCATATATTCGCAACCATGGTCGCCCACACCCTCAACCACCGCCGTCGCACCAGAGTTTCTTACAGCAAAGCGCTCACCAGCCACACCTCGGAAATAACACTCCCCAGAGATGGCGCCGTAGAGGACGGTATTACCCACAATAATGTTTTCCTCTGGTGTAATAGGACACAGGGGATCGGGATGGATCACGATGCGTCCACCGCAAAGCCCTTTACCTACATAGTCGTTGGCTTCACCTATTAGCTCAAAACTAATCCCTTTGGCAAGGAAAGCCCCAAAGCTCTGGCCTGCCGTTCCGTGTGCTTTGACGACAATGCTATCCTCAGGTAACCCCTGGTGACCATAGCGTTTAGCCACTTCCCCAGAGAGCATCGCCCCTACCGTTCGATTGACATTGCGAACTTCGGTGTTAATGGTGACATGCTTTTGATCTTCAAGGGCATCTTTAGCAGCAGCAATCAACTGATGATCTAAGGCGCCGGTGAGGCCATGGTCTTGCTTTTCTTTCCAAGAACGAGCTACCTCCTTCGGCATTTGGGGTTGATGAAAAACCCTTGAAAAATCTAACCCTTTAGCTTTCCAGTGATCAACCCCTTTTTTCATGTCCAGCATATCAACACGGCCAACCATTTCGTTAAAGGTCCTAAAACCCATTTGTGCCATGTATTCACGCACTTCCTCAGCCACAAAAAAGAAATAGTTAATCACATGCTCAGGTTGCCCGGTAAATTGTTTAATCAACTGCGGATCCTGAGTGGCAACCCCCACAGGACAGGTATTAAGGTGACATTTTCTCATCATAATACAACCCTCTACCACGAGAGGGGCTGTGGCAAAACCAAACTCATCAGCGCCCAGTAGTGCTGCTACCACCACATCGCGACCGGTTTTCATTTGTCCATCCGCTTGAACGCAAATACGGCCTCGCAGTTTATTAAGTACTAAGGTTTGCTGTGTTTCAGCAAGACCCAACTCCCATGGGGAGCCGGCATATTTGATGGAAGACAAGGGCGAAGCGCCGGTTCCGCCATCATGGCCTGAGATAGTCACGTGATCCGCATGGGCTTTAGATACCCCTGCAGCCACCGTGCCCACGCCCACTTCAGAAACCAATTTAACGCTCACTCGCGCTGCAGGATTCACATTCTTTAGATCATGAATGAGTTGTGCCAGGTCTTCAATGGAGTAAATATCGTGATGAGGTGGCGGTGAGATGAGTCCCACACCTGGCACAGAATGGCGTAACTTACCAATATACTGACTGACTTTATGTCCAGGTAATTGCCCTCCCTCACCAGGTTTCGCACCTTGTGCCATTTTAATTTGGATATCATCGGCATTCACCAAGTATTCGGCTGTGACGCCAAAGCGTCCTGAGGCCACTTGTTTAATGGCTGAGCGCATTGAGTCCCCATTGGCCATGGGTTTAAAGCGTATAGGATCTTCACCCCCTTCGCCCGTATTTGACTTGCCACCGATGCGGTTCATGGCAATAGCTAAAGTGCTGTGAGCCTCATGGGAAATAGAGCCCAATGACATGGCTCCCGTGGCAAAGCGTTTTACAATAGATTGCGCACTTTCCACCTCCGCTAAGGGGATGGGTTGCGGCACGGATCGGATGGCAAAGAGGCCACGCAGGGTCATCAGCTTTTCTGATTGATCATTAATGGCTTTAGCATATTCTCGATAGGTGGTGTAACTACCGGTTTTAGTGGCCTGCTGTAGTTTTGAAATACTCTCAGGAGTCCACATATGCGCTTCACCACGAATACGGTAAGCATATTCTCCCCCCGTATCAAGGGTTCCCGCGTAAAGAGGTGAATTTGAAAAGGCTTGGCGATGGAGCCTAAACACTTCTTCAGCCACCTCCGATAAACCAATACCTTCAATTTTGGTGGCAGTACCGGAGAAATAGTCATTAACAAACTGGCTATTAAGACCCACAGCTTCAAATATTTGGGCCCCCATATAAGACTGGTAGGTGGAAATCCCCATTTTTGACATAACTTTTAGAAGCCCCTTGGAGACAGCTTTAATATAGCGTTTATGAGCTTCCTTAGGCGTTACGTCAGCGGGTAATAAATCACCCAAGTGATCAATGGTCTCAAAGGCGAGATAGGGATGAATTGCCTCAGCACCGTAACCTGCTAGCAGTGCAAAATGATGAACTTCGCGAGCTGACCCCGTTTCCACCACTAAACCGGTGTTAGTGCGTAAGCCACGTTTAATGAGATGGTGATGCACTGCGGCAGTAGCCAGCAGTCCTGGGATAGCAACGCTATGTTGGTCCACGCCACGATCAGAAAGAATTAACACATTCACGCCCTGATTAACGGCTTCTTCAGAGCGAAGGCACAGGGTTTCCAGGGCGTATTGCATGCCTTGCGTTCCCTCTGCTAAGGGATAGTTAATGGACAGGACCTGAGCTCTAAATTGCTTTTGTGTGAACTGATCAATGTGTCTTAACTTATTCATATCCTCGATGGATAAAATAGGTTGTGAGACTTCCAATCGGGCCTGTGGCGAGCTGTTGTCCAAACCCAGTAAATTAGGTCTTGGACCAATGAAGGACACTAAAGACATGACCAATTCTTCACGAATAGGATCAATTGGTGGATTGGTTACTTGGGCGAATAACTGACGGAAATATTGATACAAGGATTTAGGGCGATTGGAGAGGACTGCCAGTGGCGTGTCATCACCCATGGACCCCACGGCTTCTTGACCTGAAGTGGCCATGGGGACTAATAAAAACTTCAGTTCCTCTTGAGTCACGCCAAAGGCTTGCTGACGATCAAGCAGCGTTGCTTCATCCTCTTTCATTTTTTCTGTGGTGCTGGGTAAATCTTCTAAACGTGTTTGCGTTTTAAGTAACCATTCACGATAGGGGTGCTGGCTGGCTAATGCAGTTTTCAGCTCAGCATCACTAATAATTCGCCCTTGCTCCATATCGATCAATAACATTTTACCGGGCTGCAAACGCCATTTTTTTATGATTTTTTCCTGCGGGATAGGTAGCACCCCCATTTCTGAGGCCATTAACACTAAATCATCACTCGTTTGTAAGTAACGGGCAGGACGTAGACCATTGCGATCGAGGGTGGCGCCAATTTGACGACCATCGGTGAAAGCTACCGCCGCCGGCCCATCCCAGGGTTCCATCAGGGCAGCATGATACTCATAGTAGGCGCGACGCTCTTCATCCATTAAAGGATTACCGGCCCAGGCCTCAGGGATAAGTAGCGTCATGGCTTGGATTAAAGGATAACCGCCAGCCACTAACAACTCTAACGCATTATCAAAGCTGGCGGAGTCAGATTGGCCCTCATCAATTAATGGCCAAATACTCTTTAAATCCTCGCCCAGTAAAACAGATTCCATAGCGGCCCGTCGCGCTGCCATCCAATTGACATTGCCTCGTAACGTATTAATTTCACCGTTATGAGCAATCATTCTAAAGGGATGAGCTAAATCCCAGGTGGGGAAGGTGTTAGTGGAGAAGCGTTGATGAACAAGCGCCAGCGCAGAAACCATAGCTGGGTTTTTAAGATCAAGATAATAGGTACCCACTTGATCAGCAAGCAACATGCCCTTGTAGATGATAGTTTTTGATGACAAGGACGGAACATAAAACTCCTTACGGTCAATACCAAGAGCGAGTACTTGATGTTCACTGCGTTTTCTCGCCACAAACAATTTACGTTCAAAGGTGTTCTGGTCAGGGCAATTCTCTCCCTGAGCAATAAATATTTGTTTAATAATTGGTTCAACAACCTTAACGCTTTCCCCAAGACCTGTGTTATCGGTGGGCACAAGACGCCAGCCCAATACTTTTTGACCGGCATCGATTAAGCATTGGCTAAGAATTTGTTCGCATTCAAGTCGTTTTTTCTCATTCTGAGGCAGAAAAACCATACCCACTGCATAATGGTTAACTTCGGGTAAAGAGATATTGAGATCCGCCGTGACTTGCCGTAAAAAAGCATCGGGTATCTGAATTAAAATTCCCGCTCCGTCTCCTGCCAAGGGATCCGCACCCGTTGCGCCGCGGTGGGTCAGGTGCTCAAGAATCTGTAAGCCTTGTTGAACAATGCTATGACTCTTATTTCCTTTAATATGGGCAACAAAACCCACACCGCAAGCATCGTGTTCGTTAACGGGATCGTAAAGACCTTGTTTGGACGGAATGTAAGGATGGTTCACTCGAATAACCTCTACCAATCAATAAAGTACTAATTGTTGTAAATGGCCAAAAAATAAGGCTAACTATACCCAGACAGCTTTTTTTTACCTAGGTTGCACGGGCAAAGGTTAAGTAGCTTAGCAGTAAGCTAAGTTTTTATACTGGGCATAGGATAATACAGCCATACGCGGTTGAGATCAACCTTTTGTCACGTTTTTGTCGCTGATCAGTCATCTGTCTTGGGTGAAGGGCCAAGAGTCTGTTTGATTTTATTGCTCTCTGAGAAACTGTGCCGGCCTAAGCGTGGTGGAGACCTTGAGAAACATGATCCACAGTCTCTTCAGCCACGGCTGGCCACACCGTTAAAGAGAAGCGTAGGGGGAAGAGGCGGTCCGCGAGCCCTAGTTGGGATACTGTGGTTGTCAGACCACAAACCCGGTTGCTCGCTACGGATTACGGATACCTAAACTTTAAACAGGCTTTTCATCGGGCGCACCAATCAATGAGCTACTTGCGGGCAAGAGAATATGCTCGATCACACGCTGATCCACATCGTTAAAAAGCATGGCTTCGCCAAGAGCGCGCAATAAAACATAACGGATTTTTCCTGCCTCCACTTTCTTGTCGCCACCCATTAAGGATAAATATTGACTGACCCCAAGGTCTGGAGCCTTAAGCGGTAAATGTAGTGCACGTGATAAAGCAATAATGCGCTGGAGGTCTGCTTGGCTAATCAACCCCAGTAGTTGAGAGACGGCGCTGGCCATTAGCATGCCAATGGCCACCGCTTCACCGTGAAGCCAGACTCCATAACCCATGCCCGTCTCAATGGCATGACCAAAGGTATGACCAAAATTAAGAAGTGCTCTGATTCCGGTAGTTTCATACTCGTCCTCTGCCACCACCTGTGCCTTATTCTGGCAAGAGCGGTAAATAGCTTCGCTGAGAGTTGTAGGATCACGTTGGTTAAGTTGTTCTGTATGGTTTTCAAGCCATTCTATAAAGTCTACATCACGGATAAAGCCATATTTAATCACTTCAGCTAAGCCAGCACGATATTCCCTATCGGGCAGTGTGGTCAGTGTATTGGTGTCAGCGAGCACCAAACGTGGTTGATGAAAAGCACCAATTAAATTCTTGCCCAAGGCATGATTAATTCCGGTTTTCCCTCCCACAGAGGAGTCCACCTGCGACAATAAAGTGGTTGGAATTTGAATAAAGGGCACACCACGTAAAAAAGTCGCGGCAGCAAAGCCAGTTAAATCACCAATCACTCCCCCGCCCAAAGCAATCACTGTTGAGCGGCGCTCAAATCGTGCTTTAACTAAAGCATCACAGATGAATTGATAGGAGGTGAAATTTTTATGGCTTTCACCGTCTGGCACTATACATTCATTAATGGCTAAGTCACCGGTATTTAAGGTGTTTTTTAAGGTGGATAAATATAAAGGTGCCACTATGTCATTAGTTACAATCATGACTTGCTTGCCGTTCAGATGGGGTTTTAGTAATGAAAAATTATCTAATAAGCCGCTACCAATATGAATAGGATAAGCCCGGCCAAATAAATCAACGCTAAGTGTTTTCATAAGTGGTGAGGTATGTATTAATGGTTTTTTCAATGGTGGTGACTAATTTATCAACACTGTGATTGCCTGTATCTACAGCAAAATGAGCAGTTTCTTGATAAAAGGGATCCCGTTCAATAAACAGTTGCTGTAATTTTTTAAGCGGGTCGGTATTTTGTAATAGGGGTCTTTGGCGATCCTTCTTGGTTCTTTTCCATAAATCCTCAACCCGTGCTCTGAGATAAATGGTGACGCCTTTTTGATGAAGACTTTGACGTGTTTCATTATTTAAAATTGCGCCGCCGCCAGTGGCCAGAACAATACCGGGTTTATCCACCAGCTCCTTAATTAGCTCAGCCTCGCGACAACGAAAGCCCGCCTCTCCCTCTAATTCAAAAATTGTGGCAATAGAGACTCCGGTACGCGTTTCCAGCTCATGGTCCGCATCGATAAATTCTAAATGGAGTTTTTTGGCCAACTGTTTACCTACAGTGGTTTTTCCAGCCCCCATTAAACCGATTAAAAAAATATTAGGAAATGTATTCATGCTGTTATTGTACCTGCGCACCGCATATAATGGCGAATAACCGATGACGAGATTGCCACTTATGTTATTTAAAAGACTGCTCATGCCCTTTGGTGTATTAATGGCCCTAGGCCTCATCGGGGCAGGATTGGTAGCCCTGGCCATGGCCTTAATTTACCCCAGCCTCCCGTCTCTCGAGGCGATGACAGATTATCGACCTAAGGTGCCGCTACGCGTGTTTACCGCAGATAATCAGTTAATCGGTGAGTTTGGCGAAGAAAAACGCATTGTTCTGAAATTACATGCTGTCCCACTGCGCATGCGCCAAGCCATTCTGGCGGCAGAGGATGATCGCTTCTATCAGCACGGGGCGGTAGATTATCAAGGAATTTTGAGGGCTCTTTTTGCGGATATTTTTTCTGGTAGTGCTAAAGAGGGCGCAAGTACCATTACCATGCAAGTGGCTCGTAATTTCTTTTTAAGTAACGAGCGCACCATAACTCGTAAAGTATCAGAAATTTTATTAGCTTATAAAATTGAGAGCAATCTCTCTAAAGATCAAATTTTAGAGCTCTATATTAATCAAATCTACCTCGGCCAACGTGCTTATGGTTTTGGTGCTGCCGCGTATGTGTATTACGGTAAAGCCCTTGATCAACTGTCAGTGTCTGAAATGGCTATGTTAGCAGGCTTACCCAAAGCTCCTTCGCGCTACAACCCGATGATTAATCCCAAACGGGCTGCCTTGAGGCAGCAATATGTATTACGCCGCATGCGTGAGTTAAATTATATCAATGTGGCTGAGTACAGCTATGCCATGGAGCATCCTGGGCATGTGGCAGATAGCCACTCTACTTACTCCGTTAAAGCGGATTATGTGGCTGAGATGGTGCGCCAATATATGGTTAAAGCCTACGGAGAAAGAGTTTATGGATTAGGCTATAAGGTTATAACCACCCTCTACAAAGCCAATCAAAATGCAGCCTTTGAGGCAGTTCGTCGTGGTGTGATGGCTTATGATCATCGTCACGGATACAGGGGACCTGAAGATAGCGTGGAGCTTCCTGATCACGCCATTACTGATGCAGACCTTGAGGATGCCTTGTCGGATTATGATGTGAGTAATGGGCTCTACCCTGCTGTAGTGGTAGATGCTTCAGTGCAGGAAGTGAGGGCCTACGTGAAATCCCTGGGGATGATGGTGTTGCGGGGTAATCAATTGTCTTTTGCGCATGCAGGACTTGTGGCTAACGCCAAGCAAAACATAAAGATTCAACGAGGATCTATTATTCGGTTAGAGCAAGATGAGGCGGGGCTATGGACCATTTCACAGTATCCCAAAGTGGAGTCAGCACTGGTTTCTTTAGATAGTCATACGGGAGCCATTCGCGCGTTAGTAGGCGGGTTTGATTTTGATAACAGTAAATATAATCATGCCTTACAAGCCTATCGACAACCTGGCTCGAGCTTTAAACCCTTTATCTATTCAGCCGCCCTTGAAAAAGGCTATATGCCCGCCACCTTAATGGATGATTTGCCTCTGACTATTAATGATCCAAATATTAATGGCGGGCAGCCATGGCAACCCCATAATTACGAAAATGAATATCTGGGTCCGATGCCACTGCGTTTGGCCTTGGCCAAATCTAAAAATATGGTGGCTATTCGTTTGCTGCGCGCCATAACTCCTGCCTATGCCCATCAGTATATTACCCGCTTTGGTTTTGAAGCAGATCGCCATCCTCCTTATTTGAGTATGGCTCTGGGATCAGGGTTAGCCACTCCTATGCAAATGGCCTCTGCCTATGCCGTCTTTGCTAACGGAGGCTTTCGTATCAAACCTTTTTATATTGATCATATTGTGGATGCAAAAGGCAAAATCATCAGTCAAACCATTCCTCATATCGCAGGGGAGGGGGCGGAACAGGTCATTGATGAGCGCAACGCGTTTATCATGCGCAGCATGCTCAAGGAAGTGATCCTACAAGGTACGGCAGTAAAAGCACAGGTATTAGGACGCAGTGATTTAGCGGGCAAGACTGGGACGACTAATGACTTAGTAGATGCTTGGTTTACAGGTTTTCAGCCTTCCTTAGTGGCCGTGGCATGGGTGGGGTTTGATAAACCGAGTACTTTGGGTTCTGGGGAAACCGGCGCCCATGCCGCGCTACCCATTTGGATTGATTATATGAACGTAGCACTCAGAGGAGTCCCTGAGAGCACTGAGAGCATCCCAACTGGTGTGGCTTATGTGCCGATTAACCCTGCCACAGGCAAACCCGATAAAGCGGGCTCGGTGATGGATTATGTTTATACAGATACCACGCAATAACCACTATGGCACAAGGTAAAGCACGCCAACGTGAACAGTTGGCTTACTTAACGGCGCGAATTCTGGCCGAGGACGGTTCTTTGGATTTTGATCAAGCTAGACGAAAAGCTGCTCGTCAAGCTGGGGTCCATAAGGCACAACATTTACCAGATAAGCATGAGATTGAGGCAGCCTTAAGAAGTTGGCAAAGTCTGTATCAGGGACAAGAGTTACCTCAAAGACGAGCACAATTGCGTCGCCTGGCCCTCAAGATCATGCAAAGATTTGAGGAGTTTAACCCCTATCTTGTGGGGGCAGTGTTAAGTGGTCACCCTGGAACTCATTGCGATATTACGATTCAGCTTTATTCTGACTTCCAGAAAGAGCTTGAAATAGTACTGTTAAATCAAAGAATAGAGGTTAGTGGTCAGAGTAGGGCGGTAAAACTGGGTGAGCGCACATTTAATGTTGAGATCTATTCGTTTGATGAAGAAGGGGTTGTTATCAACTTACATGTGTTCCCCAAAAATGCT
Organism: Ferrovum sp. JA12; assembly: GCF_001431705.1. NCBI lineage: Bacteria > Pseudomonadati > Pseudomonadota > Betaproteobacteria > Ferrovales > Ferrovaceae > Ferrovum > Ferrovum sp. JA12. The sequence goes on along the minus strand of NZ_LJWX01000001.1, from coordinate 375,808 downwards.
GAGCGATTAATTCCTAAGAACACGGATAAACGCGCTCTGGATCGAGCGCGTATAAGGCAGTTACAAGAGTTAATTAATCAAGAGGACTGCAACATTTCAGCGGCTTGAATGGCAAAGTATGTGAGAATTCCATCAGCTCCTGCCCGTTTAAAAGCCAACAACGACTCTACAATACACTTTTTATCCAGCCAGCCTGAATTAATGGCTCCTTGAAGCATAGCGTATTCACCGCTCACTTGATAAACAAAAGTAGGAACCTTAAAGGTTTCTTTTACGCGATAAACAATGTCGAGATAGGGCATACCAGGCTTTACCATCACCATATCAGCCCCTTCCTCTAAATCGAGACCTACTTCCCAGAGAGCTTCGTTACTGTTAGCAGGGTCCATTTGGTAGGTTTCTTTACTGCCTTTACCCAGCTGTTTTGCCGACCCCACTGCATCACGAAAAGGGCCATAGAAACTAGAGGCATATTTGGCAGAATAGGCCATGATTCTGGTATGAATAAAGTGATGCTTGTCCAATTCCCCACGAATTATTCCCACTCGTCCATCCATCATATCTGAGGGAGCCACCACATCTGCCCCGGCCTGAGCTTCTACCAGGGCTTGTTTAGCCAATGCATTGAGAGTGTCTTCATTCATCACATACCCACGCTCATCAATAATGCCGTCCTGTCCGTGACTTGTGTAAGGATCAAGGGCCACATCCGTGATGAGACCAAGCTCAGGAAAGCGTTCTTTAAGCACGTGCACGGTGCGTGGCAATAATCCCTCAGGATTCCACGCTTCTTCGGCGTTGAGGGTTTTTTTGCTGCTATCAATCACTGGAAATAAAGCTAAAGCAGGAATACCGAGGCGCAGGCAACGCTCAGCAGTAAAACACAGTTTATCGATACTTTGTCGGTGGATACCGGGCATCGAGGGCACTACTTGCTCACTGTTTATCCCCTCAATAACAAAGACAGGATAGATTAAGTCATTGTTTATTAACGTATTTTCTTGAACAAGACGGCGCGTAAAAGAGTCGAAACGGTTACGTCTTGGGCGACGGATCGGAAATTTACCTAATACGTGCATACACAATTCCTTTAAAAATTAAAAATGATTGAACTTTATCATTTAACCCTCACTCTATAACGGTGTTAGTCATTATTATTATTAATGACCAACACCTGCTCTCTCCCTATGCAGGTGCCTTATCTTATAAAGGCCTTCACCCCCTACCCTTCCCAATTGTAGGGGGTTTTTTTTACCCTTCTTTTTCTAAGTTATTGCCTTCATTGTCTTTTTTGAAAAAAGAATGTAGCAGTTCCGTCACCTCATCAAAGCCCTGACGATTATGACTAGAAAAGGGTATGACGTGATAAGGGAGCTTTAAGGATTTTAACTCCTCTTTCACCTCTTGTAATACTTTGGTTTGTCCACCTCGACCCAACTTATCCGCTTTAGTTAACAAAATAAGTAAGGGTTTGCCTGTGGGCTCAAACCACTCAAGTAACTGACGATCTAAAGGGGTCAATGGGTGACGAATATCCATTAACACCACCAAGGCCCGGAGTGAGTCGCGATAGGTTAAGTATTGAGACAGCAGTTTTTGCCAATGCAACTTCACTGAGAGTGGCACCTCAGCATAGCCATATCCTGGTAAATCCACTAAAAAGCAGTCATCTCCCAGTGAAAAGTAGTTAATATGCTGCGTTCTTCCGGGAGTCTTACTGGTAAAGGCCAGTTTTCTTTGCTGCGTTAAACAGTTAATGGCGCTGGATTTGCCGGCGTTAGAGCGACCGGCAAAGGCAACTTCCACAATATTATCTGGGGGCAAGCCCTGCCAGTCGTTGACAGTAATAAAAAATTTAGCTTGCTGAAAATTCACTGTCTTTTATCCTTAATTCGCCAGTTGGCAAAATACCTTTTCTGCTGCCTCAAGGGTTTCGTGAAGTTCTTGGGTACCATGAACCGTGGACACAAAGCCTGCTTCAAAGGCTGAGGGTGCAAAATACACTCCTTCGTTAAGCATGCCATGGAAAAATCGCTTAAATAACGCATTATCGGCACCCATCACTTCCTTGAGATTCGTTGGGCATTGTGCTTGAAAATGTAAGCCAAACATGCCACCTACGGCGCACGATGACAGATTAAAACCATACCGCTCAGCAATATTAGTGATACCATCCATCACCGCTCGTGTCATGTCTCCTAGGCGTTCATATAAACCTGGCTCACTCGCCAGTTGTAAATTAATTAAACCGGCGGTCACCGCAACAGGATTACCTGACAGTGTACCCGCTTGATAAACCGGACCCAAAGGAGCCAAATGCTCCATGATCTCACGTCTACCACCAAAAGCGGCAAGCGGCATGCCACCACCAATTACTTTACCCAATGTGGTTAAGTCTGGGGTGATACCATAAATGGACTGTGCTCCTCCCAGAGCCACTCTAAAACCTGTCATCACTTCATCAAAAATAAGTATTGCCCCGTATTCTTGAGTCACCTCACGACAAGTCTGTAAGAAAGAATGGTGAGGCAGTACCATATTCATGTTACCCGCAATAGGTTCCACAATAATGGCTGCAATACTGTCGCCATATTCTTTAAAACATGCTTGTAAAGCATCCACATCGTTGTAGGGTAAGACTAGCGTGTGCGAAGCTAAATCAGCAGGGATACCCTTTGAGTCAGGTTGCCCAAGAGTGAGGGCTCCGGAGCCTGCCTTAACTAGCAGCGCATCACCGTGACCATGATAACAGCCATCAAATTTAACTATATTCGTGCGACCGGTGAAACCGCGCGCGAGCCGAATGGCGCTCATAGTGGCCTCTGTGCCAGAGCTTGTGAGACGAACCATTTCCAGGGAGGGCATTAGAGAGATAAGGCGCTCGGCAAGATTAATTTCAAGCTCCGTGGGTGCACCAAAGCTCATGCCGTCTTGAGCAATCGCACATACGCCTTGAACAATCTCTGGATTAGCGTGGCCATGTAATAAAGGACCCCAAGAACACACATAGTCAATATACTCTTGCCCTGCGGCGTCCCAAAAACGGGGTCCTTTTCCTTTTTTAAAAAAACGTGGCGTTCCTCCTACACTGCGGAAGGCGCGCACGGGTGAGTTGACCCCACCTGGGATTACCAGCTGGGCGCGATCAAATAGCTTTTCATTGGACGTGGTCATGGTGCATCCTTGATTCAGTAATAAGTTGTTGAAATTGTTGGATGGTAGTACTCAACCGCTCTAGGTTTGACAGAGCACTCACCACCGCAATGGCTTGTGCTCCGGCATTTAAGACCTGCGCTGCATTATGGGGAGTGATACCGCCTATGGCAACTAGCCCAACTTGAGCGATACTCCACTCATGAGAGCGAAAGAGGGTTAAGGGTGCTGCCAGAGCATGGGGTTTGGTGGTTGATGGAAAAACACTGCCAAAAGCCACATAATGGGCGCCATTTTCATGAGCCCTCTGAGCTAATTCTAGGCTTTGATAGCAAGAAGCCCCCACCATTAGCGAGTGATTGTGATAGTGTTTTGCCAATTCGCTAAGAGACAAATCTTCTGCTCCTAAATGAACCCCATAGGCGTTAACTTCCAGGGCTAAGTCCACGTTATCGTTAATAATAAGATAACCGTGGTGTTCCAGTAACAGTTCCTGAAGGCATCGTGCTTCCTCCAGTTGTCTTGGTGCAGAGAGATGTTTTCTGCGGTATTGAAACCACAATACCCCATGTTGCAATAGAATCTCTGCCCAGCCAAGGAGTTCTTGCAAGGGTAAGGATTCTGGCGTAATGGCATAAAGACCCGTTGGTGTTGCGAATTTAATGTGTGTCACCCGCTTGCCGATCCTCTCGTGCCCAGAATAAGCGATCTGGTATTCGTTGCCCCATCCCCAAACGGAAGGCGTCTTTTAGGGTTTGCCAGGTATATTCCTGTGCCTCAGCCACGGCTTCGGCAATGTCTAAGCCTTGCGCGAGACCTGCAGCGATGGCAGAGCTTAAGGTGCATCCTGAGCCATGGTAGCTACCAGCTAGTCTCTCCCAACCATCGGCGCGAATCACGCCTTCACGGCCGTAGAGAGTATTGATCACTTGCGTAGTATGATGGTGAGTTCCCGTAATTAGGACGTATTCACAACCTGTGGCGAGAATTTCCTCGGCCGCCAGGTTTAAGTCTTGATGGTCTTCTTCTTGACTGTCATCGGCGGTAAGTCGCAGTATTTCAAGGGTGTTTGGCGTGATGATAGTGGACTGAGGAATGATTAAATCTTTCATAGCAGCGATCATGTCTTCAGAAGCCAGTTCATCACCGCGACCACTTGCAAAGATGGGATCCAGCACCAAGGGAATCTCTGGGTAATCAGAGACAATTTCAGCAATGGCCGCAATACTCTCAAGGCTGCCCAGTACCCCAAGCTTAAACACAGCCACTGGCACGTCCTCAAGAATACAGCGCGCTTGATCCGCCACCCACTCTGCATCCAGAGGAAAAATGTCTTCCACGCCTGTGGTGTCTTGGACGGTGACGGCGGTGACTACCGATAGAGGATGACATCCCATACTGGATAAAGTCATAATGTCAGCTTGTAATCCGGCCCCTCCGCTAGGATCGGTGGCGGCGAAGACAAGCACTGCGGGTGGTGGAGTGGTCATGATACAGTTGCTCTTAAGGGCGTCCGGTTTTATGATGTTTGTTTTATGTGTTAGCACAGTTAAACTCTGTTGACTAACCTATGTCTTATCATTTTAACTCAATTCTTTAGGAAAAGTATGAATACAGCAGCACCTTTTAAAACCTATTTATGTCTTATTTGTGGTTATATTTACGATGAAGAACAGGGCGACCCTGAGGAAGGGTTAGCTCCAGGAACCCGTTGGGAAGATGTTCCTGTGAATTGGGTCTGCCCGGAATGCGGCGCTAGGAAAGAAGATTTTGAAATGATTGAAATCTAACCATTACTCCAATCTACCCATCCTTGGTAGGCAGTAATGAGAATTAATACGCCAAACAAAATTCGATAGATAGCAAAAGAGGTGAAGCGGTGACCACTGACAAAGCGTAAGAGCGCGCGAACAGTGACAAAAGCAAATATAAAAGAAAATAAACTGCCTACAGCAAAGAGAGTAATATCTTCACGATGAAAGAGGTGGTGATACTTAACAACTTCGTAGAGTGTCGCTGCAAACAAAGTGGGGATGGCGAGAAAAAAAGAAAACTCTGTGGCAGCTTGCCTGGATAAACCAAAAAACAAAGCTCCCATAATCGTGGCCCCTGAGCGTGAGGTGCCGGGAATCAAGGCTAAGGATTGGCAAAAACCGATTTTCAGGGCGGTTCGCCAATCCATATCGTCCACACGATGAATGATGGTTTTGTTTTGTCTTGACTCAATCCATAAAATAAAGAAAGCGCCGATGATAAAAGCCAAGGCAACTGGCAGAGGTGCGAATAAAGACGCTTTAATTTTTTTTGCAAAAAGTAAGCCTAATACTGCGGCGGGTAAGAAAGCGAGTAGGAGATTGGCCACAAAGCGTTGTGCTGATTTTTGGCTGGGTAACTCAGTAATAACCTGTGAAATTTTTCGTCGATATTCCCAACACACCGCTAAAATAGCGGCAAATTGTATAACGATTTCAAATACTTTGCCCTTCTCATCATTAAAATGTAATAAGCTACCTGCTAAAATCAAATGGCCCGTAGAGGATACTGGTAAGAACTCCGTTAATCCCTCCACGGTCCCTAATAGTGCCGCTTTTATCAGTAATAAACTACTCATACTTACCCCTACAATTTCTTGTATAAATCATGCCCAGTATGACTAAATTCCTGGGCTTTTTCAGCCATGCCTTGAGTGAGCGCTTGCTCATCGCTTACGCCAACGGATTTCGCGTAATCACGGACGTCTTGTGTGATTTTCATAGAACAAAAATGCGGACCACACATGGAGCAAAAATGAGCCAGTTTAGCTCCCTCTTGAGGCAGTGTCTCATCATGGAATTCACGGGCTTTATCTGGGTCAAGACCTAGATTGAATTGATCTTCCCAGCGGAACTCAAAGCGCGCTTTAGAGAGCGCGTTGTCTCTGATTTGTGCTCCAGGATGGCCCTTAGCCAGATCCGCCGCATGGGCGGCAATCTTATAGGCCATGATGCCGTCCTTCACATCGTTTTTATCAGGCAATCCCAAATGCTCCTTGGGTGTCACATAGCAGAGCATGGCGGTACCAAACCAGCCGATCATAGCGGCTCCTATGGCTGAGGTGATATGGTCATAACCGGGTGCTATATCTGTGGTGAGAGGACCAAGGGTATAAAAAGGAGCTTCGTGACAAAGCTTTAATTGCCAGTCCATATTTTCTTTGATCTTATGCATCGGTACATGCCCAGGTCCCTCAATCATGGTTTGTACATCATGACGCCAGGCAATGGTGGTTAATTCCCCTAAGGTCTCCAGTTCTGCGATTTGAGCACGATCATTGGCGTCATAGATGGATCCTGGGCGAAGGCCGTCACCCAAGGAGAAGCTCACATCATAGGCTTTCATGATGTCGCAAATATCTTCAAAATGGGTATAGAGGAAGTTTTCTTTATGGTGCGCCAAACACCATTTAGCGAGGATAGAGCCACCGCGTGACACAATTCCTGTCATTCTCTGGGCGGTAAGGGGAATGTAAGCTAAGCGAACACCAGCGTGGATTGTAAAATAATCTACCCCCTGTTCTGCCTGTTCAATTAAGGTGTCCTTGAAAATTTCCCAGGTAAGCTCCTCGGCTTTCCCATCTACTTTTTCTAAGGCTTGATAGATGGGCACTGTGCCAATGGGGACTGGTGAATTACGAATAATCCACTCGCGGGTTTCATGAATGTTTTTACCGGTGGATAAATCCATCACAGTATCCCCACCCCAGCGAATAGCCCAAGTCATTTTTTCAACTTCTTCTTGAATACTAGAACCCAGCGCTGAATTACCAATATTAGCGTTTATTTTAACCAAGAAGTTACGACCAATAATCATCGGTTCTATTTCAGTATGGTTAATATTGGCAGGAATTATAGCTCGTCCAAGAGCCACTTCTGAGCGTACAAACTCTGGTGTAATAAGAGCGGGTATGGCGGCATCAAAGGAGTGTCCTTGATGTTGCTCAGCGAGTAGGCGATGGATGTCTTGTCCTTGTGCCTTAAATGCTTCCAGCATTTCTTCACGTCGCGAGTTTTCACGTAGGGCTATGAACTCCATTTCAGGTGTAATAATACCCTGACGTGCATAGTGCATTTGTGTCACATTGTGTCCAGGTAGTGCACGGCGTGGTTGGCGTTTTAATTCAAAACGGAAACTTGCTAGTTGCGGATCCGTTAAGCGTTCTTGCCCAAAAGTAGAAGTGGGTCCTGTTAATAACTCCGTATCACCACGCTCTTCAATCCATTTTTCACGCAAGGCATTGAGGCCTTGGCGAATATCAATATTGACCTGTGGGTCAGTGTAGGGGCCTGAGGTATCATAAACAGTGATCGGAGGATTCGACTCATCACCCTGTTGACTCGGGGTTGGGTTTTGTGAAATCTCCCGCATTGGAACCCTGATGTCAGGGCGAGAGCCGGTAACATAAATTTTCCGTGAGCGCGGCAGAGGTTGAATGGCATTCTCATCAACGCTAGCGTTTTGTGATAAAAATGGGGGTTTTGCATTCATGGACAAATAACTCCAGCAAATAATAACAAATGAATTAGACTATGAGTGTACCTTGAAAAGTAGATTTCGTCCCTTAACGAGAGAGTTTCTTTTTAAATTTAAGGTTTTTGGTAGAATAAAGTTTTTTAAACGCCTTGGAGTCATTCGTGAATATTGAGCAAGCCCGTTTTAATATGGTTGAGCAACAAATTCGTCCTTGGGATGTGCTAAACATTACTGTTCTTGATTTGTTGTATGAGGTAAAAAGAGAAGATTTTGTTCCTCAGCAGTATCGGAATATGGCTTTTATGGATACCGAAATTCCTCTTGCCCATGGAGAAGCGATGCTCTCTCCTAAATTAGAGGCGCGACTTCTTCAGTCGCTGGCCTTAAAGGATAATCATAAGGTATTGGAAATTGGTACCGGTAGCGGTTACATGGCAGCGCTCATCAGCCGCTTAGCTCATTCTGTGACAACCCTTGAAATTCACCATGATTTGGCCCAACAAGCACAAACTAAATTAACCCACCATGGCCATCATAATGTGTCCGTAATCATTGGTGATGGCGCTAAAAGTTATGGTGATGCAAAAACTTGGGATACAATTTTGTTAAGCGGTTCAGTGCCACAATTACCCCAAGTGTTTCTTGATACGCTAGCGGTTGGCGGGACGTTGGTGGCGGTAGTGGGTGTTTCTCCCACCATGGCAGTGACTCGGATTAAACGTGTGGGTGAGAAGGATTATCATAGTGAAGTGTTATTCGAAACGGTGGTTCCGGCTTTGCATCACATAGCGAAAGCGTCACGTTTTGAGTTTTAATCACTCTTCTTCATAGCTCACCGATAGAATATCTATCTCCCGTCTGCCAGAAGGGCTAAGAAAACTGATATGGTCCCCCTCATGAGCTTTTAATAGGGCCTTAGCGATGGGGGAAATCCAACTGATTTTACCCATTGAAGGATTGGTTTCATCAATGCCGACAATTTGTAGACGCTGCTCATGACCCTGGTCATCGCTCATTAACACATAGGCGCCAAAAAAAATTTGATCATTACCCTTTTGCAACGAGGGGTCTACAACTTGAGCTATTTCTAAGCGTTTAACTAAAAAACGCAATCGTCGATCTATTTCTCTGAGGCGACGTTTGCCATAGATATAATCGCCATTTTCAGAGCGATCGCCGTTAGAGGCTGCCCAGGCTACCGTTTCCACTATCTTCGGACGTTCCTCACGAATGAGCCACTCCATTTCAGCTCGAAGGCGCGCAAACCCTTCGGGTGTGATGTAATTGGGGCCTTTGATGGGTGGACCAGATGGTTGCGGCTCATCCTCATCCTGATCTGTTTCTTTAGTAAAGGCTTTGTTCATAGTTTGCTGTGGGCTATTTGGCGTTGGATTAGTGTCAAAATGGTGCTGGTGGCACCTTGATGGGTGAGGGTGAAGTGTTGTCCAGCCTCACCCATAGCGGTTCTTTTGCGGGTGTCATTTAAGAGTTGTGGAATGATACTCAATAATTCGTCGGTTTTTTCAAAACGCACTGCAGCTCCTGCATCCAAGGCGAAATGCACCGCTTCTTGAAAGTTATAAGTGTGTGGACCCACAATCACAGGGCAACCCATGGCGGTGGCTTCAATAAGATTTTGGCCGCCAAAGGGTAAGATACTGCCGCCCATCACGGCAAGATCTGCCCCTTGATAATAGTTACCCATCTCACCCATGCTGTCACCTAACAATACCCCTACGTTATCTGGGATCGGTTGCTGTTGGCTGCGGCGTATAAAACGAATATTTTTCTTATGGAGCAGCGCGGCCACCTCTTGAAAGCGTTGTGGGTGTCGAGGAACAAGGATTAACAGTTGATGCTCTATATTCAAGCGCTGGAAAAGATTAATGATGATTTCTTCTTCACCGGGTCGGGTACTTGCGGCAAGCCATACTTTTCGCTCTTGAGACCACAACCGTCTTAGATTGTCCTGGGAGTTTTGTTGTAGTGCTCTTGCTGCGTCAAATTTGATATTGCCAACCACTACCACCTCTTGAGCGCCTAATAGTTTAAAGCGCTCGGCATCTTGGGCCGACTGGGTAGCAATAACGCTTAGCTGCTGCAAAATGTTTTTTGTTAAGGGTTGGTAACGTTGGTAGCGCTCATAGGAGCGTTGCGATAACCTAGCGTTGACCAATAAAAGGGGAATAGACTGTTGGTGGCATTGACTAATTAATTCAGGCCAAATTTCGGTTTCTAACAGAATCCCCAAGTCAGGTTGAAGACGATTTAAAAAACGTTTTACAGCACCAGGTGTGTCATAGGGAAGGTAATAACGCAAAGCTAAAGTGTTGAGAACTCTTTCCTCTGTACTCCTTCCAGTAGGGGTCATGTGGGTGAGAATAATCTTATGATCTGGATATAAGATGTTAATTTGTTGAATTAAAGAAACAGCAGCTCGAGTCTCACCCACTGAGACGGCATGCAGCCAAATTACAGGGCCTTGTTTAATCAATGGAATAAAACCTAAACGCTCTAACCAGTGTTGACGATAACGTGAATCTAGGCGACTTTTCCACAGCAGGCGTAAAAAAGCAAAGGGTAAGAGAAGGGCAATAATAAAACGATAACGAATCATAGACACAATTTTAAAATAGATTCCACATCAGGCACCATACCTATTCCACCAACATTAGTGGCCCGTTCGCCACCATACACTCCAGTAGCTTGTGGATCGGTGTCCGTATAAATTGCAATGACTTTTTGTTTTAAAGCTACTGCTAGGTGGGTAAGTCCCGTGTCAACGCCAACCACCCACTCAGCCTCTTGTAATAGGCTCGCTAATGTGGTGAGATCGAGTCTTGGTAGTGCGATGGCGTGATCAATCTGTTGAGCAATGTGTTGTGCTCTATTTTCTTCCTTAATGTTTCCTGAAGGAAGTAAAACGGTAATCCCCATGCGTGCTAAATGATGCCCTAAGCGAATCCATGAATCCACTGGCCACTCTTTACTGGTTCGGCTTGTAGCATGAAGAAATACTACCCAAGGGGTACTAGGTCGCAAAGTGGGTGATAAAGGAGGCGCGACAATTCCGTAATCAACAGGAGTATCAGGAGTGTACCCCAATACCTGTCCTAATAATTGACGATTACGCTCCACCGCATGAAGCTGCCAGGAGATATGATGGGTATATTGGTAGCACAAGGACGCCAAGGGTTCACGAATACTGTCCCAGTGATAACCGTGGCGAAGTCCAGGTAATACTCTGCAAAGCAGTGCACTCTTCAGCAAACCTTGGCAATCCACGGACAGATCATAGGATTCTGTATTGATGTTTTTTATAACGTTAACCAATTCGTACCAATTGGAAATATGTAGCCAATGCTTTTTCCAGCGTCGCAGTGCAACAGCTTGAATTCGATTTAAACCCTTGTGAAGTTGAGGAATATCTCTAAAGGATTCTTCTACGAGCCAATCCACTTTAAGGGATGGATTAAAACGTAGGGCATCCGTTAGAGCAGGTAGTGCATGAATAACATCCCCCAATGATGAGGTTTTAATTAGTAGAAGTTTTGTCATGAGAGCATTGTAGGATGCTGGCATTAAACTGGCTATATTTTGTTGGAAATTTGACAGAATTGAACTCTTGCCAAGAATGATTTGAGCATAATTATTCTTAAAATTTACTAATCCTACACCATGTTAGAATAATCCAATGAAAATCCTAGTGACAGGAGTGGCAGGATTTATCGGCATGCATACCGCATTAAGGCTGCTTGAAATGGGTCATAGTGTGATGGGTGTTGATAACTTAAATAGCTATTACTCCATCGACCTCAAGGAGGCTCGGTTAAACCGATTGCGCTCCTTTAATAGTTTTGCTTTTTATCAAGGGCAAATAGAAGATCGTTCGTTTATAGAACAGATTTTTACGCAACATTCTATTGAGTATGTTATCCATTTGGCGGCACAAGCAGGGGTTCGCTATTCTTTGCAAGCGCCCCAAGCCTATGTGGATAGCAACATCACTGGGTTTTTAACTATCTTAGAAATGTGTCGTGATTATGCTGTTCAGCATTTACTTTTTGCGAGTTCATCTAGTGTCTACGGAGCAAACCTCAGTATGCCGTGGCATGAAGGACAGGGAGTCGATCATCCTTTGAGTTTTTATGCTGCCACCAAACGCGCTAATGAGGCCATGGCTCATTCCTATAGTCATTTATTTGCCATTCCCTGCACGGGACTGCGTTTTTTTACTGTTTACGGCCCTTGGGGTCGCCCTGACATGGCTTACTTTAAGTTTGCTCAGGCGATGCTTGATCACCAACCTATTACAGTATTTAATCAAGGGCAGATGTATCGTGACTTTACTTATATTGACGATATTGTGCAGGGTATAGTGGCATTACTCGATCGCCCTCCAACACCCAATCAGCAGGATACAGAGTTCGCGCTTGATCCTGCCACCAGTCATGCCCCTTGGCGTATTTTAAATATTGGTCATGAAGAGCCGGTGTTGCTAATGGATATGATTACAGAGCTGGAGGGACTACTTAATAAAAAAGCACTCATTGATTGGCAACCTTTTCAAAAGGGTGATGTGCTGTCAACCTATGCCAGTAATGAGCGCTTGAGAGCTTTAGTGGGCCCATTACCTAAAACCAGTTTACATGAAGGTCTTCTTAAGTTTGTTACGTGGTATCAAGCGTGGAGACAACGATGAGTTTGTCGGTCATTATTATTGCTAAAAACGAATCCCACGACATCGTGAAGTGTATAGAATCGGTGAGCTTTGCCGATGAAATTATTGTCATTGATGGCGGTAGCAGTGATGATACGGTAGCTAAAGCGCAAGCCTGTGGTGCTATTGTCCATGTAAATAGTCATTGGCAAGGTTTTGGTTTTCAGAAGAACTTAGCCCTCCACCATGCAACCCAAGAGTGGGTTTTATCTATCGATGCCGATGAGCGCGTAAGCCCAGAGCTCAAAGAAGAAATACAACAAGTGATAGCGCGTCAATCCTTTACAGTTTTTAGGATACCGCGTTCCTCCAGTTACTGCGGTCACTTTATGCGTCATGGTGGATGGTGGCCAGATTATGTGGTTCGGTTATTTAAGCGCGGCGATGCTACTTTCAGTTTAGATCGAGTGCATGAGCGCTTAGAATCCGATAAACCCTTGGGGACCTTGCGCCATCCTCTCATTCATTACACCTATGACACTCTTGAGGAAGTGATAGCCAAAACCAATCACTATTCAACTCTTGGTGCTGACATGCTGTTTGATAAAGGAAGAAAAGCCTCCTTAACCATAGCAACCCTCAAGGGGTTATGGGCATTCATACGCACTTATTTTTTAAGGGCGGGTTTTCTAGATGGAGGCTTTGGGTTTTTATTGGCAGTGAGTAACGCTCAGACCACCTTTTATCGTTATGCTAAACTATGGCTTAAGCGCTAGCTAAAGATTGCATACGCCATAATTTAGTGTAGTAACCATCCTGAACCAATAGATCTTGATGGCGTCCCATTTCCACAATCTGTCCTTGCTTTAAAACAAGAATCCGATCAGCGGCCTCAATGGTGGATAACCGATGAGCAATGACCACTGTGGTGCGTCCCTTCATTAAGGTTTCAAGGGCGGCTTGAACCAAGCGTTCTGACTCGGTATCAAGAGCTGAGGTGGCTTCATCTAAAATGAGTATCGGCGCATTCTTAAGAAGAGCGCGAGCGATAGCTATGCGTTGACGCTGCCCGCCAGAGAGACGAGCGCCATTTTCACCCACTAAGGTTTCAAGACCTTGCGGCAGCATATCAATGAACTCAAGGGCATGGGCGGCCTTGGCAGCTTTTTTGATGTTATCCAAGGAGGTTCCGCGCAGCGGCCCATAGGCGATATTATGAGCAATAGTATCGTTAAACAGCACCACGTCCTGACTGACTACCGCAATATGGGACCTTAAACTCTCTAAGGTGAGAGCATTTAAGGGATGTCCGTCTATAAATATCGTGCCACGTTGAGGCTGGTAAAAGCGTGGAATAAGGTTAGCAAGAGTGGTTTTCCCGCTGCCTGACTGCCCTACTAGGGCCACGGTTTCTCCTGCACGAATAGTGAGTTGAATTCGGTCTAAAGCGGGTCGTGATTGATTTTTATATTGAAAAGTCACTTCATCAAAACGGATTTCACCCTGAACAGCATGAATCGCATGATTGCCATCGTTGATTTCTATGCGCTCATCAATTAATTCAAAAACGCTCTCCGCTGCAGCGAGCCCCCTTTGTAAGGATTCACTGATGTCAGATAAACGCTTTAAGGGAGCCAATAACATAATCATGGCAGTGATAAATGATACAAAACCACCTACTGTCGTTTCATCTGCTCCTGCTTGAAGAGTGGCCATCCAAACAATGATTGAAATGGCTATCGCAGCAAAAAACTGGACTAACGGAACATTCGCGGCGGAAGTGGCGGCTTGTTTGGTATTTAAACGACGTACTAAATTACTTGCTTGATGAAATCTTTCCGACTCTAATTCAGCGCCACCAAAAACTTTAATCACCTTTTGACAATTAATGGTTTCATCCACCACGGTACTAATGCCTCCCATGGCATCTTGTGTAGCGCGGTTAACTTGTCTTAATTTACTGTTTACTCGTTTCACTAAAAAGGCAATGGGCGGCGCTGCAAGGAGAGTGATACTGGTGAGTTTCCAATTAAGAATTAATAACCAACCTAGTAAACCAATCACCACAAAGGTGTCGGTGACTAAATTAGTGATGACGGAGGTGGTAGCGGTCATCACTTGACTGACATCATAAATTAGTTTCGAAATGAGGGTGCCAGCCGGGTGTTCATCAAAATAAGAAACAGGCACATGTAGCAAGCGTTCAAACATTTTTGTGCGCAGATCCATGACTACTTTGTTCCCCACCCAGTTCATGGCAAATTTTGAGATAAAGTTTGCTACGCCACGAATTACAAATAGCCCGAGCAGCATAAGAGGAACCCAATGCATCCAAACCGGATCTTTATGAACGAAGCTTTTATCCAATAAAGGTTTGAGTAATGCTGGCAGAGTGGGTTCTGTGGCCGCAGTAATCACCATGCCCACTATAGCCAAGGCAAATTGATTTTTGTAGGGCACCACTTGGCGAAGTAAACGGCGATATAGGCCAGTATTTAATAAAGAAACAGTCAATTTACTCACAGTGATAGATTTGTCTAAGGATCAATAATTAATACAGTATAGCTTACCTTTGTTAACACCGACGAAGAGCGAATCTGTTAAGATACATGAAAGCAAAAACCTCCGAGTTAATAATGAATACAGTTTTCCAGAAAATATTAATTGCTCTTTTCTTTACATGTATAGTGCTGGCAACTCAAAGCCATCATTTTATGTCTGTTTACCACTTTCCACCTGCCGCCTTCGCTGTGATGTATTTAGGGGGAGTCTTTTTACGTCGACTTAGTTGGTATGTATATTTTATTTTATTGGTGGCACTCATAGATGGCCTCACGATTAGTCTTGGTGCCGCTACAGGGGCTTATATTAGTTGGTCATATCTATTTATATTTCCTGCCTACGGTGTATTGTGGTTGGCAGGCGTGTGGGTCGGTGTTAAAACCCCAGTTACCATGCTTCAGAGTTTATTAAACACGATGATCAGTTTCCTCAGTATTTTGGTGGCAGAGGCTATTGCAAGTGGTAGCTTCTATATATTGAAAACGCAATCGCCGCACAATTTTAGTGGTTTTGTGAACTATTATTTAACTTGGGCTTACCAGTCAGTGGAGTCTTTTTTCTTCTGGGTACTCCCCATTATGTTAGTGAGTTATGTGGCGAAAGTGATTGCTGGATTAGTGCCAGCACAACACCATCAGGATGACCTTAAATCTTAGCGAGGTGTATGGATAAACATTTTGTTAACTTAGAGAAGAAGATTGAGCGTGCTATTGCGCAATGTGATTCCTTACGCGCTGAGAATCTTCAGCTCAGGCAAGATCTATTACAAAAAATAGATGAAATGAGGCACCTTAGCGATAAAGTTGAAGAAGCCAAACACCGTTTACACCAACTCATGAATAAAGTAGCTGGAGACCATGAATGAGCTCAGAGCGCCAACACCATGCTGTGGTTGAATTTAAGATTTTTGATCGCTCTTACCGTTTAGCCTGCGATACTGATCAAAAATTATTACTTGAACAGGCGGCCAATGAGTTTATCCGTCGTATACAAGAAGTTAAAGAGAAAAGCCAAGGTATGGGCCCTGAAGGGGCTGCTATCATGGCGGGTATTAATTGCATGTTCGAGTTGTTGGAAATGAAAGCGGTGAGCTCTTGGGACGTTAATGACGTGAAACAAAAAATAAAGTCATTAGAAACCCGCTTGGAGCGTTGTTTTTATGAGCAAGATAATCTATTCTAATAATCCCCTGTTAAGTTTGTTACGGTTATAAATTCTTTGAACCGATAATCATCTAACCTGGAGATTTATTCTAATGAAGTTTGTTGTGCCGCGTCCCATGGGATGCGCCTGATGACTTCGGTAAGTCGCCACTCTTATAGAGCCTGGGTTCAAGATGCTAACCGGACGGCTTAGCGGGGGGATTTTCTCTAAGTTGTAGCCTTATAAAGATTCTTCAATGCATGGGTGCTAAAGGCTAAGGAGGGAAGCAACCGATAATCCTTCTGCTTTATCGTCTTCTATCTCCATGTGTTTCCTAACCGGTCATGATAATTTTAACCCGTTCTGTGGCCAACCATGATTTTAATCACGCCCAACATACCCTTCTAAGAAAATGATAATTAGATTAATTAACCCATAATTAAGGGTAGTCAATATCAGGTTTGATTAAACCGTAGTCAATGAAGGAATGTCGTGAGTAACACAAACTCCGCTGAGAGGACTGAAACACGGTTGTATTTATCGAAACGTTTAGCCAGTCTTATTCTGCAAGGGGTAGCATTGAGAGTTGGTTAAGTAGTGATGTCATCTTTGTTTGCTTGAGTAGGAGGGCTTAGCATGACGGGAGCCACCTCTAAGAGAAATTGTTTAAAAGCCCGTGCCACAGGGGAGTGACGTTTATCTTTATGGTGAACAAGATGCCAATCACGCACAATGGGAAAGCCTGGCACAGGCAGAGTCACCAACCGATGTGTTTCAAGCTCCAAGGTAATGGTGTGCTCTGACAGAAAGGCGATACCCATGCCGGCGATAGCAGCCTGTTTAATCGTCTCATTGCTGCTCATTTCCATCCGGGGTTTGACAACTAGTCCGTGTTGGGACAGATAGCGCTCAAACAGCTCTCTCGTTCCAGAGCCTTTTTCCCTTAACAGAAAAGGCTCTGCGGCGACTCTCTCAAGAGTGAGTCTTTTGGCTTCAGTCAGAGGGTGATGCGGTGGTGCCACAATTAAATGAGCGTTTCTGGCGAAGGGTTGATGAATTAAATCCATCCCTTCAGGAGGCTGTCCCATAATGGCAAAATCTACATCATTTTCCATTAATTGCTCCACAATGCCAGCACGATTGTTAACGGACAGTTTTAATTGTACTGCTGGGTATTGCTCACAAAAGCGCGCCAGAAGATTAGGAGCAAAGTATTTAGCGGTACTGATGATGGCAATATCAAGTCGACCACTTACTCCTTCCCTTAAACTCTCAAGAGCCTCTCTCGCTTCTTTCATTTGTTTGGCTATAATTCTAGTATGTTCAAACAGTTCTTTGCCGGCATGAGTTAAGAAAATACGTTTACCCATATGCTCAAAAAGAGGAAGTCCTGCTAGATCCTCCAGTTGTTTAATCTGCATGGATACGGCAGGCTGGGTTAGATGCAACTCTTCGCTAGCGCGAGAAAAGTTAAGATGCCTGGCAACGGATTCAAATATTTGTAACTGACGGAAAGTGAAATGCATTAGGATGCCTCTTAAGTATAAGAATATCTTATACTATTTACATGTGACTCGTATACTATTTTATGATGACAGTTTTATAACACTACTTAAGTATCCACCAAAAAACTGAAGTGGTGAACGTTTTTAAAAAAATCTCATTAGGGGGAGTAATTATGGCAATTCGTATCGGTATTAATGGTTATGGTCGTATTGGACGCAATGTGTTGCGGGCATTGTATGAATCGGGTAGAAAAGATATTCAGGTGGTAGCTATTAATGATTTAGGCAACTCTGAAACTAACGCCCACCTAACACGTTACGACACTGCCCACGGTAAGTTTCATGGGGAGGTACATGTTGAGGGGGATTCTATCGTTGTAAATGGTGACAAAATCAAAGTATTTTCACAGCGTAATCCCGCTGATATTCCTTGGACCAGCGTAGGTGCTGAGGTGATTCTTGAATGTACGGGATTATTCACCACCAAGGAAAAAGCTTCCGCTCATTTAACCGGTGGCGCTAAAAAAGTCATTATTTCAGCTCCTGGTGGTAAAGACGTAGATGCTACCGTGGTGTATGGAGTGAATCACCAGGTACTCAATTCATCCATGAGCGTGATTTCAAACGCCTCTTGCACCACCAACTGCTTGGCTCCTTTAGTAAAACCCTTACATGAAGCCATTGGCGTTGTTAAAGGCCTTATGACAACCGTTCATTCTTATACTAATGATCAGGTATTAACCGATGTTTATCATAGCGATTTGCATCGTGCCCGTTCAGCCACTATGTCTATGATTCCTACCAAAACAGGTGCCGCGGCCGCAGTGGGCCTAGTCTTGCCTGAATTAAACGGTAAGCTCGATGGTTTTGCGGTTCGTGTTCCCACTATCAACGTTTCTTTAGTGGATTTAACTTTTGAGGCAGCCCGTGACACCACGGTGGAAGAAATCAATGCCATTATGAAAAGTGCAGCAGAGGGACCTCTCAAAGGAATATTAAACTACAATACAGCCCCTCTCGTATCAGTGGACTTTAATCATGACCCCGCCTCCAGCACCTTTGATGCCGGCTTAACCAAGGTATCCGGTGGTAATTTAGTTAAAGTATTATCCTGGTACGACAACGAGTGGGGGTTTAGTAATCGTATGTTAGATGTGACCGCAGCTTGGATGGCCTCAAAATAATCCTTCGGAGAGCCATTAATTATGACTATATTACGTATGCAGGATTTATCCCTCGCACAGCAGCGCTATTTAATTCGCGTCGATTTTAATGTACCGTTAAAAGATGGGGCAATCACTGACGATACCCGAATTAGAGCTAGCCTGCCTACCATTGAGTTAGCCCTTAAACACAATGCTGCCGTGATGCTCATGTCTCATCTCGGGCGTCCCACAGAGGGCGTCTATGAAGAGGAGTTTTCTTTAAAACCTGTAGCGGCGCATTTATCACAGCTTCTTGGCCGCGAAGTCAAACTCATACAAAACTGGTTGCAAAGCATGCCTGATGTAGCGCCAGGGCAAGTAGTGATGTTTGAAAATGTGCGCTTTAATCCAGGGGAAAAGAAAGACGATGAGGCCTTGTCAAAGAAAATGGCAAGCCTATGCGATGTGTTTGTGATGGATGCTTTTGGCACGGCTCACCGCGCTGAAGCCTCTACGCATGGCGTTGCAAAATTTGCTAAACAAGCCTGCGCGGGACCACTCTTGGCTGCAGAACTGGACGCCCTTGGACAAGCCTTAAAAGAGCCTAAACGGCCATTGGTAGCCATTGTGGCGGGTTCTAAAGTATCCACAAAACTCACTGTACTCTCTACCTTATCAGAAAAGGTGGATCAATTGATTGTGGGCGGCGGTATTGCCAACACCTTTTTATTGGCAGCAGGTAAAAAAATTGGTAAATCACTAGCAGAACCAGACTTGGTGGCTGAGGCACAAAAAATCATAGATGCGGCCAGAGCACGAGGAGGTGATGTACCTATTCCTGTTGATGTGGTAGTGGGTAAAGCCTTTTCAGAAAAAGAACCTGCGGTGCTTAAGAGTGTCGATGACGTGGCTGATGACGATATGATTTTTGACATTGGCCCTAAAACTGCCCAGCAGTTAGCAACTATTTTAGAAACGGCAGGTACCATTGTGTGGAATGGTCCGGTAGGTGTGTTTGAGTTTGATCAGTTTGGCGAGGGAACAAAAACCTTAGCTCTTGCTATTGCTCGTTCTAAGGGTTTTTCCATTGCTGGTGGTGGCGATACTTTAGCCGCGGTGGCGAAATATAAAATTGCCGACCAAGTCTCTTACATTTCAACAGGTGGGGGGGCTTTCCTTGAATTTTTAGAGGGGAGAGATCTGCCTGCGGTAAAAATTCTGGAAGAGAGAGCTGAGCAAGGTTAAGGCAATATTAATAATCATAGGGAGAGGTGGGTTATGCCAAGACGCACAAAAATAGTTGCTACCATTGGGCCTGCATCAAGTACGCCAGAGGTATTAGAGAAAATGATTATGGCGGGTATGGATGTGGCCCGTCTTAACTTTTCTCATGGCACCGACGAGGACCATTTGGCGCGTGCAGAAATGATCCGCAGTATTGCAAAAAAACTGGGTCGAACGGTAGGTATTCTTGGTGACCTGCAGGGACCTAAAATTCGGGTGGGTAAGTTTAAAGAACAACGTATTACTTTACAGCCAGGGGCATCATTTATTCTCGACGCAGATTGTCAGTTGGGAGACGCCACGCGAGTAGGGCTTGATTACAAAGCGTTACCACAAGATGTCAAGGCCGGTGATGCTCTCCTGCTTGATGATGGCAAGATTGAGCTTACCGTCATCAAAGTGGTAGGTAATGAAGTCTTCACAGAAGTGGTTCAAGGTGGGGTACTCTCCAACAATAAAGGCATAAATCGACGAGGTGGTGGGCTCACTGCCCCAGCTTTAACGGATAAGGACATTCAGGATATTCATCTTGCCGCTCGGTTGAAAGTGGATTATTTGGCCGTTTCTTTCCCGCGCTCTGGAGAGGATATGCACTATGCTCGTCGCCTCCTTAAGGAGGCAGGATGGGAGGCTCAAATGCAAGCCAAAATTGAGCGTGCAGAGGCTATTGAAGCCTTAGAGGATATTATTCGAGCGAGCGACTCGATTATGGTAGCCCGTGGAGACTTGGCTGTGGAGGTGGGGGATGCCGTAGTGCCTGCCCTACAAAAGCGGATGATTCGTTTAGCAAGACAGATGAATCGCACTATTATCACGGCTACGCAAATGATGGAGTCAATGATTTCAAGCCCCGTTCCCACTCGAGCGGAAGTCTCCGATGTGGCTAATGCAGTATTAGATGGAACGGATGCAGTGATGCTCTCTGCTGAGTCGGCGGCAGGGCAATTTCCTGTGGAAGCCATTGCGGCTATGGCTCGCGTATGTAATGAAGCAGAAAAAGAAGCTATGCCCGATGTGATGATTTTAGACAATGACCCCATTGATCGAGTGGAAAAGGCTGTGGCGCGGGCCGTCATTCATACAACGCGACATTTGCAAGTTAAAGCTATTGCGGCGCTTACCCAAAGTGGTACAACAGCACTATTGGTCTCTCGTTCAGACATGGATGTACCGATTTATGCTTTAACGCCCAATGAGAGTACGCAGCGACGAGTCACCTTGTTTCGAGGCGTCTACCCCATAGATTTTCAGCATGAACATAAATCCTCTGCCGAAGTGATTGCCATGACAGAGAAAAAACTGTTAACCTTGGGAGTTGTGGATACTGGCGATATCATTCTTCTTACCATAGGGGACCCCATTGGTATTCCGGGGGGCACCAATACCCTTAAAATTATTAAAGTGGGCGATAACTCACCATTATTATGAACGCACTGATAGAAACAACTATTACTTCCTTACCCTTGGTGGCCAAGGGCAAGGTTAGAGATATTTATGCTGTAGGAACAGATCACCTTTTGATGATTACCACAGATCGCTTATCAGCCTTTGATGTGGTCTTTCCCAATGGTATTCCTGGAAAAGGAAAAATTTTAAATCAATTTAGTTTGTTTTGGTTCAAAATGTTTGAACCCATAATCAGCAATCATCTCTCTGGCATTGCCCCTGAATCGGTGGTAGCGGCCAATGAAGTAGAACAGGTCAAGGATCGCTCGGTGGTTGTTAAACGATTAAAAGCCGTGCCTTTGGAAGCGGTGGTAAGAGGCTATTTAGAAGGATCAGGCTGGAAAGAGTATCAGTTAAGTCAACGGGTTTGTGGTATTGTTTTGCCCCAAGGTCTGCCCCGCGCTGGCAAATTACCCCAGCCTATTTTTACTCCAGCCACCAAAGCTCTAGTGGGAGAACATGATGAGAATATTTCCTTTGAGCAAGCCTGTCAGCGTGTAGGAGAGAGTCTTGCCACGCAGGTGAGAGAGGTATCGGTAAAGCTTTATCAGAGAGCAGCGGATTATGCGCTACAACGAGGCATTATTATAGCGGATACAAAATTTGAGTTTGGCCTTGACGAACAAAACCAGTTGGTTTTAATGGATGAAGTACTCACCCCGGACTCCTCACGTTTTTGGCCTAAGATCACTTATAAGCCAGGGGAGAGCCCTCAGAGTTTTGATAAGCAATATGTCCGTAATTGGTTAGAATCTATCCATTGGAATAAAACGCCTCCGGCGCCAGCGTTAACGGATGAGGTGATTCAAGCAACATACAGTAAATATGTTGAGGCTTGGCAGTACTTGTCAAAATAAAACCTAGTCGTGTAATACCTCTACAAACCATCGTGATCTGTTGGTTATCGAATCGTCATGAATTGAGGGATGTTTTATCACTTAAGTTTAATTGGAAGAGAGTTCAGTCTTTCATGTAAGAAGCTCATGGATAATTAACCACTCTTCTTCACTAATCGGGGTAATTGATAAACGATTTCCTTTAGATAGTAAACGCATGTTAGCCAGCTCTGGCTGTTCTCGGAGTTCTTTTAAGCCAACCCAACGAGTTTTTTTAGTGATTTTTACGTCCACATGAAACCAACGGGGTTTATCAAGAGTGGCTTTCGCATCAAAGTATTTTGAATGGGGATCAAACTGTGTCTGATCAGGATAGGGGTGACTCACCACTTTACCTATCCCTACGATACCAGGCTGAGGACAACTGGAATGATAAAACAAAACCACATCGTTGAGTTGCATGTCACGCATCATAAAATTACGTGCCTGATAATTTCTTACCCCAGTCCAAGCCACAGTTTGTTGAGGCATTGATAGCACATCATCAATACTGACTTCTTCAGGTTCTGATTTCATCAGCCAAATTTTTTTAGGCATAGGGGATATAACCTCTCTACTATTTTGGTTGGTTAAAGTCATTTAACCAAGTACGCCATTGATCAAACAGTAAGGGGTTTTTGGCGGCAATCACCGATCTTTTCCACGGGTTGGTGATATTCCAAAAAGTCTGATGGTCCAAAGTGGTGAAGATTCCCCCAGCTTCTTGTAAGATTAATGAGCCTGCGGCGTAATCCCAAAGCTTCTGTCCGCCATGTAAATACACGTCAAACTTACCCACTGCCACATGGCACCATTCTAAGGCACAGGCGCCAAAATTGCGTTGTGAGGAGTAGGGTGGACTAACACTTAAACGTTCTGCAAGAGGCCAAGGCAAACGCTTAAAATCAACGGAAGCAATGGCTTCATCTAGTGCCTTAAATGAACATTCGTTAACTATTTTTTGTTCATTCAAAAAAGCTCCGCCACCCTTTTCAGCGCTAAATACTTCCTCGGTGATGGGGTTATAGACCACGCCAAGGATAGGTAATCCATGGTGCAAAAGCGCCACTGATAGAGCAAAGTAATCGATGCCATGGGTAAAGTTTGTGGTGCCATCAATAGGATCAATACACCATAAATACTCAGGAGTCGACTGCCACACACTCTGTTGTTCCTCGGTACTCATTTCCTCGCCCAGAATGGGGCAGTTTTTCAAAGTAAGGAGCGCTAAAGACAGGGAGGACTGGGTCATTAAATCCGCTTCAGTACAAAGGCTTCCATCTTCTTTACGGTGGTGTTTGACTTGACGGTAACGCGGAACTACCTCTTCAAGGGCAATAGATTTAACTAAAGTAATCAATGGTTTTCTCATAAGCTCATGATAGCATTAGTTAATTCATTATTGCTCAGGGTATGCATTGATTATGCCTCGTTTTTATAGTTCAGTCCCTATTCCAGCCAGTCAATTATGGCAACTGCCACAGACGATATTTCATCATGCTGTAAGAGTGCTAAGGCTAAAGGTGGGCGATGAGTTCACTCTCTTTGATGGAACGGGTGTTGAGCATTCCGCGCGGTTGGTGGCCATTGAAAAACATAGTGCTGAAGTGGCGCTTTTATCACAACAACTCGTTAATCGTGAGTCGCCTCTTCATCTCACTCTTGCCCAAGCGCTCATTCATCATGACAAAATGGATTGGGTCATTCAAAAGGCGGTAGAGCTTGGCGTGAAAGAAATCATGCCCATAGTCACAGAGCGCTCTCAAGTGAAGTTGTCTCAAGACAAAGCACAACAACGCTCTGAGCGCTGGCAAAATATTGCCATTAGCGCCTGCGAGCAAAGCGGTAGAAATCATCTTCCAGTTATTCATGTTCCTCAGGCTTTAGAGAGTTGGCTGACCCAACTCTCTAGCCCAAAGCGCCTCATGCTCCATCCACAGGCAACACTTTCTTTATCCACCATAGATTATCAACAGGGTGAGTCTGTAGTCTTTGCGGTGGGGCCTGAGGGAGGGTTTAGTGAAGAGGAAAAAAATAAGTTACTTAGGCATCAATTTATCCCCTTGGCTCTGGGTCCTCGAATACTTAGAACGGAGAGCGCAGGATTAGCAGCGCTTGCCTGTGCAGAGCTTTTATGGGGAGATTTTTGAGTAAGCTAAAAGAGAGGGTGAATGCTTTGTAGGCTGCATTCCTTACCGAGGGTTAGGTGTAACCGTTAACTGTCAAAAAGAGTTTATATACCTAATTCGGCAATGATGATTATAATCATGGGTATGTATAAAACTGACTCTTTTGTAAATTGGTTCCGTTCTGCGGCACCCTATATCCATGCCTTTCGTGATCGAACCTTTGTGATTGCTTTTGGTGGAGAAGTGGTGGCGGATGGTAAATTCATTGCCCTGACCCACGACTTGAATCTTCTGCAAAGTTTAGGTGTGCGTTTGGTATTGGTGCATGGCGTAAGACCTCAAACTGAGGCGCGTCTTCAGCAAAAGGGACTTAAACCACGTTATGTGAAAGGAATTCGTGTCACTGATCCTGATGCTCTAGGGTGTGTGATCGAAGCCTCTGCTACCTTGGGATTTGAAATAGAGGCACAAATGTCCATGGGGATAGCCAATTCCCCTATGGCGGGTTCCTCTATTCGTATAGCCAGTGGGAACTTTGTGATGGCTCGTCCAATTGGTGTCGTGGATGGAGTGGATTTCCAGCATACGGGAGTGGTACGCCGCGTGGATGCGGTGGGCATTAGGCGCAGATTGGATGATCAGGAAATTGTTTTATTGCCGCCCTTAGGCTATTCCTTAACAGGCGAGCTATACAACCTGACCGTGGAAGAAGTGGCCACTGCTACGGCTATTTCTCTGTCTGCGGATAAACTCATTTTTATGACTGATACTCCTGGCGTAGTCAATACTCAAGGAGAAACTCTCTCTGAGATGAGCGCTGTGGAAGCGGAGAGCTTACTTAAACAGGCCGCGCTATTAACGGAAGATGTGGCCTTTTTTCTTCCCTGTGCTGTGCGCGCCTGTCAACAGGGGGTATCAAAAACTCATTTGATTAGTCGTCACGTGGATGGAGCACTTATTCAGGAACTCTTCACTCGAGAGGGTATCGGTACCATGGTGACGCGCGATATGCATGATGTGTTGCGCCCTGCTACAGCAGATGATATTCCAGGCTTAGTGCGTCTTATTGAGCCGTTAGAGGCGGACGGTGTTCTCGTTAAACGTAACCGCTCGCTGTTAGAATCTGAGATTCACCGTTTCTTTGTGATGCTGTATGAAGGGCAGATTATAGGATGTGTCGCCTTGTATCCCTTTACTGAAGAGGGGTCGGCTGAGCTCGCTGCCCTCGCTATTAACCCTGGTTTTAGAAATATTGGCCGAGGGGATAAGTTACTGAAATATATTGAGTCTCAAGCAAAAAGTATGGGTATTAAGCGACTCTTTTTATTAAGTACGCGAACGGGTCAGTGGTTTGTGGAAAGAGGTTTTCTTGAGACCACCCTTGATCTGTTACCTAAGAAAAAGCAGGAGCTTTATAATTATCAACGACGCTCGAAAGTATTTGTTAAACAATTGGTTTAAAGGATTAAAGACTATGACGGTGAGAATGGTAAATTGTGTTAAGTTAAAAAGAGAAGCGCCAGGATTAGAGCGTCCCCCCTACCCAGGAGACCTTGGTATGAGGATTTATAACGAAGTCTCGCAAGAGGCTTGGGCTGGTTGGGTGCGCCATCAAACCATGTTAATTAATGAAAATCGTTTGAATTTGGCTGAGGCCTCCGCAAGAAGTTATCTCTCAAAGCAAATGGAAGCCCATTTCTTTGGTGACGGAGCTGAAGTGGCTTCAGGTTATGTTCCACCTAAGGCTTGATTGGTTTTAGAAAGGAAGAGAGACTTCCTTTTCGACTTCCTCAACAGAGGTATGACGAACGTCTTTACCCTTGACGAGAAAAATAACGTATTCAGCAATATTTTTCGCATGATCTCCAATGCGCTCAATGGCTTTGGCTGCAAACAACAGTTCAATAGAGTTGGAAATGGTGCGTGGATCCTCCATCATGAAGGTGATTAGTTGACGCAAAATCCCACGAAAAGATTCATCTACATCTAAATCATCACGTAAGATTTTCATGGCGCTATTGGCGTCGAGTCTCGCAAAAGAATCTAGTGCGCGACGCAACATATCAACGGCCAAGTGAGCCACATGACGTAAATCTACAGGACGGTTATGCATCAATCGGTCGGAGGTATGGATCATTTTAGCCATACGGGCAATTTTTTCTGCCTCATCGCCCATACGCTCTAAGTCGGTAATGGTTTTAATGATGGCAATAATGAGACGCAGATCACTGGCAGCGGGCTGACGTCGGGCGATGATAAAAGTACAGTTTTCATCAATACCCACTTCCAGAGCATTGACATGATGATCTTCACTGATCACATGATCAGCCAGAATTAAATTACCCTCATGCAGCGATTCAACGGCTTTTTCAATCTGTTCTTCAACTAAGCCGCCCATTTCTAGAACTTTAGCGCGAACCGCCTCCAATTCCACATCAAACTGTTTAATTGTGTGTAGGGTGGTTGACATAGGCTTACCTCTTAATCAGTGTGAGCAACATATAAAAGTGATAATGACTATATTAGTAAGACCCATCTTTATGCTAAACGTTCTCTTACTTCAACACCGGTACTTGTTGCTAAGATAAGAGTATCTGCTGGGCGTTTAGCAAAGAGACCGCACATGACTACCCCAGTCAAAGCATTAATTTCGTCCTCCAGTTTGACTGGATTCATGATGGATAAATGGTGAATATCCAAAATGATGTTACCGTTATCTGTTATAAAACCCTCTCGAAGGACCGGTTGACCACCTAGTCTCACTATTTCACGGGCCACATAGCTACGCGCCATGGGGATCACCTCTAATGGCAGTGGAAATTGACCCAATAGTGGTACCAGTTTTTTTTCATCGGCGATACAAACAAAGCGTTTGGCCACGGCCGCAATGATTTTCTCACGGGTTAAGGCACCGCCGCCTCCCTTAAGCATAGCAAAGTGTTCGGTAATTTCATCGGCACCATCAATATAAACGGGTAATTCATCCACGCTATTTAGATCAAAGACTGGGATTCCGGCCGCCTTCAGTAATTTAGTAGAGTTCTCTGAACTCGATACTGCCCCTTCAATACGATGCTTAACTTTAGCGAGCTCTTGAATAAAAAAGTTCACGGTTGATCCTGTACCGACGCCAATAACAGCATCATCTGGAACATAGTCGATGGCCCTTTTGGCGGCCAATTGTTTTAGTTCATCTTGAGTCATGATTTCCTCTCTCCTTGTCACTCAGAATAGCCGTTCATTGCCTACTTCTCAATGTTTTTTTGATTAAAAATTAGTGACAATCAGCCTTCATCATGTTCTGACACATATGAAGACCATCCGACCTATCGGAGAATGAAAGCATCGTTCAGGCAGAGGCTGTTGGATGATGAATTTATCCGCTATTCTAACGAAACAGATCCTGGATGGCTGAGGTTGGTAATTTTTTCGAAGGCCCAGGCGATCTCTAACATAACTCACCCAGGCTCACTCGTACTCCAGATAGTTTGATGCTGCACAAGAAGCTTACAGCCTACAGTAAACAGAGCCACCACGCAGTGCGTGGAGAGGCTGTTGAGCCGGGCGCCACCCATGATCTGCCGCTTCAGTTTATTTAACAGGAGTAAGCGTAAAAGATCGTATTCGCTAGGGTAATCTGTGGCTCAAACGGCTACTCTGCGCGATGGCACAGGCGGCAGCACAAACCCGAAGCGGGCTCAAGGCAAAATTTGAGTCCTTCCAGGCACGCAAGGGCTACAAAAAATCAGTTATTGCCTTGGCCCACAAAATGCTTAGAAGCATCTATGCCATGCTGAGTAAGGGCAAACCATATACAAGGATTCCGTCGTCAATTATAAGGACTTAATGGTTCTGCGAAATGCGCCACGGTGGTTAAGAATGCTGAACAAATACGGTTGGCTGGCACAATAACGGAAGAAGAAACACTGAGGGAATTTTTTTATGGCCACAGGGCTCATCAGGCGCCCAATGGTTTTTACGTCTTAAATCAAGGGCGTTTTCACAGTAAATAATCCAACATACCGAGTCAGCAAAGAAAATAAATAAACAACAGATTAAAGTTGAACGTTGCTAAATTAATTGCCCGCCTTCCTTAAATCGTATTAAGCTTCTGCGTATATACTTAGGATTATTGAGACAAATTGGTCATAAATGAAAATAGATTATCTTGAAAAAATACTTAATGCCACACGCGTGTATGATGTGGCCATTGAAACCCCGCTACAGGAAGCTCCCAATTTAAGTCACCGATTAAATAATACTGTATTACTGAAAAGAGAGGATATGCAACCAGTATTCTCGTTTAAGTTACGGGGCGCTTATAACAAAATGGTTTCTCTGACGCTCAAAGAGGCTAAAAAAGGGGTGATTGCGGCCAGTGCAGGGAACCATGCTCAGGGCGTTGCCCTCTCTGCGCAGCGTTTGGGGATGCGGGCTGTAATCGTGATGCCCGTGACCACTCCCTCTATAAAAATTGATGCAGTCAAAGCCCGCGGGGCAGAGGTGGTGTTAAGTGGAGTATCCTATTCAGAAGCCTATGATCACGCCTTAAAACTCGCTCAACAAAAAGGCTATACGTTTGTTCATCCCTATGATGACCCTGAGGTAATTGCAGGTCAGGGTACCATCGCCATGGAAATATTGCGTCAATATTCTAAACCTATTCATTCCATTTATGTGGCTATCGGAGGGGGAGGACTCATTTCAGGGGTAGCGGCTTACGTTAAACGATTGCGTCCTGAGATCCGTATTGTCGGAGTACAACCCATTGATTCGGATGCTATGCGCCAGTCTTTGGAGGCGAATCGACGAGTGAAGCTGGATCAAGTGGGGCTCTTTGCCGATGGCGTGGCTGTGCGTCAAGTAGGTGTGGAAACCTTTAAGCTCTGTAAGGAATGGGTGGATGAAATTGTTACGGTCTCAACCGATGAAATTTGTGCCGCCATTAAGGATGTGTTTGACGATACCAGAGCCGTTCTGGAGCCCGCTGGTGCGTTAGCCATCGCTGGCATGAAGAAGGTGGTCAAGCGCGATAAACTGAAGGCGCAACATCTCATAGCCATTGCTTGTGGCGCCAACATTAATTTTGATCGACTGCGTTTTATCGCAGAGCGTTCAGAGCTTGGTGAACAAAGGGAGGCAGTGTTTGCTGCCACCATTCCAGAAGAGCCTGGTAGTTTTAAAGCCTTTTGTGATTTATTGGGTGAGCGAGCGATTACTGAGTTTAACTATCGTTTTGCTGAGACTGTCGAGGCCCATGTGTTTGTGGGCGTTAGCATTATGCATCAACTGGAAAAACTGCAGTTATTTAACAATCTAAAAGAGCACGGTATTGAGTCGGTAGATTTAACGGATAACGAAATGGCTAAACTCCATGTGCGTCATATGGTGGGAGGACACGCTCCGCGGGTTAAAAATGAACGACTTTATCGTTTTGAGTTTCCCGAGAGACCTGGTGCACTCACTCGTTTTTTAAATAATATGAGTGAAAACTGGAATATCAGTCTTTTTCACTACCGTAATCATGGTGCCGATTACGGTCGTGTACTTGTAGCCCTTGAGGTACCACCACTAGAAAACAAGGCATTTCAACAGTTCTTGACTGGGCTGGGCTACCCTTATGTAGAGGAAACACAAAATCCTGCTTATCAACTTTTTTTAGGTACTAAAGCGACTTAATCCAAAGGGTTTTAATATTAGTGAACTCTCTAATGCCATGAGCAGAGAGTTCCCGGCCGAAACCAGATTGTTTGGTTCCCCCAAAAGGGACTCGGGGATCTGAGCGCACCAGGGAATTCACAAAAGTGGCTCCAGCTTCAATTTGGTCGGCGAGATGGCGAGCGCGCTCCGTATCCTTTGACCATACACTAGAACCCAAACCATAGGGAGTATCATTAGCAAGTTCAAGAGCCTGCTCTTCATTATCTGCTTGCATCAAAATCGCTACAGGGCCAAACAGCTCCTGTTTCCATACGGGGGAGTGAGTGGTCACATTCTCCAAGACGGTGGGTTCGTAATACCACCCTGTTCTATTAGGAATGTTGGCGCCAGTTAAGGCTACTGCACCATGTTCAAGGGCTGAGGCAACCTGCTTAGCCAGTTGATCGCGTAGGTCGGATCGCGCAAGTGGACCGATACGGACATCCTCATCCAAGGGGTTACCCATGGTGAGCTCTTTGGTGAGTGCCACGAGTTGAGCCTTAAAGGACTCATACACTTCCTTCACCACAATAAAGCGTTTAGCAGAAATACAGGCTTGTCCACCATTAGTAAAACGGGAGATCATGGCTTGGTTTAGGGTCCAAGAGAGATCTGCGTCAGCCAACACCACGAAAGGGTCTGATCCGCCCAGCTCTAAAATACACTTTTTTAAGGCGGCGCCAGAGAGGGCAGCCACTGCTCGCCCTGCACGGTCAGAGCCTGTCACGGTCACCGCATGAATATGGGGACTATCAATCACTTCTTTGACTTTATCATCCTCAATCATTAAATGACTGATTAAGTTTTCAGGAAAACCGGATTTAACAAACAGTTCAATGATTTTAATAGCGTTTCGCGGTACGTTAGGAGCATGTTTAAAAACAACGCCGTTACCTGCCATGATGGCGGGCACTGCAAAACGCAGCACTTGCCAAAGTGGAAAATTCCATGGCATAACGCCAAAGATGAGTCCTAAGGGGAAATAGTTGATTTCAGCCACCACATCCGCTTCTTTAATCAGTGTTTCCGCTGCCAGAAACTGAGCACCGCGCTCAGCGTAAAACACACACAGTTGAGCGCACTTTTCAACCTCTGAGCGGGCTTCTTTAATAGGTTTACCCATTTCAGTGGTCATCAGTACAGCTAATTCCTCGCGTTCTGCTAACAGAGTGTCATGTAGGCGCTTAAAGAGTAGAGCGCGTTCAGCGAAAGGGGTTTTCTTCCATTCATTTTGTGTCTGATGGGTGAGAGATAACTGAGTGTGAATATCTTTAGAATGGAGGGTCGTAAAGTTCTGGAGTAATTGTTCAGTGGTAGGGTCAAGGCTCACGAAAGGCATGATAGCAACTCTATTGATTTGGAAACTAACTAGATTAACTCTAAAAGCTAAGGGATACCAATATATCTTGCTTTTAAATTGATTACTTTTTTTAACGAAATACTTATATTAAGACGAATTTCTTGTCATTTTGTTCAATGTCCAACTGTTTATCATGGTGTGTAGAATACCGGGTTGTTTAGTTTAGCTGTCACATATCTTGTATAGTATTGTAGATAATTAAAAGTTATGCTTATTAAGAAACCCAGTAAGGGATTCTGAGCAGAATGATTACAACTCAACAGGGATCATGGTGAAATTAATCTTATTAAATGGTAGAGGTTATGTTGTATTTTAATTATCGAAGAATGACGCGGTGTTTTCTTTTGGTTATCCTTACAACCACCTGCAGCCACGTATTAGCAAGAAATCTTTATAGTTATGTTTTGGTGGGACCAAATAATCAAGAGATTGTGAGAACCATTGTAGATAACAACACTTGTCCTGTTCTTAACTCAGGAGTGACTTCCTATCCCATGACCTTAAGGGTAGGGAAAGAAAACAATTCCCAATACTCAGAAAATCAATCATTTTTTCCAGTTGCGGTATGTGAACTCAACTGGCCAACCAATACCCCCCGCCTGATGTTGGACGGTCGGCTGCTCCCTCATTTACCTTCGGCAGTTAAAAAAGTGGCCATTATCGGTGACACGGGTTGCCGAATCAAAGCCCCTTTTGCTTATCAAGCCTGTAATGATGTTGCCAAATGGCCACTGAAGCAGGTATCCCTCGCCATAGTCAAGGATAAACCCGATGTGTTAATCCATGTGGGAGACTATCTTTATCGAGAAAGTCGTTGTATTACTCTAGGCTGCCAAGGGAGCGTACATGGTTATGGTTGGGATAGTTGGCAAGCGGACGTATTTCAGCCTATGCAGGCAATGATGGCCAGTGTACCCATGGTGTTGGTGCGCGGTAACCATGAATCCTGTCAGCGCGCTGGTAAAGGGTGGTATCGCTTTTTTGATCCCTATCCTTACCACCCAGGGCAAGCTTGTATCAATAAGCGAGAGACTGTGATAGATAACCCTTATTCTGTTGTCATTAATCAGCATACACAGTGGCTGATATTTGATTCTGCTGAGATTAAAGAAGCCCATCCAGATTTGAACTTGTCTCAATTTATTCAGAAAATGGCAGCGTTACAGAGGCTACTCAAACCCCACTACCAGCATTGGTTATTATTGCATCATCCCTCATTAGGATACGCCTATAGTCGTTTATTGGCTTGGAATGGGGGCACTTATGAGGTGTATCAGGCCATACAAAAAACTGCAATACAGCCACCGCTAATGGGTCAATTTGATTTATTTTTACAGGGGCATATCCATACTTTTGAGATCAGTAATTATCAAGAACCTGATTTACCCATCAATGTGGTATCGGGGATGGGAGGGACGCAACTTGAGGATCGTTTTCCTGAGAACAATTTAATTGGTTACGCGGTAGAGACCGGAGTGCATATTAAAAAACAGGTGAATGATCAGCAATTTGGTTATCTGATTTATACTGAAGAAAGCAATGCACCTCAATTTATTGTTAAGGATGCACAGGGCATAGTTCAACAAATATGTCATGTCAGTTTTGAGAATAAAGAGTTTAGTTGTTTGAAGCAATAGTTAAATGGCCTGTTTAGGTATAGCGCTCAAATGACTGGTTAATAAAGTAGCCTCTAGAGTTATTTACTTCTTTGGTCATACGTTGGGTGTCAGGTTGACTAAGATAACCCAATTGGAACCTTAACATTACTGAACACTGGATTACTTTGCATCAATACACAGAAAAACAAATACGCTCCATTATCACCGGTCTTATTCTCTCCATTTTTCTGGGAGCTCTAGATCAGACTATTGTGAGTATTGCTCTACCTAATATTGCCCATGAGTTTGCCGATATAAAATGGCTCTCTTGGGTAATCTCAGGATACTTGTTAACCTCGACGCTAGCTACTCCCCTGTACGGTAAGTTCTCTGACCTGTACGGGCGTCGCCATTTACTGACTTGGTCAATAGTGATTTTCTTAGTGACCTCAGTGGGCTGTGCCTTATCGCAAAGTATGTTGATGCTAGTGGTGTTTAGGTTAATTCAAGGGCTCGGTGGAGGGGGCTTGATTTCTCTCGCTCAAGCCACCGTGGCTGACGTGATTTCTCCTCGAGAGAGGGGGCGCTACCAAGGTTACATAAGTGGTATGTATGCCGTCGCCAGTGTTATTGGGCCACTCTTTGGTGGTGCGTTAACTCATGCACTGTCTTGGCGCTATATCTTCTGGATTAACCTACCCATCGGCTTAGTGGCCTTGGTTATATCAAGACGAGCCTTAAAGGTACTACCTATCCCTAAAATCAAAAAACAAATAGATTGGTTAGGTATAGCCTTGTTAACTTTAACTTTACTGTCCTTGTTAACCGCATTTACACTCCTTGGCCAATATGGTCGTATTACGCAAACCATAGTGATTTTAATTGCGGTGTCTGTATTGGGTACAGTGCTCTTTGTGGTGACAGAAAAATATGCTAAAGAGCCTGTAATCCCTTTGTCATTACTGGATGTCAGAGAGTTCTCTGTGGGTATCCGGGTGTTATTTGTGGCGTTTATGCAAATCCTTACTTTGACGATTATGGTTCCCTTAGAGCTTAGGATGGTGAACGCCATGACAGCCAGTGACACGGCTTGGCGTCTCTTACCCTTATCGTTATCAGTACCATGTGGTGCGTTTATCTGTGGGCAATTGATGTCCAGAACAGGACATTACAAAGTCATTCAGCTAATGAGCCAATGTATCGCCTTTCTTGGCATGATGAGTGTGGCGTGGATAGCTTCACAGGACACATTTTTACTGTGTAGTGCCTTATTTATGTCGGGAGTGGGCATTGGTGGGCAGTTCCCAACTACGTTAGTGGCCGTTCAAAACGCTGTACCTAAACACACAATCGGCATTGCCACAGCCACCACGGCCTTATTTCGCTCCATGGGAGCCACCATTGGCGTATCTGTTTTGTCGAGTGTTCTTCTAGCTTTATTACAATATTATTTACCTCTCGAGCAAAAAATGGGTATTGATATGATTAAGCAGTTTATGGTGTTACCCTTGGGGAGTGGTCATGACCTGATGGTGTTTGAATTGGCTTCAAAGCAAGCCTTTAGATGGGTTTATTTTCTGTTAGCACTGCCTACATTAATGTCTATTTATCTTATTTTAGGAACTAAAGAGCAGGTTTTAAAAACCCACTAGAACCAATCAGTCAAATTTGAGCTCTATAGTTGACTACAGTTAATTTTTAGCAAAGGATATCCCCATGAAACGTTATTGGCTTATTGCGTGCTTACTTATAATCAGTTTATCAAGTCAAGGGGAGTCTCCTAAAAGACCCGATAACAAGACTATAGCGAGTTGGGGGCAAGCTGATTATATTTTACTTGGTGAGGTACACGACAACCAAGGAGGCCATGCCTTAAGGTTGGAATGGATTAAGGAGTTGATTAAAAACAAGGGTTTCGCCTTGGCCTTTGAGCAGTTGGATGCGATCAATCAACCAGCAATCAACACTGAAGAGGAGACTTTACTGAAAGAGCCTTCTCCTTATACAGATGCACAGTTAAGAGCGCTAGCTAAATCAGGCAATTTTGCCTTCAAAGGATGGCATTGGCCTTATTACGCACCGTTATTTAATTTGGCCCTCACCAATAAAATGCCTGTAGTGGCCACCAACTTAACACAGCCTGAAATGATGAAAATCATGATGGGGCAAGAGGGGCAAGTGGGACTGCCTCCTGATTGGACGTCAACTATGACTCAGGAGATGGACAGTCGAGTAGAAAGAGGTCATTGTAATATGCTACCCAAAGACATGATCGCGCCAATGGCAGAGGCACAAATAAGACGCGATCAAACGATGGCAACATCCTTGGTTGCCGCCCATCATGCCTCTCATTTACCCATCATACTTGTGGCCGGTAACGGCCATTTAAGAAATGATTTGGCAGTACCCTTTTGGTTAAGAGAGTTTGATCCTCAAGCTAAGATTATTTCTGTTGCTGTGATGGAAGAGGGCAATGATGATAATGAGCCACAGAATGACTTTAACCAGGTTTATTTTGTGCCAGCACAGGACCGTACCGATCCCTGTGAGGAACTGAAGACACATCATTTTAAAATGCCCCATCAAAAACAATAATATTTTAATTTACACTTTATTAATTTTGGTAACGGAATTAATAAGTAGAATAATCACATGAAGATCAAATTTTTCCGATTTGTCCTGTTTTTGAGCATTTTCAGCCTATTGGTTGGTTGCGCAGGGATGAATATGGGCCCCGGATATATGGGTGGCCCAGGTTTCTCTGATGCTCCAGATTTTACAGAACCAGGGGCTATGATGGGTATGGAACCCATGTTTGGACCACCTGAAATGGGTATGTTTGGTGGCTTTGGCGGATTCGGCGGTTTCGGTGACATGGATGGAGATTAATTAAGTATGAAGCAACTCAAAATCTTAGGGTTAATATCCAAACTTCTGTGTGTAGGTCTAGTAGCCGCATTGTTTGCAACGGTAATGACCCAAGCTACGTCGTTGCCTGTTTCAACCCACTATCAAAGAGTAAGTGATCGTCTTGATGTGTTAAAAAATAAATTAGCAATAACCCAAGATGAAGAAACGTACTGGCAGGGCTATCGTCAAAGTATATTAGATAATGTTAAGAGTAATGAAATATTATTAAAGCAAGAAAATCAACAAGACATTTACACCGCTCCGCAGTATTTTGCAGCACGTTTACAACGAATTAATAACCTGAGTCATCATTTGAACTTGATTACAGAGAGATTTAATGAGTTATATAGTCATTTAACCTCTGAACAAAAGGCGGTGGCTGATCAGTATTTCGAAACAAGACGTCGGTCTTTTCAAAATAACCATCAATAGTTATATATAAGGTTAGTATTATTTATGGACTTTCTTACCAATTGAACATTGATTAATCCTTATGATATTTATCTAAGTAATTCAATATAAGCTCTTATAAAGAGTTTACCTTTAACTTGTCAGTAAACACCCTCTGAATGACAGCCCTGCCAGTATTCCTTACATTATTGACTAGAAATACGACTATGGCTAGGGACATGGCTAATTCATGAACTACTAAATTAGTAGGTGGTTACCAAAGCCCAGCGACGTTGACGGGTTGACGTCGGACACCAGAGCAATAGCTTGAAGTAGTTAAACAGATCAACGAACCAGGGAGTCCCGTCTCTCTGGTAGCTCGTGAACTTAGCCTCCCCCCGCACAACTCTTTCAGTGGTGTAAAGCTTCTTTATAAGGATCATTGGTGGCCAGCGGCGAACAATACAGTGGTGCTTGCTAGAAAAGCTTTAGGAAGTAGTCAAACGGATAAAATAACTAAAAAAAGATTTAGGGAGAAAGGATCTAGAGAACAAGATTCTTAAGGAGGTAGTAGACTTTGCCAAAGCAAAAAAGTGGATTGCATACTCGCTAGTATTGCCCGGGGAAGGCTTAGGCTGGAACCAATCGCTTTTAGCGGAGTGTGTAATCTATGAGCCGAATCAAATCGTTAAATGGCCCTGAATACATGAAAACTATGGTGTAATTAGTCTGGAAAGTGATAATTTCAGAAATGAATTATGGTGGTAATTGAAAAAACTATTAATTAAATTTAAAATTTACCTAGAAATTATGTTAGAGAAGAGCCTGTTTTTTAATGGTGCCGCAGACCGGAATCGAACTGGTGACCTACGCGTTACGAGTGCGTTGCTCTACCGACTGAGCTACTGCGGCTTTTAGATATTTTAACACAGGGTGAGTTGAAGCAATAACACCTTAATGAGATATGTTAGCGCAAAGTAGTAATGTCCGGTTTCTCCCAAATAGAAATGTCCGCTGGTAGTTAAACTCACGCTGTTAGAAACAGTGGCGGATATTTTGAAGATGGACAAACTCATGAGTCAAAAAGAAGTGAAGCGAGCCCAGATGCTGGATCTGTTGACAGAGGGCAAAATCGACCAACAGGAAGCCGCGCGGCGACTGGGTATCACTACCCGCCAGGTGCGCCGCCTGACCCGGCGTTATCAGGCAGCGGGGCTGTCCGGACTGATCAGCAGGAAGCGCGGCAAGGCATCGAATCGGCGGCTGGACGATGCCATCTGCACGATGGCCATTGATCTCATTGGCGCGCATTACAGCGACTTCGGGCCGACGCTGGCCTGCGAGAAGCTGGCCGAACTGCATGAGGTAAATCTGTCTGTCGAGACCACGCGCCAGCTAATGATCAAGGCGGGCCACTGGCACCCCAGGAAAGGCGGCTCCATATGCGCACACCCGATGCGCGAGCGTCGCGCCCGCTTCGGCGAGATGATCCAGATCGACGGCAGCCCCCACGACTGGTTTGAAGACCGCGGCGAATATTGCACTCTGCTGGTATTCATCGACGATGCTACCGGACGGCTGACGCAACTGCGCTTTGCACCGAGCGAAACCACGCTGGACTATATGCAGGTGTTGCACGATCATATTCTGGCGCACGGCGTACCTGCGGCGTTGTACTCTGACCGCCACAGCATCTTCCGCATCAACGCCAAGGAGTCCGATCCGGAGGCCGAAACACAATTCTCGCGTGCGGCGCGCGAGCTGGGAATCGCATGCATCCACGCGCACAGCCCGCAGGCCAAAGGACGCGTGGAACGCGCCAATCAGACCTTGCAGGACAGGCTGGTCAAGGAAATGCGACTGGCCGGCATCAACAACATGGACGAGGCCAATGCGTGGTTGCCGGGCTATATCGAGGACTTCAACAGGCGCTTTGCGGTCGCGCCCAAAGACCCGTCTGACGCGCACCTGGCCTATGCCGGAACACCCGCCAGCCTGATGCGCACCCTGTCGGTTCAAGTAACGAAAACGCTCTCAAAAAACCTGTCTTGCCAGCATGAAAACCAGTTGCTGCAGGTCGAAACGACGGGCACGGGTCTGGGACTACGGGGCGCGAAAGTGACGGTGCATCGGCACTTTGACGGCACGTGTGAACTGCTTTGGAGAAAACGCGAATTGACATACAGCGTGATGGACAAACCGGAACGACAGTCGGCGGTGGCCGATGGCAAATCGGTCAATGCACGAGTCGACAAGGCACTGACTCGGCGCAACACCGGACACAAGCCTGCAGCCAATCACCCCTGGAGAAAAATGCCCGTCGGCAAATCCGCCCACGACGGGCAGCGCGCAACACCGTAGCGCAAGGGAAACAGCAAAAGCGGACATTTCTACTTTGCAGGAAAGCGGACATTTCTATTTAGCGTTGACAACACCTTAATGAGATATTTGGCTCGGATCAATAAACATTACATCTCTTGTAGATGTTACCAGATGTTGTCCTGCATCCACAAAAATTGTACTACCAGTAAGGCTATTTACCTCTGTCAGATAAAGTACTGTTTTTGCAATATCCTCTGGGGTCGCTGCTTTTTGTAGAGGGTTGAGTTGCTGTATTTGTTCGAAATGACTTGTGAGTTGGGGGCCTGAGGGGAGTATTATGCCTGGCGCTATACCCATTACCCTGACATGTGGCGCGTAGTGTTGAGCCATTAAAGGAATAGCAGCAGATAAGGCGGCTTTAGATAAGGTATAGGAAAAATAATCTGGGTTCGGGTTAATGAGTTTTTGGTCTAGCAAATTAACAATTAATCCTTGCCTGTTTATTTCTTTTTGTAGATGGAAAAATGACTCAGAGAGAATTAAGGCTGCTTTAACGTTAATGGCCATATGCCAATCAAAAAGGGCCATATCAATATGATCGGGATTGTCATACTCAAACAAAGAAGCGTTATTCACAAGCAACATAGGATGTCCTAAGTGAGTTTTGACTTCTTGGCAAAGAGTGGTTACTTGTGCCATATCTCCTAAGTCACAGGACAGAGTTATTGCACGCCTCCCCATATTCTGTATTAATGATTGAACTGAACTGGCTTCATTTTTGGATTGATTATAATGAATAGCAATATCCCAACCATGGTTGGCAAGGGTCAAGGCGATGGCTTTACCTATACGTTTCCCCGCACCGGTAATCAAAGCAATAGGGCGGTTATCAGTCATGGTAATAAAGTCTCAAGGGGGGTAGGGTTAATGTTAAAAAAATACTTTAAAGGTTGTATGGCTTGATTTTGTAAGATATTGTCTTCACTCATAGATGCTAAGTTATCACGGCTCATAAGAGTTTTACCAGGCAGATGTTCAAAAACAAGAGCCTGTAAATATCCCAATGTGTGGGGTAAGGGAATAACTAAGGGCTTTTTGTTTATGGTGCGTCCAGCAACCTCCACTAATTCTTTTAAAGAGTAAACCGAGGGTCCTGCCAGCTCAATGACCTGATAACAGGTGCTCTCAAGTTGAAGGGCTTGGCTGATAGCTAAGGCCACATCCCCTACATAAACAGGTTGGAAACGACTAGTGCTTGAGGCAAGAGGTATCACTGGAAATACGCGACAAAGGGAGGCAAAGAGCTGAATAAACTGATCATCACGCCCAAAAATGACAGAAGGTCGCACAATAGTCCAATTGAGAAGGCTCTCTTTGATCACCTTTTCCCCTACTCCTTTACTGCGTTGATACATTGAGGGGGCGTTAGGGCCGGCTCCTATTGAACTGACATGAATTAATCTGGTGAGGGATGAGGATTTCATTGCCGCTACAAGACGTGTCGGCAACTCTACATGAGCCTCATTAAAACCAGGACCAAAGGGTTCCCCTCTTTTATCGTGTAACTGCCCCACAAGGTTAATGACGAAGGAGGATGGGCCGCTTGCTGAAAATAGTTGCGTTAATTCATCAAGGTTATAGTTCGAATTCAGAAACCAACTGGCTTCCTTAGCGTGGTGAGTGGCCTCATGGTGGCGCGAGACAATAACAACTTGATAGTTATTTCGGAGAAGAATGTCTGTGAGATGACGGCCGACAAAGCCACTGCCGCCGATAAGAATAACGGTAGCAGTGGGTGTCATGAAATGAAATTAAGTGGCATGAGACATCTCGGGTTGATTCGAACGACGAATGCGGACTACGATATCCACACTCTCCTGAATCATACCAGGAGGAAGCTGCGGTAATCCCTCTACGCGAAGAAGATCTGATTCAATATCAGAGAGCTCGCCTGATTCCACATCAAAAAAGTGATGGTGTGCACCTGTAAAAGTATCATAGAAAACCCGTTCAGGATCTACGATAATTTCACGAACCAAACCTTTTTCTGCAAAAAGATTTAGTGTGTTGTATATGGTTGCTTTCGAAACTTCAGCATGGGTTTCATTGACCAGGGCGAGAAGGCGCTCAGCAGAAATGTGCTGTCGACGTTCAAATAATTTGTCAGCAATCATCAACCGTTGTTGCGTTGGAATGATACCGTGTTGTTTAAGTAAATCAGCTGTTCTATTCATGATATATACCTCTATGACAAGAGTCTCTCCTCTGTAGTTCCTAGTGTACTAAAAAAAAGAGTTAATTTTCAATGGGTCAGAGCTTTAGGAAGTGGAAAAACTACATTTTCTGGGGTGCCAGATAACTCCTTGACTTCGTCCGCTCCCAGTTCCTTAAGGCGATTAATCACCTCATCAACCAGTATTTCAGGTGCTGAAGCCCCTGCCGTCACTCCAATTGAAGTCTTGTTAACTAACCAGTCTGGGTTGATATCTTGAGCGCGATCAACCATGTAAGCACTTACTCCAAGGTTTTCTGCAACTTCTCTTAAACGATTTGAGTTAGAACTCGTGGGAGAGCCCACCACAATTACTACGTCAGCTTGCTTACTCAGCTGTTTAACTGCATCTTGACGATTTTGTGTAGCGTAACAAATATCATCTTTTCTTGGACCCTGAATAAGGGGAAAACGCTTCTTTAATGCTTGAATTACTTTTTGAGCATCATCCACGGATAAAGTAGTTTGCGTTACAAAAGCTAACTCATTAGGGTTGTGAATGGCTAGCTTGGCGACATCCTCGGGAGTTTCGACCAAATAAATGTTGTTTTTAGCTTGCCCTAAGGTGCCCTCTACTTCTGGGTGACCTTTATGACCAATCATCACAATTTCTCGTCCCATACTGTTAAGTCTTGTGACTTCAGTATGCACTTTAGTGACTAATGGACAAGTGGCATCAAATATCTTTAGTCCGCGATCATGAGCTTCTTGACGTACTTTGAGAGAAACGCCATGGGCACTAAAAATAACAGTGGCGCCCGTTGGAACTTCTACTAATTCTTCAATAAATATAGCGCCTTTGTTTTTCAAATCCTCTACCACAAAACGATTATGAACCACCTCATGGCGGACATAGATCGGGGCTCCAAAACGTTTGAGTGCTTGCTCAACAATATCAATGGCGCGGTCAACGCCGGCACAAAACCCTCGGGGATTAGCCAGCAAAATGGGGATGGCTTTATCCATATTATTCGCAGTCCTCTGGTGGAAAACCAAAACGCTCCTCTAACCATGGATTGGCATCATTATGATAGCCTCTCACCTCCCAAAAACCAGGGCGATCCTTGGCGTGTAACTCAATGGCTTTTAACCATTTAGACCCCTTCCAGGCGTAGCGTTTGGGTACAATCATACGAACCGGTCCGCCATGCTCTTGGGTGATCGGCTTATTAAACAGTTGATAGGCAATAATTACATCATCATCAAGTAGCGCTTCAAGAGGTAAATTAGTCGTGTAGTTATCATAACCGTGCAGAGTAACAAAACGAGCTTCATTGAGAGGCTCAGCTTTCAGTAAGAGGTCTCTGGCAAGCACGCCGCGCCAAACCATATCCAGTTGAGACCAACGGGTAACACAATGAAAGTCAGCGGTCACTTCATTTTGTGGCAGAGAAAGTAAATTTTGCCAGTTAAGTTGTTGTTCATGGTGAACTAGGCCAAACACCTTAAGTTCCCAGTTTTCTAAAGGAATATCAGGACGAAAACCTAAATCAAGAATAGGAAAGTTTGACACCTCCGTTTGTCCCGGGGGAATTCTAGGATTATCACTCACTGCCCCAGGCTTCATGGGGCGCTGAGTAACCAATATTTTTGCACGAATGAGTTTTAGCCAATCAGTCATTTTTTTTAGAAAAACCATCCAATATTAGACATATTACCCCTAGGGTAATGGCGGAATCAGCCAGGTTAAAAGAGGGCCAATAATGCTCTCCTACGTGCCACTGAATAAAGTCTGTGACAACTCCTGTGTGTAAACGATCAATTAGATTACCGAGGGCCCCACCAAGAATCAAGCTTAAACCACTGGAAAAAAACCTTTCTTGCTGATGTCGATAAATTAATATTAATAACCATAATACAGCTGCCATGGCAATGGCGGTGAAGAAATAACGTTGCCAACCGCCTGCGTTAGCCAATAAACTAAAGGCGGCTCCTGGATTTTTAGCTAATACAATATTGAAGAAGGCATTTATGGTGATCATTCCTTGATAAGGAATTAAGTGCGCTGATACCCAGCTCTTTGTCCATTGATCCACGCTGATAACCAGTAAAACAATAACAAAGTAGAGTGTGATTTTACGCATAGTGACGATTTTCTTGTTGGCCAGCAATATTTTTAATGCAGCGCCCACACAGTAGGGGGTGAACACTGTCCTGACCAACGTCAAAACGATAGTGCCAGCAGCGTTCACATTTTTGATGATCACTGGCTTTCACAGATACCTTAAAACGGCTAGTTTGACTGTTACAAGCGATGTCAATTACAGATGGCCCCTCAAGCTCTGGTTGTGCCAATGGATGAAGACTTACCTCGGCAGTGATCAGAATAAAGCGTAAGTCGTCTTGGACGGGCTGTAGAAACGCCAGTAGTGTGGAATCAACATATAGCTCTACCTCCGCTTTCAATGAGGATCCAATTGAGCCCTCAGTTCTTGCTTGCTCTAATTGTTTTTGGACTAAAGATCGCAACTCTCTTATGGTCATCCATTCTTGAAGAGTCACGGTGGCATTATTGATGACTGGCATGCAATACCATTGTTCATGAAAAATTGACATGTCCGATTCTTCGGGTTGTTGATGAATAGTAAGCCAAGCCTCTTCAGCGGTAAAGGTTAGAATGGGCGCTATCCAGCGCAGTAATGCATGAGTGATATGAAATAAAGCTGTTTGCGCTGAGCGTCGAGCTGCACTGTTCACGTGAGAGGTGTAGAGTCTATCCTTCAGAATGTCAAGGTAGAAACCGCCCAAATCCTCAGAGCAGAAAGTTTGGATTCGTTGCGCTACCAAGTGGAACTCAAAGCGTTCATAGTAGCCTTTAATTTCTTCCTGAAGCGCTGTGGTCAAACATACGGCGTAACGATCAATGTCTAACCAGTTCTCTACCGGAGTGGCGTGTGTATGGATATCAAAATCAGAGATGTTGGCCAATAAAAAACGTAAGGTATTTCTAATACGTCGATAAGACTCCACCACACGTTTTAAAATTTCATCGGATAAATTAAGCTCTCCCGAATAATCTGTGCTAGCAACCCACAGGCGTAAGTTATCAGCCCCCAGATTTTTGATCACTTCTTGAGGAAAGATCACATTGCCGAGAGACTTACTCATTTTACGGCCTTCACCGTCCACCACAAAACCGTGGGTGAGAAGTGCTTTATAGGGTGCGTGAGATTTCAT
Source organism: Ferrovum sp. JA12 (assembly GCF_001431705.1). Classification (NCBI taxonomy): domain Bacteria; kingdom Pseudomonadati; phylum Pseudomonadota; class Betaproteobacteria; order Ferrovales; family Ferrovaceae; genus Ferrovum; species Ferrovum sp. JA12. The sequence continues at coordinate 331,668 of NZ_LJWX01000001.1, read as the reverse complement.
CCCAACTGATGTGAGCAGAGAGGACTGAAACCAACCACGATGTTGATCCGACCCTTCCAAATACAGATCCGCAGGGCTGTGAACTTCTGCGCGTTGATCGAGTACTGAAAAATGTGTGGTTCCTGAATCAAACCAAACATCTAAGGTGTCCTTAAGGGCTCGATAATGTTGGGCGTCATCTCCCAATAACTCATCAATGGCGGCATCAAACCAAGCGTCAATTCCCTCAGTTTCAATACGCTGAGCAATTTTCTCAGTAATTTCTTTAGTATTGGGATGAAGTTCACCTGTTTGTTTGTGCACATAAAAGGGGATAGGTACTCCCCAAGCGCGTTGCCTCGAGACGCACCAGTCGGGACGGTTTTCAATCATGGCTTTGAGTCGCGCTTGTCCCCAATGTGGAAAAAAGGCGGTGTTTCCTACTTCTTTTAAGGCAGTAGCTCTGAGGGAAGGGGAATGCTCAGGTTGATTATCCATGGTAATGAACCATTGTGCTGTAGCTCTAAAGATAATCGGTGTTTTATGTCTCCAGCAATGGGGATAACTATGATTAAATTCATTGTGTGCTAATAAATGTTTGGTTTCTGTTAGTTTAGCCACAATAATAGGATTCGCTTTCCATACAAACTGCCCAGCCACTAGAGGTGTCCCCTCTATGAAGCAACCATTATCGGCGACAGGGCTTTTCACAGGTAATTGATAACGAAGCCCAACTATATAGTCATCCATACCATGAGCAGGAGCGGTATGAACTAACCCTGTTCCAGAATCAGCGAATACATGATCCCCTAAAATCATGGGGACTTGTTTATCAAAGAGTGGGTGAGTAAGAAGTAGTCCTTCTAATTCACGCCCTGGCATGCTTGCAATAGTGTTTCCTGATAATTGATAACGGAGAAGACAGTCCTTAACTAAATCACTGGCTAGCAATAAATAATTATTATTCGTTTCTATTAGGCTGTAGGGGAGTTCTGGATTAACGCATACCGCTTCGTTGCCAGGTAATGTCCAAGGAGTCGTGGTCCATATGACGGCTAAAATAGGTTTATCATTGAGTGATAGGTGCAGTTTTTCTTCTAAATCTTTTTTATTAGTAACAGTAAACCCCACATCAACAGCAGGAGAGATTTTGTTTTCATATTCCACTTCTGCCTCAGCCAAAGCCGAGCCGCAATCTAAGCACCAATTAACAGGTTTTTGGCCTTGATGAAGATAGCCTCGTTGCCATAACTGACTTAAGGATCTAACAATATTAGCCTCTGTTGCCGGAGAAAGCGTGAGATAAGGGTTATCCCAGTCAGCACTCACGCCAAGGCGAATAAAATCCGCTTTTTGTTTAGTTACTTGCTCAAGAGCATAAGTGCGGCACAATTGTCTGAATTGTTTGGCATCGATGTTTTTACCGTGTTTTTTTTCTACTTGTAATTCAATAGGTAAACCATGGCAGTCCCACCCTGGAATATAAGGCGCATCAAAACCAGAGAGAGTTTTACTCTTAATAATGATATCTTTTAGAATTTTATTAACAGCATGACCAATATGAATATCACCATTCGCATAGGGTGGGCCGTCATGAAGAATATATTTAGGACGACCTTGGGTGATTTGGCGTAATTGTTGATAACGTTTTTGCTCCATCCAGCGTTGAATCCATTGCGGTTCACGCTTTGCAAGATCCGCACGCATAGCGAAGGTGGTATCGGGTAAATTAAGTGTTTTTTTATAATCAGTCATAGTGTGTGTGATGTAAAGTAGGCTTTTGCTTGTTCAGCGTCTGAATCAATTTGTTTAATCAAAGCATCAAGAGTAGTGAATTCTGCTTCATCACGTATCTTATGATAAAAATTGACATGAATCCGTTGACCATAAATGGTCTCATTAAAATTAAAGAGGTGAACCTCTAACCAAGGTTCATGGTTGGATTCTACCGAAGGTCTGGTTCCAAGACTGGCTACCCCTTTAAGTGACTCTTTATTTAGTCCCTCTACTGTAACAGCAAAAATACCTTGTAATGGGGGTATTCTTCTCCCCAAAGGGATATTGGCTGTGGGATAGCCTATGGTTCTGCCTAATTGTTTACCAAAGGCTACACGCCCACTGATAAAGAAAGGACGACCTAGTAGTTTGCGAGCAGTGTCTAGTAGACCGTGCTGTAAGGCTTCACGAATAGCGCTACTTGACACGCGTTCTTGTCCCACCTTATGGCTGTTCATAGATTCACAGATAAAGCCTGATTCTTTAGAACGGGTAGCGAGATAAGCAAAATCTCCTTGTCGTTTGGCGCCAAAACGAAAATCATCACCAACCAGTAAATAACGGGTATGCAGTTGTTGATTGAGGATGCGATTAACGAATTCTTCTGCTGAGGTGTTAGCTAAATCATGATTAAAGCGTAAAATCACCACGTGATCTACATTGACCGCTTCAAGTAATTCAATTTTTTCTCTTAGGCTAGTTAAACGAGGTTGACTGAATTGAGGAGCGAAAAAATCTTTAGGATGGGGTTCAAAGGTCATGACCACACTATCTAAATGACGTGCTCGTGCCTGAGTTACCACTTGTTCGATCATCATTTGATGACCTAAATGGACTCCGTCAAAGTTGCCTATGGTTAAGGCACAAAAGTTGGTTAAGGGTTGAGATAACCCTAAATGAATGTGCATCTTAAGACGTAAAATATGTAATTTTAACGTTTCTTGGCGTTTTTGTCTGAACTGAATTCTATAGTGTCCTGTATCCTTTTTATAAATTGTTTAAAGGTAAACCCTTTGCGCATAGAGTGCAGAGGCTCTTCTCAACTCATCTAGTTAATTCAATACGAGCTTGAAAGCAATGCCGGCTAGGAGAATAGCGAGTAGAGGACGAGTGATTTTCTCTGAAATTTTGCTATTTAGTTGGGTACCAAGCCAAATACCTGGAATGGAACCAATTAATAAATTAACGAGTAATGAAAAGTTAATTTCCCCTAGAGCCAAATGCCCCATGCCGGCAATCAGAGTGATGGGGATGGCATGGGCGATATCTGTGCCAATTATCTTTGATAAAGGGAGCTTTGGGTATAAAAGTAGAAGAGCCGTGGTTCCTACTGCCCCCGCGCCCACTGAGGATAGGGTTACTAACGAACCAATGATCATCCCTATAACAATTGAGATAGGACGCTTATAAGGAATCTCTTTGGCTAGTTTAATGGTGTCTTCGCGGCGATAAAGGTTGCGCCAACCCCACAACAAGGCTAAAGCGGTAAGAAACAAAGCAAGCGCTAAAGAGTAGCGAATGGCTCCTCGGAAACTCTCCTGATGCCAACGACTACCAGCTAATGACAGGGTAATGAGAGAGGCTGGAATACTGCCTAAACTTAAATAAGTCACAGCGTGCCAATCAATATTTTTTTTACGATGATGAATGAGAGTACCGCTGAGTTTGGTAATTGCCGCGTAAAGAAGATCCGTCCCCACTGCGCTCAAAGGATTGATTTTAAATACTAAAATGAGTAAAGGGGTCATCAAGGATCCACCGCCCACTCCGGTTAATCCGACTAGAAATCCACCTAATAACCCAGACAGGGCGTAAGACCAATGCATGTCTTGTGTAACCAAAATAAAAAGACATGTTAACCATCAATCCTATAAAATATTAAGGAATATTATCTTTTTTCTATAAAACTAAATGTTATATAGGATCGACCTCCAATGAAATTACAACAATTAAGATATCTTGTGGAAGTGGCTCAAGCAGGACTTAATGTGTCACAGGCTGCTGAGAACCTTCATACCTCTCAACCTGGAATTAGTAAACAAATTCGTTTACTGGAAGAAGAACTTGGAGTGGATGTCTTTGTGCGCAATGGTAAACGTATTGTTGGGATTACAGAACCTGGGGTACGTATAGTTAAAATGGCACAAAATGTTTTGTTGGAAGCAAAAAATTTACTTGAGGCAGGACGTGAATTTAGTCATGAAAGCGCAGGAAGCCTCACTATCGCAACCACCCATACGCAAGCACGTTATGTGTTGCCTCCTATTATTCATCAATTTGCACAGCGTTATCCGCTCGTAAAATTAGTTCTGCATCAGGGAAACCCCATAGATGTGTCTGAAGAGGTGGTAGCAGGAAAAGCGGATATTGCTATTGCTACTGAAGGGATGGATCAATTTGCTGATTTATGTGTTCTACCCTGTTACCAGTGGAATCGCTGTCTAGTGGTGCAACCTACTCATCCTCTGTTAGCGGAAAAAAAAATCACTCTCAAACAATTAGCGAAGTATCCATTAATTACTTACGATTTTTCATTCACAGGTCGCTCTAAAATCAATCAAGCCTTTGAGCGAGAAGAGTTAACTCCAAATATGGTACTCACCGCTCTTGATGCAGATGTGATTAAAACTTATGTTGAGCTTGATATGGGCGTGGGGATAATTGCTGCGATGGCTTACGATAAAGAACGTGATAGTGGTTTGAGAGCCATTGATGTCAGTCATCTTTTTGAAAACAGTACTACCCGTATTGGTATTCGACGCGGTGCTTTTCTGCGACAGTATACCTATGATTTCATCGAGCTATTTGCACCACAATTGACTTCTGATATTGTCCGAGAAGCAATTGTTAAAGAAGGTGATGACAATTAACTTAACCATTCCTTTGATCTATTTTTGAAGGAATGGATTGAATTATGATCTACGCTACCTAGTCTTTAGATTGTTAGAGCCAATACCCAGCACTCTGTTGTGAGTGCGGTGACTAGAGTTTGAGTGGCGGTCCTTATTTTAAAGATTAAGTGAAAAGACTTGGAGATTAGGCTCCTTCTTTTTTGAAATGATGAAAACGTATCCCCATTAACCACAAACTTAAAAAGTAACTTATTGCGGCAATAGTCAACAAGGGGATTAATCTAATTAACCGTTCTAGAGTACTGCCTGTTAACCATAGCGAAGGGCTACCTTGCCCCCACCACAAAATAGCACTCATGATGAGCGTTGCCATAGCAATCTTAAAAAGATAGAGAGGCCAGCCTGCCTTAGCATGATAGAGTCCGCGTTTTTTTAAGCCTAGTAATAGCCAGGTGGCGTTAATACATGCGCCTAACCCTGTGGCAAGAGCCAAACCTGCATGAGCAAAAAATTGCATAAAGAGAGCATTCATTATTTGCGTAATCAAGAGAACCATAATAGCAATTTTGACGGGAGTTTTAATGTCCTGTCTGGCATAAAACCCGGGAGCAAGAATTTTGACACCAATTAACCCTGTTAAACCAAGACTATAAGCGATCAAGGCATGGTAAACCTGAGTGGCATCAGACTCCATAAAAGCACCTCTTAAAAACAGCGTACTGATAAGAGGAATGCCCGCTACGGCCAGTGCCGCTGCCGCAGGAATCGTTAATACGAGGGTTAGTCTTAAACCCCAATCCAGTAAATCAGAATAGCGATCCTCATGACCTAAACTGTGATGCTTAACCAGTGAGGGCAATAAAATAGTACCTAAGGCTGCACCTAATAACCCTGTGGGAAACTCCATTAATCGATCAGCATAAAATAACCAGGAAACGCTACCTGTGGGGAGAAAAGAAGCAAAAATAGTGCTCACTAATAAGCTGATTTGCCCAACAGATACGCCAATAATAGCAGGAGCCATCAGTTTTAATACTCGCCTAACCCCTTGGTCATGTAAAGCCAAGCGAAAGCGTGGCAACATATTAATATGTTTTAAGAAAGGAATTTGAAAGAGTAGTTGAAATAGCCCTCCCATCAATGCTCCCCAAGCTAATGCCATGATGGGAGCATGAAGATGGGGGGCTAAGAAGAGGGCACATAAAATAAAAGATAAATTTAATAACACAGGTGTGAAGGCTGGAATCCAGAAACGATTCCATGTATTTAATATCCCTGCCGATAAAGATACTAAGGTAATAAAAAATATATAAGGAAAAGTGACTCTTAATAAATCAACGGTTGTATGAAATTTGACGCTGTCAGCTCTAAACCCTGGTGCGGATAAGTAGACAACTTGTGGAGCAAAGATAATACCCAGTAAAGTTGTGATAAACACTACAAGAGTAAGAAAGCTCGATACATGATCGATGAGGCTTTTAGCAGACTCGTCGCCATGTTGGGCTTTGACGTCAGCTAACAGTGGGACAAAGGCTTGAGAGAAGGCGCCTTCAGCAAAAAGACGACGTAATAGATTAGGAATCCTAAAAGCCACAAAAAAAGCATCTGTTAAGCCTCCTGCACCAAAAGAATGAGCAATAACGGCATCACGAATGTAGCCCAATATACGTGATAGTAACGTCATACTACTGGTTTGGGCTAACGCTTTAATAAGATTCATGGTGATTGTTAATAACAAGTATTGTTTATTGATAAGGCTGTTAGGTCCACTTATCTTACCGTATTTAAGATCTTAATCGCCATGTTAATGATGGCAGATGAGCATAAGACTTTCTGGTAGGGAGCCTGTTGAGCTGGCAATCCCATATCAAATCCTCTACGAGAGTCTGACGGCTTGGATCCGGTTGTTGGGGAAAAAGATACCGCGCGACATACGTTTATTCCTAACTCCCAGCGTCAAGGGTAAACCGAAACGACAGTCGGTGGTGGCCGATGGCAAATTGATCAATGGCCAAGTTGATAAGGCATTGACACGACGCAACACCGTGGTGCAAGGGAAACAGCAAAAGCAGACGTTTCTATTTGGCGTTAAGGGTAGTGTAGTGAGGGATTGATTTTTAATAGAAAATAATTTAAAATACACAGTTCACTATTTATGTGTCTTAGAATAATTACCCTTTTCTGAGACTTAATGATTTTTAAGGAGTCACACATGGCTAATACCGCTCAAGCGGAAAAACGTGCCCGCCAAGCTGAAGCAACCCGCGCTCACAATATGTCTTTGCGCTCAACCTTGCGTACGGCTGTGAAAAAAGTACGTAAAGCAGTGGAAGCAGGCGACAAAGTTGTTGCACAGACTGTTTTTAAGGATACTGTGAGTACCATTGATAGTATCGCTGATAAAAAAATTATTCATAAAAATACCGCTGCACGTACTAAGAGTCGTCTTTCTGCTGCAGTCAAATCAATGGCCGCTTAATACCCGCAGTTTAAATTAAGCACGTGACGGCGGCGATAGTAATATCGTCGCCGATTTCATTTGTAGTTAACCATTTTGAGGTAAGTTGTAATGAGCCACTTGATGAATACCTATGCAAGACAACCCATTGCTTTTGTGAAAGGAAAGGGAGCGTGGTTGTGGGATGAAAATGACCGTGTTTATCTGGATGCCCTCTCAGGGATCGCTGTGAACGGGGTGGGTCACGCCCATCCAAAGTTAGTCAAAGCAATCAGTGATCAGGCGGCACAACTTATTCATACCTCGAATATTTACCGTGTGTTAAGACAAGAGGAATTGGCCAATAAATTATGTGCCATAGCACAAATGGACCAAGCGTTTTTCTGTAGCTCGGGCGCTGAAGCCAATGAAGCAGCGATTAAATTAGCTAGACTTTACGGCCACCATAAAGGTATAGAGCAGCCGACTATCATTGTGATGGAGAAAGCATGGCATGGACGCACTATTGCCACCTTATCGGCGACCGGCAGTCGTAAAGCCCAAGCAGGCTTTGAGCCTTTAGTGGCAGGCTTTGTGAGAGTGCCTTTTAATGACTTAGACGCTGTGAAGGCTGTAGCCCAAAATAATCGTAATATTGTCGCTGTATTGTTGGAGCCCATTCAGGGAGAGGGCGGTATTCGTGTCGCTGATACAAGCTATATTCAAGCCTTAAACCAGCTCTGTCATCAACATGATTGGCTCTTCATGATCGATGAAGTGCAAACAGGGATTGGTCGTACAGGTGGCTGGTTTGCCTTTGAAGACATGGGCGTGAAGCCTGATGTGCTGGCCTTAGCCAAGGGTTTGGGCTCAGGCGTTCCCATTGGCGCTTGTCTTGCTGCAGGTAAAGCAACCGACGTATTTAAGCCTGGTAATCACGGTACCACCTTTGGTGGTGGCCCGTTGGTGTGTGCTGCTGCTCTGGCTACCTTAGAAATTATGACAGAGGAAAATCTTCTGCACAATGCGGCGCATTTGGGGCAGTATATGAAAGAGCGCTTAACTACTGAGTTATCACCTCTCCTGGGGGTGGTGGATATTAGAGGAAAAGGTCTTATGTTAGGTATCGAGTTGGATCGCCCCTGTGCAGAGTTAGTGACGCACGGCTTAGCTCAGGGTTTGTTGATCAATGTGACCTCCGATAAAGTGGTACGTTTATTGCCTCCCCTTATTATCAACCAAGAGGAAGCCACAAAGATTGTAGATTTAGTGATCTCTCTAATTAAAGATTATTTAAACGGGTGAGCTTGTGAAACATTTTCTGCAGCTAAAGGATTTTACAAAGGAAGAGTTTGATTATCTCTTTCAGCGTGCAAAAGTTATCAAGGCAATGTTTAAGGCCTATGCCATTTACCATCCATTAAAGGACCGTATGCTGGCCATGGTCTTTGAAAAACAAAGTACTCGTACAAGGGTTTCCTTTGAAGCAGGTATTCATCAGCTAGGGGGCTCTTCTATTAATCTTACTACTGGTGAAACACAGTTGGGTCGCGGTGAGCCTATTGAAGATGTGGCAAGAGTTATCTCACGCATGGTGGATTTGGTGATGATTCGCACCTTTGATCAGTCGATAATTGAACGTTTCTCTGCTTACTCTCGGGTGCCTGTTATCAATGGGCTGACGAATCAATATCATCCCTGTCAGATTATGGCGGATATTTTTACCTTTATTGAGCATCGTGGTTCAATGAGTGGTAAAACGGTGGCCTGGATTGGTGATGGCAACAATATGGCTAATACTTGGTTGCAGGCTGCGCACTTATTTAATTTTCAGCTACATGTCTCTACCCCAGAGGGATATGGCATTGATATTAGCCAATTTCCTGAGGAGGAGCTCTCCCATTTGCAAGTATTTAAAGATCCCCTAGAGGCGGTTAATCAAGCGGATTTAGTCACTACGGACGTGTGGACCAGTATGGGTTTCGAACAGGAAACAGAAGAGCGCAAGAGTGCCTTTGCTCCCTTTCAGGTGAATAGCCTATTGATGCAACAGGCTAAGGACGATGCACTCTTTATGCATTGCCTGCCAGCCCATCGTGGTGAAGAAGTTTCAGGGGAAGTCTTAGAGGGCAATCAAAGCGTGGTCTGGGATGAGGCGGAAAACCGTCTTCATGTACAAAAAGCGTTAATGGAATATTTATTATTAGGTCGTTTACCCAATTCTTAAAGGTTTAACAAACATGAGTATGAGTGATGTAAAAAAAGTTGTGTTAGCTTATTCTGGTGGTTTAGATACCTCTGTTATTTTGAAATGGTTACAAGATACTTATCAATGTGAAGTGATTACTTTTACAGCAGATATTGGTCAAGGTGAGGAGTTGGAGCCCGCCCGTGCTAAGGCTCTGCAATTTGGTATTCGTCATATTTATATTGATGATTTGCGTGAGGAGTTTGCCCGCGACTTTGTGTTCCCCATGTTTCGTGCCAATGCTATTTATGAGGGGGAGTATTTACTGGGAACCAGTATTGCACGACCTTTAATTGCCAAACGCCAAATTGAAATTGCCAGAGAAACTGGCGCCGATGCCGTCTCCCATGGTGCAACAGGAAAAGGCAACGATCAAGTTCGCTTTGAGTTGGGTTACTACGCCTTAGAGCCTAGCATTAAAGTCATTGCTCCTTGGCGTGAATGGGATTTAACTTCCCGTGAAAAGCTCTTGGCTTATGCAGAGAAACATGGCATTCCTGTGGAAATGAAACATAAAACAGGCGGCAGTCCGTATAGTATGGATGCCAATTTATTGCATATTTCCTATGAAGGTAAAGGGCTAGAGGATCCGGCACGGGAACCTGAAGAGGATATGTGGCGCTGGACGCTATCTCCTGAACAAGCCTCTAATGAAGCACAATATATTGATTTAACTTTTAATCAAGGCGATGTCGTGGCCATTGATGGCAAAGCCATGACCCCGGCTCAGGTATTAACAGAGCTTAACCGTTTGGGTGGTATGCATGGTATTGGTCGCCTAGATTTAGTGGAAAATCGTTATGTGGGGATGAAATCACGGGGCTGCTATGAAACACCTGGAGGAGCTATTTTATTAAAAGCTCATCGCGCCATTGAATCGATCACGTTAGATCGCGAAGTGGCTCATTTGAAGGATGATCTAATGCCCCGTTATGCTTCTTTAATTTACACAGGATATTGGTGGAGTCCCGAGCGTCAAGCCCTGCAAAAATTAATTGATGATACCCAAGTTCATGTCAATGGTTGGGTTCGTTTAAAATTATACAAAGGAAACGTGATGGTAGTAGGTCGTGACTCAACAACCGACTCCCTGTTTGATCCTGCTATTTCAACTTTTGAAGAGGATGGTGGCGCTTATCAGCAGTCCGATGCGGCCGGTTTTATTCGTTTAAACGCTTTGCGCATGAGAATTGCCGCCCGGTTGAGAAAATAATAGGAAAAGATTATGCCTTCTTTTGATATTGTTTCTGAAGTAGATAAACAGGAAATTAAAAATGCGGTGGAGCAGACTAACAAAGAAGTAGGCAACCGTTTTGACTTTAAAGGCTCTGACGCCCGTGTTGAGCAATCTGACTATGAGTTAACTGTCTTTGCCGATGATGAATTTAAATTAGATCAAGTTAAAGAAATTCTGAATATGCGTCTTGTTAAGCGTGGGATAGATATTCGTAGTCTTGATTTGAAAAATATCGAAGCCATTAGTGGCAGCAAGGTAAAGCAACAGGTGACGGTAAAAGTGGGTATTGAAACTGAACTAGCAAAGAAAATCATTAAATTACTGAAAGACAGTAAAATGAAAGTACAGGGCTCTATTCAAGGAGAAGTAGTGCGGGTTTCTGGTGCTAAAAGAGATACGTTGCAAGAAGCTATTGGGCTCATTAAATCCAGTGAGCTAAATCAACCACTGCAATTTAATAACTTTAGGGAGTAGCAAGACGAAGTGCTCTGTCGTAGAGAAAGTTCTTTTTCTCTCCCGTAATATTAACCGCAAGTTTTACCGCATCACTTAATGAAAGTTTACTGAGTAGCTCAGTGATCAGCTTGTCATGGCGGGTTTCATCGAGAGTTCTTTGATCAACTTGATACGCTTCCACGGCCAATACATACTCTCCCTTGCGACGGTTAGGGTTGTCACTAACCCAGATGATGGCCTCGCCTAGAGTGGTTGAATGAACTTCTTCAAATAATTTAGTTAATTCTCGCCCTATCACAATAGATCTATCTTCACCAAACACATCACAGAGAGTACTTAAGGTCTCCTTGATGCGATGAGGGGCTTCATAAAAGAGGAGAGTGTAAGGTTCTTCCTTGAGTTCTTTGAGTAGCGTCGCTCTTTCTTGAGTTTTGGTGGGTAGAAAACCAATGAATAAAAAGCGCCCATTCTTAAAGCCGGTTACGCTCATTAATGAGATGGCGGCATTAGCCCCGGGAATGGGAGAGACTGGAATATGGTGTTGGTGAGCCAGTTGTACGAGAACTTGTCCCGGGTCACTAATGCCAGGCGTGCCAGCGTCTGAGATGACAGCAATAGATTCTCCTTTAAGGAGTTTATCAACGAGTTGTTGGCTTTGAGAGTGTTCATTATGTTCATGTAACGAACACAATGGCGTGGTGATGTCATAATGAGAGAGCAGTGGCTGAGAGTGTCGGGTATCTTCAGCGGCAATCAGCGACACCTGTTGTAGGGTAGAAATCATTCTTTGGCTAGCGTCAGCTCGGTGACCGATGGGGGTTGCCACCACAAAGAGAGTGCCCGGTGGAGTATGATTCATCAAAAGTCCTAGGAAAAAAAGATGACAGAGTTCTAAGACAAGTATAATCTTTTCATATTTCTTATCAATAAAAAGCGACTATGGATTTAATTAAACGCGTGACACGTCATTTTACTGATAGTGCAAACTTAAAACTAACTTTAGCTAATGAGCTCTCGTCACCCATTGCCATGGCTGCTGAAAAAATGTTTCAGTGTCTTCTTAATGAAGGTAAAATTTTGGCTTGTGGTAATGGTGGTTCTGCTGCCGATGCGCAGCACTTTGCGGCGGAATTACTGAATCGTTTTGAGATGGAGCGCCCGCCATTGGCCGCCATCGCTCTAACCACCGACTCTTCAACCCTTACCTCCATTGCCAACGATTATCATTACAACGAAATTTTTTCCAAACAAGTTAGGGGGTTAGGGCACAGTCGGGATGTGTTGCTGGCTATTTCTACTTCAGGTAATTCAGCTAATATCATTGAAGCCGTTAAAGTTGCCCATGAGCGTGAAATGTCGGTGGTGGCGCTAACTGGTAAAGGGGAGGTCAAATGGCTGAGCTCTTAGATGGTAATGATGTGCATATTTGCGTGAACTCAACAGTCACAGCGCGTATTCAAGAGGTGCATTTGTTGGTGTTGCACTGTTTGTGCGATGCTATTGATTGTATTTTATTGGGAGTTGAAGAATGATCGGATATAGAAAGAAAAAAATATTAGGGCTGCTTCTTATTTTATTTACACTCCCTTTATTACAGGCTTGTTTTCCAATTGTGGCAACTGGTGTCGTGGGAACTGGATTTGTGATTGCAGATAGAAGAACTTCAGCCACTCAACTTGAAGACCAAGAGATAGAAATTAGAGCCAATAACAGTATTGATGAAAAATACAACGATAAAGTTCATGTGGTGACCATGAGCTTTAATAGACATTTACTCTTAGTGGGTGAAGTACCTGATTCTCAGACCCTGAATGACGTGGTAAGTCTGGCCCAAAAAACCACTAATGTTTTAACAGTCATTAATCAATTAACTGTGGGACCTAACTTGTCCTTGTCTAGTCGAGCAGAGGATGCCTATATCACCAGTAAGGTTAAGACAAGATTTTATACCGATGCAAACGGCACCTTCTCTCCCGCACAGATTAATACCACCACGGAGAATCATGTGGTGTATTTAATGGGCATACTCACCCATAACGAAGCGGATTCAGCAACGCAAATTGCCAGCACCACTACAGGGGTGGTTAAAGTTGTTCGTGTGTTTGAATACATAGCTCATGTTCCTGACAGCGAAAAGCTACATGACCAATCTGGGACTCAGCCTACTACTAAGACTAAGCCTGAGGACGTGCAGCCTGCCTCTCCTGCTGAGGACGCTTTGCCGAACGCCACTCATGCTGTGACACCATAAGCTGATATGGTTTTTTTTGAACAGAAAATTGTCTCTCCTGGGCAATGTATTGAGCGTATTAAGTTGTTATCGCGACCACTGGTATTTACCAATGGGGTGTTTGATATCCTCCATCGCGGTCATGTAACTTATTTGGCGCAAGCAAGATCCTTGGGTGCTTCTCTCGTGGTAGCTCTTAACAGTGATCAATCTGTTAAACGACTGGGTAAAGGAGAGGATCGCCCTATTAATTCTTTGCAAGATCGTTTGGCCGTTGTGGCCTCCTTGGAAGCGGTGAGTCTTGTGACTTGGTTTGAGGAAGACACCCCTCTTAGGCGAATCGAAGATATCCTGCCCGATGTATTGGTTAAAGGGGGAGATTGGAGTGTGGATAAAATAGTAGGAGCCGATTTAGTAAAAGCCCACGGCGGTAGTGTCTATTCTGTACCTTTCGAGTATGATCGATCAACCACTCAATTACTCTCCAGAATTCGCCGTTTATAATTCCAGAAATCCTTCTTTAAGAATGCTGATCTATATAATATCCCAAACCTTGTAACGTGAGATGTTCCACGCCTTGATGGGGGAGGGATAAGTGTGGGCTGATTAGAGGAGCGTTGCCACCGCTAAGAATTAATGAAATGGACGATCCATCGGACTCTTTGATGAATTGTTTATGGCGCTCCATAATGGCTCCCACTGTGGCGTCAATGGCGCCGCGCGTGAGGGCGTTGGCGCTATTCTTAGGCCACGTGTCGGCCTTCCCCGTGACCCAGGGCAGATTGGCTGTACCCACGTGAAGTGCTCTAGTCATCATGGTCAGGCCTGGGATAATGATTCCTCCTAGAAATCGGTGATCATGATTGAGGGCATCTATGGTGGTGGCTGTTCCTGAGTTCACCACTAATACTGAGCCCTGTAGTCGCTGTCTTGCGGCAAATAAAGATAACCATCTGTCCACCCCAAGCTCTTGAGGCTTGTCATAGCAGTTAATGAGTGGGGCAAGCTGACTCTCTCCCGTTAAATAGAAAGTCGCTATTTTTAATGGGGCACTCATCTCATGGAGTCGCTGGTTGAAGCGTTTACTGGAGACATTGGCAACATACAAGGCTTGTGGATGATAAGAGTTAAGAAGAGGCAACACCAAGTGTATGTCTTGGGTGGGGATACTTCCTTGATTGAGCCATGCTCCGTCATGCCTTAATCCCCATTTAATAAATGTATTACCAATATCTAGTGCTAGCTTCAAGATAATCTCCGCAGGCTCACTTCACCTGAATGCACAATAGATTGACCACTTTGATGGCCTATAACAATCGCACCATTATCTAATATATCCTCATGCACGCCGATCAGTGAAGCGTCATTGGGCATAATTAATTCAATACTCTCTTGATAGTGAACGCAATGCGCTAAATAGCGTTTTTTAAAGTGTGCAAAGCCAGATTGTTCAAATTGTGTTAAATAAAGACTCAATTGGTTAAGTATTAAGGCCAGTAACTTTTCTCGAGGAGGAGCTATTCCTGAGGCATTTGAACAATTTTCTAACGGTTGATCAACGGACTGTTGAAGAGTGGAGTTATTACCTACATTTATCCCGACCCCTATTACTAACTGACAGGAATCCTCTGTATAGTTGGCGCATTCCACTAAAATTCCCGCCAGTTTTTTATGTTGTCTCAGCAGATCGTTAGGCCACTTAATTTTAACCTCGGACACCTCAAGTAGGTTTAGAACATCGCATAGGGCGAGGGCAATCACAAGAGGAAGAGCAGTGGTGAGAGGAAGCGGTAAATGAAATAAATAATTCACAGAAAAAGTCAGGGACTGCTCTGTGTCAGAGAGCCAAGTTTTCCCTTGACGAGCGCGGCCATGGGTTTGATTGAGAGCGAGGATACAGGTAGGAGAATGAATAGTCTGTTGTTTGAGAGCTGTTAATAAATAATCGTTACTGGAGGGTAATTCATCAATAACCTGAATATCAAACAGGTTATTATGTAGATACTGACTGAATAGTGTTGTTTGCCAAAGGGGGTGCTTAGTCATGGTCTACAATGCCGTAATGGAGTTGACTGGTAAATACCTCCTGTTGATAGGCCATAGAGCTAAGAATTTTATTTAGTAGTAATTGCACACGGTGAAAGAGGGGGCTGTCTTTTTGATAGTTAGCGGGGGCGATAAAATCCACCCGTTTGGCTTTCAGTAGCTTAATGCAAGTAGCTTGATCCTGGGCGTCTTCACTTGGATACACGGCAATAGTATGCCCACCGTTTTTTTTAGTAAGCGCCATACTTGGCACATCAGTCATGCCATCACCGATATAAATAATATTTTCAAAAGGAATGGGTCGTAGCCACTCTGGCATGTGTTCATTAATTGATTCCTCTAAGGCTTCTTTTCCTTTATTAACACGAAAGAGATATTGGGTTTTAGTGGTGTCTGTAATGAGTTGTTTGGGAAATGTGGCGAGACCCTGAAAGTTGAAATGGTATTCTGAAGCGTAGATTTGCTTAAAAAACTTACGGATAGAAATACCCTCTAAAATTTCTTTCATTCCGGCGGAAATAATGTAGTGCTGAATCGTCACGCTACCTTGGCTTTGGCGTTTAACGTATTGATTGATTTTAGAAAACCATTCTTGTACACCAGGGAAGTATTCAATATCTTTACCCATTTTACGAAAATCATCGCGGCTGATATAAACCCGTCGGTTATTAGCTTCCTCCAACAATAAACGCATATAAACCAGCATTTTCTCTCCCCCAGTCTGTTTCGCGTCTTCCTCTACCCACCGCCAAAATTCCTCGGGTTGAATTCCGAGTTTGGGTAATACGGTATACTCCTGCATAGGTTGCGGGCACAGTGTGCCATCAAAGTCATACACCATAGCAATGGTGTTTTGAACAAACTCAGGCGTAGAAGTCATAGGGTGTTCCTAAATGGTAATGAAGATTATTTTACTCTCCGTGAATAAAAACCTAAAAATACTTTTCAAAGAATTTGTTGTAAACAATTACCTTTTTCAACTTGAGTGCTTGAGCACTAGGGCTTAAACTAGCACTATTCCATTTTTTATCGAGTTATATGGCTGCCAACTTTATACGTCAGATTATTGAGGAAGACTTAAAACATAATCAAACTTCAGGTCGTGTTGCGACCAGGTTTCCTCCTGAACCGAATGGTTACCTACATATTGGTCATGCCAAATCCATTTGCTTAAACTTTGGTCTTGCTCGAGATTTTGAGGGACAATGTCATTTACGTTTTGATGATACCAACCCGACTAAAGAAGATACAGAGTATGTAGACTCCATCATTGATACGGTACGTTGGCTAGGCTTTGATTGGGGCTCCCACTTATATTATGCCTCTGATTATTTTGAGCGTTGCTATGCTATTGCTGAGTCGCTTATTAACAGAGAGCTTGCCTATGTGGACAGTCTTAGCGCAGAGCACATTAGAGAGTATCGAGGAACATTGACCTCTCCTGGAAAAAACAGCCCTTTTCGTGAGAGAAGTATCGCCGATAATTTAACGCTATTTCGCGCTATGCGCGCAGGCACATACCAAGATGGAGAACATGTTTTACGTTTAAAAATAGATATGGCATCGCCTAATATGAATTTACGCGACCCAATTATCTATCGTATTCGACATGCGGCACATTGGCGTACCGGTAATGCTTGGTGTATTTATCCAATGTATGATTATGCCCATGCGATTTCTGATGCTTTAGAATCCATTACCCATTCCATCTGCACCCTTGAGTTTGAGGACCATAGACCTCTTTATGATTGGGTAATTCAGCACGCCGATATTCCCTCTGAGCCTCATCAATATGAGTTCTCTAGGTTAAATTTGACATTCACCATGATGAGTAAACGCAAGCTGTTAGATCTCGTTAATCAAGGGCATGTGTCGGGCTGGGATGATCCACGTATGCCAACTTTAGCGGGGCTTAAACGACGTGGTTACAGCCCAGGATCAATCCGTACTTTTTGCGAGAGAATTGGTGTTTCCAAAGCGGAAAGCTTAATTGATGTGACGGTTCTTGAGGATTGTTTGAGAGAGGACTTGAATCTCAACGCTCCCAGAAGAGTGGCTGTATTACATCCCGTAAAATTAATTATTGATAATTATCCTGAGGGAATGAGTGAGGTGTGTCTTGCTCCTAATCATCCCCATTATCCAGAATGGGGGAAGCGTGAACTGCTATTTACCCGTGAGCTTGTGATCGAACGGGATGATTTCATGCAGCAACCCGTAAAAGGATTCTTTAGGCTCACTCCAGGCTCTGAGGTTCGTTTGCGTTACGCTTATGTGATTCGTTGCACCGGGTTTGATGTAGATCCTCACACTGGAGAGTTACTCACTATTCATGCTGAGTATTTACCTGAAACAAAAAGTGGTACACCCGGTGCTGATACCGTCAAAGTAAAAGGTAATATTCATTGGTTGTCACCTTCACAAGCATTGAAAGCGGAGATTCGACTGTTTGATCGCTTATTCAAAGACCCTAATCCTGGTGTTTTAGAGAACTATGAGCAAGCCCTGAATCCCGATTCACTCATTGTTCTAAAAGACTCACTGGTGGAGCCTCAGCTTTTTAATACGCAAGCTGGACAATCCTTTCAGTTTGAACGTCTGGGCTACTTTTGTCTTGATGAGGTGGATAGTCAACCACACAGCCCAATTTTTAATCGAGCTGTGAGTTTAAGAGATACTTGGAACAACCCTAAAGGGAAGTAACAGGATGCTTAATTTTGTCTCTTTCAATGAGTGCGTAAGCAGAATGATTATGAATGGATTCAAAGTTTTCTGATTCCACAATATAGTGATCAATTCTAGGTTCTTGATTTAATCGGTGAGCAATGTCACGAACCATATCTTCTACAAACTTAGGATTATCGTAGGCGCGTTCAGTCACCCATTTCTCATCGGGTCGTTTTAATAAACCAAAGAGCTCACAAGAGGCAGATTCCTCAGCGACTCGTATCACTTCCTCGATCCACATGAAACGATTTAGGCGTGCTGTGATCGTGACATGGGAGCGTTGGTTATGGGCACCATAATCAGAGATTTCTTTCGAGCAAGGGCAAAGGGAGGTAACGGGCACCAGTACTTTCATGGTGAAAGTGACTTGCCCTTCGTGAATTTCTCCAATAAAGGTCACATCGTAATCGATTAACGAGCGAACTCCTGAGACAGGAGCTGTTTTATTCACAAAATAAGGAAATTGCATTTCAATATGGCCGGCCTGTGCGTCAAGGCGCTCCACCATTTCTTGGAGCATCGCGCCAAAGGAGGTCACTGAAATTTCTCGTCCTTCGCGATTAAGTATTTCCACAAAGCGAGACATGTGTGTCCCTTTAAAATGCTGTGGTAAGTGTACGTACATATTAAAAGAGGCAATGGTATTTTGTGCATCGCCTAATTCACGATCGGACACTCTAATAGGATGACGGATACCTTTTATCCCAACACGATCAATGGCAATCTGACGTGTATCAGCTGTTGATTGGATATCGGGAATAAGATGGTTATCAGGGGCGTTCATAATGTCTCCAAGTGGACTGATATTTGTTTGAGGTGTTTTACCCACGTTAAGTTCCACTTCGCCGTAATTGTAGTGAGGATAGTCTGGCCTCAATTGCGTTGAGTAGACCTTTGGCATCAAGACCGACTTCCTGTAAAAGTAATTTAGGATCGCCTTGGTCTATCCATTTATCAGGTAATCCTAGCTGTAGTAGTGGGATGGCTAGAGCATGGGTTGCTAATACTTCAGCAATGGCACTTCCTGCTCCTCCTTGGATGACGTTTTCCTCAACGGTTACAAGAAGTTGATGATTTAGCGCCATAGCTAAGATTAAGGATTCATCTAGTGGCTTAATAAAACGCATATTTACCACCGTCGCGTTAAGTTCTTGGCCAGCCTGTAGTGCTGGGCCTAACACTGACCCAAAGGCCAGTATTACCACATATTTACCTTGACGACGTATCTCTGCACGACCAATTTCCAAGGTTTCAAAATCTTTGACAATCTTTTCTCCTGGCCCGCTACCTCTAGGGTAACGCACGGCCGCAGGTCCTTGGTGATAATAGGCAGTAGTCAGCATTTTTCGGCATTCATTTTCATCGGCAGGAGCCATGACTACCATGTTTGGTAGGCAACGCAGGTAGGTTAAATCAAAGCTGCCACAATGAGTGGCGCCATCGGCCCCCACTAAACCCGCCCGATCAATGGCGAAGGTGACAGGTAAATTCTGTAGGGCGATGTCATGAATCAGTTGATCATAGGCCCTTTGTAAAAAGGTTGAGTAGATTGCCACTATGGGTTTTAACCCTTCTGCAGCAAGGCCGGCAGCGAAAGTGAGCGCATGCTGTTCAGCAATACCTACATCAAAATAACGCTCAGGATATTGCTTGGAAAACTCCACTAAACCCGATCCCTCACACATGGCGGGAGTAATGCCCACCAGCCGGCTGTCATGCTCAGCCATATCGCATAACCACTCACCAAAAATTTGTGTATAAGAGAGTTTAGTACTGGGTTGTTGGGTAATGCCAACGGCAGGATCAAAGGGGGTCACCCCATGATAGAGAATAGGGTCTAATTCGGCCGGCTCATAGCCTTTGCCTTTTTTAGTAATAATATGCAAGAACTGCGGTCCAGAGAGGCGTTTTACATTAGTCAGAGTGGATACCAAAGTGTCTAAATTATGGCCGTCAATGGGACCAATATAGTTAAAACCAAATTCTTCAAAGAGTGTGGCGGGAGGATTCATAAAACCTTTAAAATGTTCTTCCCAGCGTTTGGCCATTTCTAATATAGGGGGAGCCACTCCTAACACTTTTTCACTTTGTTTTCTGACGCTGTTATAGACTCGGCCTGACATGATACGTGCCAAATAATTGCTCAGAGCTCCCACGGGCCTCGAGATCGACATTTCATTGTCGTTTAAAATAACAATTAAGTCAGAGCCTGTATTGCGCGCATTGTTCATGGCTTCAAAAGCCATGCCACCAGTGAGTGCTCCATCACCAATAACGGCCACCACTTTTCTTGATAAACCGAGCTGTTTAAAGGCTGTAGCCATACCTAAGGCGGCGCTGATGGAAGTGCTCGAGTGAGCAGTACCAAAAGCATCATATTCACTCTCACTGCGTTTTGGAAAGCCAGACATTCCTCCTTTGATACGCAGTTGTTTCATGCCCTCACGACGCCCAGTGAGAATCTTGTGCGCATAGGTTTGATGGCCAACATCGAAGATTAAGCGATCATCTGGTGTATTAAATACCCAATGTAATGCCACGGTGAGTTCGATAGTGCCAAGATTGCTGGATAGATGGCCGCCAGTGGAAGCTACAGATTCTAAAACGAACTGTCTTAATTCTTTTGTTAAATCAGTTAATTGCTCTCGCCCCAGTGCACGTAGTTGATGAGGCCAATTGACAGTATCTAAAAGTGGCGTAGGCGTAAAGGTTGTCATGAGTTAATGTTGGCGTTGAACAAATAGTTGGCTCAGTTGCATTAGATAACGGGCAGAATCACCTAATTGCTCAATTAATAAGTAGGTGTCACGAGCAAGTCGCTCTAGCAAACGCTGCGCTTCTTCCACACCCATTATACTCACATAAGTGGGTTTGTTGCGAGCCGCATCCTTGCCAGCTGTTTTTCCAAGCGTGATGGAGTCACTCTGGGCATCTAGTAAGTCATCTTTAATTTGGAAAATAAGGCCTAAATTCTGTCCGATGACGCTGAGTTGTTTATATTGACTTTCTTGGAGCGCTTGTCCGCAATGGGCGCCTATCAGAATTGAAGTCTCAATTAACGCGCCTGTTTTCATTTTATGCATCTTCTCAAGAAGCTGTATATCTATCGGTTGATTAACATGAAGTAAATCAATAGCCTGCCCCCCTCCCATACCAAGGGAGCCTGATGCTTGGGCGAGTAGACGAATTAACTGTAACTGTTTTTCAGCATTGTTATTGGCATGACTTAACCATTCAAAGGCTAAAGTCTGTAGTGTATCGCCAGCAAGAAGCGCAATGGCTTCGCCAAATTTGACGTGGCAGGTGGGTTGGCCCCGTCTGAGTACATCATTATCCATGGCAGGCATATCATCATGCACTAAAGAATAAGCATGAATGAGTTCTATGGCACCAGAGGCCACACACAAATCATGGATGTTTGCTTGAGTAATCTGGCCACTGGCAAAACATAGTAATGGGCGAATACGTTTACCAGCTCCAAGAACAGCATAGCGCATTGCCTGATGTAGTTCTTGAGGTTCTAATTCTGGGGCAGGGAGGTGAGTCTCGAGAAATTGATTAACCAGATTGATGCAACCCGCTGACCAATTGTCAAAATCAGGAAGAGGATGATCCATTTTCAAACTCGTTAAGTTCACCATGGGTTAGGATTAAGACTTTTTGCTCAGCTTCTTTTAATTGTTCCTGACAAAAACGGATTAGCTCAGCGCCACGTCGATAAGTTTCAATGGCCTGTTCCAAAGGGAGCTGTCCGCCTTCTAGCTGTGAGAGTAAAGACTCAAGCTCTTTGATGGCATCCTCATAGGTTAAGGTTGATTTGGTTTGACTGGTCATGTAGTGTTTATTATTAGCAAAATGGTTAGCAATATTCTCTTAATGATAGTCTACTTGTTCTTCCTTCGCCATGGCTTAATCCTTATTTGTACATGACCCATTTTATATATGTCATTCGTTAGCCAATAAATGTCTCTTGCCTGTTTTAGGAGGGGGGGTTAGAATGCTTGGCTAACCTTTGATTTTTAAAGGGTAATGGGTGTTTTTATTAACTCTGCATTCTTTGTTTCCCGGGAGGGTGTGGCTATGTCTAAATTGGGATCAGTGATTGAACTTGCTTCTGCTACGTCACAGTTACCTGTGCGTTGGTATTCCGACCCTTTAGTAGCTGAAATAGAAGCAAAGTCGATTTTTGCCCATGGACCGCGCTATGTGGGTCATGAATTATTAGTGCCTAATCAAGGCGATTACTATGTGCTACCTTGGCGTCAAAATGGCCAGTTATTGGTTAATGATGAACAGGAGCTACGGTTATTATCTAACGTTTGCCGGCATCGTCAAGCACTCATGCTAGACGGTCGCGGCAACGCGCAAAATATCGTCTGTCCTCTACACCGCTGGACTTATGATTTACAAGGTCAACTTGCTGGAGCGCCTCATTTTCCTGGAAAACCCTGTTTGAATCTTGACAGCTCACCATTGACATCCTGGAATGGGCTGCTTTTTGACGGTTTTGATGTAAAAAAAGAGCTTCAACATTGCATGGTCAATAAAGAACTTAATTTCAATGGCTATATGTTAGATAGCGTTAAAACCGCTCACCATCATTTTAACTGGAAAACTTTTATTGAAGTTTACTTGGAAGACTACCATGTGGTGCCATTTCATCCTGGTTTATCCGGATTTGTGAATTGCGATCAATTAAAGTGGCAATATGGAGATTGGTTTAGCGTGCAAACAGTAGGGGTCAAGGATCACTTGTTAAAACCAGGCAGTGATGTCTATCGCTCTTGGCACGATGTAGTGCGACGTTATAACCAAAACCAAGATCCATCCTTTGGCGCGATTTGGATGGTGATTTATCCAAATATTATGGTTGAATGGTACCCCAACGTACTGGTAGTCAGTACCGTATGGCCTGATGGTCCTGAACGATGCACGAATATGATTGAATTCTATTACCCTGAAGAGATAGTTTTATTTGAAAGAGAATTTGTTGAAGCACAGCAAAAAGCTTATTTTGAGACAGCCCTAGAGGATGACGAGATTTGCTTGCGCATGTCTGAGGGTCGTAAAGCTTTAATCGCTCGTGGCTTAGATGACGCAGGCCCCTATCAATCACCCATGGAGGACGGTATGCAACACTTCCATGAGTTCATCAGGCGTCATGTGTCTCCTCGCCTATAGTCTTCAATGATGAACCTCTTTCCTCGTCTTGGTGCAGGATGGATGCTGGTGGCGGGGGTTAGTTTTTCTTGTATGGGCTTATTGGTCAAATTTGGCGCCAACTATTTTAGTTCCGCAGAATTGGTGTTTTATCGCTCTATTGTTGGGTTTATCTTCATCGGTATGTCTGTGTTAGTAGAAAAACGTTCCTTACTGACTCCTTATTGGCCTTTACACATCGTCCGTAGTGCCGCAGGATTAATATCTTTATGGCTATTTTTTTATGCTATTTCACATTTACCCTTGGCAACCGCGATTACATTAAATTACACATCCCCTTTATTTTTAGCTCTATTACTCACTGTTATTGCTCGAGAGAAGCTCAATCCTTTGTTACTGTTTGTATTGTTATTAGGTTTTGTTGGAGTAGTGTTTATTTTAAAACCGCATATTAACGATAATCAGTGGTTTGCTGCGTTAATGGGGTTATTGTCAGGCTTTGGGGCGGGCGTTTCTTATTTGGTGGTGCGTACCATGGGTCAAAAGGGTGAGCCTGAATGGCGAGTGGTATTTTATTTTTCTGCCTTTTCTTCTGTGGTGATGGCGCTGGTTATGTTTTTTCCTCTGGGCAACGCTGTGCCGCAGTCTTGGCAAGTGGTTAAACAGCATTTAGGAATCTTAGTTGGTGTAGGGGTGGCAGCTACTTTGGGACAGTTAACGATGACACGAGCTTATCGTTTGGGAAAAACTTTATTAGTAGCAAACCTTGCCTATGCCACCATTGTTATTTCAGCTGTGATGGGAGTTATATTTTTCAAAGAATGGTTAAGTACTGGGGCCTGGGTAGGAGTAGCCATAGTTATTTCATCAGGCATTTCGGCGAGTTGGTTAACCAATAAAAGAGCGATGGAGTAAACAATAATGATGAATCCTGTATTAAATGCCCAAGAATTACTTTTAGACCACGAGAAATGGATCATTATTGATTGCCGATATCAACTCACAAAGCCAGATTGGGGGTATCAGCAGTATTTGGACAATCATTTACCTGGTGCCCGTTTCGTGCACTTAGATCGTGACCTATCAGGGGTTAAAACAGGGACTAATGGCCGTCATCCGCTGCCTCACCCTGATCATTTACAAGCTTTGTTCAGGCAGTTGGGCATCAATCAGAACGCCCGTGTGGTGGCCTATGATGATGCGGGAGGATGTTTTGCCGCGCGGTTGTGGTGGAGCCTGAAATGGCTCGGTTTTGATCAGGCTGCAATATTAAATGGCGGTATCGAGTCTTGGGTGAGGGTGGGCGGTGAGTTAACGCCAGAGCTCCCTCAGGTTAGCCCAGGTCATTTTACAGGCGAACCTCGACAAGAGTGGGTGATAGGGGTGGATGAGATTGAGAAAAATCTCAACAGCCAATATCATCTTTTAATGGATGCTAGGTCAAGTGATCGGTTTAGAGGGGAAAATGAGAGTATTGATCCTAGGGCTGGGCATATACCCGGAGCCATTAATCGCCCCTTTACAGATAACTTGGATGAGTCTAAATGTTTTAAGCTTCCGCAAAAACTACAACAGGAATTTGGTAGGCTCCTTGAGCCTTCCCCAAATCGTCAGATCATTCATCAATGTGGGTCTGGAGTCAGTGCCTGCCATAACTGGTTAGCCATGCATTACGCTGGAATGACTCCCGCATTAAAACTGTATCCTGGATCTTGGAGTGAGTGGGTTGCAAATCCATCAAGACCCATAGCGAGATAACTTTTAGTCCCCTGTAAGCCGAACAACGATACTCTTTAAACAGAGTGCTAGGGGCTACGAAGTTGCGTCAAGACATGTATTTGAATTTTCTTGAAAAATTGTCTATAATAAAAGGCTTTTCTGTATTTTTAATTGGTTTACTTATGTTTAAGTTAACCAAAACCCAATAGGTGATGACATGGTTGTAATTCGTTTATCTAGAGGAGGCGCTAAAAATCGCCCTTTCTATAATGTGGTAGTGGCCGATTCTCGCAATCGCCGCGATGGCAGATTTATTGAGCGTGTGGGTTTTTACAATCCCGCTCGCCCGGAAGCCGCTGATGGGTTAAGGCTTGATCTGGCTCGTGTTAATTATTGGAAAAGCCATGGCGCACAAGCGTCTGATGCTGTTGAAAAACTTATTAAGTTAGTTCCAAAAGCTGGGGTTGCCGCTGCCTAAGTGGGTGGTAATGGGGCGTATAGGAGCCCCCTACGGAGTGAAAGGAGGCTTTCATGTTGTTGCCTTTACGGAGGACGTGAATTCCTTAACTCAGTTTTCTGCTTGGTGGATTGGTTCTGAGGACAATTGTCATGAGGAATCAGTGGCGGAATGTCGTGTTCACGGAAATGGCTTAGTAGCGAGGTTACATAGCATTGCTGATCGAGATCGAATTGCCTTAGAAAGAGGGCAACTTATTTTGATTCCTCGGCAATTACTCCCAGAGCCCGATGAAGACGAGCTTTACTGGACTGATATGATTGGTCTGAATGTTTACAATATTGAGGGGCAGCCTTTAGGACAAGTCACCCGATTACTTGAAACAGGTGCGCAAGATCTTTTGGTGGTTAGGCAAGCTCAAACCGAAAGGTTAATACCCTTTGTTGAGCCGATTGTCATAGAAGTGAATGTTGCCCAACAACGTATTGTTGTGGATTGGGGAGTGGATTACTGATGTCGTTTCAGATAGATGTCATTACACTTTTCCCGGATCTCATAGAGCAGGCGGCACAATATGGTGTGACAGGTCGTGCCAAGGAAAATAATCTTTGGCAGCTTAAAACTTGGAACCCTAGAGATTTTACCCATGACCCGTATCGGACTGTTGATGATCGTCCTTATGGTGGTGGGCCTGGAATGGTGATGCTTGCTCAGCCGTTGAAAGAGGCTATCCAAGCAGCCAAAAAACACCAAGCTGATCAATGTATTGATTCGCCAAAAGTGATTTTTTTAAGCCCTCAAGGGGCACTATTAACTCACCAAAAGGCGGTTGATCTGAGTCTGGGAGCGGGGTTGATTTTATTAAGTGCCCGTTACGAGGGCGTTGATCAACGATTAATCGATCGTTACGTGGATGAAGAGATTTCAATCGGTGAGTATGTACTCTCCGGTGGGGAATTGCCGGCCTTGGTACTAATGGATGCCGTATTGCGTCATTTACCAGGGGTGCTGGGAGATAGTCGCTCAGCTGAGCAAGAGTCCTTTGTCGGGCATTGGTTAGATACCCCTCATTACACCAGGCCAGAGGTGTTTGAGGATATGGCAGTACCTCCTGTGTTGTTATCAGGGCACCATGCTCAAATAGAGCGTTGGCGTCATGAGCAGGCGGTGATTAAAACATGGCAAAAGCGCCCAGATATGTTGGCACACCAACCTCTTTCTGGGGATGATAAAAAAATTGTAGAGAGCTTAATCGCTCAACAATTAAATAAGGAGCAGTAAGATGAATTTGATTCAACAATTAGAACAGGAAGAAATGCAACGTCTTGGGAAAAATATTCCTGATTTTGCTCCAGGTGACACCGTAGTGGTGAGCGTAAACGTGGTTGAAGGTGAAAGAAAACGAGTACAGGCCTTCGAAGGGGTAGTGATTGCTATTCGTAACCGTGGATTAAATTCTTCCTTTATTGTACGTAAAGTCTCCTCAGGGGAAGGTGTTGAAAGAACCTTTCAAACTTATTCTCCTTTAATTGCTAGTATTGAAGTGAAACGTCGCGGTGATGTGCGTCGCGCAAAGTTGTATTATCTGCGTAGCCGTTCAGGTAAGTCAGCACGTATCCGTGAAAAATTAGCTACACGTCAAAGTCCCGCGGCAGCCGTGACACAAAAAAATACAGCTGAATAAGCCATTAGCACTAACGAGCGTCAACTGATAGATCAATTTTGCGATGGCCTCTGGTTAGAAGAGGGGCTGTCGCAAAATACCTTAGATAGTTACCGCCGAGATTTGGTCCAGTTTCAACGCTGGTTAGAAACACACCATCCCAACACCTCCCTGAATGAGGTGGCTCAGCATCATATCACCGCTTGGTTTTCTTATTTATTTTTAATAAAACACAGTTCTGCACGCTCTTCAGCCAGAGCCTTATCAAGCTTGAGACGTTATTTCAGACGAGCAGTGCGTGATGGTCAAATAGTTAGCGATCCTACCTTAAACGTGGACTCACCCAAGTTACCCAGAAGTCTTCC
This sequence comes from Ferrovum sp. JA12, assembly GCF_001431705.1. Taxonomy (NCBI): domain Bacteria; kingdom Pseudomonadati; phylum Pseudomonadota; class Betaproteobacteria; order Ferrovales; family Ferrovaceae; genus Ferrovum; species Ferrovum sp. JA12. The sequence goes on along the minus strand of NZ_LJWX01000001.1, from coordinate 304,316 downwards.
TAAGACACTCAGTGAAGCCCAGGTGGAGTCATTGCTTGAAGCCCCTGACGTCAATACGCCCTTGGGTCTGCGAGACAGAGCCATGCTTGAACTATTGTACGCCAGCGGATTACGTGTTTCTGAATTGATTAGCTTAACGTTAGCCAGAATAAGTTTTGATGCAGGAGTGGTGCGTGTTAACGGTAAAGGAGGGAAGGAGCGGCTGGTGCCTATCGGCATGGAGGCTAATCGTTGGTGTCAACAATATGTGCATGAGTCGCGCCCGCAACTGTTGCAGCAACGACCTCACGAAACCTTGTTTATTAATCACCGCCAAGAACCGATGACCCGTCAGGGTTTTTGGTATTTAATTAAGCAATACGCTAAAAAAGCAGGTATCATGACGCCTCTTTCGCCCCATACACTTCGGCATGCCTTTGCTACGCATTTGGTTAATCATGGAGCCGATTTAAGAGTGGTACAGCTGTTACTGGGGCATGCGGATATTTCGACAACACAAATATACACTCACGTGGCCCGTGAGCGGTTAAAACAACTACACCAACAGCATCATCCGCGTGGATAAATGTTTAAGGAAGAGAACACACCATGACCTTGATTATCGTTACCATTTTATTTTCCTATGTTCTGGGTTCACTCTCTTTTGCAGTCATCGTCAGTCGTGCTATGGGGCTTCCTGATCCTCGCTCCTTTGGGTCTAAAAACCCAGGTGCAACCAATATGTTGCGTGGTGGTAATAAACTAGCAGCTTTACTGGTACTGTTTGGGGATGCGTTAAAAGGATGGCTGGCAGTATGGCTTACTAACCATGTTGTTTCCCCTCACCACTTGAACGCCCTTGAGGATATCGCGGCGCTGGCTGTATTTATCGGTCACGGCTACCCCATTTTCTTTGGCTTTAAAGGGGGAAAAGGAGTGGCTACTGCCTTAGGGATCTTGTTAGCTCTCAACCCTCTTTTAGGAGCTTTGACTTTTTTATCATGGCTATTCATGATAATCTTTTCGAGAATTTCCTCTCTCTCTGCTTTGACTGCCTTAGTGGTGGCGCCAGTATTAAGCCTATGGCTCTCACCCGCTTCTGTTCAACGTTGGACAGTATTCGTGTTAGCTGTATTATTACTGGCCCATCACCATAGTAATATACGTAAATTATTAAGTGGTAAAGAGACGGTGTTCAAAAAGCCCTAACCTCTTAAGCCTGGAATCATCCCTTTCATGCCCCGCATCATTTTGCTTAACCCGCCACGAGACATCATCTTCATCATTTTTTGCATTTGCTCAAACTGATTAAGAAGTCGGTTAACTTCTTGTACGCTGACCCCAGATCCTGCTGCAATTCTCTTCTTTCTGGAGGCCTTAATGATGGCTGGAAACCGTCTTTCTTGCTGAGTCATGCTGTTAATGATTCCCTCAATACGGTTCATGGCTTTGTCATCCACAGGCCCTTGTTGCGGTATATTTTTAGTCAGTTGTGCGGGAAGTTTGTCCATCATGGCGGAGAGTCCGCCGGCTTTTTTCATTTGAATTAATTGGGCCTTAAAATCCTCCAAATCAAAGTCTAGGCCTTTTTTAATTTTATTGGCTAGTTTTTCAGCCTCAACGTGATCAACGTGACGCTGAGCATCCTCAATTAAAGACAGCACATCCCCCATACCTAGAATGCGAGAAGCGATGCGGTCTGGATGAAATACCTCAAGCCCGGTTAGCTTTTCCCCCGTTCCGATGAACTTAATAGGCTTTTGTGTCACTTCCTTCACAGATAAAGCCACTCCGCCTCGGGCATCGCCATCGAGCTTGGTAACCACAATACCGGTGAGTGGTAATGCTTCACCAAAGGCTTTAGCGGTATTAACGGCATCCTGACCTTGCATGGCATCCACCACAAATAGCGTTTCAATGGGGTTTAAGCTCTGATGCAACGCTTTTATTTCTGCCATTAATACTTCATCCACAGCGAGGCGTCCTGCCGTGTCGACAATTAAGACATCAAAAAAATGACGGCGAGCAAAGTCCAAGGCTTTTTCTGCAATGGCCACCGGGGACTCACTGGCAGCGGAGTCAAAAAAATCCACTTCAAGGCTGTGCGCAAGAATTTTAAGTTGTTCAATGGCAGCAGGACGGTAAACATCACAACTAACCAACAATACTTTTTTCTTATCTTGTTCCTTCAGCCATTTGGCCAGTTTGCCGCTTGAGGTGGTTTTTCCAGAGCCCTGTAACCCAGCCATTAAGATGACAGCTGGGGGTTGGGTTAAGAGGGACAAGCCGACACTCGACTCCCCCATTAACTTAGTGAGCTCCTCATGGACCACGGCAATTAATGCCTGCCCTGGGGTCAGGCTTGTCATGACCGATTGACCGAGAGCCTTGGTTTTCACTTCTTCGATAAAATGTTTAACTACCGGTAAAGCCACATCCGCTTCCAGGAGGGCGATACGCACTTCTCTGAGCGTATCTTGAATGTTGCTTTCCGTTAGGCGGGCTTGGCCACGCAGTGTTTTAATGACGCCAGTGAGGCGATCTGTTAGTTGATCTAGCATAATCTCAACAATCCTTGAGGCTGATAATGGTAAACTATTACTATGATGATATCCGAATATAGCTATTATTTTATCACTGCTTTCCTCTATCTCATGCTAGGTATTAGAGATTGGTCCAGTTTTAATGAAATAGGGGTAAAGCCTGAACATATTGAGCGCCGGGAGCGCTCTACGCGAATTTTTCTATTAGTGGCTTGGCTTATTCACATTCAGCTACTGCACCAGAGCGTTGTAGTCAATAATCGATTGGATTTTTCTATAGGGCCCAGCTTGTCGCTCATCGCAGCCACCACTGTTGCCATGTATTGGTTAATTAGCTTTCGCCATCAAATGGGGTTGTTACGCCCCGTTATTTTGTTTCTGGCCATTCCTGGTGTGTTAGCGCCATTAATCTTTACTGAAGAGAAGGCGGTTAACTATAGTGGATTGGCTTTTAAAGTACATGTGATGGTCTCACTCATGGCCTATAGTTTGTTTGGTATTGCCACCATACACGCTTTATTTATTCGTGTGCTAGAGAAACGTATTTTATCCAAGACCTTGACCCATATTGCTCGCTGGCCTTCTCTTGTGGCCATGGATGCAATTTTGTTTCAGATGTTATGGATAGGATTTATATTTTTAACGGGGACCTTAATTAGCGGTATCTTTTTTTCCGAGAACATTTTTGGTAAACCCCTCGTGCTTAGCCATAAGGTGGTTTTCTCCTTTCTCTCATGGTTGATCTATGCGGTGTTAATGGTGGGGCGTCTTAACTACGGCTGGCGTGGTAGGCGTGCGGCTTTATTCGTTGAATCAGGTTTTATCATGTTGGTTTTGGCCTACGTGGGAAGTAAGTTTGTACTTGAGGTACTGTTACATCGATCTTGACAGTAAAGTCCAATCTGTAACATACTAACGTCTTGTTTTTATTAGCGAATTTTAATCTTGGATGATGTCCCTATAGGGGTGCTACTTAGCGTCTTAGCTGTTCTACTGGTATTGTCTGGTTTTTTCTCAATGGCTGAAACCAGCATGATGGCTCTTAATCGCTTTCGTCTTAAGTATTGGGTTGAGCAGGGCCATCATGGCGCTAAACTCACCCAAGAGTTACTTGAGCACACAGACCGTTTATTAGGCGTTCTACTCTTAGGTAACAATTTTATTAATGCAGCTTCCGCAGCCATTGTGACTGTTTTAACAGTCCGATTGCTAGGTAGGGGTGAGGTTGCCTTAACTATCGGTACCATTCTTGTCACCTTGGCTATTTTAATTTTTTCTGAAATTACACCCAAAATTTTAGGAGCAGCTTATTCAGAGACAATCGCTCTCCATGTGAGTTATATTCTAGTACCCTTGTTGCGCTTGTGTTATCCCATTGTTTGGTTTGTTAATTTATTTGTTCAAGCTTTGTTAACTATGACAGGTTTAAAGCCTAAGCAAAACAATTTGAATGCAGGAGTGACCCTAGAAGAACTAAGAGTAATGGTATTAGAAGGTAGCCGTTTTATTCCACAAAAGCACCATCATATTTTAATGAATTTATTTAACTTAACAGACGTAATGGTTAAGGATGTGATGATACCCAGAAGTCATATTGAGGGGATAGATCTATCCTCTCCGCTAGAGTTAATTGAACAGCAATTATCTACCTCCAACCATACCTTGCAATTGATTTATGATGGTGATCCAGACGCAGTGCTAGGAGTCTTGCATGTACGTAAATTATTTAATCAAGTTCATCAGGAACCAATAAGTATTGAGGCGATTAAAGCCATTACCGACCCGCCTTATTTTGTGCCTGAGAATACGCCACTTTTTACTCAGCTAAATAATTTTCAAGAGAACCGGCGTAAAATAGCTTTGGTAGTGGATGAGTACGGAGAGTTACAGGGATTGGTGTCGGTGGAGGATATCCTTGAGGAAATTGTCGGTGAGTTTAGTAGTCAATTACCTCATCAAAACAGTTACTTCACTGAGGAAGAAAAGGGGGTTTATCTTGTTGACGGATCCTGTTCTTTACGTGATTTAAATCGTAAACTCAATACCCGTTTTCATTTAGAGGGTCCCCGAACCCTCAATGGGTTGATTTTAGAGACACTGGAGGATATTCCGGAGCCTGGCACTGCCTTGAAAATTGACGGTTATCCAGTGGAGATTATTCAAACACAAGACCGCATGGTGAAAACGGTGAGATTACAAACTAACCCTATCTTATCTGCGAAGCAGCGAAGTTTAAATGACTAGAGATAATATCTCATTGATTGATGCCTTAGCTTTTTTAGGTCTTCTTGGTTTTGTCATGGGATGGATGATTTACCGTTTTGCTCATTACTACGCAGAGCGTATTCAGCCTGATAGAAATAAAGTAGCTCTCAGTAAATGGCGAGAATTGTTTGTAGGACTTGTTTGTACCTTGATCACTTGCTTTGATTTTTATATGCTACCTAACAAAGACTGGGCATGGCTAACTTTGATTCTCACCTGGACGCTGTTGTTATTGTTCTTGATAGATCTCAAGACCTGGTTGTTACCAGATCTGCTAACCTTACCCTTATTGTGGTTAGGCTTAATGATTCATGATTTTGGTGTGGGTGGAGTATCCTTACATGATGCATTATGGGGGGCAGTAATGGGATACTCCTTGCCATGGCTGATTAAAACCGGTTATTTTCTATTGACTCAGCGTCAAGGTATGGGGCAGGGTGACTTTAAATTATTAGCAGCTTTGGGCGCTTGGCTGGGTTGGCAAGCTTTACCACTTGTCTTGTTATTGTCCTCATCTATGGGTCTTGTGGTGGGGTTGTTTCTTATGTGGTGGCGTCGTAAAAGTCTTACAATGGCATTACCTTTTGGTCCATTTTTGGCTGTGGCGGGATATCTTATTTTATTAAAGCAAAGTCACTAAGGTTGGGGGAGACTATGAAACATTATATAATCGGAATGACCGGTGGAATCGGCTCAGGCAAATCCACTGTGGCTAAAATGTTTGCTGATTTAGGTGCCTGCGTGGTAGATACAGACGCTATTTCCCATCAGCTTACCGGCCCTCACGGCGGTGCTATGGGTGAGATTGAAGCTAAGTTTGGCGAAGAGTTTATTAACGACGATGGTAGTCTTAATCGCCAAGCCATGCGTGATTATGTATTTAATCACCCTCCCGCCAGAAAAAAACTTGAGGCTATTTTACATGGTCGTATACGTGAGGCAGTGAACAAGGTGATTGAACAGGCTACTGAGCCTTATATCCTATTGGTAGTCCCTTTGTTAATTGAAGTAGGTACCTATCGGCCAATTATTTCCCGTGTGTTGGTGGTAGACTGTGAGGAGTCAGCTCAAATTGAGCGAGCCAGTTTACGTCCTGATATGAACCCTGATGCGGTGAGGGCAATTATGGCAGCCCAAACTGATAGAAAAACCCGTCTTAGAGTGGCTGATGATGTGATTGATAACTCAGGCTCACTGAGTTTACTAGAGCCTGTGGTGAAACAACTGGATCAACGTTACCGTCATTTGGCACTTCATCGCTCACAGGAAGAAATATAACATCAACTTACCAATCAATTTAGGGTAACAGAAACTTAGGCCTGTGATAAAAAAGAGATGCATGTGATTACTTACGATTATCCCCTTAACGCTCAAATTCGTATGCTATTAAAGCTGACGCACCTCTTTGATCGTCTTTACAGTTACGTGGGACAGGATAATCCTAATGCTCACCATGCAGCCTTAATGACCTTGTTTGAGGTGTTGGATATTACCGTCCGTGATGACATTAAGTCTGATTTAATAATGGCTCTGGAAAGACAAAGGCAGGCTCTCATTGTCTTACGAGATAACCCTAAAGTAGATCAAGAGCCTCTTGAAAAAACCTTGGCTGAGTTAGAGTTAGCGGTTAATAACTGCCAGCAAACTAAAGGAAAGTTTGGCGAGTATTTACGTAATCACGAATGGTTAATGTCAGTGAAACAACGATCCACTATTCCAGGTGGATTGTGCGATTTTGACGCTCCCCCCTACCACTATTGGCTCATGCAACACGCTCAGACAAGACGGCAAGAATTACTTAATTGGATTGGCCCTATGGAAAGTACTTGGCAAGCCATGCAAGTACAATTATCCTTACTTAAGGATAGTGGCAAGTCGCAATCTTTAACTGCTGTAAAAGGGGCTTTTCAGCAAGCCAGAGTGGGGGCCGAGGCCAAATTACTGCGCGTTCAGCTAGATGAGTCGTTGGCGTGTACCCCCGAAATTAGTGCCAATAAGTATATGCTGAATATCCGCTTTCTACAGTTGGGAGTGAGTACCAGAGGAAACGTTTACAATGATGACGTTCCTTTTAACCTTATTACCTGTAGCTTTTAGGTTATTTCCCGGGCGCCTTGCAAGTGTTGCCAGTCAGAGCGAGTGGTGCTCACGCCTATCCCTACCCCATCCACTTCACTAAATACAGCGGTTTTCTTAATGGATGCAGCCACGTGGGCCACCCGTTGATCATTAAAACAAAAGTCCACCAGATCATGAAGTAAATGTTCGATAAGTTCCACGTGCTCTTTTTTTGACCAGCCTTGAATAAAATCCCGAATAGGTTCGTAGTCTACCGTATCCGATAATTGTTTGATTTTCCTCATGGCTTGAAAAGGAATGGTGAGGGTGACGTTCACCAATATATCCTGGGGCCCTGTTTTTTCAAAGGCATGCACGCCTAAGTGAACCGTGGCATGCAAATCCTCGATGGTACAAGTGTAATGACTCATAGTTAAAGGTTAGTGGAAAGAGAGGTTTTAAGTTTGGCTAATGCTCGTTGCTCAATTTGACGAATGCGCTCAGCGGACACCCCAAACTCATTGGCTAAATCATGGAGGGTAGCGCCGTGATGATCTTCATCCTGAAGCCAGCGTGCTGAAATAATTCTTCGACTGCGCTCGTCGAGTTGAGACAGCGCTGCGCCTAACCCATCACTGGATAATCTTTCTTGTTCCCTTTGGCTCATTTGTTCCACAGGTTCCAGCGAGTCGTCGGTGAGATAAGCGATGGGAGCATACTGTTGTTCTTCGGAGTCCTCTTGCGGTTCAAGAGAAATGTCTTGACCGCTCAAGCGCATTTCCATTTCGCTGACATCCTCAGGGCGAACCCCAAGTTGACGCGCTACCTCTGCCGTTTCCTTTGCAGACAGAGAACCAAAACCTGGTTTAAGGCTTCTCAGGCCAAAAAAGAGTTTGCGTTGCGCCTTAGTCGTAGCAATTTTAACCAGGCGCCAGTTTTTTAAAACATACTCATGAATTTCGGCTTTAATCCAATGCATAGCGAAGGAAACTAACCTGACTCCGCGTTCTGGGTCAAAGCGCCTAACGGCCTTCATTAAACCAATATTGCCTTCTTGGATTAAGTCAGCTTGAGGTAAGCCATAACCGTTGTATTGGCGGGCAATGGATACTACTAAGCGAAGATGAGAGAGGATCAGCTGTTGGGCGGCATTTAAGTCATTGTGATCGCGTAAACGACGGCCCAGTGAGGTTTCCTCTTCACTGGATAAGAGAGGAAAACGAGATACAGTCTGTATATATTGCTCAAGACTCCCAGCCAGGTTAAGGGCAGGGATGGGCAACACTAAAGTTTCACTCATTAATAAAACCCTCCACAAAAAATCTATTAAAGATATTTTAGCACTCCTGTTGTAAGAGTGCTAATTTCGTGAAGGGTTCCTCAGTCTCAAGACAATTAACGGGATGGGATTAAAGCAATTAACTCTTTTGGTTCTTGCCTTAAGGTATAGTCAGCGTCAATGAAGTGATAGAGAACTTTCCCTGATTGATCAATAAGATAGGTGGCCGGCATTGGTAAGGTGAAGGTATTGTCACCATTGAATGCAGGGATATCAATACCGAACTGTTGATAGATGGGTTTAAGTTCTTCTGCAAGAGTAAACACTAACCCTAGTTGGCGACTTACCGTGTTACCTACATCACTTAAAATATCAATGTTGATGTCCGCTTTTTGAGCGGTGTCTTGTGCATGTTCTGGGGTTTCAGGAGACATTCCCACCAATTGTGCTCCTCGTGCTGTGATCTCAGGCAATATGTCATGGAATGCCTTCATTTCGAGGTTACAGTAAGGGCACCAACCACCACGATAAATATTTAGGATGACAGGGCCGGTGGCTAGGTAATCAGCGAAGCGACGCGCTTCACCATGCTGATTTTTAAGACTAAAGTCAGGGAAGATGTCCCCTGTTTTAAGAGCGTTTTTAACCAAATCTGCTTTGTTTAAAGCTTCGGTGGCCGCGATCATTTTCTGCCACACTTCGGCAGGAACTTTCTCTTTCACGTTGTTTTTATATTCATTAAGTGCGTTGTTGAGAAGACTCATGATTACTCCTTTTTTGAATGTTGATTCAACTATACGCCTATCTTGTTTTTTATTCAACTCTTTGATTTGAAGATAAAAAACATTAAACTAGTGATGAGAGAAAATAATTTGGATGCAATATGGGCAGACACGCACAATTTAAACGTCAAGAGGTCATCGATAAAGCTGCTAAAACTTTTTGGGATCTGGGTTTTTACGCGACACGCATGACAGATCTTATTGCTTCCACAAAATTGCAACCAGGAAGTTTGTATGCAGCTTTTGATTCAAAGGATGCCTTATTTCTAGAGTGCATAGACAGTTATGGTCAACAGTTACTCTCTAACACTGAGCTGTTGCTCGCTCAACGCTCACCCAAGCAAGCCATTATTAATTATTTTGATTACTTGGTTGAGGAGGCGAGCACCAACAGCTCTCCCCATGGCTGCTTACTGGTGAACTCTCTGTTAGAGCTCTCAAGACTTGATCAACAGGTCAAGGGATTGGTGGAGAAATATCTGTTACAGATGGAGCAGCTGTTTGAGTCAGCCATCAATGAAGCGATAAGCCTGGGTGAAATCTCTACCAAAGGGTCCCCTAAGGAACTGGCCACTACTTTAATGGTCTGTATTTGGGGGATGCGTGTGTTATGTGAAACCAGCCAAGGGCGCGATAAAGTATCTGGCGTCGCGCACCAAATGTTGAAATTACTAGATCTCTAGCTTGTTCAATAAAGGAAACTTATGTCATCAAAATTAACCTTATGGTTAAGCGGTTTACTTATGCTCACCGGTTGCCAACAAGTTGTACGCCCACCTATGTCTACAGTGAAGCAAGTAGATTTAAAGCGTTTTATGGGCAGTTGGTATGTGATTGCTAGTATTCCCACCTTTTTAGAGAAAGATATTAGCAATGCCATTGAGACCTATCATTTAAATAGTGACGGGACGGTACAAACCGTTTTTACTTATCATGTGGACGGAGTCAACGGACCGCTAAAAAAAATGACTGGAAAAGCATTTATACAAGATACCAGTCACGCTAAATGGGCGATGCAATTCATTTGGCCTATTAAAGCGGATTATAGAATTGTCTATCTTGCTGAGGACTATTCTGTGGTTATCGTGGGTCGTGAAAAACGTGATTATGTATGGGTGATGGCACGCACCCCCTCTATTTCTCAAAGTGATTATGCAACCATGCAAGGCTATATAAAAAGTTGGGGTTACGACATAGAAAAACTCAAGATGGTCCCTCAAGTTTGGACTAAATAATGAAAATCGCCATTGTAGGGAGCGGTATAGCAGGGTTAATGGCCTGTCATCTTTTACACAAAGAGCATGACATTATACTGTTTGAGAAAGAGGATTATATTGGTGGTCATGTCCATACCCACCCTGTGAGTTGGGGAGACTTGCCTCAACAACAATGCTTTGTAGACACGGGTTTTATAGTTCATAACGATAAAAATTATCCCCATTTTGTGGACTTGTTAAAGGAGCTCAACGTTGCTACAGAAAACAGTGTCATGAGTTTCTCTGTGATGAGTGCGCAACATAAATTGGAATATGCGGGAACCAATATAAATACCCTATTTAGTCAACGAAAGAATATATTCAATCCTCGGTTCTGGAGTATGTTAGGTGAAATTCTGCGTTTTAATCGCCACTCGCCTCTCTGGCTTGAGCAATCGAGCCATGATTTGACGCTGGGAGAGTATCTTGAACAGTTCAAATTTAGCGATTGGTTTAAACAGTTTTATATTCTACCCATGGGCTCTGCCATCTGGTCCACGTCGATTAAGGACATGTACGCATTTCCTGCCCGTTTTTTTATTCGCTTCTTTGCCAACCATGGATTACTCACCGTCAATGATCAACCGCAATGGAAAGTTATTACAGGGGGCTCCTTTAACTACGTCAAAAAAATCACACAACCCTTTGTAAGTCATATTCGTCTCAATACTCCAGTTCAGCGTATCACTCGGCAAGAGCAGAGTGTTCTTCTTCATACCGCCAACTATACAGAAGAGTTTGATAAGGTGGTGTTAGCCTGTCATAGTCAACAAGCCTTGTCTTTGTTGAGTGAGCCAAGCTCTGCAGAAGAGCGTATATTATCAGCCATCCCCTATCAACAAAATGAAGCAGTGCTGCATTATGATGAAAGGCTATTACCGAACAATCGGCGTGCCTGGGCATCTTGGAATTATCTACTGGGTAATGAGCGCAATCAGCCTGCTGTGCTCACTTATCACATGAATCGTTTGCAGAATTTGAATGTAGATCGGGAGTTGTGCGTCAGCTTAAATGCATCACATCTCATAGATCCCAGTAAAGTGATCAAAACTATACAGTATGAGCATCCTCTTTTTACGCTCCCTGGAGAGCTGGCGAAAAGCCAGCATCATCTGATAAATGGACATAACAATACTTATTATTGTGGCGCTTGGTGGGCCAACGGTTTTCATGAGGACGGTGTAGTGAGCGCAAAACATGCGGTGAAGACACTGTTGAGTTGTCATCATGCATAGTGCTATTTATACCGGGTGGGTCAGGCACAGGCGCTTCATGCCGGTATCTCACCATTTTAGTTACCAAATATCCATGTTCTATTTAGATTTACAAGAAATAGATCAGTTAGTGAGTCAGTATAGGATTTTCTCTAAGAATCAATTTAATTGGTTACAATGGCGTCGTCGAGACTATTTAGGGGATCCTGGAAAGTCTTTGTATGATGAGGTGAAAAGAGTGATTATTGAACGCACTGGTATCACCAATGTGGGTGCCATCAGACAACTCACTCATCCCCGTTACTTTGGCTTAGGTTTTAATCCGGTCAGTTTTTACTATGCGTTTCATGAAGACAATCAAGCTCTGTGCGCTATGGTGGCTGAGGTCAGTAATACTCCTTGGTTAGAAAAGTATATTTATGTGTTACCCATTCATGATGGTGATAAAAAGACAACCAAATATACCTTACAGCACGACAAAGAGTTCCACGTTTCTCCTTTCCTGCCTATGGCAATGAACTATCTTTTTCGCCTGTCAGCGCCACACAGTACTTTGTTTGTACATATGGAAAACTGGCAACAACAAGATAAAGTCATTGATGCAACCATGGTTTTACGCCAACAACCTTTTTCTAAACAAGCTTTATTGACCACTTTACTGCGTTTCCCTCTTATGTCATGGAAAGTGGTTTTTGCCATTTATTGGCAAGCCACTAAATTATGGCTAAAAAAAGTTCCGTTTTATTCTCATCCTTAAATTGATCGAGCTGAATAATCATGTCAAGCACTGAACACATTTCCTCAATGTTTCCAAATATGTCAAACCATAAGAAGATGTCATGGCTTGATCGATTCGCTAAGAAAACAGTTTTTAAATTACTTTCCTCTTTACATTCTGGGCGTCTCACAATTATCGATGAAGCTCAACAGCGTTGGAGTTTTGGTGATGCCAACGAGGCACATGAGTTTATTGTTCAAGTACATGATGCACGATTTTGGCAGACCTTATTCAGGGGCGGTAGTGTGGGAGCTGGGGAAGCTTATATGGAGGGTTATTGGGATTGCATTGATCTCACTGGCTTACTGCGCTTAATCCTTAACAATCGAAGTCTTTTAGATCAGATGGAAAGAGGTTGGGCAAGAATCAGTTATCCCTTGCGGTCTATACAGCATTACTTAAGACGCAATAGTAAGTCAGGGAGTCAAAAAAATATTTCTGCTCATTATGATTTAGGGAATGAGTTTTATTCACTATGGCTGGATCCATCAATGTTCTACTCGAGTGCCTACTTTGAAAAACAAGATAGTACTCTAGAGGAGGCTTCTTGGTACAAGTGTCGACTCATTGCTGAGGCGCTTGAATTAAATGAATTAGATCATGTTTTAGAAATCGGTAGCGGATGGGGTGGTTTTGCCTGCTATGCAGCCAAACAGTATGGTTGTCGAGTCACCACTGTGACCATATCCGAAGAACAGTATCAGTATGTATTAAATCGTATTCAAACATGGCAGCTTACCCATCTCGTGGACGTACAGCTTAAAGATTATCGAGATGTGGAAGGGGTTTATACCAAACTTGTTTCTATTGAAATGATTGAGGCCGTGGGGGCGGAGTTTTTACCTACCTACTTTGAGCATTGCTCAAAGCTACTGGCGCCACAGGGTATTATGCTCATTCAAGCAATCACTATCAATGACCGGCGTTATCAGCAAGCTCTTCGAGAAGTTGACTTTATTCAAAAATATATCTTTCCAGGTGGCTTTTTGCCCAGTATCAGTGAAATGTTAAAAGTCATGGTTCACTGTACCGATTTTCAATTAAGTGATTTACACGCCTTTAGTGGCCACTATGCAAAAACGCTCAATATCTGGGCTGATAAGTTTTTAAACTGTACAGACAAGGTGCTTAACATGGGGTTTAATCACCAATTTATTAGGAAGTGGCAGTTTTATTTAAACTACTGTGAGGCAGGTTTTGCTGAGCGCGATATTGATGTGGTACATATGAAATTAGTTAAACCTCAATGGCGTAAGTTGGTCAGCGACGCCCTGTAACGGGGTTACGTGCTGTGCTGAAATAACTGATCAGTAATGTTAGAACAATGGAAAGGACGATTAACACTAAGCTGTAGACGACAAAGATTTTGCTATTAAACGCCGTGCTATGGTGTGTTAGATGGGTAAAAAAGATATTTTCGAAGCCGTGATGCAAGCCATTTAATATAGCCCAACTCATTAACACACCTAAAAAAATAATAAGCGTCGTTTCAATTAATATTATTTCTAATAGTGGCAATAAAAGCTGACCCGGTGTTGCACCAAAACATAGAGCGATGTACCGTTCATCCTGGCTATTTAAATGATAATGACGAATAGCGCTAATTAATAATACACTTAAGAGCAGTCCCATAACCACCATAAAAACAGTAGCTAGGTGATTAATGAAGTCACGTAGGCGAATTGTCCTTTCAATCCATGGTAGGTCGATATTTACTGTGTGTATGAAGCCTAGGGCTTGCCAGCTTTTTAATGTGATCTGTAAGTCCTGACTAGAGCGGGTTGCTAAGGTAACGATCACTGCATCAGGAATCGGATTGTTATGAATATGTGTCAGTATGTCTCTGAGGTTGGGATCTTGTTTAAGTTGTAATAGACCTGCCTCTTTGGCGATGAATTCAGTATGAATAACATTCTTTTCTTGACTGAGTATCTGGCGTAATTGGGTAACATCAGTTGTAGAGGCGGATGTGTTAAGAAAAATGACGGCATGAATATTATGCAACAGATCATCTGCGTAGGCGCCATAGTCGCGGCTAAGATTCATGGCGCTCAAAATAAATGCAAAACAGAGCGCCATTGAAAACATTAATAAAATCACATTAAAGCGTGTCTTTTTAAAGATGTGTTTAAGTTGGATCAGGGAGGAGGAATGTGAGAGTATCATAATGAAATATCAACATAAAGTTGTTCAGTATCATCCGTTACGCGTGCGTCCATTAATTCAATTACTCGGTGTGTGTGGGGGGGGAGAGTCATAGTAGGTTTTACACTATCAATAATCGTTGCGCCTTGTTCTAGGCGTGTTTTTAAGAGCTGATTGATCAGTTGGCGGGCCTCTGGGCCAAGATGCTCCAAAGAGTCATCAATTAGGATTAAATCAGGTTCATGAATGAGCGCGCGGGCTAATAACAATTTACTGTATTCGCTATCTGAAAATGTGAATACCTCATCTCGATAGCGGTGTCCGAGTTCTAATTCAGCCAGTATCTGTTTCCCTTTTTTCTCGGCAACAGCCCAATTCTGACCACCAATCAGTAAGGGCTGAATAACATTCTCTAGAGCGCTAATATGGTTAATCAATGGCAACCAGCGTGCAACGGACCCCATTTTCCGTCTCATTCGTGCAAGTTCTGTTGCATTCATTCGCTTCAGAGATTGATCATGTATTCTTAAATCTCCCCGGGAGACGGGTATGAGTCCCATGATTAACATGAAAACAGTGGTTTTACCAGCACCAGCTTTTCCTATGACAGTGATATGTTCACCCGTATTGATTTCACAGTTTAAGTCCTTGAGTACTTCATAACCTGAAGGGTAGGTATAGTTGACTTGTTCAAATCGTATCATTCTATTAAAGCGTCCACAAAGGAGTTGGCTGAGAAAGGCTGTAAATCCTCTAACTGTTCTCCAACACCCACAAATAAAATCGGTTTAGGACATTCTCCAGCAATGGCCGCTACCACTCCACCGCGTGCTGTTCCATCTAACTTGGTAATAATAAGTCCAGTTAAGCCAAGGGCTTCGTCAAAGGCTTTCACTTGAGTGAGGGCATTTTGTCCGGTATTAGCGTCTAATACTAAAATCACTTCATGGGGTGCACCAGGATCCGCTTTTTGGATAACACGTTTAACTTTTTTAATTTCTTCCATTAAATGAAGCTGAGTAGGAAGACGCCCTGCTGTGTCGGCCAACACCACCTCTATTTGCCTGGCTTTTGCCGCTTGTATCGCATCAAAGATCACCGCAGCCGAGTCTCCTTTTTCTTGGGTAATCACCTCCACTTGGTTGCGCGCTCCCCAGGCTACCAGCTGGGCAACGGCTGCGGCTCTAAACGTATCGCCTGCGGCCAGTAAGACGCTGTAGTGATGGTTCTTAAAATGTTGGGCAAGTTTGCCGATAGAGGTAGTTTTACCTGCCCCATTGACTCCTGCAAAAACCAGAACAAAGGGTTTGGCACGCTCTGGATTTAAGTTTTTTTCCAGAGGAGCCAATAAATCAATTAGCATTTTGCGTAAAATAGGTTTGAGATCTTGAGCTTGGGTTACTTGGCTTTTTTTGGCTTCTGTCTTGAGGTGATTGATTAATCGTTGCGTGGTTTTAACACCCACATCAGCTAAAATAAGGGCTTCTTCTAACTCGTCGAACCAAGCCTCGTTTAATCCACCGGTAAATAATCCGCTGATTTTGCCTTGCAGGTTGTCGCGGGTTTTTTTAAGGCCATGTTTAAGGCGCTGTAGCCAGCCTTCCGGCTCCATTGTTGGGGGGGTAGTTGCCTTGGGTGATTTCTTAAAAAAACTAAACATTGGATAATGATAACTCTATCTATACTCAAAAGGAGATTTTACCTGATCTATGGCGAAGGAAAACAAAGGGAAAGTTAAAATTATTGGTGGTCACTGGCGTGGTCGATGGCTCGAGTTTGCCGGAGTGGCAGATTTAAGGCCGACACCCAATCGTGTTCGTGAAACCCTTTTTAATTGGTTGGGCCAAACATTAGTGGGTTATAAATGCCTAGATCTTTTTGCTGGAAGTGGTGCGCTAGGTTTTGAGGCGCTCTCGCGAGGTGCGTCACAGGTGGTATTTGTGGAGAATTTTCGTCCGTCAGTGAATTATCTTAAAGACAATGCTACTAAATTAGGTGCACATAATGCCACCATTGTTAGTGCCGACAGCTGGCAATGGTTGAGTTCTATTGTAGAAGTATACGATATCATTTTTTTAGACCCACCCTTTACCAAGACAGATTATGCTAGTCTTCTAGAGCTTGTAGTCACAAAATTGGCTCCTGGGGGGCTGGTCTACTGTGAATCACCGAGGGGGCTTGGAGTGAGCGAGAAATGGCTAGTTGTTAAACAAGATCAAGCGGGTCAAGTACAATATCAACTATTACGAGCAATATAGGACTTTTATGAAAACCAAGGCCGTTTATGCAGGAACCTTCGATCCCTTAACCCTGGGTCATGAGGATTTAATTCGTCGTGGCGCTAATTTGTTTGGTGAAGTGATTGTAGCCATTGCTGATAGTCGCAATAAGCGACCTTTGTTCTCCTTAGAAGAACGCGTTGAGTTAGCCCGTCAGTGTGTAAGTCATTTTGATAATGTTCGTGTTGAGGGATTTTCTGGCTTACTGGCCGATTTTCTTAAAATAAACCACGCGAATGTAATTTTGAGAGGTTTACGGGCCGTATCTGATTTTGATTTCGAGTTTCAAATGGCCGGAATGAACCGTCGCCTACATCCTGATGTCGAAACATTATTCTTAACGCCTTCTGATCAATATATGTTTGTTTCATCAACGATTGTACGTGAAATTGCATTATTTAACGGCGATGTAAGTCAGTTTGTCAGTTCCAAAGTGATTTCCGCTCTGCACAAGAAAATTGAGTCGTTGCAAAAAGGAGGTAATTAAATGGCTTTAATGATTACCGATGAATGTATTAATTGTGATGTATGTGAGCCTGAGTGCCCTAACGATGCGATTAGTCAAGGTATTGAGATTTATGAGATTAATCCTAACAGTTGTACCGAGTGCGTGGGTCACTATGATACTCCTCAATGTCGAGAAGTATGTCCTGTGGATTGTATCCCGCTCAATCCTGAGTTTAATGAAAGCCAGGAAGAGCTGAAAGAAAAATACGATTTATTAATGAAAAAGAAAAATCAAGCCGCTTAATGAGGGAGCTTAAATTTATGGGTTTTTGGAAAAAAGGCTTATTGGCCACCTTAGCGTTATCTGTTCTTACTACTCCAGTGTGGGCCTCTGATGAACCCAATGAAGTACTTACTCCAAAAAGAATGTTTGAGTTCTTTGTTGGGGAGATTGCAGCACAACGTGGGCAATTTGATGTTGCCATCGGGGAGATGACGGATCTTGCTAAAGATACGAAAGACCCACGCATTGCTCAGCGTGCCACAGAAATGGCGTTATATGCGAAACAATATCAGGCAGCTGTACATAACCTTGATTTATGGCTAACTGAGGAGCCAAACGCTCCCGAAGCGCATCAGATTCTATCAGCTTTGTTGTTTAGTAATGTGTCGGTGGATGAGCTGACAACAGTGATTAAAGATTGGCTCAGCACTAATCCAAAGGGAGTGGATGAGATGTTTGACCGACTCACGCCACCTATAGTCCAAATGCATGATCCCAAACAAGCTTATCAATTAACAAAAAATATTACTGAAAACTATGATCAAAGCATGGCGGCTCAATATTTGTTGGCGATCACCGCCTTTCAGGCTGATCAGTCGGATGAGGCCTTGTCAGCAGTTAATAACATGTTAGATATTAAAGGTGATTCAGAAAAAGCCGCTCTATTGAAGGGGCAGATTCTAGGGCATACTCATCCTGCCGATGCGTTAGATTTCTATCAACAATTTCTTGATCAATATCCTGATTCGCAAAGTATTAGACTAAGTTACGCACGCGAATTAGTGAATCAAAAACATTTCCAAAAAGCACGCGATCAGTTTACTTATTTAGTTAAGAAGAATCCCCATAATGTTGATATTAAACTTGCCGTAGCCTTATTAAACTTACAGCTTAAAGATTATGGCGCGACCATGAACCAACTCAATGATCTACTAAGCCAGGGTAATTCTGATGCCAATGTTATTCATTATTATTTAGGTGAGACAGAGGAAGAGCAGAAACATTGGCAACTGGCTTTAGATCAATACGCTCAAGTGAAAGAGGGCGATCAGTATTTTAATAGTCAAATCAGATTAGCCTTGTTGACGGCTAAACAAAAAGATCTGGCCTCTGGCCTTGATATATTGCATCGATTGCGCGCCCAAGATGATCAAGAGGTTGAACAATTATTCTTTAGTGAAGAGCAAATGAGGCGTGATGCAGGGGACTTGAAGGGAGCTTACAACCTTCTTGATCATGCGTTAAAGCAACAACCAGAGAATGTAAATATGCTCTATGAACAAGCGATTTTGGCTGATCGCCTTAATCATTTTGACGTGGTTGAGGATAATCTAAAACGAGTTATTGCCCTTCGACCTAATTACGCGCAAGCCTACAATGCCCTTGGATATAGTATGACTGAGAGAGGAGTACGACTTGATGAGGCCAAACGATTAATTGAAAAAGCGCTGACGATTACACCTAATGATCCTTTTATTTTAGATAGCTTGGGTTGGGTGGACTACCGTTTAGGAAATAATACAGATGCTCTCTACGCCCTTAAGCAAGCTTATACTCTTCAAGAGGATCCTGAAATTGCTGCCCACTTAGGCGAGGTATTATGGCAGTCAGGTAACCCAGAGGAAGCCCGTAAGCTTTGGCAGAAGAGCTTGGCTGATCACCCCAATAACGATGCATTGAAAGAAACTATTCATCGCTTCATGCAGTAGGTTTTTCAGTGTTAAAAAAAATCTGTCTGTTGTGCTGTGTGGTGTTACTCGCTTCCTGTGCCACACATCACAATTTAGATATTACCGATGATCAGGTTGAAGGAAGTGGTGTCATTGATCATGTATCATTTATTGGCCGAATTGCTGTGGCCAATACTGAGCATAGTGATAGTGGCTCTATTGAATGGCAAGGTGATTTTTTAAGGCAGCAAATTGTTTTACTCTCTCCCATTGGTACCACGGTGGCTGAAATCAATCATCGCCCAGAGCAAACGCAATTGAGTTTATCGCAGGAGCAAACAGTGGTGGCTCAGAATGTGGAAGAGGTGACGCGCCGGATGCTGGGTTATCCCCTCCCCTTAGAGGGGATGCCTTGGTGGGTAATAGGACAAAGCTGGCCATCTAGTCCCGTGAACATTGTTAAAGATGCGGCGGGAAGAGTAAGTTCTTTAAGTCAGGATAATTGGCTAATTACTTACGGACAATGGCAAAAAATAAACAATCTGTGGCTCCCCAAGAGTATTAGTCTGACTCAAGAGGATATAAGAATTCGTATCCATGTGGATAAGTGGCATATTGTAAGGCACTAAAATGGTCTCTCAAACGTTGTCTGTGTTAGCGCCAGCTAAACTGAATTTGTTTTTACATGTTATCGGTCAGCGTCAGGATGGTTACCATCTATTGCAGTCTCTCATGACTTTTGTGGATTTTAATGATGAGATTAACCTGGAATTAAGGCTAGATGGCCTGATTAGGCGTGTTGGACACTATAGTATTCCTGAGGATCAAGATCTGGTCATCAAAGCAGCTCGCTTGCTCCAGAGTTATACCAAAAGTACCTGTGGCGTGGATATTTCGTACAACAAAAAAATTCCCATGGGGGCAGGGTTGGGAGGAGGCAGTTCCGATGCCGCAAGTGTTTTGATAGGATTAAATCAACTATGGAAGATAGCGGTAAGTAGACGGGAGTTGGCGGAAGTTGCACTGACTTTAGGCGCAGATGTGCCGTTTTTTATAGGTGGAGAGAGTGCTTTTGTGGAAGGGATTGGCGAAATAGTAACACCTCTATCCCTTCCGCCGCGTTGGTTTATGGTGCTTAACCCTGGTATTGGGGTCAGTACGGCAGAGGTCTTTCGTGATTCAGAATTGACAAGAGATTCACAACCAGTCAAAATGTCAAACTTTTCAGGAACATTTGGGCGCAATGATTTGCAGCCTGTAGTTGAAAAACGTATTCCTGAAGTGAAGCGCCTGTTAAACTGGCTTAAACAATGGGGGGATGCCAGAATGTCTGGCTCAGGGACCTCATGCTTTGTGGCCTTTGATCGGGAAGAAGAGGCTTATCAAGCCTGGCTGGTAAAGCCCAGCGAATGGAGTGGATTTGTAGCTCGCAGTATGAACTGTCATCCATTGCGAGAGTGGTTGTAAACAGCAGGGGAGTCGCCAAGTGGTAAGGCACCGGATTTTGATTCCGGCATTCGTAGGTTCGATCCCTACCTCCCCTGCCATTTTTATTTAAACTTATTATTAGTCAGAGGTTGTTAAGCCTTCCATGTCGTCTGCTAACTTAATGGTTTTTACTGGAACAGCTAATCCAAAGCTGGCCAGTGAAGTGGCTAATCACTTAAATATTTCTGTAGGTAGAGCCACTGTGGGTCGTTTTAGTGACGGCGAAGTCATGGTGGAAGTACTTGAGAATGTCCGCGGTAAAGACTGTTTTATTTTGCAGTCCACTTGCGCCCCAACGAATGATCACTTGATGGAAATAATGGTCATGACCGATGCGTTGCGTCGTGCCTCGGCCGCGAGAATTACAGCCGCTATTCCTTATTTTGGTTATGCGCGACAAGATCGACGTCCGCGTTCAGCGCGGGTGGCTATTTCTGCTAAAGTCGTCGCGAATATGTTGCAAGGTGTTGGCGTTGATAGGTTGCTAACCATGGATTTGCATTCTGATCAAATCCAAGGTTTTTTTGATATACCGGTGGATAATGTCTATTCCACGCCGGTGTTTTTAGGGGATATTTGGCGCGAGGCTTACCCGAACCTGACAGTGGTTTCTCCTGATGTGGGTGGGGTGGTTAGAGCGCGCGCTGTGGCCAAAAGATTGGAAGCGGATCTCGTTATTATAGATAAACGACGTCCTAAGCCGAATGTGGCTCAAGTGATGAATGTTATTGGTGAAGTGGTTGGAAAAACCTGTCTAATTATGGATGATATGGTGGATACAGCCAATACCTTATGTGAGGCAGCCGCTGCGTTAAAGGCCCATGGCGCTAGTAAAGTATTGGCATACATTACTCATCCTGTCTTATCAGGTAAAGCGCCTAACCGTATTAAAGAGTCCGCCTTGGATGAATTGGTGGTCACCGATACGATTCCGCTATCAGAATTGTCTGCGGATTGTTCAAAAATACGTCAGTTAGGCATTGCTGGATTAATGGCAGAAACCATTCGTCGTATTAGCGATGAGGATTCTGTGAGTTCTTTATTTATGGAGTAGTAGTACCCTTATTATCTGGTCGCGGATAGTGAGGTTTTTATAATGTAATGTAAAGGAAATCAACATGGAAATTAAAGTAACTCAAAGAAGCGTACAGGGCACTGGAGCGAGCCGCCGCCTGCGCCGTCAGGGACGTGTTCCTGGTATCGTCTATGGTGGAGGAGCTGAAGCGTTAGCTATTGAACTGGATCATAATGAGATCTTTCATAAACTACGTCAAGAATCATTTCATTCCTCCATTCTTACCATGAAAATGGATAACAAAACAGAACAGGCTCTATTGCGTAATGTGCAAATGCATCCCTTTAAGCCAATCGTCTTACATGTTGATTTTCAGCGCGTTAGCGCCAATGAAAAAATCCATATGAAAGTACCTTTCCATTTTGTTAATGGTGATACTTCTCCTGCTGTAAAACTCTCTGGTGCTATCATCAGTCATATTTTCAATGAAGTAGAGGTATTATGTTTCCCGCAAAATCTACCAGAATTCATTGAGGTAGACTTAAAAGACTTAACGGTTGGCCATTCATTACATTTGGCGGACGTGAAAACCCCAGATGGCATTGAATTTGTGGCGGTGGTCAAAGGTGAAAATCCTGCAGTGGTATCTGCAATATTGCCGCGTGCAGCCAAAGCAGAAGATGACAATGCTCCAGTTGTATCAGCCGCTGATGTTCCGGCAGCCAACCAAAAAGCACCCGCTGGCTCTGACAAATAGTCGTTGTTTAATACATCTATGGGTAAGGAAAGATATTTCTTACCCATATTGTAATCGTATCTCATGGAGTCCACTTTGCGTTTAATTGTGGGGCTAGGAAATCCTGGTAAAGAATACGAACTTACGCGCCACAATGCGGGGTTTTGGTTTGTTGAGCGTATAGCTCAAAGCGTTAACGGAAAATGGACCTTAGAATCCCGTTTTCAATCTCAAGTCACCATGGTCCGAATTCATCAACAGGATATTTGGTTGTTAAAGCCGCTTACTTTTATGAATGCTAGCGGTAGATCGGTATCTTTGTTTAGTCATTTCTATCGGATTCATCCTTCTGATATTCTAGTGGTTCACGATGAGCTCGATCTCTCGGCTGGCGAGGTGAAATTAAAGTTTGGTGGTGGTAGTGCTGGTCATAACGGTTTAAAGGATATCACACGCACTTTAGCCACTCCTGAATATTGGCGCCTGCGCTTAGGCATTGATCACCCTGGTGAGCGACACAGGGTAGCTGATTACGTGTTAAACCGACCCACTCATGCAGAACATTTAGCTATTGAGGGGGCCATGGATCGAGTAGAACATGTGATGGCAGAGTTTTTAGTTGGCTCGAAAGACAAGGCAGTAAAATTACTTCATTCAAAACAAGGATAAAGATCATGACCTCTACTTTTTTTCTACGTCCTGTATCAAGATTTTTTTTAGTTTGTTGTTTACTCTTTGCCTTCACTGCCCATGCCGAATCAAAGCAGGAAATTGATGCGGAAGTAAAAGAAACAGTCCAACACTTTGCTCAATACTCTAGTGCCGGATTGGATTTAATGCATCAGTCACAGGGATATTTAGTCTTTCCAAACATTGTGAAGGCTGGCATGGGTATTGGGGGATCCTATGGTGAAGGGGTACTCATTGTGGGCGGTAAAACGGTTGGTTATTACAATATTGCATCCGCTTCTTTTGGCTTTCAGTTAGGGGTAGAGTCCCATAGTGCTGTGATTTTGTTCATGAAACAATCTGCGTTAAGCCATTTTCGTAATAGTCCCGGATGGCAAGCAGGCGTTGATGGCAGCGTGGCGCTCGCAACATTGGGGGCGGCAGGTAAAATTAATACACAAACGCTCAATCAACCTATTATAGGGTTTATTTTTTCAAATAAAGGCTTGATGTTTGATTTAAGTCTTGAGGGATCTAAGATCACTCAAGTTTATCGTTAGATAAGGTGAGTTAAGTTATGAGTTTACAGTGCGGTATTGTTGGGTTGCCTAATGTTGGTAAATCTACCTTATTTAATGCATTAACTAAAGCGCAGATTGCAGCAGAAAATTATCCTTTTTGCACCATTGAGCCTAACGTGGGAGTGGTTGAGGTTCCTGACCCACGGCTAAGCCAGCTAGCGCAGATTGTTTCTCCTGAAAGAGTCTTACCTGCTGTGACGGAATTTGTTGATATTGCAGGGCTGGTGGCGGGTGCCTCTAAGGGAGAGGGACTCGGTAATCAATTTCTGGCAAACATCAGAGAAACCGATGCGATTGCCCATGTGGTTCGCTGTTTTGAGGATACAAACGTTATTCATGTGGCAGGAAAAATTGATCCCATTGATGACATTGAAATTATTAACACAGAGCTGGCTTTGGCTGACTTGGCTACTGTTGAGAAAGCCGTTCAAAGAGCGCAGAAAACAGCCAGGGCTGGGGATAAGGACGCCCTTCGTTTGCTGTCAATTCTAGAGGTGATTCACAGTAAACTTAATCAAGGAACCCCTGTAAGAGCCATGGGGTTTGATGAGGAGGAAAAGATTCTAATCAGACCTTTATGTCTTATTACCGCAAAGCCTGCATTATATGTGGCGAACGTTGCTGAAGGCGGGTTTGAAAACAATCCTCTATTAGATAAGGTGATTGCCTATGCCCGCCAAGAGGGAGCCCCTGTGGTGCCTATTTGTGCGGCCATTGAAGCACAGTTGTCCGATCTTAGCGATGAAGACAAATTACTGTTTCTCTCTGATATGGGGCTATCGGAAGCAGGACTTGATCGATTAATACGTGCTGTATATAAATTGCTTGGTTTGGAAACTTACTTTACAGCGGGTGTCAAAGAGGTAAGGGCTTGGACAATACGCTCAGGCGCCACAGCGCCCCAGGCGGCCGGAGTGATCCATAACGACTTCGAGAGAGGATTTATTCGTGCAGAGGTCATTGCTTTTGATGACTATATCGCCTGTCGTGGCGAGTCAGGCGCTAAAGAGGCTGGTAAAATGCGTCTTGAAGGAAAAGAGTATCGAGTGAAAGATGGTGATGTAATGCACTTTAGGTTTAATGTATAATAATATTTTTAGTTTTACATTTATTTACAAATTTATTACAAATAGTAAACTTGGTAATAACAGGAGCAGATGGTTAATTCGATTTTCATGAAGGGGAAAAAATCCTCTGCAGTGCTTTTGCTGCATGGATTATATGGAACCCCTCAACAGTTACAGTACATTGGCCGTAAACTCAATGTTCAAGGTGGCTATAACGTTTGTATTCCTAATATTCAAGGTTATTCAGTTTTTGATAACCCTGAGGCCAATGTCACCACTAAATGGCCACACTGGTTAGAGCAGGTGGAGGCACGCTTTGATGCTCTAAAACGTGAGTATGATGAGGTCAGTGTAGCAGGTCTTTGTATTGGTGCGGATCTGTGCCTTGAACTTGCAGCCATTAGAAGTCCTGATATTTATTCATTAATTTTATATTCAGCACCTCTGCGTTATGACGGGTGGAATGTGACTTGGATGCGCTGGCTAAAATTTTTAGGTTATTACACACCGATTCGGTACTTTTGGTCCTTAACTGAACGTCCTCCATACGGTCTTAAAGATGAGCGTATTCGGCAGTGGGTGGCCCATCAGATGGAAAAGCAAGGCTCTTCAGCAATCGGATCATCGGCCTCTCCATTAACGGGGGTATTAGAGTCTGAGAGACTCATGCGCAGTGTTCGCAAAAAGTTACACAAAATATCGGCCCCGACACTTATAATACATGCTGTTGAAGATGATCTGGCGAGTCCTAAGAACGCTGATTTGATTGAAAAAAGTATTTCTTCCTCAGTGATTAAGAAAGTGTTATTGAATAACTGTTATCATATAATTACTATGGATTTTGAGAAGGAGCGAGTAGCTCAAGAGACACTTGGTTTTATTCAATCACAACCGCAATCGGATGTGGTTCAAAACAAAACCAATCTGTTACTTGTCAGCTAGTTTAGAAGATTAATGAGTTCATTACCTTTAATACAAAAAATGCTCATAGAAGAGTTTGGTCTTACTGAAGAGCAAGTGAAACCTGAGTCTCAACTCAATGAGTTAGGAGTTGACTCATTGGCAACCGTTGAATTTATGTTTATGTTAGAGGATCGGTTTAAACTTAAAATGAGTGGTGAGCCAGTGCCTATTAAAACCGTCGGTGATATTGCTAAAGAAGTGGATTTGGTTATGGAAAAGCAAGGTATTACCCTACCAAACAACTAAAGCTGTATGAATAAGGTTGTGGTGACAGGAATAGGAGCCATTACGCCACTGGGTCCTGACTTTACTTCCCTGATGAAGGCGGTGTATGAAGGTAGTTCAGGGGTGAGGGCTCTTACCACACCTTGGATAAGCCAATTACACTCCCCTCTTGCTGCACCCATTTTATTTCCTGTAGATAATCAATTTACTAAATTACGACGTTTGATGCTCGATCGTGTCGCTCAGTTAGGCCTCATTGCGGTAAAAGAGGCGATGAATCAGGCAGCTCTTAATACCTCAATTGATGGTGGATTGCAGGGTGGCGTGTTTTGGGGAACGGGTATGGGAGGTGCCCAAACCTTAGAACAGGCTTATATGGATTCTTTCAGCCATCCTAATAGTCGTCCTCGACCTAGCACCATTGTGATGTTTATGACCAACTCCACCACTGGGCAAATCGGTATTGAACACAAAATTAAAGGGCCGAGCACCACTTATTCCTCCGCTTGTTCCTCCTCAGCTGTGGCGATTGGCGAAGCTTTTGAGGCAATTCGAAGTGGTAAAATCAACTATGCTGTAGCAGGGGGGAGCGAGGCGTTACTGACATTAGGCGTAATGAAGGCTTGGGAGTCACTGCAAACCTTAGCTCGTCCTGATGCCCAACACCCAGAAACCTCATGTCGTCCTTTTTCTAAGGACCGTTCAGGTTTTATTTTAGGTGAGGGAGCTGCCTCCTTGATTCTTGAAAGTGAGGAGCATGCAAGGCAAAGGGGAGCTCATATTTTATGTGAGTTAGTGGGCTACGGTAACACCACTGATGCCTCACATATCACTCAGCCTGAGGCAAATGGACAGGCGCGAGCCATGAGCATGGCCTTAGCTCAAGCCCAAATAAATATTGAAGAGGTAGATTACATCAATGCCCACGGCACGGGAACTCAAGTGGGGGATGTAAGCGAAACGAAGGCTATCCACCATGTGTTTGGGTGGCGTGCAAAAGCTATTCCAGTGAGTGCAACCAAAGCTTTACACGGTCATTTGATGGGGGCCACAGGAGCTGTGGAAATGGCTATCAGCCTTGGAACACTGATGTACAAAACTGTTCCTGGCACAGCGCATCTCTTCTATCCCGATTCAGAATGCGATCTTGACTACGTGGCAGAGGGGGCAAGAGTGTTACCTAAACTTGATGTAGTCATGAGCAATTCCTTTGGTTTTGGTGGCAACAATGCTGTTCTCGTTGCAAAACGTTACTCTGAATAAAAAAATAAAAAGTAGTTAATCCCTGTGGTTTATTTTACTCACTGACCTCGCTAGTCTTGTTATGGGTGTTTTTGCGGGCGTTAATTGCAACTACTCAGATAAATTAGCTGAGTAGTTGCTGCCACTGTGTGCACCCAATTATGAGATTAACTATTGACAACTCCAGCGGCGTGAGCCTGTTGGTCAGCATGATAACTTGATCTGACCATGGCGCCACAGGCTGCATGTTGGAAACCCATGTGGTAAGCTTCTTTAGTAAAGAAGTCAAACTCCTCTGGATTGACATAACGCTTAACAGGTAGGTGATGAAGTGTGGGTTGTAGATACTGGCCAATAGTCAGCATATCCGTTGCATGAGACCTTAAATCCCTCATCACCTCAAGGATTTCCTCATTACTTTCACCAAGCCCTACCATGAGTCCTGATTTGGTCACAATGTTTGGATGACGTCGCTTGAACTCTTTAATTAAGGTTAAAGAGTGTTGATAATCGGCACCAGGCCGAGCTTCTCGGTAAAGTCTCGGAACTGTCTCAAGATTATGATTCATGACATCAGGTAACGCTTGCCCTAAGATATCTAAAGCAATGTCTAAGCGACCTCTAAAATCAGGAACTAAAATTTCAATTTGTGTTTGTGGAGAAAGCTCTCTCACCGCTTTAATGCAGCGTACAAAGTGAAGTGCTCCGCCATCCCGTAAGTCATCACGATCGACACTGGTGATCACCACATAATTAAGTGCTAAGTTAGCAATGCTTTGAGCCAGATGGAGGGGCTCATGTTCATCAAGAGGGTCAGGTCGACCGTGCCCCACATCGCAAAAAGGACAGCGTCTTGTGCAGCGGTCACCCATAATCATAAATGTGGCGGTCCCTTTGCTAAAACACTCACCAATATTAGGGCAACTCGCTTCCTCACACACCGTGTGCAGTTGTTGTTCCCTTAAGAGCGTTTTAATTTCATTAAAACGTGGACTAGAGGCAGTTTTTACACGTATCCAATGGGGTTTTTTTAAGGGCTCTTGAGGCACAACTTTAATGGGGATTCGAGCAGTTTTTTGTGCTCCTTTTTCTTTCACACTCATCCTTGCTTTACCTCCAATTCTAATAAGTTAGAGAGCTCAATCATGACTCGCTCAATAACCGCCTCTTTAGTAATACCTCGATACCACTCTTTGACTTGAGTGGTTTTTAAACGTTCATAGCCACAAGGATTGATCAATGTGAAAGGAGTCATATCCATGTCTACATTAATGGAAAACCCATGACGACAATAGCCGTTTTGAATTCTTAAACCAAGTGCAGCTATTTTAGCATGCTCAACATAAATTCCTGGAGCGCCCTCCACACGATGGGCTTTAATGGCAAAAAAATCAAGCATATTGATTACAGTCTGTTCAATCGTATTCACCAGTTGCCTCACGGTGAGTTGATGTCGTTTTAAATCTAGTAAGAGATAAAAAATAATTTGTCCGGGTCCATGAAAGGTGATTTGACCGCCTCGGTCAGAGCGAATAACAGGAATGCTCTCAGGGTTAGCTAGAAGATGACTCATGAGTCCTGCTTGACCTAAAGTAAAGACCGAAGGGTGTTCTAAAACCCATAACTCATCTTGGGTGTCAGGCTGACGTTGTTGATTAAATGCTCTCATGGCGTCTAGGGCCTGAGCATAATCCGTCAGGCCGGGTAGTTGTCGAACGAGCAGGATTGAGTGGGTCACAAACAATACAATTAAAGAACCATGACCACAAGAGGATGAGCTGATAATTCACGATAAAGATTATCCAGTTGATCTCGTGACACGGCTCTGATGGTGCAGGTAACGCTGAGATATTTGCCCTCCCGGCTAGTTCTCATCTCCATGGTTCCTGCGTTGAAATCAGGAGCATGTTTGAGAACAATGTCAAGAATGGTTTGCGCAAAACCGTCCACGGTTTTACCCATAGCTTTAATGGGAAATTCGCAGGGGAAGTTAAACAAATCCTCTTGGGGTTCTTCATCATGAGAAAACTCTTGGGTCATATTATTTTAAACCCTGGTACAAAGACAGCAGCTCTCTGAACAGGGGGCCAGGAACACCTGCCCCTACTTTTTTTCCATCCATTTCAGTTATTGGGACGATTTCCCGCGTACTGGAGGTCATCAACAACTCACTTGCCTCTTGAAGTTGAGATCGAGTCACAGGCGCTTCCTTAAAGGGGATACCATGTTTTTTTGCTAACTCGATAACCAGATCATAGGTAATACCCGGTAAAATCAAATGATTACGGGGTGGGAACAGCAATTGTTCCTCATGCACTACAATGATATTACTCGCCGCTCCCTCAGTGACAAAACCATCGCGAATTAAGATACATTCAACTGCTTTATGATCAACAGCATATTGACGTAACAGCACATTAGCAAGAAGCGCCGTGGTTTTTAAATCACAGTGTAACCAACGGTTATCCTCATGAGTTACCACCTTTATCCCTTGACTTAACCACTCCTCAGGAACGGCAGTCATAGGTTTTGCCATAGCAAATACAGTGGCTTGAGTGTTGGCTGGGAAAGCATGGTCCCGTGGAGCTACCCCGCGGGTGATCTGTATATAAATAGAAGAGTCATCCGTTTCAGTTTCTTGCACCAATCGCGCAATAATAGGTTGCCATTGCTCAGCATCCAGAGGGGGAGACAAGCGAATGCCTGCAAGGCTTCGGTCAAGCCTTTTTAAATGGGCCTCAAGGGCGAATACCCTTCTGTTATAAACAGGGATCACTTCATAGACGCCATCACCAAAAATAAAACCACGATCTAATACCGATACGTGAGCTTTTTCTATGGGCAACCATTGCCCGTTTAAATAAACATGACTCATTTAATCATTAACCTTATTGAATCCCATCCACGTGTAAAAGCATTACCCAAAGGAACGCTGTCTAAAGATATCAATGGAATACTTTCTATGGAAGAACCATTATAAGTGATATCAAGTTTACCAACGTTTTGGCCTACCATGACAGGCGCTATAATGGGTTGAAAGGTAGTGAGTAGCTCATGGAAATGGGTGCTGTCTCCCGCAGGATGGGTAATCCATACGTCCTCGTTAAAGCCGGCTTGGATTTGATGTAAGCTCCCTTTGTAAGCAGTGAGTACTTTGACAGGAGTGTTTTTCTTAAACAATAAAGTACTCTCAAAGGTTTGAAATCCCCAATTGATGAGTTTTTGACTTTCACTGGTTCGTGCTTTGTCGCTATTAGTCCCAAGCACCACCGATAAAATTCTTCTTTGTCCACGTTTAGCACTACTGATGAGGCAATAGCCCGCTGACTCGGTATGTCCTGTTTTTAAGCCATCCACACTAGGATCAATCCATAACAACCGATTACGGTTAGGTTGCGTGATATTGTTGTAGCGGTATTCTTTTGTTGAAAATAGTGATAAGTACTCAGGAAAATCACTGAGTAGGGTACTAGCAAGTTTAGCTAGATCACGGGCTGTACTGTAGTGCTGTGGATCAGGAAGACCGGTGGCGTTAGAGAAATGTGTGTTGGATAAACCTAATCTGGATGCTGTTAAATTCATACGGCTGACAAAAGCATCCTCTGAGCCTGCCACGCTCTCCGCCAAGGCAGTGGTGGCATCATTGCCGGATTGTATGATCATGCCATGAATGAGTTCATCTACCGTCACTGGTTTATTAGGTTCAATAAACATCCGCGAACCTGGAGCGCGCCAGGCATGTTCTGATACACTGACGTGTTGAGTTAAGCTGATTTTATGGTTACGCAGAGCGTCAAAAACCAAGTAAGCGCTCATCAATTTGGTCAGTGACGCAGGCTCAACACGCTCATCAGGGTTCAAGGTGGCTAACAGCTGATGTGACTCGACTTCTTCAAGGTAATACGCTTTAGCCGCGACATAGGGCGCCACTAGATTTGCATTAGTGTGTTGCTGTGCCGTGGTATCAGCCTTGGCATAGGTCATATTAAGAAAACAAGCAGTTAGTGCAATGTAATGGGCGGCTTTAATCATTATTCTCAACTTGAAAAATTATTTTGGAAAAACACGTTCAACCAATACCTGACTGGTTCCATGACCTAATATGCCTAACTTATAAGCGGCGGTATAACTTAAATCAATTAAGCGATCATCCTTAAAAGGACCGCGATCGTTTATTCGTACAATAACCCACCTATGATTTTTAAGATTAGTGACTTTGACATAGCAGGGGATTGGTAAAGTAGTATGAGCTCCTGTCATGGCATACATGTTATACACTTCACCGGAAGCAGTACGATGATGATTATAACGTCTTCCATACCACGATGCATAACCTACTGCTCGGTAAGGCGCATTATTAGTTTGTGGATAATACCATTTACCAAGAGCTTCATAGGGTTTATTAGCATAACGGTTATAAGGTTCCCAACGTGGTACAGCATTGGGGACAAGATCTAAATTAGCTGGGGGGTGACTTTCAGGACCATCGTCAAGATAATATCCCCCATTACTAGTGGATGTATGGGAAGTGGTTGAACAACCACTTAAACAACACAGAAGCAAGCATATAAACAGTAAGCTGAGAGCTTTCATTGTTTGACCAGTTGACGGTGATAGCTAACACTCATTAGTATGCCAAGACTGATAAAAAGTGTCACTAATGATGTTCCGCCGTAACTTAGAAAGGGTAATGGAACCCCCACCACTGGTAAGATGCCGCTGACCATTCCCAGGTTAACAAAGGTATATGTAAACAATGTCATGGATAATGTTCCTGCGATGAGGCGTGAGAAGGGACTCGATCCCTCTAAGGCAATGAAAAATCCTCTGACGATCAGGATTAACATTAAGCTCAAAAATAGACATTCTCCCACTAGGCCAAACTCCTCACCAAATACGGCAAACACAAAGTCTGTGCTGTGTTCTGGTAGAAAATCTAAATGAGATTGAGTGCCGTGTAGCCAACCTTTTCCCAAAAAACCTCCAGAACCTAATGCAATCATGGATTGAAGAGTGTGGTATCCCGCCCCTAAAGGGTCCTTGGTGGGGTCTAACAGGGTCAAGATACGCTGCTTTTGATAATCATGAAGAACATGCCAGACAAAGGGCAAAGAGCATAGACCTCCACCTATCAAAGTAAGTAATACGCGCCAGGATAGACCAGCTAGCAGAATGACATAAAAACCAGAGCTGGCGATGAGCAAGGCTGTACCGAGATCAGGTTGTTTAATCACTAAGGCTACGGGTGCCAATAATAATAAGGCGGCGATAATAAAATCTAGCCAGTAACGGTCTTTACCGCGTTGGTCAAAGTAACTGGCCAGCATAAGAGGGAGAGCGATCTTCATAAATTCTGAGGGTTGCACATGCAACGGGCCCAGGTGAAGCCAACGCCTCGCACCGTGACTGACTTCGCCAAAAAGAGCAACGGCAACTAACAGAGCAAGAGAAAAGATATAAATAGGCAACGCTAATTTTTGTATTTTACTGGGTGAAACGGTTGCTAGGATCCACATGAGTAAAAAAGCGATCAAATAGTTTTTGACCTGCCCTAAAGTTTTTATCATATCCATACCCGAGGCACTGTAAAGAACGACTAATCCTAAGATCATGAGTATGAGGCTGGTATTAAATAAGATTTTATCAAGCGGTTTGAGAAAGTGATCGACCAGTTTTTTAATCATGTGGAGCCTCCTCCTCCGTGGGTTGAGTGGATGTCTGATTGTCTTTCACGGCGCTAGTGGGTAAGCCTAATAAGTAATTGTCCATGACTTGTCGGGCAATTGGTGCAGCTGTGGAGCCACCATGACCACCGTTTTCAACGAGTACCGCAATAGCAATTTTTGGTTTGTCGGCTGGTGCAAAGGCCACAAAAAGAGCGTGATCTCTATGAAACTCAGAGGTTTGACCGGCATTGTATCGTTGTCCTTGTTTTACCCCAATCACCTGGGCTGTGCCTGTTTTTCCGGCAATAAGATATTTGGCGCCGGCTCCTGCCGTGGCTGCAGTACCGCCTGGTTTCATCACATCAACCATAGCATCACGGATCAAATTATAACTGTCATCTGCCATGGGAATTTTAGTTACCACTTGCAGTGGAATGGGAGTAAGGATATTGGTTTGGGGGTTTCTGGTGGACTTTAACAGATGGGGACGCATCATCACTCCATGATTCGCAAAAGTAGCGATAGCGCTGGCCAGTTGTAGTGGGGTAACTAAAATATATCCTTGACCAATACCGCTGATGATGGTTTCTCCCGTATACCAATCTTGATGGTAACGTTTTCTTTTCCATTGTGTGGAGGGATACAAACCCGTGAGTTCACCATCTAGATCAATGCCGGACTTTTTACCAAAACCCAAGTTGCTAAAAAAATCATGCATACGATCAATACCCAATTGATTGGCCAAACTGTAATAGTAGGTATCACAAGATTGGACAATAGATAAATGCATATCGACCATACCGTGACCTTGTACTCGCCAATCACGATAATGATGAGTGGATCCTGGTAGAGCGAAGTAGCCCGGATCACTGATAAGGGTTTGTGCACTGCGTACCCCAGAGTTGAGGGCAAGTAGTGCCATCAAAGGTTTAATGGTAGAACCGGGTGGATATTGTCCTCTGAGAGCACGGTCATTTAAAGGTCTGTTGGGAGAGTTATTGAGATCATTCCAATGTTCTTGATCAATCCCATCCACAAACAAATTAGGGTCAAAGCCAGGCTGACTGACAAAAGCCAGGATTTCTCCAGTACTGGGATCGATGGCAACCAATGCCCCTCTGTGTTCACCAAAGGCTTTTTCTGCGGCCACTTGTAATGTTGCGTCTATGGTTAAAAATAAATCAGTCCCGGCAACGGGAGGAGAGTAGGACAGCGTTCTCACTCCGTGCCCTGAGGAGTCCGTCTCTACTTGTTCGGAGCCGGTGACGCCATGGAGTAGGGATTCATAATGGGCCTCAATCCCTAATTTACCTATATGATTGGTTCCGCGGTAGGCATCTAATTTATCCTCATCATCTAAGTGATCAAGATCGTTTTGATTAATGCGACTGATATACCCCACCACATGAGAGGTGGCCTCGGCGAGGGGGTAGTTACGAATTAATCGAGATTCAATACTGACCCCTTTAAAAGCGTAACGGTAGACTGAAAAGCGAGCAATTTCCTCTTCGCTCAAGCGAGCCCGGATAGCAACAGGAGCAAGACCACGGGATTCTTCATTTAATTTATGAAAGAGTTTTTTATCCGATGAGCTGATGGTGATGATGTGTGATAATTGCTCAATCACTTGATCAACGGGAGCGCTCTCTCTGGGGTTAATCTCTAGGGTATAAGTAGGCGTGTTATTAGCCAGAGTGAGTCCATTGCGATCAAAAATATTACCGCGATGAGGGACCACTGGCACAATACTAATGCGATTAGCCTCGGCCAAGGTATGGTAGTAACTATAGGAAATAACTTGCAACCAAAACAATCGAATTAACAGTAGGAGAAATAAAACAAAAATAATACCAGCTAAGATTTTGATGCGAAGTTGAAAGTCCCATCGGTCCTGTTGAGGGTTACGCAGTGATACTCTTTTTTTCATGAGTTTTTCGCGGACAGCTTTGCCTCAAGGACATAAGGCGTAATGAGCCAACACAGGGCGGAGAGAAGGCTTTGGGTAAACCAAAGTATGTGGGGGAGTGTGTCAGTGGTAACGTAAACCACGACAGTGATAATAAGCTGGTTCAGAAAGAAGGCGGGCAATAAATGAATGGCCTGATTGGCCGCATAAAAAGTAAGAATACGTTGGCGATAAATAGATAATAACCACAATATTAAGCTAAAACTTAATGCATGAATGCCCAGAATTGAGCTTTGTGCCACATCTGAAATTAAGCCCAAGACGAAAAAAGCAAAGCCGTTAATGACCCGCGGTTCATGAAGTCCCCAGTAAAGTAGAACAATCAGAATCCAACTAGGCTCCATCATTTGTCCATAGCCTGACC
Organism: Ferrovum sp. JA12; assembly: GCF_001431705.1. Classification (NCBI taxonomy): domain Bacteria; kingdom Pseudomonadati; phylum Pseudomonadota; class Betaproteobacteria; order Ferrovales; family Ferrovaceae; genus Ferrovum; species Ferrovum sp. JA12. The sequence continues at coordinate 269,356 of NZ_LJWX01000001.1, read as the reverse complement.
AAGGCAATAGAGTTAACACCACTGAAGCCACCAGGGTAAGGATGATCCTACTCATGGGGGCGGGTTTTTTAATTGAACGATGAGCGCTGGATAGCATGATAAGGATTATTTTTTCTTAGATGTGTTTTTTTTCTTATCTTGAGAGGCGGGACTGCGCTCCAAAGGTTCGATTTTATTAATGAGCTCATGATCATTGATAGGGTTGAGGACCGCCACATAGTGTCCTGAGCGCAAAACATGGTTAGTCTGGCAGCGGATAGTAAAAAAGGCTGAATTACTATCCCGTGTCACAGAAATGATTCGGCCGACGGGAAGACCTGCCGGATAAACACCTCCGAGTCCTGAACTCACCATTTCATCGCCAACTTTAAAATCACTGGTCACAGGAACATACATGACATCAAATAGATCGTTTAATCCTTCCCCTTGCGTGAAAGATCGATAACCGGTTCTCAGGTTTTCAACAGGGACAGAAAGATTTTTATCACTGAGAAGAGTCACTTCGCTACTTTTTGGGAAAAGTACTGTGACTTGTCCGATCAGCCCCTCTGAAGTGAGTACTGGTGAACCTAATTTGAAATCCTGTGTTGCTCCCCCATCAATAATAAGCTTTTGATGAAAGGGGTTATGGGCAGCATAGAGGGTTTGGCTCAGTTTTATAGAAGTACTGTAATGATCTTTAATACCCATTAACCCTTCTAATTCTAAGTTTTTCTTAACTAGAAAAGCTTTGTCTTGCACAAGTACTTGGTCTTGTAATAATTCAAGTTTAAGTTTTTGATTTTCTGAAATCAGCTCCAGCTGATGACTAAATAAATGATTCGTTTGTTGAATTAATTGCGTGGGGAGATTTGCCAATGCTTGAAGCGGCACTAACGTAATGTAAACCAGATTACGTAAAACATTTAGCTGATGGAAGTGGTTGTCTATAACAATAGCGAAAAGGGCTAATAGTATATATAAAGTTTGTCTTAACCAAAGGGCCGCGCCACGGGTAAAGAGTTGAGGGGTACGTGTATTCATGGAAAATAAAATTAAAGTAACACGTGCCCCTGTTGGTTAGTCGGTGGTGAAAACCATACCTAGACGATCAATCTCTTCAAGGGCTCTTCCGCAACCACGCACTACGCAGGTGAGAGGATCCTCTGCCACCCAGACGGGTAGCCCCGTTTCTTCGCTAAGCAAACGGTCCAAGTCCCTTAATAGTGCGCCGCCTCCGGTTAAAACCATTCCTCTGTCCGCAATATCAGCGCCCAATTCAGGAGGGGTTTGTTCCAGCACGAGATGGATAGTACTGATGATAGAGTTGAGCGGATCAGTCAAGGCTTCTAGCACTTCATTACTTGAAATAGTAAAAGTGCGAGGTACTCCCTCAGCAAGATTTCTCCCTTTGACTTCCATTTCTTTGACTTCTGAACCCGGGAAAGCGGAGCCAATATTCTTCTTAATCTGCTCAGCAGTGGTTTCCCCGATCAACATGCCGTAATTACGGCGGATATAATTGATAATGGCCTCATCAAATTTATCGCCACCAGTTCTAACCGAGGAGGAAAAAACCAGCCCGCCTAAGGACAGAACCCCCACCTCGGTGGTCCCCCCACCGATGTCCACGACCATGGAGCCGGTGGCCTCAGCCACGGGAAGATTGGCGCCGATGGCGGCGGCCACAGGTTCTTCAATTAAATAAACTTGTCTTGCCCCAGCACCAATAGCTGATTCTCTAATCGCCCGTCTTTCAACCTGTGTCGAACCACAGGGTACGCAAATAATGATTCTAGGACTAGGTGATAGGAGCCTTGATTCATGGACTTGCTTAATGAAATATTTGAGCATCTGCTCGGTAATGGTAAAATCAGCAATCACACCATCTTTCATAGGGCGGATGGCTGTGATATTGCCGGGAGTACGCCCCAACATGGCTTTAGCTGCAAGGCCTACAGCTTGAATCACTTTTTTGCCTTGGGTTTCACCATCTTGGCGAATGGCAACCACGGAGGGCTCGTTAAGAACAATCCCCTTGCCTCTAGAGTATATGAGAGTGTTGGCTGTACCCAAATCAATGGCTAAGTCGTTGGAAAAATACCCGCGTAGAAATTCGAACATAAACACTGTCCCTTGTAGATAGACTTTTTAGCCTATTATGATACCTGATTAAGGCATGGCTTTAAAGTAAAGGAAATATAAAATTGTGAGTTTATCAGATAAAGAATTAAAGCATCTTGCACGATTAGCGAGGATACACGTTGATGAAGATGAGTTAGGTCCGCTCAGGGAGCAACTTACTCGTGTGTTTCAGTTGATTGATGCGTTGCAGGCAGTTGATACAACAGGTATTGAGCCTTTGTCTCATTCTCTGTCAATCAATCAACCACTGCGTGAGGATAAAGTCACTGAGGAAAACCTACGCGACAGCTATCAAAGTATCGCGCCTCAGGTTGAAAAGGGGTTATATATTGTTCCTAAGGTCATTGAGTAAATCATGGATATATCGTCATTAAGTATTAAAAAAATAAAACAACTCATTGATTCTAAGAGTTTAACTGCTGTGGAGTTAGCTTCGCTGTATTTGCAGCGTATCGATCAACTTAATCCAGAGCTAAATGCTTTTATCACCGTGGATAGAGAAAAAACTCTTCTGCAGGCTAAGGAGGTTGATCGGGCCATCGCAAAAGGTGACAACACTGCCTTAATGGGTGTTCCTTTAGCGCATAAAGATATTTTTTGCGCAAAGGGGTGGTTAACCACTTGTGGCTCTAAAATGCTGGCTAATTTTGTGGCACCCTATGACGCTCATGTGGTTGAGGCATTTAACCACAGTGGTGCCGTTACTTTAGGTAAAACCAATATGGACGAATTTGCTATGGGCTCCAGTAATGAGACCTCGTATTTTGGTCCGGTTAAAAATCCGTGGCATCTTGGTCGAGTTCCAGGAGGCAGTTCAGGTGGGTCTGCTGCGGCGGTAGCCGCGCGCTTAGCTCCCCTTGCTACGGCCACTGATACGGGGGGATCTATTCGTCAACCCGCTGCTTTGTGTGGGGTAACAGGGTTAAAGCCTACCTATGGCAATGTATCGCGCTATGGCATGATCGCCTATGCGTCAAGTCTTGATCAGGGAGGCTTAATGGCGGTCTCTGCTGAAGATGTTGCCTATGGGTTAAATATTATGGTGGGTCATGATGAACGAGATTCCACCTCTGTTAAAAGAGAGGTTGAGGACTTTACTGCTCCCCTGAATAACTCCCTCAAGGGGCTACGTATTGGTCTTCCTGAGGAGTTTTTCAAGGAAGGGGTTGATGCGGATGTGGCGCAAGCAGTAGAGCGCGCCATTCAAGAGCTAGAGAAGCTTGGTGCTGTGCGCGTCCCTCTGACTTTACCCAATACTTCCCTATCTGTGCCCGTTTATTATGTCTTAGCGCCAGCTGAGGCATCTAGTAATTTGTCACGTTTTGATGGGGTTCGCTATGGGCATCGAACCCATGACTACCGTAATTTAATCGAGTTGTATGAGAAAACCAGAGCTGAAGGTTTTGGCGCAGAGGTAAAACGTCGAATTTTGACGGGAACTTATGTATTGTCTAGAGGTTACTATGATGCCTACTACCTTCAAGCGCAACGAGTAAGACGTTTAATATTGCAAGATTATCTACAAGCCTTTGAGCGCTGTGATGTGATTGTGGGCCCCTCAACGCCCAGTGTCGCCTTTGGTTTTAATGAAAAAACCAGTGACCCTGTGAGCATGTATCTCTCTGATATTTTTACTATCAGTGTTAATTTGGCGGGGTTACCAGGCTTATCCATACCCATTGGTTTTGGTGATAGTCATTTGCCTGTAGGGCTACAACTTATAGGACCTCATTTCTCTGAAGCAAAATTATTGAACGTGGCTCATCAGTATCAATTGGTGAGCGATTGGCATCAACAACTTCCCACTGGGATAGCACAAGTCTAGGAGTTAATTTATGCAATGGGAAGTGGTTATTGGACTTGAAACGCATACGCAGCTTGCGACGCATTCAAAAATATTTTCTGGGTCATCAACAGCTTTTGGCGCACAGGCCAATACCCAAGCTTCTGCTGTGGATATTGCACTGCCTGGTGTACTGCCAGTCCTCAATAAGCAGGCAGTTGAATATGCCATTCGTTTTGGACTTGCGGTGGGAGCGGAGATAAATCCTCGTTCAATTTTTGCCCGTAAAAACTATTTTTATCCTGATTTACCTAAAGGGTATCAAATCAGTCAATACGAAGAGCCTGTTGTGAAAGGGGGGATGATTCATTTTTTGGTTAATGAAAAACCCCATCAAGTACGTCTGACTAGAGCCCATCTTGAGGAAGATGCAGGGAAGTCTTTACATGAAGAGATCCCCAGCGCCACGGGTATTGACTTAAACCGGGCGGGAACACCTCTTTTGGAAATCGTCTCTGAGCCTGATATGCGCAGTGCTGCAGAGGCGGTGGCTTATGCCAAAGCGTTGCATCAGCTAGTTACTTGGATTGGGATATGTGATGGCAACATGCAAGAGGGATCATTTCGATGTGATGCTAATGTATCAGTGAGGGCTGTAGGAAGTGATCAGTTTGGTACTCGTTGTGAGATTAAAAACCTCAACTCATTTCGTTTTTTAGAAAGAGCTATTGAGTTTGAGGTTGAAAGACAGATTGAAGTTCTTGAGAGTGGGGGATCCATCATTCAAGAAACCCGGCTTTACGATCCAGACCGAGATGAAACCCGTTCCATGCGCAGTAAAGAAGATGCCATGGACTACCGATACTTTCCTGATCCTGACTTATTACCTGTCATGATTGACTCAGCTTGGGTGGAGCGAGTTAGAGCAGTCATGCCACCATTGCCGCAAGAGTTGAAAGAGCGATTTATTAGGGATTATGCCTTAACAGACTATGATGCAAGTCTGATTATTAGTGACAAGGCCTTGGCAGACTACTTTATTGCTGTAACAACTCAGCAACAGGTCTCGCCAAAACTTTGTGCTAATTGGTTAACAGGGGAGCTCTTGGCGTCACTTAACCGAGCACAATTAACTATTATCCATTGTCCTATTAGTCCAGAACAGCTGGCTAAGTTAATTGTTAGAATTGAAGACGGGACAATTTCTGGGAAAATTGCTAAGAGTGTCTTTGATGTATTATGGAATGATGGGGGAGAAGTTGACCAAGTCATTGAGTCTCGAGGTCTAAAGCAAGTTTCCGATACAGGTGAGATTGAAAAGATTGTGGATGAATTAATGTCTCGTTATCCTGATCAAGTGGCTGAGTTTCGCGCTGGTAAGGATAAAGTGTTTGGTTTTTTTGTGGGTCAAGCCATGAAGGCTTCAGGAGGCAAACTTAATCCCGCCCAGTTAAACGATGTACTCCGGAAAAAATTGGCAGGATAAATGATTTCATCCTTAGATACTATTCACCCTCAGTTCATACATTTTGCTGAACCAATAGCGTTATCTTCAGGTACTGTGTTGCCGGGATATGAACTGGTTTATGAAACTTACGGCAAACTGAATCAAGACAGATCAAATGCTGTTCTTATTTGTCATGCGTTATCAGGAAATCATCATGTGGCTGGAACCTATAACGGTGACCCTAAAACTGTAGGCTGGTGGGATAACATGGTGGGTCCTGGTAAACCCATCGACACCAATCATTTTTTTGTGATTGGAGTGAACAATTTGGGAGGATGCCATGGCTCCACCGGTCCTTCCAGTATTAACCCTCAGACCCAGCAGCCCTATGGTGCTACCTTTCCTTTTGTTACGGTTGAAGACTGGGTGAAGACCCAAGCACGTCTTGCTGATCATTTGGGGATTGATTGCTTTGCTGTGGTAATGGGTGGAAGTCTTGGTGGAATGCAGGCTTTACAATGGACCATTTCATTTCCCGAGCGCTTGAAACACTCTCTGGTTATTGCCTCGGCTCCCAAACTATCAGCCCAAAACATTGGCTTTAATGAAGTGGCGAGACAAGCCATTACCACGGATCCACATTTTTACGGTGGTAATTTTTATCAACATCAAGTGCTACCTCATAGAGGTTTACGTTTAGCAAGAATGCTAGGGCATATTACTTATTTAAGTGATGATGCGATGATGGAGAAATTTGGACGAGATTTTATTACTAGGACTCCTCAATTTTCTTTGGATGTGGAGTTTGAAATCGAGTCTTATTTACGTTACCAAGGAGATAAATTTGCCGATTACTTTGACGCCAATACTTATTTGATTATGACTAAAGCTTTGGATTATTTTGATCCAGCACAAAAAACAGATAACCGTTTAGATCAAGCGCTCTCTAGTGCGCGCTGTCATTTTTTGGTTATTTCCTTTACCAGTGATTGGCGTTTTTCTCCTGGGCGTTCCGAGGAGATTGTGGAGGCGCTGATGAAGAATCAATTGCCGGTAAGTTACGCACAGATTGAATCTACTCAAGGACATGATTCGTTTTTGATGGAGAATAAACATTATTTTTCGGTAGTCAGGGCTTATATGGCTAATGTACTTAAGGATACGCTGTGATACGTTTTGATCATCAAGTTATTGGCCAGTGGATAAAACCCAAGTCTCGTATTCTTGATTTGGGTTGCGGAGATGGTCAATTAATGAAATATCTTCAATATAAATACCATGTATCTGGATATGGGGTTGAAATTGAAATTGAACGCGTTACTAAGGCCATTGCTAACGGGGTGAATGTTATTCAACGGGATCTTGAGAGTGGCCTTGCGGGTATCGCAGAACAGTCTTTTGATACAGTGATATTATCGCAAACCCTACAAGCCATGCGTCAAACTGAGTTTTTATTGAGTGATATGTTAAGGGTCGGTCGTGAAGGAATTGTCACCTTTCCTAATTTTGGTTATTGGAAAAATCGCTGGCAAGTGATGAAAGGGATTATGCCTAAATCAGAGGATTTGCCTTATGAGTGGCACAATACCCCTAATATTCATTTGTGTACATTACAGGACTTTGAAGATTTATGTCGTCACTTAAATATTAAAGTGATTGAAAGGCATGTTATTAGTCATGGTAAGACAGTTCATTTCGCTCCTAATTTGTTGGGGAGTCTTGCCATGTACCGAGTCACTAAATTGATTTAATCGATAGGTTCTTTAGTGCTTCTCTAACCCACCATAAAATAACTATGCCTGGTATGGCAGAGAGGGTTGCCACAATAAAGAAATTCATCCATCCCAAGTTGGCTACAATCACTCCGGCGATGGGGGCAAGATAGACCCGTCCTACAGCAGAGAGTGCGCTCAATAACGCAAATTGCGTGGCGCTAAATTGGTGATGGCACAAAGACATTAATAATGCGCTTAATGCTGCCGTGCCCATACCGGAAGTTAGATTCTCTAAAAATACACTAGTGATCATGAGTAACGAATGATGTCCCAGGTGAGCTAGCAGAGCGAAGGAGAGTGTTGCAACAGCCTGCAGTAAACCAAATATCAATAATGATCGGTATAGATTAATGCGGGTCATCAATAATCCACCAATAAAAGCGCCGAGTAATGTTGCCCCAAGTCCTATCCCCTTGTTTACCGCCCCCACTTCTACCAGAGTGAAATGCACTCCTTGAATCAGAAAGGCGGTGGTGAGAGAGCCGGTGAGCGCATCACTTAATTTGTATAAAATCACTAATGATAGGAAAAAGAATGACAGCGGACGTTTTAAAAACTCCGCAATAGGAGCAGTCCATGAATAATCATGTTTAGTGAGTGACTGGGTGAGGGGTTCTGGCGCAAACAACGACACAGTAATCATGAGTACCATTAACAAAGCCATGACTTGGTAGGTGGCATGAAAGCCCAAGTAGTTAGCCAATATTAACCCTCCTGCACCAGAGACTAACATGGCTAGGCGATACCCTAAAACAGCCATGGCAGATCCCATTCCGCGTTCTGACGGCGCTAAAATATCTGTTCGATAGGCATCAATAACAATATCTTGGGAGGCTGAGAAAAATGCAATGAATAGTGCCACAAGACCAAATTGCTCCAGACTCTCTAGTGGGGTTAAGGTACTCATCCAATTGATAGAAAAAAACAACGATAACTGTGTGAGTAATAACCAAGTTCTTCGCCTACCAAGACGCGGAATATAATAGCGATCCATTAATGGAGACCATATAAATTTCCAAGTATAGGGAATACCAATGGCGGCAAATAATCCTATGGTCTTGATCCCCATGCCACTATTCACTAGCCACGCTTGCAGTGTCGTCCCCGTTAAAGCCAGGGGTAGCCCTGAGGAAAACCCCATGCATAAAATAAGGAGTTGTCTTTTTAAGGATAACTTTTTTGCTGCAAGCAAGGTCATCTCCTGTGATATCCTTTCATGATAAATTATGTGAGCAAAATATGAGTCATTTTCGTACGGATTTTATAGCCTTTGCAGTTGAACAAAAGGTGTTGCGTTTTGGAGAGTTTACAACGAAGGCTGGCCGTCAGTCCCCTTATTTTTTTAATGCGGGGTTGTTTTACACGGGAACTGCGCTAGATCGTTTGGCGGATTTTTATGTTCAAACAATTAATGAATCGGGGATCGTTTTCGATGTGTTATTTGGCCCAGCTTATAAAGGTATTTCCTTAGCTGCAGCCATTGCTATTGCGTTTGCAAAAGTTGGACGTGAAGTTCCTTTTTGTTATAACCGCAAGGAAGCCAAAGACCATGGTGAGGGAGGAACTTTGGTCGGCGCACCAGTTCAAGGGCGAATTCTGATTGTGGATGATGTAATTTCTGCCGGAACCTCCGTGCGTGAATCTTTTGAGTTGATCAAGGCAGCAGGAGCTGAACCCGTTGGAGTCGTGACAGCCTTAGACAGAATGGAGCGCGGCGTGGGGAATCTCTCCGCCGCACAAGAAGTGAGAGAACAATTAGGTATCCCCGTAGTCAGTATTGCTAATTTAAATGATTTGTTAAGTTATCTCATTGATGATGCCACACTACAAGAGTTTGCCCAGAGAACTCTCTCCTACAGAAAACAGTACGGAGTGAATGAGGATTAGTGTTGATTCAACTCACTGATTAAGGCATTAATTTTTTCAAAATCATAGGTTTTTAATATTTTCTTGGTTATTTTTTTTGTTTTTTCAATATCTGTGTTGAGAATGATTTGTTTTATCTCGGGAATATGGGCGGGATGCATGGAAAACTCTTTTAATCCCATACCGAGTAAAAGTCTTGTGAATCGAGGGTCACCGGCCATCTCACCGCATACGGAAACTGGCTTGTTGGTACTGTTTGCGAAGGCAATGGTGTTGGCAAGGAGGCTTAAAATAGCAGGATGTGCTGGATTATATAAATGGGCCACGGCATCATCAGAGCGATCGATGGCTAAAGTATATTGAATTAAGTCGTTGGTTCCGATTGAAATGAAATCGAGGCTATCAAGAATGAGAGGAAGCGCCAGAGCCGCAGCGGGCACTTCAATCATGGCCCCAACCGGTAAATGCTGATTAAAGGCGATGCCTTCCTCTAACAACTCTTTTTTGGCCTGATGAATAATGGCCATGGTTTGATTGACTTCATGGTTGCTTGAGATCATGGGGATTAGACAATGGACATCGCCAAATTGAGATACTCTTAAAATTGCTCGTAATTGAATTTTAAACAGATGGGGTTCAGATAAACAGTAGCGTACCGCCCGTAATCCTAAGGCTGGATTAAGAGTGTGTCCAGTGCTTAGGCTGTCGATGGGTTTGTCTGCGCCAATATCTAAAGTGCGAATAATAATAGGTTGCCCTTTCATTGATTCCACTACTTTTCGATAAGCTTTAAATTGTTCTTCTTCACCAGGTGTTGTGATGCGATTCATGAACAAAAACTCGGTTCGATATAAACCAACCCCCAGTGCGCCACTTTTCTTGACGGTATCCATGTCTTGGGGAGATTCAATATTGGCTAAAAGAAGAATCTCTTCGTTATCTAAGGATTTGGCTGGTGTTAATCGTAACTTTTTTAATTTTTTCTTTTGCTCATTCCATTGCTCTTGTTTGACACGGTATTCTGTTAAAACTGTCTCATCAGGATTGACAATCACAACCCCACAGGTGCCGTCAATGATGAGTAGTTCCCCTTCCTTAATAATATGCCAGGCATGATGAAGCGCCACTACGGAAGGAATACTTAACCCACGAGCGAGGATTGCCGTATGTGAGGTGGCGCCTCCCATGTCGGTGATGAAAGCCTGGAAAGCTTGGTTTTTAAACACCAGCATGTCAGCAGGACCCAGGTCGTGTGCCACCAAGATAATTTCTTCATCCTTATCCCAAGTGGGCATGGCCGCTGATTTTTTACCGGTGAGCGCTTTTAGTATCCGTTCTACCACTTGAACAACGTCAGCTTGTCTTTCACGAAGATAAGGATCTTCAATTAATTGAAACTGCTCAATGAGTTGCTCCATTTGCAACCTAAGGGCCCATTCTGCGTTACATTGTTGATGTCGGATTAAGTTCGTGGGTTCGTTACTCAGCGTACCGTCATTTAAAATCATTAAATGTAGCTGTAGAAAAGCGGAGAACTCAGTGGGGGCGTTATCTGGAATATTTGCCTGTAGTGTTTCTAATTCATCTCTCGCGTCAGCGATGGCATCTTTAAAGCGCACAATTTCTTGATCAATTTGCTCTTCTTTTATCGTGTAATGAGTGACTTCTATTGAACTGTGAGAAAATAGATGGGCGCGTCCGATGGCAATACCATTTGCAACGGCAATCCCATGGATGGTGTAACTCATTTATTCTTCCTCATCAAATTTATTGTTAATTAGCTCAACGAGAGCATACATTGCCTTTTCTTCATCTACACCATGACAGTCCAGTACCACAGTACTGCCTCGACTGGCTGCCAACATCATTACGCCCATGATGCTTTTTGCGTTGACCCTTTTATTATTTCGTGCGATACCAATATCACAAGTATATTGAGACGCAATTTGTGTCAGTTTTGCAGAAGCTCTAGCATGTAGACCTAATTTGTTAATGATTTCAATTTCACGGTTTATCATACTCTCCAATCCTAATTATTCTATGTGTTAATCTGTATTCTATCGCTTGGAAAAATCAAGGTGAAAGTACTTCCTACACCGAGGGAGCTTTCTATTTCCAACACGGCATCATGATGCAAGGCGATTTGCTTAACAATGGCAAGCCCTAATCCCGATCCGCCCGTGACGCGAGAACGCTCTTTATCGACACGGTAGAATCTCTCGGTGAGGCGTGTGATATGCTCCTTATCAATACCAATTCCTGTATCTTTGACTTGAAAGTATCCTTTACCCTCGATCACCTGCCAAGTAATATTAATTTTTCCCTTGTCGGGGGTATAGCGCACTGCATTAGAGACTAGATTAGAAAATGCGCTAATCAATTCATTACTTGAACCTAAAATGAAGCCCTTTTGATGGGTGAAGTTCACTTCTATTTGATGTTTTTGGCCGCTAATATGTTCTGCCATCTGTTTGATTTGCTCAATAATCAACTCTATGGATACCTGCACTTTAGGAGCGGGAAACTGTTGTGATTCCAGACTGGATAGGGAAAGTAATTCCTCCACAATTTGGAACATGCGATTTGTTTGTTGGTGTATGGTTTGATAAATGTGATCAATGGTTTTTTTTTCAATAGTGGGGTTATCTATTAAAGTTTCAATAAACCCACCCACTACGGTTAAGGGCGTTCTTAACTCGTGAGAGACATTGGCCACAAAATCCCTACGTACTTTTTCATCTATTTCAACTTGTGATACATCATGACTTACCAGTAACCTTTCATCGCTACTATAGGAAACTATTAAAATAGACAGAGTGATATCACTACCACGAATTCCTTTAATGAGTAAAGGTTCCTTAGGAATTCCTCTCTTTAACCAGGAAAGAAAAGCGGAGTGTCGGATTAAGTAATAAAGTGCCTGTTGACGATCTCGCTCAAGATTAATATCAAAATGCTTTTCAGCGCTGGGGTTGCACCACTGAATTCGGTCATCCTTATCCAGTACAATAATCCCATTTGGTAGCGCTTCCCCAGCCTTTTGAAAGCGGATTAACGTATCCTTAAGTTTGTTTTGTATGGTAATGGTGTTTTTTTCTAAAGCAGATAATTGAGAGAACGCTTGATCCCAGGCGTTGCTAGCTCTAGGGAAAAGTGGGTGACTGCCATGCTCGGTTAACCACCTGGTTAATTGATAGAGTTTTTTAGTGTTATGGAGAATAAAGATTAATAAGAGAGTGGAAAAAATTAACCAGCCCCAATTGGCATCGAGACTAAAGCCAACAACCACCCCAAGAATCGCAGCTAAAAAAACCCCACTTAATGTAATAATAAAAAATCGAGCCATAATCTCACTTTACGTATTAGTGTGAGATTATCAGACAATCGGCTTTCAGGCGATAGCCGTTAATCGATAACCTGCTCCTCTTACCGTTTGCAGTAGGGAGGCAGTGCCAGTGCTTTCTAAAGCGGCACGCAATCTTCTTATGTGCACATCCACGGTTCTTTCTTCAATAAAAACATGGTCTCCCCATACTTGATCAAGGATTTGTGTTCTTGAATAGACTCTCTCTGGGTGGGTCATGAAAAAGTGAAGTAATTTAAACTCTGTGGGACCAAGGTTTAAGTCCTGACCACTGGCATTAACGCGATGAGTACTGGGATCCAGTGTCAGATGTTTAAAGATCACTTTATCCTCAGTGATTTGTGGCGCACGTCTGCGTAATACGGCCTTGATTCTAGCGTTGAGTTCTCGAATAGAAAAAGGCTTGGTAATATAGTCATCGGCTCCAGAGTCAAGCCCTGCTAATTTGTCATTTTCATCGGCTCTCGCGGTGAGCATGATGATCGGTATACTTCGCGTACGGTCATTGTTTCTTAAACGTCGAATAAGATCAATGCCGCTCATGCCAGGAAGCATCCAGTCCACCAAAATAAGATCGGGGAGGGTGTCGCGAACTTTTTCTAAGGCCTCTCCAGCGTCAGAAACAATGATAGGGGAATGACCCGCTTGACGGAGATTCATTGAAATTAAATCTTGAATAGCAGGTTCATCTTCAACAAGCAGAATATTAGCGGCCAAATTTGCCTCCATAAAGTAAAGATGTTGAGTGGGTAAATTAGCCATTTCCATGACAGTTTTATACCTGCTCAATGTGACGAGATTGTTACAATCCCTTAATTATGCGATTTTTTTCTATTTGAGCCAGAAACTAATGGGATATAAAAGAATCGGCATTCAAGAGCTCCATTGAACAAAGGGATCTTCCGGCTAGGTTTTAATCGTAAACCTTTGGGAAAAGTCAGGTCGGCAGTTAAAAACCAACTATCCCAATCAGCATAGCGCTTTTTTAAGGTTTCACCTAATTGAGGATACCATTCTTGGAGAATGGCCTGCTCGCTCAACCGTACCCCGTAAGGAGGGTTTGACACAATCACTCCAGTCTCAATGGGGGGAGTTGATTCTATGGCGTTAACCTGCTTCAGAGAGATACATTGCTCTATGTCTGAGGCTTTGAAGTTAGTCCAGCTAGCTTGAATGGCATCCCCTTTTAAATCATAGCCCCAAATAGGGAGAGGTTGTTGAGGTTGAGCTGCTTGATGTGCCTGCTCAAGAAGTGTTTGCCAGTCTTGGGGTTGGTGCGGAGTTAGTTTCTCAAAGCCAAAGTGACGATGTAATCCGGGAGCGCGCTGTAGGGTCATTTCGGCAGCCTCGCTGAGAATTGTTCCTGAACCACAAAACATATCCACTAAAGGGGTTCCTGGGCGCCAGTTACTCAAAGCAAGTAACCCTGCGGCCAAATTTTTCTTTAGCGGTGTCTCACCACTTTCAATACGAGCTCCTCGTTTGAACAGTGCCTCCCCACTCATATCTATATAGTAATAGAAATCTTGCTCAGTGAGATAGACATAAACTCGAACATCAGGCTCCCTGGTATCAATGGACGGACGTTGATTCAATTCCTCACGAAACTGGTCACAAATAGCATCTTTAACCCGTAAGGTGACAAAGTCTAAGCTTTTTAATGGGCAGTGTTTTGCATTTGTCGTCACCATGAAGGTAAGGTTGACATCAAACCAGTTAACCCAAGGAAATGAATAGGCGCTGTCATACAGATCGTTCTCGTGGGAATACTGTCCTTTCACCACCAGTAATAAAATACGACTTGCAATGCGTGAATAAAGATTAGCCTTCATCCCCTCTGTAAAGGTTCCGGTAAACCATACACCAGCCTCACCCATTACTAGGTTCTGTAAGCCATGGGTAGTTAACTCTTCCAGTAACGGGGCCTCAAGACCCTTGGGACAAGTGGCAAAGAAGGAAAATAAAGTCATCGTTAGCCGGAAAAGGGTTTGTAAATCACTAGAAAAACCACCGGGATGAGGATAATCACTGGAAATTCGTTAAACCAGCGATACCAAACATGACTATGATGGTTGTTGTTGTATTTAAAATCATGTAATAGTTTTCCGCACCATATGTGATAAATAATCAATAAGAGCACCAATGAGAGTTTAATGTGTAGCCAAACTCCCATATCGTGATAGATAAAAACCATCGCTAATCCGGTAACGACAGTCAGAATTCCTCCTGGTGTCATGATGCCCCAAAAGAGTTTTCTTTCCATGATTTTGAAGCGTTCATGCCCCTGAGGGTCGTTATCTAACATGGCATGGTAAACATATAAGCGGGGCAAATAAAATAAGCCAGCAAACCAAGTGACCATTAATATAATATGCAATGCTTTAAGGGTGAGGAAAGACATAGATTTATCCTGTAGTGTTAAAAAAATACCGTGTTATCCAGTCACGAATAATGGTTAAACGATGATGGAAAAAATGATCGGCACCGGCCACCACCACGACTGAGAGTTGATGGGCTCTTGCCCATTCAAAGACAGCGGGTAGAGGTATTGTTTCATCAAGTTCACCATGGATTAATAATGTTTCCGCAGGCACAGGAGCCACTGTGAAGTTACCGCAGGGAGTTCCAACCAATACCATTTTTTGTGATGGTTTAACCAAATTAACTTGGCTCATGACGAAAGCACCAAAAGAAAACCCTCCATAATATAAGGGTAAATTGGGGTAAAGACCAGAAAAATACTCAATGACCCTAAGCCAATCTTGAGTTTCGCCGAGTCCGTGATCAAATGTTCCGTCGCTTTTCCCAACCCCCCTAAAGTTCATTCTGATAGTAATACAACCCTGCCTTAAAAAAGTGGTAGCAATGGTTTGGGTCACCTTGTTTTGCATGGAGCCACCATAAAGAGGATGTGGGTGGGCTACAAAAGATAAACCTTGGGGAGCGCTGGTATCGGGCTTTTCAACCAACAGTTCCATATTACCCACGGGACCTTGAAGCTGAAATGATTGTTTTTTTAGCATAAAATCACCCGATTTTTTCTAATTCTACTTGATATAGCAAAGAGCGGTTTACATAACTCGTAGCATTTTCTTTTAAAGCACTAATCTCTTGTTCAGTTAAGCTTCTGACCACTTTACCGGGGCTTCCTATTACCAAGGAGCCATCTGGAATGATTTTTCCTTCAGTAATCAGTGTGTTGGCGCCAATTAAACAATTTCGTCCAATGTTTGCACCATTTAGTATCACCGACTTTATCCCGATTAGAGAATTCTCCCCTATCGTACAACCATGAAGCATGGCTAAATGCCCCACGCTCACCCCCTGTTCAATATGAAGAGGCATCCCGGGGTCAGTGTGTAACACAGCACCATCTTGAATATTGGAGCGTTTACCAATCATGATCGGTTCATTGTCAGCCCGGAGAGTTGCGTGGCACCATACGCTAGCACCTTCTTCCAAGGTGACTGCGCCAATGATTACCGCACTCTCGTGAATATATGCGCCAGCATGAAGCGTAGGTGTTTTTCTACCGAGTTTGTAGATCATTTAGGTGATCTCCTTGATTTAAGAATAGTTTGCGGCTTATTAAGCCCGTGATAGAATAATGGACATTTTTGTAAATAGTTATTTCTATTGACTAAAAAAGTTCTTAATTATTACTTAATAACACAAGAGGAGTTTAACATGCGCATGATTAAACCAAGCTGGTTAACACCAGTTATTAGTGCTTCACTAGTCGCTTTGACCTTGTCAGCGCAAGCTGCCGAGACGATCAAAATTGGCGTCTCTGGTCCATTAAGTGGGGGATCTTCTCCAATGGGTATTTCTATGCGCGACGGAGTTAAGTTAGCGGCGGATGAGATCAATAAGGCTGGTGGTATTTTAGGCCGTCAGATTCAACTCGTTGAGCGTGATGATGAAGCCAAAAACGAACGTGGTGTTCAAGTGACTCAAGATTTGATTAATCGCGAACACGTGGTAGCAACTCTTGGTTTTATCAATACCGGCGTGGCGCTAGCTTCCCAGCGTTTTTACCAACAGGCTAAAATTCCTGTGATTGATAACGTGGCCACAGGTAGTATTATTACCCAACAATTTTTGCCCCCTAGATATTCAAAAAACTACATTTTTAGAATTGCTGCCAGTGATAAAATTCAATCACACATGATCGTTGAAGAAGCAGTTGTTAAGCGTAAGTTTACTAAAGTGGCGATTCTTGCTGATTCTACTAACTACGGTCAATTAGGAAGACAGGATTTAGAAAAAGCTTTAGCGGCTCGCGGCATGAAACCGGTTGCTGAAGAAAAATTCAACATCAAAGACACTGATATGACGGCTCAGCTGTTAAGAGCCAAAGAGGCTGGTGCACAAGCAATTTTAACCTATGGTATCGGTCCTGAGTTGGCTCAAATTGCTAATGGTATGGCTAAGCTTGGCTGGAAAGTACCCATGATTGGTAGCTGGACTTTATCTATGGCAAATTATATAGATAATGCAGGTAAAAATGGTGAGGGAGCACGTATGCCCCAAACCTTTATTCAGGAACCAAACACCCCAAAACGTAAGCAGTTTATTGATGCTTATATCAAAGCTTATCACCCAGCCCATGATCGTATCCCTTCACCCGTTTCGGCGGCACAAGGTTATGATTCGATGTATGTGTTAGCTGCGGCCATTAAACAAGCGGGGGCAGCTGATAGCAATAAAATCCAACAAGCTTTGGAGAATTTAAGTACCAAAGTGGATGGAGTGGTAACCAGTTATGATCATCCTTTTACCAGCACCAATCATGAAGCTATTGGTGTTAAAGACACAGTAATGGGCGAAGTGAAAGATGGTTTTGTGGTATACGCATACGAAAGTGATAAAAAAGGTCATTAATGTGATCTAACAACTTAATGGTATTCTGCTTGTTAAGCGGAATACCATTTTGAGTTTCAAGAGTGACTATTGATTAGGACTTCTCATGGAAATACTGTTGCAATTAGTTTTAAGCGGCGTGGCGTTGGGCATGATTTATGCGGTGGTTGCCTTTGGTTACCAATCTACGTTTGCGACTTCCGGTACGCTTAACTTTGGACAAGGTGAAGCGCTCATGTTGGGTGCCATGTTTGGTTTAACCCTTGCAGGGGATGTCATGGGCGGACCCTACATGAATTATTGGTTAATGATTCCTGCCGTGTTGATTTTTGGGGCAGTTCAAGGGGTAGTGGTGGAAGCTGTCGGGGTCAGACCCGCCATTAAAATTAAATCTGAATTTGGTTGGATCATGTCGACCATTGCTTTAGGTATTATTTTCAGGAATGTGGCAGAAAATGTGTGGGGTAGAGATGATATGCCTTTTCCTTCACCCATATCCTCAACGCCACTTCACATTTTTGGCGCCAGTGTGTTACCCATGGAATTGATGGTGGATGTAGGTGCTTTATTAATGATGGTGTTAGTTGAGTTGTTTAATCGTAAAACCATTTATGGTAAAGCTGTGGTGGCCACTTCAACAGACCGGGATGCGGCAGGATTAATGGGTATCAACACGCGAATGGTGATTACTTTTTCTTATGCGTTGTCTTCTATGTCTGCGGCTTTTGCTGGCGTGTTGATTGCGCCTATTACCTTAACGGGAGCCTCTATGGGGGCTGTTTTAGGACTAAAAGCTTTTGCTGTGGCAATTATTGGCGGCTTAAACTCCGGATTAGGAATTATCGTGGGTGGAATTATTCTCGGAGTGGCCGAAACCACCACGGGATTTTATCTTTCAACGGGCTATAAAGATGTTCCGGGCCTGGTGTTATTATTGTTGGTGTTAGCTATTAAGCCTAGTGGTCTCTTTGGTAAAACAGCTATCAAGAAGGTATAAATAATGAAGTTATTTAAAGTTCTAGTCTCATTGATAGCTATTGGTGTTTTATTTTTAATTCCTACATTTTTAAATGGTAATGAGTATTACGTTCATCAAGTAGCACTTATTGCTATCTATGCTGTTTTGCTATTTGGTTTAGATATCGTGGTTGGGTATACGGGGGAAGTGTCACTGGCTCATGCTGGACTTTTTGGTATTGGAGCCTATACCACGGGAATTTTAAGTTGGCGCCTTGGTTTGCCTTTTTATATTGGTGATATAGCCAGTATTTTCGTAACGGCTTTTTTTGGTTTACTGCTAGCTCTTCCTGCCTTGCGTGTGACGGGTCCTTACTTAGCTATGGTGACTTTAGCCTTTGGAACTATTGCACAAATTTTAATTAACGAAATGGATTTTCTAACCAACGGACCTTTAGGTATAACTATTCAACAACCCGTGTTGTTCGGCAAAAGTTTAGATGAGCAACATTATTATTATGTGGTGATTGTTGTCTTTTTGTTGGCCATGTTACTGGTTGGTCGAATACTTAAATCTCACTATGGTAGAGCTTTTGAGGCACTACGGGGCAGTCCAGTAGCTTCTGACTGTATGGGAGTGAGCGTTTATAAATACAAGGTTTTTGCTTTTGTTATCAGTGCAGGTATTGCAGGCTTTGCAGGGAGTTTGTTTACCTTTAACGAGCTATATATCGCTCCTAACACTTTTAACTTTGATCTAACTATTTTGTTTTTACTGGCCATTATTATGGGGGGTAGAAAAACAAGATTAGGCCCTGTCGTGGGAGCGACTATCGTCGTATTACTCCCTAACCTGTTAGATGATATCGGTTTATTCAGAGACTTATCATTAGTAGCCTTAGCAGGGCTAGTGATATTTGTTCTGAGGCACTTTATCTCTGGCAACAGAACTATTAAACCCTTATTGATTCCGGCAGTGGCTGTGGGGGTCCTTGTTACAAGCGCTTATCGTTTGGAAGAGATGACTAACTGGCGTATCACTATCTTTGGTTGTTTGATTTTATTTGTTGTGTATTACTTGCAAGATGGGATAGTGGGCTGGGTAAGAAGTATTATTGGGCACTTTAAACCCCAGTGGGTAGCCAGAACAAAAATCAAAGTGGATCCTAATACAGCACTAATGAGTGCCGTGGAAGGTAAAACACTGGTCTCCAATGATTTGTTGGATGCCAAAAAAATCTTGATGCAGTTTGGGGGGTTAAAGGCTTTAAACGAAGTTGATTTAACGGTGACCAAAGGCACTATTCATGGCCTGATAGGTCCTAATGGATCGGGTAAGTCTACTATGATGAACGTTCTAACAGGAATTTACGTGCCGACTTCTGGAACGGTTTCCCTGGACCAACAAGTCATATCAGGCGACACACCATCTGATATTGCTTTAAAGGGTATCGCCCGTACCTTTCAAAATCTTCAATTGTTTGGTGAAATGACTGCCCTAGAAAATGTTATGGTAGGACTTCACCATACCTATAAGTCAAATCTTCTTGATGTGGTGTTGCACACACCGCGATATCAAAGAGAAGAGCAATACGCAAGAGAAAGAGCCGCCAGTATTTTGAAATTTGTTGGCCTTGATACTTTTATTAATGAAGAAGCAAGAAATCTACCTTATGGACGACAACGATTACTTGAAATTGGACGCGCCTTGGGATTAAACCCTGCTTTGTTATTACTTGATGAGCCTGCGGCAGGTTTAACACCGCCAGAAATTGCAGATTTGATCAATATCATACGTAAAATCAAGGAACAGGGTATTACTGTTATTCTGATCGAGCATCATATGGATGTGGTGATGGGTATTTGTGACAATGTTTCTGTCTTGGATTTTGGTCAAAAAATTGCTGAAGGACAGCCAGAGACAGTACAACGCAATCCGAAAGTTATTGAGGCGTACTTAGGTAGTCAGGCCAGTTAAATAGAGAGAAGGTATTTATGTTAGAAGTTCGGAATTTGAAAGCTTCCTATGGTCAGGTTCAAGTTTTACATGACATTTCTTTAACTGTGCCTAAGGGTAAAGTGGTGACTTTAATTGGTTCAAACGGGGCTGGTAAAACCACTACCATGCGCGCAATCAGTGGCATGATCAAACCAACCTCAGGCAAGGTGGAGCTCTCAGGAAAGAATATTGCAGGTCTTCCTTCCCATAAAATTGCCAAGTTAGGTCTTGCGCACTCCCCAGAAGGAAGAAAAGTATTTCCAACTCAGTCCATTACAGACAATCTTTTGCTCGGTGCTTTTACTCGCTTATCTATTAGGGGCGGTAGACCTAAGGGAGATATTGCCAGTGATTTAGATCGTGCGTTGGATCTGTTTCCTCGGTTACGTGAGAGGCAGCACCAGCTGGCTGGTACTCTCTCAGGCGGCGAGCAACAAATGCTCGCTATGGCGCGAGCCCTGATGCTTAATCCAGATGTGTTACTTCTTGATGAGCCTTCATTAGGACTGGCACCTATTTTAGTGGACGAGGTATTTCATATCATTGGTCGCTTAAAAGAACAAGGAATCACTATGCTACTCGTCGAACAGTTTGCTGCAGCGGCCTTGGCTATTGCGGATTACGGCTATGTAATGGAAAATGGTAAAATTGCTGTACATGGCCCTGCTAAAGATTTACAGAATGATCCGAAAGTAGTTGCTGCCTATCTGGGCGGGGGACATTAACTTTTTGTTCTAGTAATTCTTTTAAAAACCCCCATGATCATTAATGGGGGTTTTTACATTACCCACTGTGCCACTTCACCACCTATCAGTAAGCCCATGAGAAAAAGAATTACCATTAACCATCTTTGGAGACTCTGGTTTTGTTGCTGAATAGCTTTTATATCAGTTTGGAATTGATTTGAGTGTTGTTGATTGAGACTGTGATGAATGAGGCGTGGGAGCTCTGGAATGAGTCCTACCCATTGCCCCCCCTCATGTTTAATGGCCTTAAGAAGACCTCTCACCCCCACTTGTTCGCTCATCCACTTTTCTAAATAGGGTTTAGCTGTTTTCCAAAGGTCTAACTCCGGATCAAGATCTCTGCCCAGTCCTTCAACATTTAATAATGTTTTTTGCAATAAAACTAATTGTGGTTGTACTTCCATGTTAAAGCGTCTTGATACTTGAAATAGACGCAGAAGTACCTTACCAAAAGAAATGTCTTTTAGGGGCTTATCAAAAATAGGCTCACACACTGAGCGAATGGCAGATTCAAATTCGTCTGGTCGCGTATCCGCAGGGACCCACCCCGCTTCAATGTGTGCCAGGGCTACCCGTGCATAATCACGGCGAAAGAATGCAATGAAGTTCTGGGCTAAATAATTTTTATCGGTTTTATTCAGGGTTCCAACAATCCCAAAATCCAGTCCAATGTAACGGCCGTCTTCGGCCACTTGGATGTTTCCAGGATGCATGTCGGCATGAAAAAAACCGTCTCTAAACACTTGGGTGAAAAATATCTCCACCCCGTCTCTAGCTAGCTTTGGGATATCTATACCCATGGATCTTAATTTATTGACTTGGCTGATGGGCGTTCCATTCATACGTTCCATCACCATCACTGAGGCATCACAAAAGTCCCAATAGATCTCAGGAATAATGAGCAGTCGACGATCAGCGAAATTACGCCGTAATTGACTGGCGTTTGACGCCTCAACCATTAAATCCAGCTCATCTTTTAAATGTTTTTCGAATTCTTGAATGACTTCAATGGGATGAAGTCGTCGAGAGGCGGGAATGAAACGTTCAATTAAATGAGCAATGGTATAGAGCAACGCCACATCACGGGCAATCATTTGATGTACTCGGGGGCGCAATAATTTAACCGCTACCTCTTCACCGCTAAAGAGAGTAGCGAAATGAACTTGTGCCACAGAGGCGCTAGCAACAGGTTCAATATCAAAGGTTTTAAATACTTGTTCAAGGGGTTTTTGATACACTTCCTCAAGCATTTTCTTGGCTTGTAAGCCAGGGAAGGGCGCTACCCTGTCTTGCAATAAAGCTAACTCATCGGCAATATCAGGAGGCAGTAAGTCTCTTCTGGTGGAGAGTGCTTGTCCAAATTTAACAAAAATGGGACCTAAGGTTTCCAGGGCTAAACGTAAGCGATTGCCACGGGGTACAGAAAGCTGGCGCCAAAAAAATAAGTATTTGACGAGTTGATTTAGCAGACCGTTTTGATGACGGTAAAAGAAAAACTCATCAAGTCCATAGCGAAAAAAAACAGATAGTATTTTAAAAACCCTGAATAGTCGTATCATAATTTATGCTTAAAACGATTCTCAATATTATTTAGTTGTCGCTGTAATAGTTCGACTTCATGAACCCAGTCCTGAAACTCTTCTCGTCCAAGCAAAAGCTGTTTTTCTTCAGTTAAATATTCCGACACGCTGTGTTGCATGAAATGAAGCATAGATTTCCCATAGGAAAAAGATTGCTTAGCCAATTCTGATAACTGGTAAGCGAATACATCCCCCACCCAATGACTTAATAATTCTTCAAGGTCGGGTCTGAAGTGTTTTGCAACAAAGCCTAAATCGCTGGCCAGCGCTGAGTTACCCTGAATATGCATATAGTGTAATGCGCTAGAGGATGATTGAATAATCTTAGCCAGATCTTCTCCATTTATCACAATACTCAAATCCGGAGTATTGTCCTGTTCGACTACCAATTGCGGTAACCCCTCTTCACGAATAGTTAAGTAACTAGACCATTGAGCAATAGTTAGCTCGATCAACTTACCATGATGGGGTTGTAATGTACTTAACGAGGTAGGTGAACTAAGTAGTAACTGTTCAAGTTTGCGGTTAGTGAAGTTAAACAGTTTCTCTTTCAACGAGACAGGGAGGAGTGAATGAATCATTTATATTTTATAACCACGATGAAGGGCTACCACTCCGGCTGTTAAGTTAAACCATTTGACATGAGATAACCCAACCTGTTCCATCATTGTCTTCAGCGTTTGCTGATCAGGATGCATTCTAATGGATTCAGCTAAATACTGATAACTCAATGCGTCTTTTGCAATGATTTCCCCCATTTTAGGTAGTAATTTAAATGAGTAGAGATCATAGAGCGGTTTAAGCGGTGCCCAAATGGTAGAGAATTCTAAAACCAATAGACGGCCACCTGGTTTTAAAATACGAGTCATTTCAGACAGGGCTTTGTCTTTATGGGTCATATTACGTAAACCGAAGGCCACACTCACACAATCAAAATAATGACTAGGAAAGGGTAAGCTTTCAGCGTCACATTGAACAGCTGCTATAGCCGAGCCTTGATCTAATACACGATTACGCCCTCGCTCTAACATGGAGCCATTAATATCAGACATCACAACCTGTCCCTGAGGACCGAGTTGTTTGGCGAAACCTAGCGCTAGATCACCGCTGCCTGAGGCAATATCAAGAATGCGTTCATTGGGTTTAATGGCGGCGGTTTGAATGGTGAAATACTTCCACAAACGGTGTAAGCCCAAAGACATCATGTCATTCATGATGTCATAGGAGGGGGCTACTGAGTCAAATACAGCGCCGACCCGTTTTGCTTTGTCCTGTTCATCAACTTCAGTGAATCCAAAATGTGTTTTGTTCATTAATGAACCTCTTGATCACGACTAGCTCCTGCAGCCTCCAGTCGGTTTAAATAGTCCGCCCAGTTGTCTTCATGATAAACACCTAAGCGTTTTAAGTAATCCCAGGAATAGATACCTGTGTCGTGGCCATCACTAAAATGGATTTTAATAGCGTAATGCCCCACTGGAACTATTTCATGAATAGTCACCAGCCTCTTGCCCGTTTGTAAGATCTCTTGTCCTGGTCCATGTCCAATCACTTCAGCGGAGGGGGAATAGACCCTTAAATATTCAATGGGAAACTGATATTGGCTGTTATCATCAAACTTAATCTCCAGTTGTCGACTTTCTTGATGAAGGATAATATCAGTGGGCCAGGGTGTTTCCGGAGTTAATCCTGCCATACAAAAACATCCTATTTAATAGTTAACGATATCATATACCAAGCATCACCTTAGGTAATACTTTATGAGCATACAGCACTCTATTTTACAACTAACCCTAGGGCAACGAATAGACTCAATTAGGAATACTATACAAGAGCTTAAGGTGGACAATGAGGTTACTTTGGTGGCGGTCAGTAAAACTCAGCCAGCCAGTTTGATTGCAGAAGCCTTTCAAGAAGGAGTCACTCATTTTGGTGAGAATTATTTACAAGAAGCTCTAACCAAACAGAATACACTAAAGCATCTACCTATTATTTGGCATTTCATCGGACCTATTCAGAGTAATAAAACCGCCTTGATTGCTCAGCAATTTGACTGGGTGGACAGTGTGGATCGTCAAAAAATTGCCCAACGTCTCTCAGAAGCGCGGTTACTTAGCGGTAAAACTCCCCTTTCCGTGTGTATACAGGTTAATATTAGTCATGAGTTGTCTAAATCTGGCGTGGATGAGAAGGAACTGCCTCAGTTGGCTCATTGTGTCAGTTTGTGCCGAGGCTTGCAATTAAGAGGGTTAATGGCTATCCCAGACCCTAGACTCTCCGATACCGAACTGAGGATGCAATTTAGAAAAATGAAAGATTGGTTTGACCAACTTCGGCAGCAATACTCCAGCATGGATACGCTCTCTATGGGGATGACGCAGGATTATTTGATGGCCATCAGTGAGGGGGCTACCCAAGTGAGAGTGGGGACCGGTATTTTTGGAGTGAGGGAGAAATAAAGTGACCATAGCTTTTATTGGTGGAGGCAATATGGCAAGAGCCTTAATTGAAGGGTTGATTCGCCATGGCCAAGCGGTAGAAGACATTCAGGTAATAGACATTAATCCAGCTGTTGCTCAGGCTTTAGAGCAAGAGTTGTCCTTAACGGTTCTACAATCCTGTGATCAACTCAACCTTGAGCAGATCAGCACCTTGGTGTTTGCTGTTAAACCACAGCAATTGCCTAGTCTTGCTAAGGGGCTAGGGAGGCTACCCAAACAGTTAAGAGTTATCAGTATTGCCGCTGGAGTGACCACTCATGCTCTATCACAATGGTTAAAGGGGCATAATAACATCGTGCGTGCCATGCCCAATACCCCAGCATTAATTGGTGAGGGGATATCGGGTTTATATGCAACCTCCGGAGTCAATCAAGAAGATAAACTGGGTGCTCAGTCACTTCTTTCAGCGGTGGGCTCCGTCATTTGGGTGGATCATGAAACGGATTTAGATGCTGTCACAGCAGTCTCTGGTAGTGGCCCGGCTTATTTCTTTTGGATGATGGAAGAAATGCAAAACATCGCTCAGAGTCTTGGTTTACCTCAAGAGATCGCACAAAAACTAGTATTACAAACGGCCTTAGGCGCCACCAAGCTCGCCTCGCAATCCCCTGACACCCTGCCAGTGCTAAGAGAGAAAGTGACCTCTAAAGGAGGAACCACTGAAGCGGCTTTAACGATATTAAATCAAGAGCATGTGGCAGAATTACTAGAAAAAGCTATCTTGGCAGCACGTCAAAAAGCAGAAGAGTTAGGACGTACGCTCAGTCAACAATAAAAGGGTATTTATGCATTCTATTGAGTCTATTATTGAGATTGCTCTCACTTTATTAACCGTCTTAGCGGTACTTCGTTTTCTGATGATTTATTTCGCTTCACCTTGGCGCCATCCTATCGGACAGTGGTGTTATAAATTAACAGAGTTTGCTGTCAATCCCTTAAAGAAAATCTTTCCCAAATCGCCGCGCTTTGATTACGCCAGTTTGTTTTGGGCTTATCTGTTGGACATCGTACTTGTCACGCTCAACATGATTGGTTTTAGTCAGATTCATTTGACACAATTTATCTATGCGTTACCTTTTGTTATTTTTATGGCCATGATTGCTGTAATAAAACAAGCAATTTATATTTTAATGACCAGTGTGTTTGTTTATGCTGTATTGAGTTGGATGAGTCCCAGTAATGAGCTGATGCCCTTAGCGCGATCATTAACCGCCCCATTTTTAACGCCAGTTAGAAGAATTCTTCCTCCTCTAGGTCAACTGGACTTATCCCCCGTTGTACTGATGATCATTTATCAACTAACCATTACTATTTTAATTGGAGCCTTAGAAATGCTCATAGAGCAATTACTGTAAATGGCTCACATTAAAATGACATCAAAGTATTCTTGGTTTAAACCATGACTGCCCTGAAGGCTGATGGGTTTACCAATAAAGTCGCTCACTTCTGCTAGATTTGCTGATTCCTCGTCAAGAAATAAATCAATGACTTTTTGATGAGCGATCACACGATATTCTTTGGCGCTAAATTGTTTTGCAGTGCGTACCACTTCTCTTAAAATATCGTAACATAATGTTTGTGGTGTTTTCAGTTGGGCGCGACCTTGGCAACATGGGCAGGTTTCACACAGGACGTGCGCTAAGCTTTCACGAGTGCGTTTACGGGTGATTTCCACTAAACCAAGATTACTAAAATCACTGGCATTAATTTTGGTTCTATCACGTGCCAGGGCTTTGTGAAACTCAGTGAGTACCGCTTCCCGATGTTCCTCTGATTCCATATCAATAAAATCAGCAATAATAATACCGCCTAGATTTCTCAAACGTAATTGTCTGGCGATAGCTTGCGCTGCTTCCATGTTCGTTCTAAAAATCGTATCGTCAAAATTCTTGACGCCCACAAAGCCACCAGTGTTGACATCAATGGTTGTCATCGCTTCAGTTTGATCAATAATCAAGTAGCCTCCAGACTCCAGGTCTACTCGCCTTGATAGCGCTTTTTCAATTTCCTCTTCAACACCGAAGAGATCAAATAACGGCCTCGGTCCAATGTAATGCTCCAGAGAGGAAAGCGCCTGTGGGCAATACTCTTCGGCAAACTGCTTGAGTTTTAAAAAGTTTTCACGAGAATCAATTAATAAACGATCGGTGTTGTCCATCACAAAATCTCGGATAACACGTTGGGCTAAGTTGAGTTCCTGATAGAGTAAAAAAGGGGAAGAGTGAGTGCTTTGTACCTGGGTAATATGTTTCCATAACTGCGATAGGTATTGATAGTCACGCAGTAGTTCGTCATCCGAGGTGTTCTCAGCAACGGTGCGGATAATAAACCCTCCCTGATAGTCAGGGGGTAGGATAGAAATAAGACGCTCTTTGAGTAGAAGGCGCTCCTCATCGTTTTCTATGCGTTGGGAAACACCTATATGCTTGTCAAAGGGCAAATAAACCAGATAGCGGCCTGCAATACTAATTTGCGTGGATAAACGAGCCCCTTTTGTACCAATGGGGTCTTTGATGACTTGAACTAAAAGCGACTGACCATCAGATAATAACTTTTCAATAGGTGGCAGCGATTGGGTTTCTTTATTGGCGGCAATATCCGCCACATGTAAAAAAGCTGACTTCTCTAAACCCAGATCAATAAAGGCGGATTGCATCCCAGGTAGAACCCGTGATACTTTCCCCCAATAAATATTGCCCACCAATCCTCGGGAACTGGCTCGTTCTATATGAATTTCTTGGGCTACGCCTAATTCAATGATGGCTACTCGAGTTTCTTGGGGGGTAACATTGACGAGTATTTGATTATTCATATTTTATATTGGGTTGTGTGATTAACTTCAGTAATTCGGAGGTTTCATAAAGGGGTAAGCCTACAATTCCGCTAGGGCTTCCTTCAATGCGTTTAATAAACGATGCGGCCCGTCCCTGTAGTGCATATCCTCCCGCCTTATCTTGATATTCCTGTGAAGCAATATACCATTCAATATCTTGCGCTGTCAGGGGTTTAAACCATACTTGGTTGATACTTAATCGCTCAATGATGGTTTCCTTAAAACAGCCTACCACGGCAGTAAGGACTTGATGTTGCTGGCCAGATAAGAGAGTTAAGTAATGTCTTGCTTCCTCAGCATCTGTTGGTTTACCTAATATGAGGTGATCAATGGTGACGGTAGTATCGGCGGCGAGTATGGGAAATAGAGTTTTTTGTGAAGACACAAGTCTTTGCCAACTGAATAACGCTTTATTTCTTGCAATACGTAAGACGTAATCAAGAGGAATTTCATCTGGGAGCGGCGTTTCATCAACTGCTTCCTCTGATGATTCTGGTAACAAGAGTTCATAGTTAATGCCGATCTGGGCTAACAACTCCCGCCTTCTTGGGCTGGTGGATGCAAGATAAATCATGGTTACTCTCTATGGTAGGGATGGCCTTGTAAAATAGTATAAGAACGATAAAGCTGTTCACAAAGAATGGCTCGCACCATGGCGTGAGGCAAGACAAACGGAGAAATATTAATCAGATGATGAGCCGCTTGTTTGATGGAAGCATGTAAACCATCAGCGCTACCAATAATAAAATCAATATTTCTACCGAGCTCTTCTTCGGTTTTAATCAGTTGAGTGAGTTGCAGGGTAGTGAGTGGGCGACCTCTTTCATCCAAAACAACAGTAAGGTGGTTATTTTTTAATTGAGAGTCAATTTTTTTGGCTTCACTCTCTAAAATCTGTTCTGTACTTCTATTTTGAGTTCTTGTTACTGGTTTGATTTCCACCAACTCCACAGAAAACTCTTTTGGTAGACGATTCAGATATTCTTGCTGTACTTCCTGAACCCAATGAGGCATTTTGTGACCCAGGGCAAGTATACGGATTTTCAAGAGGTTGTCTTCTTTTTTTTACTCAGGGCTAAAGGTGTCGGAACAGCTCCACCCCATAGTTCGGACAGATTATAATATTCACGAACAGTGGGTTGCATGATATGAACAATGACGCTACCACAATCCACGAGTATCCATTCACCCGTCCCCCCGCCTTCCACACTGTGTACAGGAATCTCGTTTAGAAGGCACTCTTTCTCAATATTTCTGGCTAGCGCTTTGGTTTGCCGAGTGGAGTCGCCACTGGCGATAATCATGATGTCACATAACGTAGTTAACTCGGTCACATGAAGTACTTCAATATTTTTAGCTTTAATATCATCTAAAGCTTTCACTATACATTGACTAATTTGATCTGGATTCATGGCGACTCATTGATAGAGGTGATGTTGAGAAATATAAGTATAAACTGGGCTCGGTACCAAAGACTGAACATCCTCTTGACGCTGAATTAACGCGCGAATAGTTGTGGCCGAAATGGGACTTTCAATAATAGGTATGATACTAACTTTACCAGCTGGTGAAGTAATGGTTTTAGGTTCATTTTCTAATCTTTCCTCCAAGGCTACACGAAGAGGGGTAGAAAGTGTTTCTGTTTTTAAGTCAAACTGAGGTCGGCAAGCTATGGCAATATGAGCTAAATCAAATAAGCTTTGCCAGTTACGCCACGTAGGGAAATTAATAAAACTGTCGGCTCCAACAATAAACCAAATAGGGACTTGACTCCCTTGTTCATGACGAATTTCTGTCAGTGAGTCAATAGTATAGGTGGGACCAAGGCGGTGTATTTCTCGTTCATCCACTTTAAAATGAGGATACTGGGCTAGAGTGAGTTGGATCATTGCTAAACGATGATCTTTATTAACTTGAGGCTCACGCTGCCAAGGAGTGCCAGCTGGCATCAACCAGAGAGTATCGAGGCCGAGGGACACCAGTAGTTGGTTGGCCACACTCAAATGGCCGTTGTGAATCGGGTCAAATGTACCTCCAAAATAACCTTGTGCTTTCAAACCATTAACCCGCTCTGATTTCCCCGTGGCCAAAGACCACATATTTCTGATTAGTTAAGCCCTCCAACCCCACTGGACCTCGAGCGTGTAGTTTATCTGTTGAGATACCTATTTCAGCGCCTAGTCCATATTCAAATCCATCGGCAAAGCGCGTGGAGGCATTAACCATTACCGAGCTTGAATCCACTTCTCTGAGGAAGCGATTAGCATTATTCCAATCATTTGTGATGATGGCGTCGGTATGATGAGAGCCAAAGCGGGCGATGTGATCCATGGCTTCATCTATATTGGCGACTACCTTAATAGATAGAATAGGAGATAGGTACTCGGTGGCCCAATCATCCTCAGTGGCGGCTATGGTGTGTGGAACAATTTGACGCGCTAAGGGATCGGTTCGGCACTCAACACCTTTATCGATTAGCTGTGCCACAAGGGGAGGGAGAATCTCACTCGCTACATCTTGGTGGACGAGCAGCGTCTCCATGGTGTTACAGGTACCGTAGCGCTGGGTTTTTGCATTGTCTGCAATACGAATAGCCATGGCGCTATCGGCGCTGGCATCAATAAACACATGACATATCCCATCAAGATGTTTAATGACTGGAATGGTGGCTTCCTTAGAAATTCTTTCAATGAGCCCTTTACCACCTCGAGGAATAATGACATCAATAAATTTATTGAGCTGAATCAGCTCTCCCACGGCAGCTCGGTCAGTGGTTTCTAACACCTGGATAGCTTTTTCAGGAAGTTGCGCTTGTCTGAGTCCTAAATGTAATGATTTAGCGATTTCTTGGTTAGTATGAAACGCCTCAGACCCACCTCGAAGGATACAAGCATTCCCGGATTTTAAGCACAACCCAGCTGCGTCGGCTGTGACATTAGGACGTGCCTCATAAATAATAGCAATGACACCAAGAGGCCCCCGCATTTTACCGACCTCAATGCCCGATGGGCGTCTTGCTAGATCGGTTATTTCTCCCACTGGATCTGGAAGAGCGGCGATTTGTTCCAACCCTACAGCAATATGTTCAATACTTTTATGACTCAGTGTTAAGCGATCAATAAAGGCGGAGTCAAAACCTAAGCGTTGAGCATTATCGAGGTCCTTGAGGTTGGCTTGGAGAACAATTTCGGTATTGTCTCTTAGGTGGTGTGCAGCAAAAACTAAGGCATTATTTTTAGCCAAGGTGGATGCTTTAGCCACGAGACGAGAGGCGGCTCTGGCATGGCGTCCAAGCTCTGTGATGTGGGTATTTAAGTCAGTTAAATTCATAGGTTTATGTTATCAGATTGCTGATCATCACGTCGATTTTATGTTTTTCTGGAACCCCTGACAAACTTGAGTCCCCAATTAGCCAGCGCATGCCAGGGGTCCCCTCCCTGTAAACCTTTTATCATTGTATCAATGTGATGAAGATCGATGATACATTCTGTTATAAGTTGAAGTGAACAGCGTTCAAGAAGGGCGGGATAGCTTTGGACCTGTAAAGGTTTTAAATATAATTGACGAGTGATTTCAGAAAAACGAAGACCTTGATCTTTTAACTCAAGCGCTTTTAGGAGAAGGTGAATATCCTCATTGAGGGCCCATAGCACCAGAGGAAGGGCTTCCGCTTCAGCCTTAAGGCCGTATAAAATTCTCTCAAATTGAAGTAAATCACGTTTGTAGAGCGTAGGCATTAAATCAAAAATTTGAAAACGCGACACATCCATTATGGCATTTTTAATGTCGTCTTCAGTCAGGGCTCCTGTTGGAAACAGTAATGTTAGTTTTTGAATTTCTTGATGAGCAGCCAGTAAATTGCCCTCTACTTGATGGGCAATAAAAGTAGCGGATGCCGGTGTGATGGTTTGTTCTTGTTGTTGAAAACGCTCGATGATCCATTGCGGTAATTGTGCTCTCTCTATGGGGTGACATTGGATCAGTAGGCCATTTTTTTGTATGACATCAAACCATTTACTTTGTTGAGTACGATAATCGATTTTAGGTAAGCTGATAATGATGATGGTTTCTTCGGGTGGGGTGAGGCTTAATGTATTTAATACTTCAGCACCGATGATGCCAGGCTTTCCTGAGGGAAGTCGTAAATCAATGATTTTTTGTGCTGCAAATAAGGAGCTGCTGCGGCTATTAGCTAAAAAGCTGTGCCAATCAAAGCTGCTATCAGCCACATAAATCTCGCGGCTAAGATAGCCTTTTTCTTTGGCTACTTTGATGAGTAAATCCAAAGATTCTAGTGCCAGTAAAGGCTCTACGCCGTGAATCATGTAGAGGGGCGACCAGGATTTTTTTAAGTGACGAGTTAAGTCTTTTGAATCAATACGCATTGTTTCTAGTGAACGGATTTGGGATTGATAGAAGATAGTCGGCGTAGCATTTGTAATACTAAATCTTGCCGCATATCATCGTTTAAGCTTTTTTCTTCCTGTAAGCTCGCGTAAATTTGTGCATCACTATATTTTAGAATTCGGCTTGCAACGAGTTGTGTGGGAGGAAGCAGTTCATTATCTTCATTATCGTGAGCGCGGAAGTTAAGTTTCATGTAAAGCGTATATTGAGAGACCAATCCTTGAGAATTTAAGCTTAATATTTGTCGCGTGGCTTGCGGGGGAGAAATATTAACAATGACCTCTGCATCAGCTGGATTTTTAACGATAGTTAAGCCTTCATCAACGGTCAGGGAGCTCGTGACAGTCCGTTTAATGGAGGAATCCAGTACCCCTTCGATAAAGATAGTTTTAAAGTGGAGCTGGGGTGGTTGACGGAGTTGAAAGCCACAGGAGCTAAGCAAAACAAGAACCCAAAAACCAATAATGATCTGTTTTATCATGATTAGTTAAACTACTATATTCATGAGTTTGTTAGGCACAAAAATTATTTTTTTAATGGTTTTTCCTTCTATATGTTTGTGTACATTATTGTTATGACATGCCATGGATTCAATCTCTTCTTTTGTTGCGGAGGTGGCGACCAACAAGGATCCTCTTAACTTACCATTCACTTGAATCATGATTTCAATATTATGTCTTATCAATGCGCTCTCATCATGGATAGGCCATGTCGCCTCGAATACACTCTTACCCAGACCTAAGTGGCGCCAGAGAAACTCGCAGAGGTGAGGGGTAATCGGTGCCAACAGCCGTATTAAAATAGACAATCCTTCTGCCGTTAACTGATCATCCTTGAGCCATGTTGTATCTAACACATTAAGGATTTTCATGGCGGCAGAAGCCACGGTATTAAATTGCTGTTTATCAAGATCATGGTTGGCTTGTTTTAAAATGCTATGGAGTTCAAAGCGACTCTCTGCCATAGCGGGTCCATTAACCAAGGATTGCTTATCTTTGAACTCTTTAAATCGTGATGCAAATTGCCAGAGTCTTTTTAGGAACCGGTGAGCACCAGCAACGCCGCTGTCAGACCACTCTAAGGATTGTTCAGGAGGGCTTGTAAAGATCATAAAAAAACGTGCTGTGTCGGCCCCGTATTGATCGATCAAAGCTTGCGGATCAACGGTATTTCCTTTCGATTTGGACATTTTAGCTCCATCTTTGAGCACCATACCCTGCGTCAGGAGTCTTGTGAAAGGTTCGGCATGATTGATCAAACCAACATCGCGGATGAGTTTATTAAAAAAACGGGCATAGAGTAAATGTAAAATAGCATGCTCAATCCCTCCTACATATTGATCAACAGGAAGCCAATAATTAGCTCGGTCATCTAGCATAAGTTGATTCTGGTCAGGACAGGCAAAGCGCGCATAATACCAAGAAGACTCCACAAAAGTGTCCATCGTATCTGTTTCTCGCTCCGCTTTTTGGTGACAGATTGGGCAAGTGGTCTCATAAAAGCCCGGATCTTTTTTAATGGGTGAACCGACCCCAGACATCTCAACATTCTCGGGGAGAATGACGGGTAATTGATCATCGGGGACAGGCACATTGCCGCATGTGGGGCAGTTAATAATGGGAATTGGGCAGCCCCAATAACGTTGCCTTGAAATACCCCAGTCACGGAGGCGGTATTGAATATGGGTTTTTCCGCTTTCAAGCGCTGTTAGAACCAACGCCATGTTGTGTCGTGCCTCGGCACTACTACGCCCAGAAAAATCTTCAGAGTTGATTACTACCCCTTCATCACAAAAGGCTTCCTTCAGGGGTAGAGTGAGAGTGCCCTCTTGGGGTTGCACAACCACTTTAATGGGTAATTGATATTTACTGGCAAATTCAAAATCTCTTTGATCATGGGCTGGTACGGCCATGACCGCGCCTTCGCCGTAGCCCATTAAGACGTAATTAGCAATCCATACAGGAATAGTCTGTCCTGTTAAAGGATGAATGACACACAATCCCGTATCCATGCCCTCTTTCTCTTGAGTGGCGAGATCAGCTTCTGCCACGCCGCCAAGACGGCATTGTTCAATAAAGCGAGAAATCTCGATATTGTGTTGTGCCGCTTGCAATGAGAGAGGATGTTCAGGGGCAACGGCCACATAGGTCACGCCGTAAAGCGTATCGGCGCGGGTTGTGTAAACCTTTAATTTTTGATTAGAGTCATCCGCATAACTAAACTCTACAATGACCCCTTGAGATTTTCCAATCCAGTTACGCTGCATGGTTTTTACTTGCTCTGGCCAGCTATCTAGAGTATCTAATTCACTCAACAGTTCTTCTGCGTAAGCGGTGATTTTGAGGTAATACATTGGGATTTCGCGTTTTTCAACGAGCGCTCCTGATCGCCATCCCCGGCCATCAATGACTTGTTCATTGGCCAGGACTGTTTCATCCACGGGGTCCCAATTAACAGTTCCTGTTTTTCGGTAAATCAGACCTTTTTTAAAGAGTTGATTGAACAACCATTGTTCCCAACGATAGTAATCGGGTTTACAGGTAGCTATTTCTCTTTGCCAATCTATGGCTAACCCCAAAGACTTGAGTTGCGCCTTCATCGCTTCGATATTTTCATAGGTCCATTGCGCCGGAGGTACCTTATTTTTTAGGGCGGCATTTTCTGCGGGTAGACCAAAAGCATCCCAGCCCATGGGTTGTAGTACATTAAAACCTTTCATCTGATGGGAGCGCGCGAGTACATCACCGATAGTGTAGTTTCTTACGTGCCCCATATGTAATTTACCGGAGGGGTAGGGAAACATAGATAAACAGTAATATTTAGGCTTGTTAGTGTTTTCAATGGCGCGGTGAGTATTTGAACTCTCCCACTCATGTTGTAGTTGCTTTTCTAAGACTGTTGGGTTGTAGTGCTGATCCATGGGAATTGTTCGTCCGCAAACGTGAAAAGAATAATTATACCAATTCAAGAGCCTCTTCTCATTGACATCTTGTTTAATCATGACAGTGTGGCCACTGACTAAAAAAATACTTTTTCCAGAGAGCATAAACAACAGCATGACGAATACTGTTTAAGTATTGAAATAATAATATTTCTGTTTAGTGCTATGGTGAAGCCAACGTATAATAATCGATTACAACTAAGTTTAAAAAAAGGGAAGTCATGGAGTTGTTGTCAGGTTTAAATCAAGAGCAAGCCCAAGCCGTTACTCTGAGTAAAGGTTCTGCCTTAATTTTAGCAGGTGCCGGAAGTGGAAAAACTCGCGTATTGACAACAAGGATGGCGTGGCTAATCCAAAACTCCCTGGCGCCGCCCCATGGTATCTTGGCGGTAACCTTTACTAATAAAGCTGCCAAAGAGATGCTCACCCGACTCTCAGCCATACTCCCTATTAGCACGAGGGGAATGTGGGTTGGTACCTTTCATGGACTATGTAATCGTTTCCTACGCACCCACCCTCAAGATGCTAATCTCCCCCCGTTGTTCCAGATACTAGATAGTCAAGACCAACTTTCAGCGATTAAGCGTTTACTAAGATCCATGGGTGTTAATGAGGAACAGTATCCGCCCAAGCAACTCCAGCATTTTATTAATGGTAATAAGGAAGAGGGGCGGCGCGCCCAAGAGGCCTTGGTTCATGATGCCACCACACGAGCCATGCAGGATATTTACGCGCAGTACGAGATTCAGTGTCAGCAAGAGGGGGTGGTTGACTTTGCTGAGCTGTTGTTGCGCAGTGTAGAGTTATTACAACGCAATAGTGTGTTAAGAGAGCACTATCAAAGGCGGTTTACTCATATTTTAGTGGATGAGTTTCAAGATACCAATCGTTTGCAGTATGTTTGGTTAAAGCTTTTATCAGGACCTCATGCTTCGGTGTTTGCGGTAGGTGACGACGATCAATCAATTTACGGTTTTCGGGGTGCTGAAGTAGCCAATATGTATCAATTCGAGAAGGATTTTGGTCAACCTGAAATAATACGTTTGGAGCAGAATTACCGCTCCTATGGCAATATTTTAGATGCCGCTAATGCGCTAATTAAAAACAATCAAGGCCGCATGGGTAAAACCCTTTGGACAGAGGTGGGCGCGGGGGAACCCATTAGGATTTATGAGGCGCCCACCGATCAAGAGGAAGCGCGTTTTATCGTTGGTAACATTAAAGAGTTAAATGCTACGGGAACGGCCTTGTCGGATATGGCAATTTTATATCGATCCAATGCTCAATCGCGGGTATTGGAGCAAACGTTGTTTGCTGCAGGAGTCAGTTACCGGGTCTACGGTGGGTTACGTTTTTTTGAGCGGATGGAAGTGAAGCATGCATTGGCTTATTTAAGACTAGTTGCTAATCAACATGACGACGGATCTTTTTTACGGGTAGTGAACTTCCCGCCCCGAGGAATAGGTCCTAAATCCATTGAAATAATCCAGTTAAGAGCCCAAGAGAGAGCCACCAGTCTCTTTCAGGCTGCCTCCTCTCTTGAGTTGAGTGGTAAAGCCGGTAGTGGTTTAATGCAGTTTGTGAACCATGTTGAGCGCTGGAAGGAAATGGCGCATGAAATGAGTTTACCTGAGCTAACGGCTTTGGTTATTCAGGAAAGTACTTTGGCGGCTCATTTTAAACAGGATAAAGACGGGGCTGATCGAGTAGAGAATCTTGAGGAATTGGTAGCGGCAGCCAATGGTTTTGACCATCAAACAGATTTAGATGATCTGTCAGCCTTTTTGTCTCATGCAAGTCTTGAGGCGGGAGATCATGAGGCTCAGGTAGGGGCTGATGCATTACAGTTAATGACGGTTCATGCGGCCAAAGGACTTGAATTTGATGTGGTGTTTGTGAGTGGGTTGGAGGAGGGACTGTTTCCCCATGATAATGCCTTAAATGATGCCAAGGGGTCGGAAGAAGAACGGCGGTTGATGTATGTCGCTATCACCAGAGCGCGTCAAAGATTGACTTTAACGCGAGCTGAAAACCGAATGTTACACGGTCAAGTTCGTTACGGTATGCGCTCAAGGTTTATAGATGAAATACCAGAATCCCTTTGTAAATATTTAACACCCAACAAGAAAATGGATTCATTTTTTGACTTTTCTCCGTCAATTAAAAAAACCAATACATTTTCGTCCGATACAACATTTAGCGCCAAATCCCTCTCCCCTTATCGTGTAGGCCAGAATGTCAGTCATATTAAGTTTGGCCCCGGTGTGATTTTGGCTGTGGAGGGCAGTGGTGAAGAGGGGCGAGTACAAGTAAACTTTAGAGAAGTAGGGGTGAAGTGGTTGGCTTTGGCTTATGCCAAGTTAAGCATTGGATGAGTTCTGTTAGAATAATGTGTGCGTTAGGCTTCGGGGAGGCAAATATGTTTAAAACTATTATTGCAGTATGTTTGTTAGTACTCACTACCTGCTCCTATGCTAAAAAACCAGACCCGGTTAAGGGTAAAGCGGTGGCATCAGGGGTATGCTATGCCTGTCATGGTTTAGAGGGGGTTAGCCCTATTCCGACCCAGCCACATTTGGCAGGTCAGGTACAAGAATATATTGTCAAACAAATTGAAAATATGAAATCAGTAAATGGTGCCCCACCAGAGCGAGAGAACTTAGTGATGTCTGGCATTGTCCCAATGCTCAGTGATGCGGATATTCAAAACGTGGCAGCCTGGTATGCCGAGCAAAAGCCTCACACGGCCTCTGCGCACAGTCAACAATCGGTGGTGATTGGTGAGCATCTTTGGCGTGCAGGCGATACGATAAGAGGTATCCCAGCTTGCGCCAGCTGTCATGGACCCACGGGAGCTGGAGTACCAAGTCAGTATCCAAGACTCTCAGGGCAATATCGGGAATACACTGAAACGCAACTACTGCATTTTAAAAGCGGGGCAAGACATAATTCGGCAATTATGATGGCTATTGCTTCACGTTTAAGTAATGAGGAAATTAGTGCCTTAGCAGATTTTACGGCTGGGTTAAGATAACTGGATAATATTAATGAATCAGAAAATTCAAGGGTTTGCCCTCTTAGGTCTTTGGGGAGTAGTGGTTTTTTTAATGTTTAGGCATGCGCCTTTTGCGTTAAATGAGGGCGCAGCAAAAGCGCTATTAATGGATTGGTCTATTGGTGATCAAGTAGCGAGTTCAGTGGTGACACTAGGGATGCCTGATCTGCGAGCATTGATTTGGTTGCCTTTAGGTTTCTTGTGGCCAGGGCAGATCCTTGCGGCAAAGATCGTTACCTTATTGCTATTCGCCCATGCTACCTACCTTCTTTACCAATGGCATGTGACGAATAAACAAGATGAAACGGCACTGTTATCCTGTGGTTTGGCTCTTATCGCTCCCATCACACTACAGCAAATTGATCAATTAGATCCTGCTATTATGTTGTTTATCAGCCTGGTCTATGGGGCTACTCTCGATCGGTCCTATCGGGCCGCGCCAAGGCTGTTTGGAGGTAATTTCTTTGCTCAATTATTATTGATTGTATTTGCCGCTTCTCTTCATCCTATGGGAATTGCCTATGGCCTGAGCGTTTTATTTGGTTGGTATAAGGACAGTACTCTTGGTAAGGTGAATCAAAGAAGTTTTTTAATAGGCTCTTTGATAGCTTTGTTTACTGGAGTATTACTGCGGTGGGGCTGGAAGGACATTAGCTTCGGATTAAACCCTTTCCCGGCTGCAGCAAGTGTATTTACGGGGCATCCTCTCGACGTAATACTTGATCTAAAAGTAGCTTTATTAGGCCTGATTGCCATGCTACTCGCCTTATTGTTTCTCATCTCTGATCGTCAGACAATGTTAAAAAACCAATTGTCTTTGTCATTGGCTTTAGCCGTTATCCTAGGTCTTGTATCTGGTGATTACAATTGGGGCTTCATGCTTCTTATGTTTATTTTAAACGTTGGCTTTCCATGGATACTTAAACCTAGAAAAGTGCTGTTGCAGTATGGTTTCTTAGTGCAGCGAGGATGGTTATGGGTAATACTTTTAGTGATTGGTACCACCTATTTACATACTGATCGGAATCAATACGTTTTTGCTAAAGCGAATGTATTATCTAATCAAGATCAGGTGATTCAGACCTTATCTGAGGATGTTGATTTAATCAGAAAAGTGTCAGATGAAAACAGTGTTCACGCCCCCCTAATACGTGTTGCCAGTCAATGGCCTGCGCGAACCATGATTGCATGTCGTTGTGATGTGCTCCCTCTGCCACCGGTAACTGCAAAACCAGAGCAAGAGTTAGCGCTAATTAAGGGTATTACCCATATTATTTTTGTACCTAACGAGAATAAAAACTTGGGCTTGACGCAGAACCTATCCGTACTAGGTGATCGGATTGAGACGGTTTCCCTGCAACCCGGTGGGGTGATTTTACATGTAAAGGGAGAGGAAAAAAAATAAAATGGATGTTAAGGAGATTATTGTTTATATGGTGGTAGGATGTAGCTCACTTTTCCTTTCTGCTTATACAGTCCACATGGTGGTAGGTGGGTTAGTGTCTGAACACACAGAATACTTGTTAATGGCAGTCATGTGCACGCTGGTGGGAGCAGCATTAACTTATATGGTGTGGGATGTTTATCAAAGAAGAAAGAAAAAGCATTAACTCTTAATAAATAGTTTGGTTAAAGATTCATAGTCTTTTTCAGTTAAAAACTGACCTTTATGTAAAACGTATTGTTGCAAGCGTCCTGTTCCATCAAGCCCTGATAATCCTATACTTTTTCCTGATAGATCCCTGAAGAATTTTACCTGCTTAATGAGCTCAACGGTTTTTCCGTTTTTTAATTTTATACCAACCTGATTTCCTGCATTATTTACCTCTAAAGAGACAGGCGAAGTGGGCAAAATCATCAAACGTGTTTTAAGGATGCGGTTTGTCCCCGCCAAAGTAAAGAAACTACCCAGAAATAAAAGCAAATAACTTAAGTAGGGGTTTTTTTGAAACCAGAAGCTAGCTGAAAGACCAAAAAGAGCTACCACCGTAGGAATGTATAACATTAGATCCCATACGAGGCCTTGCTTATCCTGTTTTAAACTAAAGAGTTTGTTTGACACGCTAATGTTTAACTTTATCTGATGCTACTAACATATTTTTGATAGCGTAATCCATCTCATTCATTAACATCGGTCCGGGTTGTTCGTAACGAACAATTCCTTTAGCATCAATAAAGAAGTTCCATGGGTCACCCATGACTTTATAAGCCTTAAAAGCATCAGGGTTTTCATATTGATCCATGTGTAAAAAAATAACTTGACCTTGGTACTTATCTAATAAAGCCTTCACTTCTTGAAGTTGGCGATCACACACAGTACAGTGACCGGGTGTCGCAAACTCAAGCATTATAGGCTTACCACTTTTTAAAGCCTGATCAAGTGAGTATTGATACATACGTTTATCAGGTTGACGATAAGTTGTTATTTTTGCCATATCCCCGCCTACATCCTGCAGTGTTTTAGTACGGATTTTAGGAGCTTCAGAGCCCACATGAAGACGGCTCGTTGGCGTACATCCCAATAACAAGGTAACACTTGTTATTGAGATGGTTGAAAGGATAAAGTTTTTCATGGCTATGGTTTCAAGATTTTATGATAAAAATCTTAGGAGTTAACTAAGCTATTAGTCGAAAAGGAAGGATTAACCCTGGTTTCTGTTTTGACTTCGTTGATCATGACAGAATCAGGACCTTTTTTACCTGTTTTGAAAATATTGTATCCCCAAATAATGTTGGCAAGTAATACCAGAGTGCCAAAGATGCCTACCCCAGCCATTAAGTGACTGACCATTCTCTCGCTGTGTTCATCAGGTGTGTATCCGCCAATTGCGCCTGCCACAGTGAAAAGAACAACCATGCCCATTAAGCCTACATTATGAATCCAAAAATGTACCTTGACTAATTTCAGACTATATATTGGACGGTTAACAAGACGTGGGATGACATAATAAATTGCACCAAAAATTGCCATTTCAACCCAACCTAACAGGTTAATATGACCATGTGCAAGAAGGATCAGTTTACCGTGAGGGGCGTAGTCCACGAAGTTCCTCAGAGCTGGGATTCCTCCCATAATGGCGCCCCAAGAGAAGCCAATAATGGCATAGGTGACGCAGGCGTAAACAAATAAAAGGGTATAACGAGTATAGTCTGGATGATAAATTTCTGCATGATAGGGACGAGCGGTTGTCATTTTTATTTCTCCATGTTATTTAGCTGGTGGCTCTCCAGCTTCTATTCTAAGATCTTTGTGTTCTTTTTTCCAGTTTTTTGGTGCCCAAATACTCACCATTTCGTCAACAAACCCTGAACGCTCTGGCATGGGCATTGGCGAATCGGCAGCCCCTTGTCTTGCTTTTAGTTCTGACAAGAAAGTTGCTAAATCGTTTAATTCTTTATCAGGTAGATTTGAAACATATGCGGCTTCTTTAAAAGGACCATGGTCAACCGTTTTAGCGTCATAGGTAGCTTCAGGTTTGTGTAGAAACTTCAGTAAGTATACAAAATTTCTTTTTGTACCCACTCCATCTAAATCTACCCCGTTATTAGTACCATTTCTCACAGCCCTATGACAACTGGTACATCCTCTGTCTCGAAATAATACTGAACCTCTAAGCCCCGCCTCGGTAAATGTAAAACTATCATTTATTTGATACATGGGGTGTTTAAGCTTGGATCGATAAATTTCTAAACCAATGAAACTAACAATCGCAAATACTGCAATGAGGCCAATAACACCAAACAGTACCTTCTCACCAACTCTAAACTTATTTGTTGCCATAGTTAATCTCTTAAAAAAAAACCCGCACTAAAGCGCGGGTTTTAGATTTATCACACAGTGGGATTACTGTGTTTTCGCGCTAAATGAAGTGTAGTCACTACCACCATCTGTAGTTCTAGGTGCAGTGGCAAGGTAGGTTGCTGCATCAAGTATATCTTGATCCGTTAACTTACTAGCAATCACTTCCATCATTTGATATGGGTCATTATTACGGCTTTTATCTCTCCAGTTGTGTAACTGATTAACAAGATAAGTGAATTTTTGTTGACCAATTACTGGGAAGACGGGTGGTGCACCGCGCCCATTGTAACCATGACAGGAGACGCAAGCTGATACCTTTCCACTCACACCATACTTAACTAGAATCTCACCCTTGTATCGAACACCTACAGGCTGTCCACTTGATTGGATATCTTTTAAATCAGAAAGTTCCGGTGTGGTATTTAACGTGTTCACGTAGGCGGCGATATCTTTTCTTTCTTGAGGTGTTAATTGACTAGCAAAATAGGGCATAACTGCGCCAGCACCTTGTGGAACACGACGTCCTTCCGCTAGATCAGTGAGTTGTTTAACGATATAAGGATAGCCGAGGTTAGCTAATCGAGGCGCTCCCATTGCTTCTGTTCCCCATCCAGTGGGACCGTGACAGGTCATGCAAGCAACAACAGGACCCTTACCGTTCATGAAAATTTGTTTTCCGTTTGCAGGGTTTCCGTCCATTGGTATACCCTCAGCCATAGCGAAACCGGAAAATAATGAAGAAAATAAAGCTACTGTAAGGCTAGCGATTTTTATTGATTTATACATTTACCCCCCCAATCTTAAAGGTATTAAAATGTGAATACGACTTCTCTAAATTATTTTAAAAAGCCACTATATTTTTTTATGAGCATAACCTAAAAAAAAATAACGATCAATAACTAGTTGGTTATTTCTTAT
This sequence comes from Ferrovum sp. JA12, assembly GCF_001431705.1. Lineage (NCBI taxonomy): Bacteria > Pseudomonadati > Pseudomonadota > Betaproteobacteria > Ferrovales > Ferrovaceae > Ferrovum > Ferrovum sp. JA12. Next base: position 226,395 of record NZ_LJWX01000001.1, on the reverse strand, counting down.
TATTAATAGTATTAAATTGTAACAAGGTACGTAATGGCAAAATATTCTTGTAATAAACGTTTGACAACATTTTTTTTTAGAGATACGCTAAGTACATGTCAGTTATTCAAACAACTGGTCTGACACAGTCACATGTGAAAAAATAAGTTTGAAAGCTGGTTTATTTAATAACATCATTATGTTTTGGGGGATATTTCATGGAAGACATTAAACTATCACGTCGTCAACTATTAAAGATGGGCTCAATTGCTTTAGTTGCAGCTCCTCTAGTTGGCTTATCAACTTCAGCATCAGCGCATCAAAACACCGCTGTTCGTGCTGCTCTTAAATTTCAAACCAAACCAAACGGTGCTAAGCATTGTGCAGTTTGTATGAACTTCTTGCCTAAGGCTGATTTAAACCATAGTGGTTGTAAGCTTTATCCAGGAGATGATGAGATTTGCCAAAACTGCTATTGCAACGGTTTCGTTCAAAAAGCTGGTTAATATTTTTCATCTGAAAGCGGGGTGCCTTGCACGCCGCTTTTTTTGTCTCTAACGTTTTGTCCAATCTGAATTAAATTTAACGATTAACTTAAAGATGCACAGTTTAAATAAAATGAGTTGCATTTTTATCATAAAAAAAAGCAAAATTTGGGGATTCTTGCACTATAAATAATAATTATTGTTAACGCAAGTGTTTTTTAGGGTTGAATTTTTTTGCGTTGCAAAAAAACAACTAAATCTTGCAAAAGTCTAATCTTTGAGGAGGAGATTGACGTGAATATAAAAAAAATAGAACTTTTCTTTTTTGGTATTTTGTTTTCAATGCTGGCTCAATTAGGTCATGCGGAGGCATTTCATCCTGGGGGGGCGCCCGGTACTCAAACTATAGATGGCTACAATGCTCTTGGTCCTAAAGTAGAACAGCCCATTGAGTTTCCTCACTACACTCATGCTAATGTGATGAAAATCAACTGCATGTATTGTCATACTTATGCTAGAAGAAGCGCCGTATCAGGAATTCCTCGTTTAGATAAATGTATTGGTTGTCATAAAATGATTCCTGAGGTACGGGATCGCCCTAGAATTAAAAAACTATTCTGGTACTGGGATAACCATATCTCTATTCCCTGGAAAAAAGTACATGATTTACCAGATTTTGTTCGATTTAATCATGAGCGACATATTCAAAGATTTTACTTTCAAGATAAACGTCCGGTGAGAGAGGTATGTGGGTATTGTCATGGAGACGTAGCCAATATGACCACTGCAAGACGAGTTAAAGCGATTTCTATGGGATGGTGTATTGATTGCCACAAAAAAGATCATCAAATTAGCAAAGTTAATTTAAAAACAACAAATGGCCCCAATGATTGTTGGATGTGCCATAAATAAGATGCCTGTAAAAAAGCAAGAAAGTATAGATACGGGGGAGAGAGCCATGGCAGCAGAAAAAAGACCAATAGTAGAACGCAGAGATTTCCTTAAAATATTAGGTATAAGTGGGGCTGCGGCAACGCTTGCAGGATGTGGGAACACTTCCATTGAGTCGGGTGTAGAAAAAGTTCAGTCCTATGTTCAGCCAGAGGATTTTGTAGTTCCTGGTAATAGCGTTTTTTATGCATCAACTTGTACTCAATGTCCTTCTCATTGCGGTGTTATGGGTCGAGTGAGAGAGGGTAGAGTACTAAAATTAGAAGGGAACCCTAATTCAATTATAAGTAATGGAAAAATTTGCGGTTTAGGTCAAGCCAGTATTCAGTTGCAATATAACCCTGATCGTTTAACTACCCCAATGATTAGAGAGGGTGGTAAATTAGTAACTGCATCCTGGGACCAGGCTATGAAAATAGTTAATGATGGGTTAGGTAAAGACAGTCGAATCAAAGGGAATGAAATTGTATTTCTTACTAACAGTGTCAGTGGCCATCAAAAGGTATTAATTAACAACTTTTTAGAAAGTTATGATTCGAAAAATCATATTGCCTATGACTCCCTGTCCACTCAAGTTGGTGACCAAGTTAGGGAAAATATTTATGGGTACACTAATCCTGTACATAAAATAAAAGAAGCCAGATTGATTCTCTCATTTGGTAATGATTTTCTGGGTGCCGGAGTCTCTCCTGTTTATCTTGCAAATCAATATGCTCAATTTAGAAAAGCCCCTCGTGGTACGTTAATTCAGATAGAGCCACGTATGACCTTAACAGGAGGTAATGCAGATCGTTGGTATCCCATACGCCCAGGTACAGAAGGAGTTTTTGCTTTAGGTCTCGCGAATGCATTAATCCAGCATCCTGAGTATGACACGACGCTACCAACAGAATTAACCGAATCACTTAAAGCTTACGATAAGTATACTGTGGGCCAAATAACAGGAATAAATCCAGATGCCATTGGACACTTGATCGCCATGATGTGGGAAAAAACGCCTACATTGGTGTTGTCCGGGTTGTCTGCAGAGGGGCACCAACAGGGTTATCAGAATGCTTACGCCATTGAGTTATTAAACGTTATTTTGGGTAATGTTGGAAAAACAGTGACGGCGCCAATGGAAAATCCGTTTCCGCAAATGACGCATGTCAATGGTAACTACCAAGGTTTAGTGGCTCTAAATAATCAGTTAGATGCTAAGAATGTAAAAGTGTTATTCATGATGGGGGTTAATCCAGTTTATACCGCTCCAGCTTTTATTGAACTAAAAAATAAATTAAGTAACGTTCCTCTAAAAATAGCAATGGTTACTCAGCTTGATGAGACAGCAGAGTTATGCGACGTCGTTTTACCTTTACTCTCACCTGTGGAAGAGTTTGGTACTCATCTTGCCAGTTATCAACCAGAGGCTATTGAAATCGGCATTCAGCAACCTTTAATGGAAAAGCTTCATGCGCATACCAAGAGTTTTGGTGATGTGTTGTTAACATTGTTAAAAGAACGTGATGAGAAAAGCTACAGTAAATATCCTGATTATTATTCTTACATTAGAGAAGCTGTAGTGAAATCTAAACCGGTTTTTAAATCAACTTTAAGCGATGATGATTTTTGGGATAGTGCATTAATGAACGGGGTATTGCATGTCCCTCTCAAAGAAGCGCAAATTGATAAAGTAAAGATTGAGTCAGTAAATTTACCTAAGGTTGAGACTCATCCTGAAGACGTTAACTATCCATTTTATTTTGTGCCTTCAGTAAAAGCAGATATGCGCGACGGTCGACATGCTAACCTTCCCTGGTTACAAGAGTCACCGGACCCTATGACTACGGTTGTATGGGATTCATGGGTTGAAATTAATCCTAAAACTGCACAGGACATGCAAGTTCGTGAAGGGGATATTTTAGAAATCAAATCATCCATGGGATCTGTTTTGGCTAAAGCTTATTTGTTTCCTGGAATTCAGCCCAATACGGTCTCCATCCCCTTTGGACAGGGACATACAGCATACGGAAGATATGCGTCCAATCGAGGGGTTAATCCTTTCAAAATTATTAACCCTATCACAGATGAAAAGACAGGTGAGTTAGCATTGTTCGCAACTAGGGTTCAAGTCACTAAAACTGCTCTCAATGAAAAGGTTGTCAAAGATGAAGGTCCAACTACATTGCAACAGGGAAGGAAACTCGTCGCAACTATGGCAGCTGATAAAGCAGAATTAAGTAAGGAGGTGTAGTCATGTCTTTAAATAATTTAATAAAAAATTGGACAAGTTTCAGGTCCCGTCGTCCTTATTTAGATCAGTATAAGAATGCTGATTATAAGTGGGCCATGGTGATTGATTTAGACGCCTGTACAGGATGCAATGCTTGTACAACTGCATGCTATGCAGAAAACAATTTACCAGTGGTAGGGAAGGAAAGGTATGAGAAAGGTCATGCTATGCATTGGTTGCGTATTGAACGATATTGGGGGGAGGGTGAAAGCGTTCCTGTTGATATGGTACCAGATAGGGGGGCTCAGTTTTTACCTATGATGTGTCAGCAGTGTGAAGCGGCTCCCTGTGAAGTGGTATGTCCTGTTGGCGCCACGCACCATTCAGCTGACGGACTTAATACACAAGTTTATAACCGTTGTGTGGGTTCTCGTTATTGTTCCGCCAATTGTCCTTACAAAGTTCGCTATTTTAATTGGTGGCAATATGCTGATACAGCCTGGCCTAATCCATTAGAGTTACAACTCAATCCTGATGTTTCAGTGAGAAGTAAAGGGGTTATGGAGAAATGTACATTTTGTGTGCAACGATTAAGAGAGTCCATGGATCATGCTAAAACAGATGGACGTTTGGTGCGCGATGGAGAAGTAACGACGGCCTGTGCTCAAGCTTGCCCCACCTCTGCAATCACTTTTGGTAATCTTGCTAACCCACAATCACAAGTGGCCAAAAAATGGAAAAATCAGCAAATAGCCCTTGAGAAAGATGAGCAAAAGAAAGATGAAAACTTAAGAGGATATCGAATTTTTGAAGAATTTAGGACTTATCCGTCAGTGGTGTATTTAGAGCGTGTGAGAGATTTAGAAGCATAAGGAAATAAATAATAGGTCTCGGTAAGGGATAAGGGAGAGAGGAAATTTTATGAGTCATATGATCAAGCATGATGTGCCGGATGATAACGAAATACATATAGAGAAAAAATTCGTTCCAAAGGACCTGGATATTGATAAAGACGTCAGTTGGGCGCAAATTAATAAGGATGTTTTACGTAGTTTAGACCGTCCAAGACCAATATTTTGGGTCATATTTTTTGCTGCGATGGCACTGTTTTCTTTTGGTGTATATTGCGAAAAATACCAGTATGACAATGGGTTGGGTGTTGCTGATTTGAATAATCCTCAAGTGTGGGGTTTATATATTGCGACATTTATTTTTTGGATTGGCATGGGGCACTCGGGCACACTGTTATCAGCCCTTCTACATATCATTCATGCAGACTGGCGGAAACCTATCTACCGTTATGCAGAAGCAATGACGACCTTTTCTTTGTTGACCGCCGCCCTCTTTGTGTTAATACACTTAGGTCGAGTTTGGCAGTTTTATTACGTAGTGGCTTATCCCAACGAGAGATGGGTGTGGCCAAACTTTAGCTCTCCTTTGGTATGGGATGCAACGGCTATAGGTACTTATTTAACTTCCTCATTGTTGTTTCTCTACACAGGAATGGTTCCTGATCTTGCAATCTGTCGAGACAATGCAACTGGAGCGAGGAAAAAGCTTTATACATTTATGTCATTAGGTTGGCAGGGTACTGATCGTCAATGGGCTACATTCAGAGTGACTTATATGACATTAGCTTGCTTTTTGATGCCTCTTGCCGTATCAGTGCACTCTATTGTGTCAACCGATTTTGCTGTCTCACAAAACCCTGGATGGCACATTACATCTTTCCCTCCTTACTTTGTCGCAGGGGCTTTGTATTCAGGATGCTCTGTCATTATTACTTTATTTATTTTATTGCGATACGTCTTTCGATTCGAAGCGTATATGACAATGCCGATTTTGAATAAATTAATCAAAATGACTTTTGCCATAGCTATGGTATGGAATTATTTAAATCTGATTGAATACTCGACTGTGTGGTACGGGGCAAATGAAATTGCAAAACAGCAATTACTTGACAAAATGACAGGCACCTATGCCCCTGTTTTTTGGGGAATGGTATTTTGTTCTACTGTCATGCCTTTTACATTATTAATCAAGTTTGTCAGAACACATTTACCTACATTAATGGTGGTTTCTATCATATTGAATTTTGGAATGTGGCTTGAGCGAATACAAATTATCACCCCTACTTTTGGGCATTCTCAATATCCTTGGACTTGGACTTCAGGATGGTGGCCAAGTTGGGTACAGTTCGGCATCGTAGCGGGAAGTTTTGGTTGGTTCACCATGCTGTTCATGCTCTACTGCAAGATTTTCCCAACGATTTCTATGTATGAAGTGAAAGAGATGGTTCACGACCAAAGCAAAATGCTCAAAGCGAAAGGGGTAGCATAATGAAATCATACTTACTCGCTCTGTATAACAATATGGAGGAAGCTGGGCTCGTGTTAGATGAGTTAAATAATACCAAGCTGCCCGGTTTCAGCATGAAAGATGTAGTGATTAAATCTCCTATTGAACACCCAGAGTTATCTGAGAAACTGGGCAAGAGACCCGTTTATGTGCAGTTGTTTACCTTGGTTGGAGTGTTGTTTGGTCCAATAACGGGTTTAACTTTAGTGGCCTCTGCGCAAGCCTCTTTTATTTATCAAATTCGTGGAGGAAGGCCAGTGGTGCCAATCCCTCCTGATATGGTACTCACTTATGAGTTCTTTATTCTGTCAGGCGTACTGATGACGGTGATAGGTTGTTTTATTGGTTGGAAACTGCCGGGGAATAGAAGTCCTCTGTATAACACTCGGGTAAGCGAAGACAAAATTGGCATACTAGTGAAAGCAGAAGACACCAGTATTCCTGTTATTAATGAGATTTTTAAAAAACATCATTCGTTAGAAATTCTTGGGGAGGAAAAAAAATGAAAAGAGCTACTCTCTTTACCATGACCGCATTATTACCAAGTCTTGCTTTTGCTTGGCCGTGGAGTCGTGATATGGCTAACCAAATTAGTATTAAGCCTCAAGAGGGACCACAGTCTGTTCGTCCCTTCCCACAAACCTCTATTCCCATGGCTGGCACGCAAACTACGCCATTTATTAAAACACATGATGAGGCGATGAAATTAAAAAATCCTAATCAAGCTACTGCACAGTCCATTAACCATGGCCGTGAATTATTTCAAATTTATTGCGTGCCTTGCCATGGTGTATCAGGGACTGGGGATGGTCTAGTGGGTGCTAAGCTTTTAGTTCGTCCTTTTGATCTAACATCAGAGAATGTACAAAAAATAGCGCCAGAAGGATATATTTTTGCGCACATCACTTTTGGTGGTGCTTTAATGCCATCCTATGGCAATGATATGTATCCAAAAGAGAGATGGGATGTAGTGAATTATGTAAGACACGGTTTGGTTGCTGATGATAAAAAAGCTGCTCAAGAAAAAAATACAGTTGGTTCAGCAAAATAATAGATTTATAAAGGGGGAGGCAGCGTGATTTCTTTTTCTAGTTGGTCAGTTCTGACCGTAGATTTTCTTATTATTTTACATTTATCGTTGGCGGGAGTCATGCTGTCAGCTTTATTGCATTTGGTTGGGGCAAAGTGGCGGTTTGACATACGGGTTATTTCGGTATCGTTTTTTTCACTTTATCCGCTTGCTTTTATATTACTGTTAATTTTACTTTATGGCGGTAAGTTAACCTTTCCTTGGGTTGGGGGATACGGTAAATTACCTGCTTGGAATAATTTACCCTTTTTAGCAACGCGAGAAATACTTGGGTTTATTATAGTAGGGTTAGTCTATGGTTCTTTTGTTAGACTTCAGGCCAAGGCAGAATCCAACCCGGATGCGAGTCATAATTTTCGATGGGTTGCAGGGGTAATCCCTTTTGTGCATGTCCTCTTTTGCACGATGGTGGCCTGGGATTTTGAAATGACGCTGTTGCCCAGTTGGGAAAGTTCTATGTACTCGATTTATCACTTCGTCAGCGTCTTTGGTATGTATCTTGGCGTATTGGTAATCACGGTTTATTTTTTAGATAAGGCAGGCTTGTTTATTAAATCCCCTGGCAGTTATCTTTATAATTACATTGCGCAAATGATGTTAGGGTTTTCCATCTTATGGGTGTATACATTTTTTGGCCAATATTTAATTATTTGGTATGCTAATTTTGGAGATGAAACAGATCGTATATTTTTAATGCAAAACGGACCATATGGCGGTTTGTTTTGGACATTCTTTGTTATGAAGTTTGTCTTTCCTTTCGTCATGCTGGTGTTCCCATTCAATAGGAAAAACCCTAGTGCAATCGCGTTAATTGCATCGTCTATAGTAATTGGAACTTGGATTGAGAGGTACACCTGGATTTCCGGGACTTATCCTACTCATCACATGCCTATGACGGGTATGTTTGATCTTGGCTCAACCATCATTGTATTTGGTATAGCCTACTTAATCATGAGAAGGGCATTTAAAAGAAATCATTTAATTAGGTAGTAGAAAAGAAACAATCAGCATTAAACCCAGCTGAAACTTGTTGAAAAATGAGACTTAAGCTGGTATAAATTACATAAGGTATTTTTAATTAAAAAATTTGTGATAAATTTGTTAATAATTTGTTACTCTTTTTATTTAAAAAAGAAGTTAAACTGATTCAAGCTATTTAAATAGTTTGCACGCTTAAAAGGGGGGGAGATGCAAAAAAAATCAATTAGAGAGCGCGGATTCTGGGTAATGATTGTCGGTGGTATGCTCACAGGAATGGGTAACGGCAGTGTATTCGGTGCGACAGTAATGTGTTTTGCAGGCCGTGGCAAATTCCAGGATTGGGGTGGTTGGATGAGTTGGGCTTTTGTCCCCTCTACTTTTACAGGGTTTATTGATTGGTGTATGTTTGTTTTTGGATTTGCTTATGTTGCGTTATTGGCAATTTCTCTAAAACGTCATAATGCCCTTGAAAATTTAGCCTAGCCGTGGGAGATTAAAACATGTTAAACACAATTGCAGCAGCGTTTGGTATTACATTAGCTTTTTCAAGTATGTTGTTATCATGGTATATTTTGATGCCACATGATCGCAAGAATACTAATCAACACTAAGTATGAGATTTAAGGCTCTAGTAAGATTTTACTAGGGCCTTACTAATATGTAGTTCTGTAAATGAAACAATGAAGAAACAATTAAGGGGGTAGTGAAGATGTTTAAATATTTGCTGGCTAAAAATGAGGATATACCTCATGGTGCATCAGCAGTTTACTGGGGGTTCTCAGCCATTGTCTGGTTTGTGATCGGAACAGGTTTGGGTTCTTTCAATGCTGCTAAATTGGCTTTTCCTGATTTTGTGACGGGATATGAGTTTTTGGCTTTTGGTCACATGCGTCAGGTTCACGTTCACGCAGTTATTTTTGGTTGGATATCAATGGCTTTTGGTATGGCTATGATGTATATAACGCCAGCCTTAGGTAATACGAGATTGTGGTCGGAGAAGTTAGGACTTTGGAATGCTTTCCTCTGGAACATTGGTTTGTCTTTAGGTTTGACAGTGCTTTGGGCTGGAATGACCTCTGGTCGTGAGTATTCAGATTTCCCCTGGTTTATTGACTTATACATCATTACCTTTATGGTTGTACCACTTGGTATAAACGTATGGATGACGATTATTAATCGTAGAACGCAAGGTATTTATACCACTAATTGGTTTTTCGCTGCAGCGACTTTCATGTTAGCTATCGTATTTACAGTTGGAAACTTGCCAGAGTTTTTCCATTTAACTGGTTTAACAGAAGCCTACTTAACATGGTGGTTTGCTCATAATGTGCTTGGTTTGTGGATTACGCCAGTTGCCGCTGCAATTGCGTACTACACAATTCCAAAAGTGACAGGTAATCCCTTGTATTCACATAGAATTGGACACTTACATTTCTGGTCAGTGGTTGTGTTCTACTCAACCCCAGCGGCTCACCACTTAATGTCTGCTCCATTACCTGAGTGGCTTAAGTCTTTTGCCTCAGTTGAAGGTGTGCTGATTTTAGTGCCTGCCATTGCCTTCGTATCAAATATCTTGCTGACTATGCAAGGTAAATGGAATATGTTTGTTGAAAATATTGAAGTTAGATTTACCGTTACGGGTTGCTTAATGGCAATACCATTAAATATGCAAGGTGGTTTCCAACAAACCCGTGCCATTAACTGGTACATTCATGGTACAGGTTGGATCGTAGCTCACGCTCATTTAGCTTTGTTGGGTTTCTCAACATTCCTGGAAGCAGCGGCAGTTTATTTAGGCTTGCAAAGTATGATGCGCCGTAAGTTGTATTCATTAACCTTAGCCAACATACATTTCTGGTTACTACTTATTGGGTTCACCACTTACTGGGTTTCCATGACTATCGCAGGTTTGATTCAGGGAGCAGGTAAGATTTATGAGGTGCCTTATATCGACGTGGTCATAGCAGAACATCCTTACATGATTGCACGTTGGATTGGTGGTACCTTAGTGTTTATCGGTAACTGTTTCTGGCTCTACAATATGTGGATGACAGCTCGTGAAGGTACAGAAGTTCCACAAGGTCGTATGCCCCATGAATTGGCTTACGAACGTTAAAATTAACTAATAATAAGAGGTAAATCGACATGAATTTTAGAGAATATAAAGTCGGAGCCCGTTTCTTTGCTCTAGCATTAGGTGGATCAATGACGATTACACTGCTATTGCCAAGTTTTGATATCTCCTCCGTTAGCGCAACCGAGGTAGCTTTAGATAAGCAACTTTGGGCGGGTCATGAGTCTGGGTTTAGTTTAGATGATCCATTATTACTGGGATGGCATCGTCCAGAAAAAGTGATTCTGAAAACTGACCCTAAAACAGGCCAACCCATGGAAGCAACCACGGCCTATGTTTATGAAAAGGGTACTCCTTTCCCTGGTGGTGTTATACACCCTGGGAACCTAGGTAAAGTATCAGAGAAACTTAGTATTAATGATGGGCATATTAATGAGGCTAATAAGGATCAAGGTGCTGTTTTCTTGGTGAGGTCTAACGATCAAAAACAATACTATATTGAAGACGCCACAGCTACGCGTGGATGGAATCCCGAGCAAGTATTAAAAGCAGCCGGTGATGCGAACACTTACTACGCCAGTGCTGGTAAATCAATCTTTGTACGTGAGGGTTGCTGGTGGTGTCACACACTCTTGCCAGAACAAACACAAGATTGGCAAGTATTTGGTGCTCCTCCCATGTTAGGTGATTTTAATGGTGAGTCTCCAACAGCGTTTGGTTCTGATCGTAAAGCACCAGATTTATTACATGTCGGTTCAAGAAATGCATCAAAAGAATGGTTAATGTTGCACTTCTTTAATCCAAGACTGGTGCAACCACATTCAATTATGCCTCGTTTTGACTATTTATGGGGTAAGGTTGATGCAAACGGTAAGCCTATTGATTATGATAAATGGCGTAAAGCGTACAGCGAGTACACTGAAGGTAAGCGTATTTACCCACCAGAAGTACCTATGTATGCATCAAATAGTGACGCAAGACATTTAATTGATTTTATTTTAAATCTTAAGTAGTAGTAGTTATATGGTGGGGCTAGGAGACTAGCTCCACTAAAATTCAACATAAGTAATCTAGGGGGAATTATGGGCTGGTCATTTAAAGATCCATTAGCTACGCTCAGTGATGATGAAACCACAGAAAAAAATAAAAAATTGTGGGAAAGAGAGTTATTAGGTGGACTCACAGAAGATAATAATCCTGTGCCTGTTCCAGTTGTTTGGTTAGTCTTGTTAACTGTCATTACCGCATTCTTAGTGACATTTCCTTTGTGGGGCCAAAGACCTACGGCAAAATTATATTTGCCCTATGTTCAAGCCATGCAAAATCCTGAGGTTCTAAACGCTAAAAACGATGATGAGGCTTTAAAAATTATCGAAAACATTGTTAGCAAAGACCCAAATGCTAACCATGCTCTGTTAGAAAGACACCCTGTTTCAATGGATGATTTGCGAATGATTGCTCCACAGATCAATGCTCTGCAGGAACATCATGAACATCTAGGTGACTATACGGTGGTTGGACCTAATGTAGTCACAGCAAACTTTGAAGGTAACTATCGTCCTGATGGCACCAGAATTCGTCAACAACCATGGTGGGATAAAGGCTATACCATTGACCTGTTTTACTTATCCTACTTCTTCTTAGCTGTATTTTTAATGATCAAGCGTTTGCCACCTACAACCTGGCAACCACGTCACGGTCATGTGGAAGAATAAAAACTAAATAGGAGACACAAATGATTGAATTAGATAATGGCCCTTTAGCAATTTTACTTCCCATAGCGGTTGCTTTTATATTTCCATTTATCTACAGTTTCTTTGTAGATAATTATGACAAAGATAAACCTCAGATAAAGAGTTAGATTTTCTTATTAACCGTAATATGCCACACTGATGTGTGGCATATTTATTTGAAAGACTAAAATGTATAAATTAATTACAGAAAATTTATTAAATATAAGTACTGAATACAGTGGCTACAATGGTAAGGTAGACCTTAGTATAGAAGGTATGAGAAGCCAGCACTTTGGATATGGAGTTTTTGTTTTTCTCATGATTGGCGTAGCTGTTTTTTGCGGAATTATTTATGCAACCATACGTGAGCAAGCCGCAGAAGGTAAAATGCGTACCGGCGAAAAAGTTATGTTTGGAGCTATAATCATGGGTGTGGTAGTGGCAATTATATTCGGTGCTGCACAAATGTTAAATGGTTTCCTTTTTTAAGAACTTGCTTGATGATGTGCTGTCGAAATTATAAATAGGAGACAATTATGAGTTTTATTATGAATTTTATTGATTCGTTAGGTGATGGCTGGACTATCTATTTATGGTTAGTTGCCGGTGGTTTGATTATTATTGCCTCTATCTACGGTATTCGCTGGGCTTCAAAAAACAATCAGTTTGATGAAGACATTAAGTATCTTGTTTTTACTGAGTCCGATAAAGATAAAATGAAACCAGAGGATTATGCGAAAAGTCGTGAAGTATTAGCTAAGCAAGAGAAAGAACGTGATGTATTTTTAAAGGCCATGGCTGAGCAACGAAATAAAACTGTATGAGACGTGGTGAGAAAATAATTTATGCCGTCATGGCAGTGGTTGTGTTAGCTGTGATGGCGAGAAATGTTTTTACAATTGAAACACAAAAGCAACCAGATAAAGGTATTCCCTTTTATACGACAGCCAATCATCACCTGATGCGTGAGGCCTCTGATATCTATAGAGTTCAAGGATGCCGTCAATGTCATTCTTTATGGACTGTTAAAAATATGATGGAAACAGTTCCTGCTCCTGCCCTTGATGGGATAGGGTCAATACGAACAGAGGAATGGTTTTATAATTATTTCTCAGCTGTTAGTCCTCAGACAATATTACCAAGCCGACTAAAAAAACAGTACAGTATGCCCTCTTACGCATCCCTGTCAGAGCATGATAGACGTGTTCTTGCTCAATATATGGCTAGTCTCAAAGTTCAAGACTGGTATTTAGAGCAAACAAAGAAAATGGAATACGAAAAACTAACTGGTAAAACCTATAAAAACTAATGAATAACAGAAAACAAGAGGATCGCTTATTAAAAGGTTTTATTGCCTTTGGAGTGGCGGCGGCGCTGTTACATTTTGGTGATGTGATACTAGATTCACACATTGAGTTATTTAATGGTATTGCTTATTTTAGCTTTGCTTGGATTGCCGCCGTGTTTATTTTACCCTTTTTGGCGGGAATCATCGTGGCCTACATTTTTGGTGGTGGGGGTAAATGGTTAGCTGTCTTTCCTCCGCTATTGGTTAGAGTGATGGCGCTCTATCAAGTGGTGAATAGTCCCCTTCCTGATCATATGTCTCGCGAACCCATAGGCTGGTGGGGATTCTTTCTGATTTTAATTATGGAATCAGCAATGATCGGTGGGGTGGTGGGTGAAGTCATTAATAAAAGAACTTATGGCAGAAGAGATAAGAATCTTTTGTATAAGAAGAAACCAACACAGTAATAAGATTAAACATGGCTTATAAAAATAAAAAACAACTCTCTCCTCAAGAGAAAATAAAGAGAAAACGCTACCTCCACGCAACACTTATAACTTGTGTTATTGCTGTCATGATTGGTAGTACCTTACATGTTATTAAGCTGGGTTCTATTCGTATGGATGATATGAGAAACCTAGCCACCTATAATTTAAAAGAAGAACAAAAACGAATACGTGCCGCTGGAGAGGATATTACTATCCAAGAAAGACATGAGCATAGCAGCGTGTCTAGTACTAGTTATGATGCAGCAGCGATTGAGAGATTATTATCAAGAGAGCAATGGGCTGATGTGGAGACAATGGTGAAAATTCCCGCAGGGCCCTTTATCATGGGGACCAACCTTGAGCGAGCAGACATACAAGATAAACCTCAGCATACAGTGACGCTACCCACTTACTACTTAGATAAATATTTGGTTACCAATGCACAGTATGCAAAATTTATTTATAACACTCATCATAGGCCTCCTTTGAGCTGGAAAAACGGACGTATTCCCAATGGAGAAAAAATGCATCCAGTGACCATGGTAACCTGGTATGACGCAAAAGAATATTGTAAATGGGATGGTAAGCGACTACCCAGCGAAGCAGAGTTTGAGAAGGCCTCTCGTGGCACAGACGGACGACGTTGGCCCTGGGGTAACGTGATGGATCCTAAAAATGTTAATACCTACTATGATGTGGGTTCAGCAACCGACGTAGGGGCATTTCCCACAGGGGTTAGCCCCTATGGGGCAATGGATATGGCGGGTAATGTGGATGAATGGGTTGATAGTGATTTTCTACCCTATCAGGGATCCAATGCCCCTTCTGAAATTTTTAAAGGTAAAGTTGCAGTGCAAGATAACGCCCAAGATCAGGCATTAAAGATATCTGATCAAGTCAACGTCAAGACACACTATAAGGTTTTACGGGGCGGTTCTTGGAAAGGGGACCCTTTTTCCACTTCAAGTTTTCATAGAAACTTTGCTTTTGCTAACTATGCATCTGATTTTTATGGTTTTCGATGTGCCAGTGATTCACCGGCGAAGGGGCGTTGAACATGGCTCAATTTAATTATGTAATAGGAGTATTACTGACTATCATGTTAAGCGCCTGGTCTCAGTCCGCCCTGGCCTTAGATAGTTATCGCTACTTGCATGTGACCATTGAAACCCCCTGGAGTATATTTTTATTTCTGTTAATTGGTATATTTGCCCCATTTGTATTAATGGCCATATTAGTATGGCGCTATTCCACACGTTATAAATCCGATGAAGTGTCCGTTGAGTCAGAACAAGACTCAGGGCAGCAATAAAGAAGAAAATAGAACATGAAATCGATTCAACTGTTTATTATGTTAGTGTTAACGACCCTGTCTTTATCGGCTCTACTCCCAGCCTATGCTGAGAATAATACTTCGGCCACCTCATCGAAAGTCATCGCTCCATCTGAAAAGGACGTCAATGGCATTCAGGTGTTAGAGGCTTTTGATAAACAAAAAGAAGAAAAAGAAAAACAAGATCAAGATCAAGTGAGTACTCACAAAAAACAGGTCATCATGTTTTTAATTGGTATTCCTTTATTACTGTTGTTATTCACAACGGGTGCTCTAGGAATTGCGGTGGGAGTCTTTGATAAACCTTGGTTTGTGGCCCATATGATTTTTGCCGGCTTAACAATGACTCTTGCAATTGTTCATTTGATTGTGGGGTTAGTCTGGTTTTATCCTTTTTAAGGTGGTGATATGATCCGGCTGGTTAGCCTGTATGCTTGCTCCGGATTCCTGGCCTTAGTCTATGAGGTGCTTTGGATGCGCCTCTTATCCATTCAATTTGGCGTCAGCGCTTTTGCTGTGGTGGTGACCGTGGCGGCCTTCATGATGGGGTTAGGCCTTGGGGCATGGCGTTTTTCAACAGCATCATCTCCCGTCATGCGCTCCTCCTTCTACTTAGGATGGATTGAGTGTGGTTTGAGTATATTTGCTATTTTTTTACCTACCTTAGTACGACTAACTACCCCCTTTATTGACTCTGCCGCACTACGTTTTTCAGATAGTCTCTGGCATGTATTGATTTTCTTAGCAGCTTTAATCTTATTGAGTATTCCAGCCTATGCCATGGGCGCAGGGTTTTCCTTGGTACTCAGATATGTGGGTAACCAAGCCAAAGCTCTGCCGTGGATCTATGGCTTTAATACATTAGGTGGCGTATTGGGTGCTTTGTGGCCCTTATGGGCATTGCCGACTTTTGGATGGGTGGCAAGTTTACGGATTGCTGCTTTGTTTGGCTTGTTATTGGCTTTTGGTTTTTGGTTTGTATTGCCTAAAGGCTTGCATAAGAAGAAGACTAAGCCGCCTACTTCAGTTCGACCACCATTAAATACGCTAATCAAGTATGGTGCTCTAGGGGCCTTAAGCTTAGCGCTTGAGGTGGCTTGGACCAGATTGTTTGGCCTGATTATGTTGCGCACAGAGTACGTTTTAGCATTAGTCCTGGCAACATTTTTATTAGGAATTGCTATAGGCAGTGTATTAACAAGCCAGTTGGGACGGTTTAAGTGGTTAAATCTTTTACCTTGGCTGGTTGCCACAGGTATTGCTCTCTCATTAATCGAATGGATTCCAGTATCAGCCTATCTTGAATCTGCCCAGTTTTCTGGTTTTTACCAAGCCCTTCTTGTGCAGGGGTTATTGATGTTGGCCATGACCTTACCCGTAACGCTGAGTTTAGGGGCTTGGCTACCCTTACTGGCTAAACAGTATCACAACTCAGGGCAATGGCTTTATTCAGTGAATGCCTTAGGTGGGGCGGTGGGCGCTTTGATCACTGGGTTTGTGTTAATTCCGCTGTGGGGAACCACGCCTATATTAGGACTTATAGCCTTCTTGTTTATATTATTAGACTTTAAACAACACAATAAACTCTGGTGGGCGATCATTCCCGTCGCTGCAGGAGTTTTATTATGGATTTCCCAAATGCCCGCCACCAGTCGTTTGTTGCCCCAAGAACTGGGACACAGTAAAGATCTTTATCATTATGAAGATGCTATTGCGATGACTGAGGTGGTCGAGCAACCCAACGGCCAGCGTTATTTGTTAACTGATTTACAACGCCGTGATGCCTCCAGTGAGCCGACCGCTGTATTAACTCAGGAAAACCAAGTTTATTTTCCTCTGCTCTACCAGGGCAACCCCCATAGTTTACTCTTGCTCGGTTTGGGAACGGGTATTTCCGATGAGGGATCATTGCCTTTTAGCGATTTAACAAGAACCGCTGTTGAGTTATCCCGTGGTGCTATTATTGGGGCTAAGAGTTGGTTTTCTGCGCTCAATCAAGAGACATTAAAACAAACCAGTATTATTCAAGATGATGCGCGACATTTTTTGAGCGCTCATACAGGGCGCTACGATGTTATTGTGGGGGATTTGTTTCATCCTGATTTGGCGGGGGTTTCTTCATTACTGTCATTGCAACAATTCCAGCGTGTCCGCCAGCATTTAGATCATCAGGGGGTTTTCGTTCAATGGCTGGCACTCAATCAATTTGATCTTTCATCCTTTGAAGTGATTCTCACTACCTTTAAAAGAGTGTTTCCAGAAGGAGTGATGTTTATGGATGGGATGCACTTGGCTTTGGTGGGTAGTGCAGACAACACCCTAGACAGTCATGGCTTATTCACCTCCCTGCCAACCGGCTCCCTTAAAAAAGAGTTTCTTGGTGAATCTAAGCTCACTTGGTCAGGACGCTATATGGGAATCATTCCAGACTCTCCTGTGCCGGTACAGGATGAATGGGCGCCTGTGATTGAGTTTACTTTACCACGATTACACTATACTAACAGTAACGAACTCCCTAAAATATTGGCTTATCTCATGGCTAACCGCCCGCCCTTGGCGCAGGCTAAAAAAGAACTGTCGGTACCTGTGGTAGACAGTAAAAACTTCGAAGCCAGCTTTATTGCCACAGATTTTTTGGTACGCTCTTGGCTGGCCACTTTTAGCGGTCAGGATGGCGAAGCGGCACATTTGATCGAGCTCGCTTACCAAGCCAATCCACAGGATCGTTGGATACAATATGCGTTGAGTGATCAGCTCTTTGCCAACCAAAAAAATATCTTGTCTCACGGTCTCGATGAAAAAACTCTTTTACAACGTATTCTCTCTATTAATCCCTATCATGTGGAGGCTTGGCGCTCATTGTGGCATTTACAGCAGGTAGAGAAGGATCCCGATGCGGATCATTCTCTGGCAGAGCTTTTACAATTATCTCCTCTTGACCTTGAGGCAAACTCAGCGAAAAATAGAGGTTTATAGTGTTAATACAACGTACAAATCATCATGGCTAATCTAACCCTTGCTCCCAATCATTATCATTTGCGCCGACGCGCAGCTCAGGCTTTATCTGTGCTCGTGGTGATACTGGTTCCCGCCTTGGGGATTTTTAGGTTAGACCCCATTGCTGGGGCAATGGTGGTGATGGGCCGACAGATCTGGTTTTCCGATTTCTTTCTGGTGGCAGGCTTGTGGATTTTAATAGTGTGTATGTTAGTGATGCTTTACTCCATTGCGGGGACTGTTTTTTGTGGGTGGGTGTGTCCACAAAACATTATGGCGGAATGGGCTAACTTTATGACCCATAAGTTATTGGGAAAAAGAGCAGAAGTGAGTCTTGAGGGAGAGGCTCCGTTGGTGGCGCCCAATAAAAACAAAGTACTCAATTGGTCTTTATTAGGGCTATCTTTTCTGTTCGCCGCCATGTTTTTTGCACTGATTCCCCTGTTTTATTTCTACCCCCCCCAGGTGGTATGGGATTTTTTGGCTTGGCAGTCTAATCCTAAATTAGCCCGTTCTCTGCATTGGATATACGGGGTTGTGGTAATTATTATCTTTATTGATATTGCTATCATCAGGCATTTCTGGTGTCGTTTTGCCTGTGTGTATAGAGTTTGGCAGCATAGCTTTAAAACCCGTGAAACCTTGCATATTAAGTATGATGATTCTCGTGCCAGCGAGTGCTTAAAATGCAATTATTGTGTCACGGCTTGTTTTATTGATTTAGATCCTAAAAAAACAGATATCTATGACAGTTGCATCAATTGTGGTGAATGTATTGACGCCTGTAACACGCTGCATGCTAAAAAGAATGAACCTGGACTGCTTACCTTTGAAATGGGTGAGAGAAAAGAGAAAAAAGAATCGCGGATAAATTTTAAAAATGCAGCCATTGGTCTTGATACCCGAACACGTTGGGTGCTGGTGATTGCACTGATGGGTTGCTCATTCTTTATTTGGGGATTAATCAGTTGGCAGCCGTATCATTTAGCCGTCTATAAGGCTGAAGGGCTTAACAATGCTACCAGTCGAGATTATCAAATCTCTATTGCCAATAAACAATATCGTGACGGAGTGATTACCCTATCAGTGGAGGGCATGCGACCTGACCAGTATCACTTGGATGAAACGCAGGTGTTAGTTCCTGCCTCAGCAAGACACTCATTGATTTTAAGTTTGTCACCCAACATCACACATGGCATACACCGTGTGATTGTTGTGGCCAAATCGCCACAGGGATGGGAAGAACGTTTTCCAATCCAGTATTTTTCTGAGAAATAATGGAGGGGTAGGGGATGGAAGAGAACCAAGTCGATCAACCAAAGCTGGATAAAGTTACCTCACAATGGGGCAAATTATCTGATGATCATTTAGGTTATGCCTCCGATGAGGAAAGAAGGTCTAAACGAGGGCTTGAGGATTGGGAGTTGGTGGAAAAAATTCCTGAATCTCAACGTCCCGTCCCGTATTGGTTCTTTGCGGTGGTAGTGGTGGTCTTACTCGTGGGAGTCGGACTCGCCTTCCCCTTTTGGGGAACGCGTCCTGGTCATCAAAAGCATTGGTTAGATTGGGGGTTTGCAATAGCTTTAGCTTACATTGCTGTGGCAGGTTATTTTGTTTACTACATGGTGAAATGGCACGGTGACACGGCTCAAGGCGGCGTTAAAGAAAACAGTGAGCAAGGGAGTCAGGATGCTCAAAACAAATAAGGAGAGCGTTCAGGTGGATAAATTTAAGCTGTCTTGGTTATTGTTAGGAGCCCTCACCTTGTCAGCATGCTCTAGTTCTGACTCAAATGGCGATCCTGCTCCTCAACAGTGGCAAGGAGTCAGTATGCAGGTGGATACTCGTCCCAACCCTCCTGAGCAGGGTATGAATGAGATTGTGGTAACCGCTAACGATATTAAAAGAAATATTCCTGCCTGGGATTTGATTATCTCCATTCGTACTGCAAAACAAGACGATTGGGTTCAGATGATTGAGGATGGTCGGATGGGAGTATATCGCCGAGCGGTGAGAATCGAACCCGGCGAAAGATCAGTATTACAGATTCAGGTTAAGCACGAAAATGCAGTGGGCGAACTACGTTTTCCTTTGAAGTTGACTCAATAGCTTTAGGGGACTTAACCAAAGTTAATACAATATTCAAGAAGTAAAAAAGAAAACCAATGGCCATACAAGTCCCAGATAAGGCCATCAGTGGACTGTAATAATGTTGATGAACTTGTCTTAACATCTCACGATCGTGAAGCATTAGATAACCTTCCCAGGTACCAAAGACCATGAGAATGGTGTAAAAACTGTAGACACCCATTACGGTAAACCAAAACGTATAAGAAACCAGCTTCTTGGAGTACAGTTTCTTACCGGAGAATTGTGGTAACAGATAGAAGGTTGCCCCCATGGCTAGCATAACTACTCCGCCCACCAAATTCATGTGCGCATGGGCCAGAGGATCAATCATATGACCGGGCCCGCCATAGGGACTACCTATGGAATCAAGCCAAGCCCTAATGGGGGGCATCACTTGTAACATACCATGAATGGTCCCTACCAAAAAAGAAAGGGCAGACACCACTAAAAATTTAACTAAAGGTTGTGTTTCACTTTTATTGATAATCATTTTTATTATTGTCTTTTAAGTATAAAAAAACCTGGTTAGTATTTATTTAACCAGGTTTCTTCAAAAATTATCTTTCATTTTGGCGAATTTGTTTGACTCGATCAATCCCTATACCACCCAGACTGAAGGAGACAATAATACCCCCAATAAATAAAATAACTGGGACAATCATTACCCAAGTATCTAGAACTACCATATCACCCCCTTTGTTAATTAATAATCATTGTTTTACTCATGATTTTAGTCTATCAAAAGCGCATTTGCTTAGCAAATAATTAATGCATTCAAACTGTAATGTAATATTACACCTATAGGTCATGGCTGAAAGTTAGTTGAGTTCGGTGATTGAGAATAAAGGCTGACTCAGTTACACTTAATTCATAACAATACCCTGCTCTAGGGATAAATCGGGAGTGACCATGAAGATATTGACTATCTCATTTAATGTAGGCATGTTGATGTTGTTATCCTTGGTATCAAATGCAGCGGAGATGACGAAGGATTGTTCAAACTGTCCTGATTTGGTGCAAATTCCTGCAGGAAGTTATCAAAGCCGAGGCGATAGCCCTCATCGTGTGACTTTTTCTAAATCTTTTTTAATGAGTGCCACGCTCATTACCCAAGGCCAATGGCGTGCTGTAATGGGGCACAATCCTAGCGTCTTTACTGGCTGCGGTGACGCTTGTCCAGTAGAAAATATCAGTTGGGAAGAGGCTCAGGTATTTATTTTAAGGCTAAATGCCAAAACCGGTAAACACTATAGCTTGCCCTCGGAGACACAGTGGGAATATGCCTGTATTGGACGAACTAGCCAAAATTATTGTGGCAGTAGCAATGTCTCCAGTATTGCCTGGTTCAAGGAAAACAGTGATAACACCACTCATGCGGTTGCTACAAAACGTCCTAATGATTGGGGTTTGTTTGACATGAATGGTAATGTTTGGGAGTGGCTTGAGGATTGTTATCATGAATCCTTGAAAGGGGCTCCTAACAATGGCAGTGCCTGGGAAGATACAATGGTTCCCGAGCAGTCTCAATCTTGTCCCTCAAGAGTATTAAGAGGGGGGGCGTGGAATAATACCGCCGATGAGCTTGAGGTGGGACGACGCAGTGCGGACGATCCCCATACGCGTTCAAATAATATTGGATTTAGGGTGGTGAGGTTAAATTAAATGAAAGTATTCGTTGCGGTGATTGCAGGTTTGTCTGTATTGGTATTGATGGTAGCAATTTATTGGGTCAGTACT
This sequence comes from Ferrovum sp. JA12, assembly GCF_001431705.1. Taxonomy (NCBI): domain Bacteria; kingdom Pseudomonadati; phylum Pseudomonadota; class Betaproteobacteria; order Ferrovales; family Ferrovaceae; genus Ferrovum; species Ferrovum sp. JA12. The sequence continues at coordinate 204,559 of NZ_LJWX01000001.1, read as the reverse complement.
ATACCAGCCCCCTCGGAAATGAAAGTCAGTAAATTGGTGGTGGCTATCGATGATGGCCCAGAGATCGATAACTTTAAATTACAATCCACTTCCCATGAGGGAGTGTTAGATAACTCGAGCCTCGAGGGGCATTGGACTTATCTCGTTTTTGGTTATACCCATTGTCCTGATGTGTGCCCCACCACCTTAAACACCTTGGCAAAAGTAACGCAAAAACTGGGTACTGAAAAATCTCCGCTAGTGGTCTTTGTCTCGGTGGATTGGCCACGTGATAACGTGACGATATTAAAACAGTACGTCACCTCCTTTGATAAAAGTTTTATTGGTGCCACCGGCAGTGATGAGGCCCTTAAGCCTCTGGTGAAAAGCTTATCAGCTTACTACCAACGCAATAATCAACATGACACTATTAAAGATGGGTATACCGTTGACCATACCAGTTCAGTGTTTTTAATCAATACCAAAGGACAAGTTCGGGCAGCCTTGACTATGCCTGGCACGGTGGATCAGATTGTCAGTGACACCAATCAACTGATGTCTCACCATTAGAGAGTTAAGGGGTGGAGGGCGACTCTTGTTTGAAGACGTCGCTGTAACTGACATACACACTGGCCACAATAGTCGGAATCACAAACAAGCTTAGTAAAAAACCTAATAATGGCACAGTTAGTACAGTGAATCCGATGGCTGCCAAGATGGCCGCCATCGTGATGAGATACACAATAATAGGTAGTATATTGATCACGCAAGCTTTGCCGGAAACCGTAATGGCCTCTAGCAAAGATACCGGGGAGAAAATAAGTAGAGCCGGTGCATACCAACCTAATACTAATAGTACCAATTGAACCAAACTAAGCGTAATAAACATGGGCGTTAATTCGCTGATGATCACTTGTAATTCTTCAGCGTTGGTGGTGTTATCAAAGATCATGTTCTGAAAACTGGTCATGTGTTGTCCACCCCACAGGAGAGTAATCACTGATAACACCACTTCCCAAAATACATTGACTCCTCCCAAACCGACGAGCCGTGGGTTTTTGACGGTAAATCCAGTAAACAGATGATGCACTTTCAGAGAGCGTCCTGCTGAGATGTGACGACAACCCACCATCAACCCGGCAAAGAAAATAGGTAGCGTTAAGGAAAATAAAACAGGTCCAAATCCCCAAAAGATAGAGCACAGTAACGCGAAAAAGAACCATATGCTCATCACACTGAGCCAACCTACGGGGCTATGAAATACCAACGTAAAACCCTCGCTAATCCAATGGATCCCGCGCAGAGGGGGAACGGCAACAGGATTCGTTAAAGTGGACATAATGCGGGATTTCCTTGATAGTTTTCTATCATCTGATAAAACCAATTGGGGTCATGGGCGTGGATCATCGCGCCTTGTCTGGGTAAATACTTATCAAATAACCGTGATAACCAAAAACGCATGGCGGCTGACTTTAACATAAAGGGGAGTTCCACCATTTCTGGCTGAGTGAGCGCTCTGACTTGATGGTAAGCCTGCAGCAGTGTGTGGTAGCGTTGTCTATTCAGGGTTGCGTCGGTATTCATACACCAATCATTAATTACAACGCATAAATCAAATAATAATACCTCATGCCCGGCAAAGTAAAAGTCAATGAGGCCACTAATTGACCCATGGTCAAAGAGAACATTGTCACGAAATAAGTCGGCGTGAATCGTTCCCTTGGGCAGCTCGCTCCAGGACCGTGATAATAACTGCTCCATCTGAGAGGTTAAACAGTGTTTTTCTGCTTCATTTAGAAACGGCATCACTTGCGGAGCGGTTAATTGCCACCAGCTGCGCCCTCTAGGGTTAAGGTGAATCATCGGGTAGTGTTGCCCTACGAGATGTAGCTGCGCAAGCAGTGCTCCCATTTTGGCGCATTCCGCCTCCTTGGGCGAGAGAATGGATTGACCTGTGAGACGAGACACTAACGTGGCAGGTTTATTATATAAACGCCCTTGGAGTTGTCCCTCACGGTTCATTTGGGGGGTGGGGCAAGGCAGATGATGCAAGCTGACATAAGCCATGAAGTGCAAATAGTATTCCACTTCCGCTGGCGCTAATTTCTCAAAAATAGTTAAGACATATTGTCCCCGTGTGGTGGTGACAAAGTAGTTCGTATTTTCAATACCCGAGGTGATCCCTTCAAAATGAAGTAGCTCTCCCACCTGGTAATCTACTAACCAGGCAGAGAGGGTATCTTGGGAAACAGTAGTAAAGACAGCCATGAATCGTTATATTAGAATTTTAAAATGACCCATTGTGGAACAATGGTTTGATCAACAGGACCGTCATAACGGTGCCACACCCCTTTTCCTTCCTCATCAATTAAGTAATAAGGCTTGCCGACTTTAGGGGTGACTTTAATTTTATATAGTTTACCGTGATAGCGAGTCTCTTCAAAGGTGGCGTCGCTTTTTTGCACAATGGTAACCTGTGGTTCGTCAGCAGGTTCGTTATTATCTTTGTTGACACCGTATTCTGGCGGTGGGGGAGCGCTTTTAAAGTTGTTGTCTTCAGCATAACTGCAAGGGAGCGTGACGCCAATTACCATGAGTGACATGAAGCTTGTTAAGATGCGTGAGCGAAAAGTCATGATGCGGATTAGCCTTTTTTAGCGGCCAATTCAATGGCGGCGCGGATACGGTTGTAAGTGCCACAGCGGCACAAATTGCCGGTCATGGCCTGATCAATATCACTGCTACTGGGATGAGGGTTTTTCTTTAGCAAGCTCGCTGCGTTCATGATTTGTCCAGATTGACAATAACCGCATTGCGACACGTTGAGCTCTTGCCAAGCGAGTTGCAGGGGGTGATCCCCCTCTACCGACAACCCTTCAATGGTGGTGACCTCTTTACCAGCGGCATCGGACAAGGGGGTAATACAGGATCGGGTAGCCTCACCGTTAACATGTACCGTGCACGCCCCACATAACCCTGCTCCGCAAGAGAATTTAGTACCTGTTAGACCCACCACATCTCTTATCACCCATAACAGTGGCGTGTTAGGATCTGTATCCAGCTGAAATAACTTACCATTTAATTTCAGTTCTGTTGTCATAACTTTGCGATAATTCCTTTATTTAATTAATTGAGGTGGTCATGCCAATCAATTCTAAACCCTTATTGGTGCTTGTGGACGGTTCTTCCTATCTGTATAGAGCATATCACGCTCTACCCGCCCTCAGTAGCCATAGCGGGTTCCCAACCGGTGCCATGGTGGGAGTACTCAATATGTTAAGGCGTCTAGAGCATGATTATAAGCCGGATTATCTGGCTTGCATATTTGATGCAAAGGGCCCCACTTTTAGACATGAGTTATACCCTGACTATAAATCTCATCGACCACCTATGCCAGAGGATCTGGTTCAACAAATTCAACCGTTGCATGAAATCATACAGGCTTTAGGTTGGCCCTTATTAGTTGAAGCGGGGGTGGAAGCGGATGATGTGATTGGGACCTTAGCGAAAACAGCGGTAGCCCAAGGCGCTGAAGTATTGGTTTCTACGGGGGACAAGGATATGGTGCAGCTCATTCAGCCTCATGTGCAGCTCATTAATACCATGACCAACGAGAGACTCGATGAGGAGTCTGCCTGCAACAAGTATGGTATTCATCCGCGACAGTTCGTCGATTATTTAACCCTCATTGGGGACAGTGCCGATAATGTCCCTGGGGTACACAAGGTGGGTCCTAAAACAGCGCAAAAATGGATCGCAGAGTTTGATTCTTTGGAGCATATCATGGCCCATGCCGATAACATTAAAGGAGCCTTGGGTGAGCGGTTAAAAGAAGCGCTCACCTGGTTACCCCAAGCTCGTGAGCTGTTAACCATACGTTGCGATGTTAAGCTCCCTGTAGCACTCAATGACCTCATTAAGGGGGAGCGGCAAGAGGCGAGTTTGGTGCAGCTGGCAAAAAAATATGATCTTCGTCAATTGATTCGTGAAGACGACATCAGTGTGCCGAGTCCGCCACCAGCCCGTCAACCGCCGCCTGAAGAGCACAAAAGTGTGGTGGCACAAAAACAGTATGACACGCTTCTCACTTGGCCTGCATTTGACCTATGGTTTGACAAAATTAAAGGAGCTCAATTAACCGCGTTAGATACCGAAACAACTAGCCTGGACCCCTTTGCTGCACGTCTTGTGGGGCTGTCTTTTTCGATAAGTCCCCACGAGGCGGCCTATTTGCCGTTGCAACACTGTGGCCCTGATCAGGTTGATCAACTGCCGATAAAGGAAGTATTAGAAAAACTCAAGCCTTGGCTTGAAAGTGATGAGCATAAAAAAGTCGGACAACATTTAAAGTATGATACTCATGTGCTCGCTAATCATGGGATTCATTTAAGAGGCGTCGCCCATGACACGTTGCTAGAGTCCTATGTTCTCGAATCCCATCTCCCCCACAATCTAGACAGCCTTGCCAAGCGACACTTAGGTGAAAACACAACGTCCTATGAGAGCATTACGGGTAAAGGGGCGAGAGCGATTGGTTTTGAGCAAGTGGCCATTACTGATGCCAGTCATTATGCGGCTGAGGACGCTGACATTACGCTGCGTATTCATCAGCGATTATCCTCAGCGTTAACCGCCCAGACAAAACTCAATGATATTTATCAACATATTGAGCTTCCTATGCAAAATATTCTATGGCGAATGGAGCGCGAAGGGGTTCTCATTGATGCGACTTTATTACAGCAACAAAGTGATCGACTGGGTCAACAGTTAATGGAAATTGAAGCAGACGTTCACCAATTGGCAGGGCAGCCCTTTAACTTAAACTCACCAAAGCAAATACAAGAGATATTGTTTCAACAATTGCACTTGCCCATACTAAAAAAAACCCCTAAGGGAGAAGCGTCCACGGATGAGAGTGTGTTGCAAGAGCTTGCACTGGATTATCCCATTGCCAAACAATTGTTGTTTCATCGCAGTCTGTCTAAGTTGAAGTCCACTTACACGGATAAGTTACCCCGTATGATTAATCCTGAGACCCACAGAGTACATACCCACTATGCTCAGGCCGTGGCCGTTACCGGGCGTCTGAGTAGCAGTGATCCAAACTTACAAAACATTCCCATCCGCACCGTGGAGGGGCGTCGTATTCGTGAAGCATTTATTGCTGGACCTAACAAGTTATTGGTGTCAGCGGATTATTCACAAATTGAACTGCGTATCATGGCTCATCTCTCAGAGGACGAGGGCTTAGTCAATGCCTTTACCCAAGGCTTGGACGTGCACAGTGCCACCGCTGCAGAAATTTTTGGTGTGCCCGCAAAGGAGGTGAGCGATGAGCAACGACGAGCTGCTAAAGCCATTAATTTTGGTTTGATTTATGGCATGTCAGCCTATGGTCTCGCTAAACAAATTAATTGTGAGCGAGGAGCAGCGCAAGCTTACATGGATCGTTACTTTCAGCGCTACCCAGGTGTCTTACGGTACATGAATGAGACCCGTGCTAAGGCTAAACAACAGGGCTTTGTGGAGACGGTATTAGGACGGCGTTTATGGTTACCTGATATCAGTCTGAGTAATGCTATGCGTCGTCAGGGGGCAGAGCGTGCTGCCATTAATGCTCCCATGCAAGGCACTGCAGCAGACCTGATCAAGCTCGCCATGATCGCGGTGGATCAGGCGTTGCATGATCAACGATTAACTACTAAATTGATTATGCAAGTTCATGATGAATTGATTTTAGAGGTTCCTCATCATGAACAAGAAGTGATTAAAGAGCTTTTGCCTCGCTCTATGGAGAACGTGATGACGCTCAATGTCCCCTTAAAGGTGGAGATGGGATGGGGAAATAATTGGGATGCGGCCCACTGAAATATTAATTTTGTATGTTCGAGGTATAATGGTAAATTATCCAATGAACATCATGATCCTTTTATGCGCATAGGCCCTTACCAGTTAACAACCAATCTGATTGTAGCCCCCATGGCTGGGGTTACGGATCGGCCTTTCCGCATGCTGTGTAAGAGTATGGGAGCAGGGCTTGCGGTCTCAGAAATGGTGTCTTCCAATTCGCTGTTATGGGGCTCTGAGAAAACACTGCGCCGCGCAAATCATGAGGGAGAAGTGGAACCCAAAGCCATACAAATTGCCGGGGCTGATCCTAAAATGATGGCCGAAGCCGCCCGCTACAATGTGGATCAAGGAGCTCAGATCATTGATATCAACATGGGTTGCCCGGCTAAAAAAATCTGTAATGTTATGGCAGGTTCTGCTCTATTACAAAACGAACCCTTAGTCAAAGCGATTGTTGAAGCGGTAGTGGCGGCAGTGAAGGTGCCAGTTACCTTGAAAATTAGAACTGGTTGGGACAAGTCCCATCGCAACGCGATAGCTGTTGCCAAAATAGCGGAACAAGCGGGTATACAGTCCCTTGCCATTCATGGCAGAACGAGAGCCTGTGGTTACACTGGGGAAGCTGAGTACGAGACCATTGCCGCGGTGAAGGATGCTATTGGTATCCCGGTGGTGGCTAATGGAGACATTACTTCTCCTGAAAAAGCCAAATATGTGTTAGAACAGACTCAGGCAGATGCATTGATGATAGGGCGTGCGGCACAGGGCAGACCCTGGATTTTTAGAGAAATTGATCATTACTTAAAAACTGGATCTAAATTGCCTCCTCCTTCGGTGATTGAAATCAAAACAGTATTACTCGCCCATTTGGTTGATCTGTATCAATTTTATGGTGATGAGGCGGGGGTGAGAGTGGCCCGTAAACACATTAGCTGGTATACCAAGGGATTAGTGGGCTCGGCACAATTTAGGCATCACATGAATCAATTAACGGAACTGGACATGCAACAGCAAGCGGTCATGGACTTTTTTGATCAATATTCTGAGCAAAGTGAACGTCTACGATATACAGAAGAAGACTCTGAGGGCATAGCGGCATGAGTGAACAGGAATCGGAATTGGCGCAATGTGTACGTCGTTTGGCCACTGAGTTTTTTATCCGTTTAGAGGGTGAGAAATGCACGGGAGTCCATGAATTATTGATTAATACTGTGGAAAAGCCTTTGTTGGAAGTGGTATTACGTCACACTCAAGGCAACCAGACTTTGGCAGCACAGGTGCTTGGTATTAATCGCAATACCTTAAGAAAAAAAATTCAACAATATGGTTTGGCGCAGGAATAATTGGGAAAACGTATGGCTATTCAACGAGCATTAATCAGTGTATCAAACAAGCAGGGTGCAGTGGAATTGGCCCGTGCACTCCATCAGCGACACATCGAAATTCTCTCCACAGGAGGCACCGCGCGCTTATTAAGAGATGCGGGCATTGCGGTGATTGAAGTCTCCAATTTTACAGGCTTTCCTGAAATGCTTGATGGGCGCGTTAAAACGCTCCATCCTAAAATCCATGGTGGTATTCTTGCCCGTCGAGATGTGAGTACCCATCGCGATGCCATGGCCTTACATGGCATTCAAGCCATCGATTTGGTGGTGGTTAATTTATATCCTTTCAAAGAAACCGTTGCCAATCCAGAATGTACCTTAGATGAAGCGATTGAAAATATTGATATTGGTGGCCCGGCCATGGTGCGCTCTGCCGCAAAAAATCATGCTCATGTGGCGGTGGTTACCGATCCCCTCGATTATGCTTTAGTGCTAGAGGAAATGACAGCTCATCATAATGAGCTGTCACAGGCCACTCGTTTTCGTTTGGCGGTCAAGGCCTTCTCCCATACGGCAGAGTATGACGGTATGATTGCTAATTATTTATCCTGTGTTGAGGAAGGGGACGATAGTCAGGGTTATCCTCAGCGTCTTCATTTAACGTTTACTCGTCAACAAAGTTTGCGTTATGGAGAAAACCCTCATCAAAGCGCTGCGTTTTACCAGGATCCTCATGCCCCTGCCGGGCAGCTCAGTGAGTACACTCAATGGCAAGGTAAAGAATTATCCTACAATAATATTGCCGACAGTGATGCAGCGTGGGACTGTGTGCGAACACTCGATCAACTGGCCTGTGTTATCGTAAAACATGCTAATCCCTGTGGTGTCGCCACTGCTGACAACCCTCATGATGCTTACCGGCGTGCCTATGCCACGGACTCGACCTCTGCCTTTGGCGGCATTATTGCTTTTAATTGTAAAGTGGATGAAGCCACTGCCATAGCCTTACAGCAACAATTTGTGGAAGTGGTGTTAGCTCCCGAGTATGACAAAAAAGCCTTAGAGATATTTAAACAAAAGGCCAATATTCGTGTGCTTCAAGTCCCTCTCACGCAGTCCTTTAACGGCTGGGATATGAAACGTGTGGGAGGCGGTTTATTAATTCAAACCCCCGATCACCTCAGCCTTGATGAAACTCAATTAAAGGTGGTCACTAAGATACAGCCTACCCCCGCACAGATGGAGGATTTAAAGTTTGCTTTTCATGTGGCCAAATACGTTAAGTCCAATGCCATAGTTTTTTGTCGTGAAGGCATGACGCTTGGGGTTGGGGCAGGACAAATGAGTCGGGTGGACAGCACGCGCATTGCCACCAGAAAAGCTGAAGACGCAGGACTTACCTTGGCGCACTCTGTGGTGGCTTCCGATGCATTTTTTCCATTTAGAGATGGCATTGATGTGATCGCCAGTTCTGGCGTCGCGGCGATTATTCAGCCAGGGGGTAGCATCAAGGATCAGGAAGTCATTGCGGCGGCGGATGAGCATGGCATCGCCATGGTCTTCACAGGTTTAAGACATTTTAGGCATTAATTCCCATGAAAATCTTAGTTATTGGTTCAGGAGGGCGAGAGCATGCCCTGGCTTGGCGTTTGGTGCAGTCAGAAAAGGTATCTCGGGTCTATGTGGCACCAGGCAACGCTGGGACGGCACAGGAGGAGGGGTTGTATAATGTTAATCTTCATAGCGTCTCGGAATGGTTACGTTTTGCCCAAGAGGAACCCATTGATTTAACCGTGGTGGGCCCTGAGGCACCCTTGTCTGAGGGGGTGGTAGACGCTTTTCGGGCAGCAGGATTGGCTATCTTTGGCCCCACTCAGCTGGCCAGTCAACTGGAAGCCTCAAAGGATTTTGCTAAAGCTTTCATGCTCCGCCACCATATTCCCACGGCTGCCTATGCTACTTTTTCGGAGGCCACCTTAGCCCATCAATACATTGAAGAGCGGGGCGCTCCCATTGTGATAAAGGCCGATGGCTTAGCTGCTGGCAAAGGGGTGGTAGTGGCCATGACCCTCGCCGAGGCTCACGAGGCAGTAGAGCATATGTTCGCAGGAAGTTTAGGGGCGGCAGGACACCGGGTGGTGATTGAAGAGTTTTTACAGGGAGAAGAAGCCAGCTTCATCGTTCTCTCTGACGGCGAGAATGTGTGTCCTTTAGCCACCAGTCAAGATCATAAACGGTTACAAGATGGCGATGAGGGCCCTAATACTGGTGGCATGGGGGCTTATTCGCCAGCACCGGTAGTGACGCCCGATATTCATGCTAAGGCCATGCGTCAAGTGATTATGCCGGCCATTCGTGGTATGAAAGCTGAGGGCCGGACTTATACAGGTTTTCTATACGCAGGATTAATGATTAGCCCGGCGGGAGAGATAAAAACCCTTGAGTTTAACTGTCGTATGGGGGACCCCGAGACTCAGCCTATTATGATGCGATTAAAGTCAGACTTGGTGGAAGTTCTTGAGTTGGCAGTAAAAGGTCGTCTTGATCAAGTACAGTTAGAGTGGGATCGACGTAGTGCCGTAGGGGTGGTGATGGCGGCACATAATTACCCTAACACTCCCCGTGTGGGGGACGTGATCACTGATCAGGGAGAGACTACCTTGGATACCCATGTGTTTCATGGGGGGACTGGGGTTAACGATCAGGGGCAATGGGTAACGCGAGGCGGACGAGTGCTGTGTGTGACAGCCTTAGGGGATACCTTACGTCTTGCTGCCTCAAAAGCCTACCAACGACTTGAACGCCTTGAATTTGCCGGGCAGCAATATCGACGGGATATTGGCTGGCGGGCGCTAAAAAGCGCTTCTTAAGGGCGAATAATTCTGTCGTTGCCCAAATCAATGATGGTTGATGGCTGAGTATGGCGCGCAACTCTTCCCCGGATCACTCTCACTTGTTTACCAAGTTGACGATAGCATTCCCGGCTGTCACGAATGGGTCTGCGACCCGATAAATTAGCGCTGGTTGAGGTAATCGGCATATTAATGGTGGATAACAGGGCTACTGTGTCAGGGTGGGCGTCCACTCGAAGAGCAATCTTTTTGTTTTTATAGCGACCTCGAACTAAGGGTAGAGCACGCCGTGAGGCGGCAGCAAGAAACGTGACGGGACCTGGCCAGCTTTGGTTAACCCTGTGTTGCTCTGCTAAACTCAAGGGCTGATGGAGTGTTTTAAATTGTTCTGCATCATGGGCTATCACAATAAGCCCCTTATGACTGGGTCTTTTTTTGATGTGTAGAATTTTTTTCAAGCCCCGTTGGCTGTAGGGTGAACAACCCAGTCCAAATACGGCCCGTGTGGCATAGGCAATGACACCGCCTTGTGCCAAATAGTGTCTGAGTGCCCGTCCAGAGAGGGAGAGTTTGGTCTGTTTCATGGTTATTTTATTCTATCTGAAAATGTTACACTTCACTGTTTATTGAGATTTTACGGATAAAGCGATTATGGATGTTAATGAAATTAAAACTTATTTAATGTCTTTGCAAGCCAACATTGTTAAACGTTGCGAAGAGTTAGACGGTCAATCCTTTCGTTTTGATAGTTGGCAACGTCCCCAGGGGGGTGGCGGGGTCAGCGCCTTAATTGAGGAAGGTCATTTATTTGAACGAGGAGGCGTGAACTTCTCCCATGTCATGGGGCCAGGCCTCCCTCCCTCCGCAACACAGCACCGTCCTGAGTTAGCTGGGCGCAGATTTGAAGCCTTGGGCGTATCCTTGGTCTTGCATCCCAGAAACCCCTATGTGCCAACGGTACATATGAACATTCGCTGCTTTATTGCTTTTGATGAACAGAAGGATCCTGTGTGGTGGTTTGGTGGTGGCATGGATTTAACCCCTTACTATGGGTTTACCGAGGATGCCGTGCATTTTCATGACACTTGCCGCCAAGCACTGAATCCTTTTGGTCAGCAATGGTATCCGCAGTTTAAAAAATGGTGTGATGAATACTTTTATTTAAAACATCGCAGTGAACCCCGGGGCGTGGGGGGGATATTTTTCGATGATTTTAATGAGTTAGGTTGGGATCAGTCACGGGCTCTGTGGGCCAGCGTGGGCGATCATTTTTTGCAGGCCTACGCCCCCATTGTTGACAAAAGAAAAGACCTTTCCTTTGGTGAGCGAGAGAGAGATTTTCAGGCTTACCGACGCGGGCGTTACGTGGAGTTTAATTTAGTCTATGACCGCGGGACCTTATTCGGTCTCCAATCAGGGGGCAGAACAGAATCGATTCTCATGTCTATGCCTCCTATTGTGCGCTGGCGTTACGACTGGCAACCCGAAGCGGGTACTGCTGAGGCCACTCTTTTAACGGATTTTATTAATGGACGTGATTGGATTTAGGCCGTGATGATCTTTTGGCAACAAGTGATTAATGGTTTAACGTTGGGGAGTATTTACGCTCTGGTGGCGCTGGGTTACACCATGGTCTACGGTATTATGGAATTGATTAACTTTGCCCATGGTGACGTGGTCATGATAGGAGCCTTAATTGCCCTGTCCACAACACAATGGTTGATGACTCAAGGCTTCCCGCTCACGAGCGCTTTAATAGTGGCCTTTGGACTCTCTGTATTCATTTGCATGATACTGGGTTATCTGATCGAGAAAGTGGCCTACCGTCCCCTGCGTTCAGCGCCTAAATTAGCGCCTCTGATTACCGCCATTGGTTTGTCTTTATTATTGCAACAATTGGCGTCATTAATTTGGGGGAAAGGCTATCTCCCCTTCCCAGGAAATATAGGGGAGCTCACGTTGGCATGGCATGGCCTCGTTGTGTCAACGCTGCAATTAAGTATTTTTGTTTTATCCTTATTATTCATGTTGTTACTTTGGCAATTGATTCATCATACTAAGCTCGGTCGTGCCATGCGCGCTACAGCGCAAAGCGTGCCCTTTGCTCAGTTGATGGGGGTTAATACAGATCGGGTTATTTCACAAACTTTTATTCTGGGTTCGGCCCTCGCCGCAGTGGCTGGGGTGATGGACGTGATCTATTACTCGGTGGGTAACTACACCATGGGTTTTTTATTGGGACTAAAAGCATTTACTGCTGCCGTATTAGGGGGAATTGGTAATTTAAAAGGCGCGATGCTGGGGGGGGTGTTACTTGGTGTCGTGGAAGCCTTAGGAGCAGGCTATATCGGTGATTTAACCCATGGTCTATTTGGCAGTAACTACAAAGATGTGTTTGCTTTTTTTGTGCTGATTTTAGTGCTGATCTTTAAACCTAATGGGCTGTTAGGTGGCAAGACTCAGGAGAAAGTATGAGGAATAAATATTACCTATTATTGCTACTCGCCCTCATGTTACCTTGGCTAACTGAGGTCTTAGTGGGACAGAGCTGGGTTAGGATTTTAGATTTTGCTTTACTCTACTTAATGCTGTCCTTAGGTTTAAATGTGGTGGTGGGATACGCAGGGTTATTAGACCTGGGCTATATCGCTTTTTTTGCTGTGGGGGCTTATTGTTATGCATTGCTATCCTCACCACAGTTTGGGTTGCATTGGCCACTGTTAGTCGTCTTACCCCTTGGTGCCTTGTCAGCCGGGGTGTTTGGGGTGCTGTTAGGGGCCCCCACCTTGCGCCTCAAGGGGGATTATTTGGCCATTGTGACCTTAGGCTTTGGTGAGATTATTCGGATATTTTTAAACAATCTCTCCGCGCCAGTGAATATTACTAACGGCCCTCAAGGGATCAGTGACATTGACCCACTACAGGTGGGAAGCTTTGTTTTTAACCATGACTTCTCGGTGATGTCACTGCATTTTCCTGCCGTGATCAATATTTATTATTTGTTCTTATTGGCGGTAATGATTGCCATTGTATTTTCTTATCGCCTTGAAAAATCCAGAATCGGTCGGGCTTGGATGGCCATCAGAGAGGATGAGCTGGCTGCCTCATGTGTGGGTATTCACACTAAACGCTATAAGCTATTGGCCTTTGGTTTGGGCGCCACGGTGGGCGGATTATCGGGGGGGTTATTCGCGGGCTTTCAGGAGTTTGTCAGCCCTGAAAGCTTTACTTTAATGGAATCGGTGATGATTTTATGTATGGTCGTGTTAGGGGGGATGGGACACATTCCGGGAGTGATTGTAGGCTCCTTGTTGTTGAGTGTGCTGCCTGAATTACTTCGGGCCAGTGTCGGGTGGCAGAGAAGCTTACTGGGTGCAGTATGGGTTGATCCGGCTAACTTAAGATTGATTATGTTTGCCCTAGCCTTAGTTGTGATGATGCTCATACGTCCTGAGGGACTTATTCCTTCAAGACTGAGAGCCAAGGAGCTCCATCATGAGTAATCTCTTGGAAGTGAGACACATCACCAAGGGTTTTGGCGGGCTTTTAGCATTAAAAGACGTCAATATGGCTATCCCCAAGGGGAGTATTGTTGGTTTGATTGGACCCAATGGTGCGGGTAAAACCACCCTGTTTAATATTATTACCGGTCTCTACCGTCCTGATCAGGGCGATATTCTGCTCGCTAATCGGCCTTTACCCGTGGGGCAAGCCCACGAGGTGGCGCGTTGTGGAATTGCCAGAACTTTTCAGAATATCCGTTTGTTTGGTAATTTGACTGTGTTAGAGAATATTCTAGTAGGGCGACATTTACGCTCCCAGGCCTCGGTGTGGGGAGCCATTTTCAATACCCGTCAAACACGTCATGAGGAACGGGCCATGCGCGAGAGCGCCCACTGTTTTCTTGATTATGTGGGCTTGAGTGAGCGCGCTTGGGATTACGCCAAAACCTTATCCTACGGTGATCAACGGCGTTTAGAAATTGCTCGTGCTCTGGCTACAGAACCTACTTTGTTAGCTCTTGATGAGCCTGCGGCAGGGATGAACCTGAGAGAGAGGCAAGAGTTAGCGACACTGATTCAACGAGTGAAAGAACAAGGTATCACGGTATTGGTCATTGAGCATGATGTGAAATGGATCATGTCGTTGTGTCAGCACATTTCTGTGCTGAACTTTGGGGAAGTGATCGCCGAGGGGGACCCCTACACCATACAACACCATCCTAAAGTCATTGAGGCGTATCTTGGGCGAGGGCAACATCATGCTGCTTGAAGTGACCGCCCTATCCGTGAGTTACGACGGGATACAGGCAGTGCGACAGATTGACTTTCATGTGTTGCAGGGTGAACGAGTCACGATTATTGGCGCCAATGGAGCGGGTAAAAGCACTACCTTGAAAGCCCTAGCAGGGTTGGTTCCTGTGAGTCATGGCACCATCAATTTTAATGGCCAAGTCATCAACACCTTGCCAGCCTATGAGCGGGTGACACGGGGAATAGGGTTGGTACCAGAGGGTAGGGGTATTTTTCAACGCTTAACCATCGAAGAAAATTTGTGGATGGGGGCCTATACGCGTCCCGCTAAAGAGCTTAAGCCTAAGTTGGCTCAAGTGTATGATATTTTTCCGCGGCTCTATGAAAGACGTTCACAAAATGCGGGAACCCTCTCTGGAGGGGAACAACAGATGTTGGCCATTGGTCGTGCGCTATTAGCTGAACCGCAATTGTTGATGCTAGATGAACCCAGTATGGGGTTGGCGCCACAGATGGTGGATCACCTTTTTGATATTATTGGGAGAGTAGGGAGCGCCGGCGTCAGTTTACTGTTGATTGAACAAAACGCCGAGCTTGCACTAAACCTTTGTGACCGAGCTTACGTGATGGATACCGGAGAGATTATCCTCTCCGACAGTGCACGCAATTGCCTAACCCATCCTCTCGTACAACAAGCCTATTTAGGTTAAGTAATCAGTTTTCTACAGGTGTTTTTTTACCCTGTAGCCACTCGTAGACAGTCACTTTAGCATCCTTAAGATCGCCCTTCTCGTCAAAGGAAATATTTGCTGTTACCCCATTATAATGAAGGGTAGAAAGGGCTTTAATATATTCACCAGGATCGGTGGATTGCGCTTGTTGCATGGCTGCAATCATGACTCCAACGGCATCATAGGCATAGGGAGCATAATCTTGGATAGGACCGAATTTAGTCTTAAAGCGGGATGAAAAATCGGGGCCTTTTGGCATCTTATCAAGGGGGATGCCTGGCAAGCTACAGAAGCTGGCGTTGGCGGCATCGCCCGCTAATTGGGCAAACTCGGTGGAGCATCCCCCATCGCCTGTTAAAAATACGGCTTTATCCCGCAAAGCCCGCAGTTGTTTAACCATGGGACCACTTTGCGCGTCCATGCCACCATAGAAAATCACATCTGCTGATTTTCCTTTAATGCGTGTCAGGATGGCACTAAAGTCTGTACTGTGGTCATCGGTATGCTCGCGTGCCACCACTTCTACCCCTGTTAAGTTTTTAGCATATTCGTCAGCTAATCCCTGGCCATAGGAGGTGGCGTCATCGATGATCGCCACGCGTTTGGCTTTTAGATGTTGACTGGTGAATTGAGCTAACACTCGGCCCTGCTGAATATCATTAGCCATCACTCTGAAAGCGGTTTTAAAGCCCTGTTGGGTGTATTTAGGATTGGTGGCCGATGGGGAAATTTGTACAATTCCTGCGTTTGAATAGATGCGAGATGCGGGAATGGTGGTGCCAGAGTTTAAGTGCCCCACTACCCCATTAACCTTTTGGTCGGCAAATTTTTGTGCCACGATGGTGCCAGTTTTCGGGTCAGCGGCATCATCCTCGCTTTGTAAGGAAAAATGTACTTTTTTGCCCTGAATGACAATGTGCTCTTGGTTGGCGTCATCGATAGCGAGTTGCGCACCGTTCGCATTGTCTTGACCCAAGTGTGATTGTGGTCCGGTAAGGGGCGCTGCTGAACCAATCACCACCTCAATAGAATCACTGGTGGCAGGAGGGCTACTTTTTTGACAACCTGATAAAACAGTGACAGCAGTTAAAAAAATGGATAGCTTGACGATGTGTTTAACGACCATGAAATTAACCGCTCCTTTATTTATTGGCTATTTATTTTCGACTAAGAACCCATTTGAGTATGGTGTGCAGATCGGCATCGGATACTTTGGTTTGAGCTGGCATAGCCATAGCACCCCATACACCGCCACCGCCATGTCTGACTTTCTGGAAAAGCTTGTCTTCAATTCCGGCAACACCTTGATATTTTTTAGCCACATCCTTGTAAGCGGGCCCCAAGATTTTATGATCAACCGCGTGACAGGACAGGCAGCCATTTTGTGCGGCAAGTGTTTCACCTTTCTCAGCGGCATAGGTTGACAAGGTTGCTAAGGTAATAGTACATGCAACGGATAAGGACAAGAGTGATTTCATGGTATTCTCCCAAATTAATAACAGGCAGTTAAATTTTCTCATTGCCAGCGTTCTTCGTGATGTATTGTCTTTACCTGCCGTATAAAGAGCTTATTATTATTTTATAATCATAGCCGATTTCAAAGAACTTCTCCACAGTATTAGCCCGGCAATAATCATAGGCAGGCTTAGCCATTGGCCCATACTTAATCCCAAATCCAATAAACCCAGAAAGTTATCGGGCTCGCGGGTGAACTCCACAAGAAAACGAAAGCTACCGTAACCCATTAAAAAGTAAGCGGATAACACACCAGTGGGGCGCTGTTTTCTGCTCGCGAGAAATAAAAAAGTACCCAGCACTAGCCCCTCGAGGAGAGCCTCATAGAGCTGTGAGGGGTGACGAGCAATGAGGTCTGTATTGGGGAAAATCATCCCCCAGGGAAGCGAAGTGGGGCGTCCTGGTAATTCGCCGTTAATAAAATTACCCAAGCGCCCAAAGCCCAGACCAAAGGTGACAAGAGGGGCCACAAAGTCGGTGATATCTAGCCAACGGCGTTGGCTTCTTCTGGCAAATAAACTACTCGCCACAGTTACCCCTAAAAAACCGCCGTGAAAGGACATGCCACCCTTCCATAAAGCCACGATTTCTAGAGGATGAGAAAAATAATACTCAGGTTTGTAAAAGAGCACATAGCCTAATCGACCACCAACAATGACTCCAAACACCACATAAGTCAATAATTGATCAACCTCCTCCACGCTCCACTTTAACCAGGGTTGTGTGTTAATACGCCAGCGTCCAGCATAAGAGCCTGCTAAAAAGCCAAATAAGTACATCAGTCCATACCAGCGAACAGTCAGGGGGCCTAAATGGATTGCTACAGGATCAAAGTTCGGGTGCACAAGCATGATCAACGCCTTAAAAAAGAAGAATTACGATTATACCCATGAAATCAGTGATTGAGCTCCCTTAGGGGATGGCTACAGCCCATAGATTCAATGACAGCAAAGGCTGAAATGAGTTGGCTTGGTGGCGGCAGTGACCACCATCAATGCCAGTGAGTGTGAAGGTCCAGGTCATAACCGCTAGAGAGATTTAGCATCGATGTCCTGTAGCACAGTGGCATGGGTAGCGGCAGTTGGTCAATCACTCATGCAGCAGGATGAGTTTTTCCTCTATGAGTGGGGTAAAAGAGGTTCCATGACTCGCCTGAATAGTCCGGGGAAATTAGCAAGCGTCCCCATGACAGCGTAGCCATAGGGCATTTTGGGCGCCGCAGCCACGTTTTCCAGTGCATTCAGATCTTTACCGGGATTAATGTGGTGGTCCACATGGCGGCAATTGTTGAAGGAGACTACCGTGGTAATCCAGTTATCGCAGTCCCAGGTATGAGTCGGGCCCACACGCTCATAACGACCATTGATCTCTTTGCGATACAGCGACCAATGTTGTATGAAGGTAATGGAGGCATCTACCATATACATAACGATGGTTTGGCAAGTTAAAAATAGGACCCCCTTCCAACCTGCAAAATAACCTATCACTAGATTGATGAGTCCGTAAAAGAAAATGGGACCATATACCTCTGACCAGAGATTGTCACGTGATCGGGCTATTTGAATACCAAGACGCAATTGTTTTATCATATTGCGTTGTGAGAAGCTGGTGAGATTGTCGTTAACGTTAGTGTATAAACTGTCCTTAGGTGTGCCCACTAACACATGGTGTCCTGCCCCATGTTCTTGAGTGTAATGGCCAAAGCAGACGCTAGTAAAAAACCATTTTGCTAAGCGTTTATCCCAAATATTTCTGCTGTGTCCTAACTCGTGCCCAAGGGCATTGCCTGAGCTCCCTGCCGCATAGCCTGACCCAGCTCCCGCCAACATCACTAACCACCACGCATAATGCGAGGCTAGTAAGGCCCCTAAAAGACCTTGAATAGTAATCACCGCCAGCACACAACGCAGTGTCCAAAAACTCCAGTAGGGGATAGGGCCTTGATATCGTTGGAACAGAAGTTCTAGAATAGGCAAGGCAAATAAACCAATCCATAGTGGCCAGCCTGGATGACCTAGCAGGAGACAAAGGCTCGGTAAAAAGGCAAAGGCTATGGCGATGGAGGCACCTACGAGGGCCATAGGGTGAGTAATGGGTTGTCTAGTTGAAAGGCTCATAGTAGTAAAGTAAACAACATAAAGTACGCTTACGTACTAATTGTAATACTTTTATGACATATTTGACAAGTTTGAGTTCACACATTGATTCTATTTTATTCATTATCGTCAGAAAATATATGACATGTAGCAATAATCATCTAAATTTTATATCTATTCGTAATTTTAGGTAGAATAGCGAATTACATCGATCAATTCACATGAGAGAGCACCATGGTAGCTAACTTGATTCAACCTGTAGTGTTATGTGGTGGGAGTGGCACACGCTTGTGGCCGCTCTCAAGAAAAGCTTTCCCCAAACAGTTTGTTCCTCTCATTGATAATAAAAGTCTATTGCAACTCACCTTTGAGCGCTTAAAACTGATCAATGAAAATGTTCTGACGGTATCCTCTGAGGAGCATCGTTTTTTAGTGGATGATGGGGCAACCCTTGCTCAGGTTAAGGCCACACATTTACTGGAGCCCGTTGCTCGAAATACCGCCGCAGCGCTGCTCTTCGCGGCACTTACTACCCAAGAAGATGACGCTTTACTGTTATGTTGTCCGGCGGATCATTTTATTCCTGACGCTCAAGCTTTTGCGGACATGATTGAGGCGGCTAAAAGTGCTGCGCTAGCGGGCGCATTAGTGACTTTTGGCGTTGTGCCAAGCGCACCTAGCACGGCTTACGGCTACATTCAGGCCTCAGAGGAGAGCGTGGCGCCTCATTCACTAGTTCATCGGGTCGAGGGGTTTATTGAAAAGCCTGACGCGAAGCGCGCTGTAGAGTTATTAAGTAACCCTCGTTGTTTATGGAATGCTGGCATTTTCTTAATGCGCCAAGACGCTCTGATAACAGCTTTTGAGCAGTATGCTCCAGCTATTTTATCGGCAGTTAAAACAGCATTATTAACAGCACAAACAGATCACCATTTTATCCGCGTCGACGCACAAGCTTATCAACATATTCCTGCACAGCCCATTGATATTGCCATATTTGAAAAAGCAGATAACGTGGCAGTGATGCCTTTTAAGGGCGTATGGAGTGACGTGGGCAGCTGGAGTGCCTTAGCGGAATTAACGCCTGCTGATCCATTTGGCAACCGACTCATCGATCAAGCTCACGTACTCGAGAGTCAAAATAACTTTATTTATGCCAAACATCGACCTGTTGTGGCTCTTGGGGTAAATGATCTGATTATTGTGGATACTCAAGATGCGCTACTTGTGACACACCGTGACCAGGTGGAGAAAGTCAAGCAAGTGGTCAGTCATCTGCAGGACGCTGACGTGCCAGAGGCTTTGCAACATCGACGAGTACCAAGACCTTGGGGTGAATTCGACTCCTTGGACAAAGGGGAGCGTTTTCAAGTGAAACGTATCACCGTTAAGCCAGGCGGTCGGCTATCTTTACAAATGCATCATCATCGCGCAGAGCATTGGGTGGTAGTAAAGGGTGAGGCCACCGTCACCCGTGATGAGGAAGTCATTATCCTGAAAGAAAATCAGTCTATTTATATTCCTTTGGGAGTTAAGCATCGTCTCGAAAACTTAACCACAGAAGCCCTTGAGCTCATTGAAGTGCAGTCAGGCAGCTATCTTGGCGAGGACGATATTGTTCGTTTTGAAGATGGGTATGGGAGAAAATAAATGTCTATCAAAGCCGTTGTGTTTGATGCTTACGGAACACTGTTTGATGTGTATTCAGTAGGGGCCTTAGCGGAACAGTTTTTTTCCAGGTCAGGGCTCATCACTCTCTCTCCTTTGGCGGGATAAACAAATTGAGTACACGCGCTTAATTACGCAGAGTGATCCCCATCATTCACTGGGTAGTAAATACTATTTACCCTTTGAGGAGTTGACCCGCCGAGCTCTTCGCTATGCGGCCAAACGACTTTCTTTATCCTTGACGCAGAACAGGGAAGAGCAGTTGATGGCAGCCTATGATCATTTGACTCCCTTCCCAGAAAATATCGGGGTGTTAAAAAGTTTAAAAGAGAAAAATATTCGTACTGCTATTTTATCTAACGGTTCCCCTGAGATGCTGGATAAGGTGGTCAAAGCCGCTGGCTTTGATGTTTATCTTGACGCTGTCCTCTCGGTGGAGACGGTGCGATTATTTAAAACGGCTCCAGAGACCTATAGTCTTGCCTTGCGCGAGTTCTCTTGTCCTAAGCAACATATTCTGTTTGTTTCCAGTAATGGATGGGATGCGCTCGGCGCCACTTGGTTTGGCTTCAAAACCTGTTGGGTGAATCGCTATCAGATGCCCTTGGAGGAAATTGGTGAGCCCCCAACTAAAGTGGGCAGTCAGTTAACGGATATTTTAGAGTTATTGGTCTAAATATGAACAAGTGGTACGTGGTACAAACTAAACCGCGGCTCGAAGAACGCGCCGAGATGGAATTAATGAATCAAGGCTACAGCGTCTACTTGCCTAAAATTGTGGTTGAAAAGAAAAAAAACAACACAATAGAAAAAGTGTGCGAACCCTTTTTTCCTCGCTATTTGTTTATTCACTTAAACTATATCCATGATGACACCTACACCATTCGTTCTACCCGTGGGGTAGGGAAGGGATTATTACTCTTTGGTGAGAAGCCCGCTACCATTCCTGATGAGATCATTAACGATATTCGTAGAATGACTGAGGAATCGGCGCAACATCCTCAGCCCTTATATCATCAGGGTGATGTGTTACTCATTAAAGAGGGGCCTTTTAAAGGGCTAGTGGGTATTTTGGATAACATTAGTGAGGCCAAGACGGGGGAGGCACGAGCATTGATTCTGGTGGAGTTATTAGGAAAAGTGCAGCGTCTCACTTTTCCTATCCAGCAGATTGTTCTCGCTTAAAGTAAATCTCGGTTAAGTAATAACGCTAAGCGAATACCTGCTTCCTCTAATTGGATACGAGCGATATGTTGAGCGGCACGAAAGTGATTGGGTTCAGAGTAATAACTGCGATCACCACTCTTGAGCAAAGGTTGGTAAATTAACTCTTTAGCTGTTCTAAAGGACTCCCAGGCCCAATCCACTGGATCACCTTGTTGCCAGTGACGAAGGGTGTTAACGGTGATGGTTTTATTTAAAGACTGAGCAATCAATAATGGATCAGAACCCAGAGAGAGAACAATGCGGGTATCCCAAAAATGGTGTAATGACATGTTCTTATGATTGACTAAGAGACGGATTTTATTTCCCCCGCTGTCATGGTGATCACTGGCGTGTAGGGGTTGGTGTAGATCCCCGACAAAATGAATGAGGAATTTTAATGCCAGTAGAGCTTCTTGCTGCTCAGGGATCTGTGGGCTGGAATGATAGGCTTTTAATTCCGCTGAAAAAGCTTGAATCCTATCCACCACGCAAGCATGACTCGGCCCTTGGCTTGCTAGACCTGAATAGGCGGGATGGTGATAACAGGCGGCGTTCAAATCAGGGTGATCTATGTTGAGGTCAACAAAGTGCCATAAATGGGTCTGTTGATAGGCATCGACGCTGTCATGATGTCTTTGGTTACGATAGCGATCAGCCCAGGTGGCTATAGCAATGGGATCGCTGGCTGTTAAGGTGTTGTGATCCGTGGCGATCAGTTGTTGTACAACTTGTTGACTATGCGGGGTCAAGTGTTGCCAAGCAATGGCCATGACCACTTCGTGGCCTAAATCACCCCACGCCGATGCTGAGGAACAAAAAAAGGACAAAATTAGTCCAATTAAACCTTGATAGTAAACGCAAGGCCTAGGATAATATTCTTTTACGTATTTTTTATGGAGAAAGTGTGCCATGTCAGTTAAAGATGTCATAGATAATCAAGTGAAATCCAATAAAGTTGTGTTGTACATGAAAGGTAGCCCGGATTTTCCTCAATGTGGTTTTTTTTTCTGCTAACGCGGTCAAAATCTTACGTCAAAGTGGTGTTAACGACTTTTTGGCCGTAGATGTTTTACAAGACCCTGAAATCCGTCAAGGTATCAAGGAATACGCCAATTGGCCAACCATTCCACAACTGTACATCAATGGTGAGTTTGTTGGTGGTTCTGATATTCTCACAGAAATGTATCAAAATGGTGAATTAAAAGAGATTCTTTAATCACTGTGACGCGCGGCTTCACGAATTACTTTTTCACGGTATGAGTCAAGTCGCGTGATGTATTCACGGGTAGTTTTAGGCATGGGCGTGCGTGCACGAATAATATCGCTAATGATTGACTGCCCTTGACTAATCAGGCGTACCCCTTCATCTTGCAAGCGGTTATATTCTAGACTGGCATTGTCTTTTGCTTGCGGTCTAAAGGCCAACAGGCGTTCACTGGCCACCACAAAATTTGGCCATACAGTAAAAATGGCGTTATCGGTTTGCAGTGTCTCTACCTTAAGGTGAGCCGTTTTATTGACCGCTTCGATTAAGGGTTGGATGCCATCATAAGCGCGTTCAGACATGAATGTCTTGGTTAAGGCTTGACCAATGCGATCCACATCTCGCATGGTGGAAGCGATTTTAATATAGCGGCTCTCATAGAAAGCTTCCACAGGAATGGAGAAGGCGTGTAAAGGTTCCCCCCACAACTCATCAATACCCTCCTCGCCGCTACGATGTAAGACAAGCCGTCCAAGACCTAAGGCCTCTTGTAGGCAACGACCGCATTCACGGAGTAAGCCATTATCCGAGCTAATTTCAACGCCTAAGGCTTGGATTTCCACCAGTTTAGTAATAATATCGGTAGCACGATTGAACAAAGATCCCGCTAGCATGGCCCCTTTCACTCTTTTTAAATTGGGGTCAGTTTCCTCTTCGTAGCAAGATCTGGCGTCGTTGAGCTTTGAGCCCGGTATATTAATACCATGCTCCACATGATTAAAAAGTCGTCGAGTGAGTGCCGTAATCAGTTGTTTCTTGGCGGTTAAGGTGTCAGCGGGAGGAGCGTAATATTTAATCCAATATCCATCATAAAATACCCGCTCTTCGCCCTTAATTATACGGCGTGATCCTGGTAATGTGGCTTCTCGATCCATAGTCTGTTGTCTTTTGTAGTACTTAGTAAAATAATTTTACACTAATTTAGCCCAACATCCCCTGAGTTAATCGAGGCAGTCGATTAAGATCCAGATGAGTGGATATCTTAACAAATCCTGCCTGTTCCATGGCGTTTTGAACAAAGACTTCCTGATTATAACCGTGCTCTATAAACATATACCCAGGTCTTTTTAGAAAACGCGGAGCTTGCTCAATGATGCATGCCAAAGCTTGCCTACCCTGAGGCCCGGAAGTGAGTGCGATCTCTGGCTCAAAGGGTAAACCCTCTCCCTTGAGATGGGGGTCTCCCATTGCAATATAAGGAGGATTGGAGAGGATCACATCAAAGGTGTCTGTCACGCTATCAAACCAATCACTCGTGAGCCAAGAAATACGTGAAGCAGAATCTTGAACCAAACGCTGGGCATTGTGCTGCGCCACGGCGAGTGCTGATGAAGAAATATCCGTGGCAGTGATACGCAGGGTTGGGCATAACAGACTTAAGGTGATGGCAATGGCCCCTGATCCCGTGCCCAAATCGATGGCTGACGGGTGAGCCAAGCTCCGAATGACTTTGTGCGCTTCTTCAACCAATAACTCTGTATCAGGGCGTGGAATGAGTACTGCTGGAGTCACTTGGAAAGTAATACCGTAGAATTCTTGTTCCCCTAAAATATAGGCTAAGGGTTCACCGGTTTGTAAACGAGACAGACATTGAAGAAATAAGTGTTCTTGATGTTCTGATAGAGGGTCCTCCGCATGAGCTAGTAAATAAGCATAATCACGACGGGTAATATGTTCCAGGAGTCGACGTCTTTCAAGACGCAGGGGATCTCTGACATTCAAGGCATCCGCAACAATCATTCCTCACCTAGGTTGGCTAATAACTCTGCTTGATGTTCGGCCATGAGAGCAGAAGTTAACTCATTAATATCGCCATCCATCATGGCATCAATTTTATATAACGTTAAATTAATGCGATGATCGGTCACTCTTCCTTGAGGAAAATTATAGGTCCGAATGCGTTCAGAGCGATCTCCGCTACCAATTAATGATTTACGTGTAGCAGCTTCTTTGGCCTGTTGCTCTCTATATTGTTTATCTTTAATACGAGCAACCAAAACCGCCATAGCCTGTGCCTTGTTTTTATGTTGACTCCTGCCATCCTGGCACTCCACCACAATCCCCGTAGGAAGGTGGGTGATCCGTACCGCGGAGTCGGTTTTGTTAATGTGTTGACCTCCCGCGCCACTGGCCCTAAAGGTATCAATCCTCAGCTCCGATGGATTAAGGGTGACATCGCCCACTTCATCGGCCTCTGGCATCACCGCCACGGTACACGCTGAGGTATGAATACGACCTTGAGTTTCTGTTTCAGGGACCCGCTGTACACGATGACCACCTGATTCAAATTTTAAGCGTGAATAGGCGCCATGCCCTTCAATTCTAAAAATAACTTCTTTAAAACCGCCCACCTCTCCATCGCTGTGGGAGATGATTTCAATGGGCCAACCTTGTCGTTCGGCGTAACGTGAATACATTCTAAAGAGAGAGCCAGCAAACAGAGCGGATTCATCCCCGCCGGTCCCAGCTCTGATCTCCATAAAAATATTTCGATCATCATTAGGATCCTTCGGTAGGAGTTCATGTTGAATATGGGACTCAATATGCTCTATCTGTTCCTTTCCTGACCTCATCTCGTCTTCAGCAAACCCTTTGAGTTCAGGATCCTGCAACATCATTTGCGCAGTTTCAATGTCTTGCATGGCTTGTTGGTATTGATGAAACAAGAGAACCACCGGTGTAATGTCGGCATGCTCTTTAGTCAGTTTACGATATTGATCCATATCATCAGTAATATGCGGGTTTGAGAGCAACAAATCAATTTCATTCAGACGTTGATCAAGAGCGATCAGTCTTGTTTTAAGTGAATCTTTCATGGAAGTTAAGAATCCTGATTACGGATAAAGAGTTTATGGGCTGCATCAACTAAATGTTGTTGATGTTCACCTTGAGTTTGATTAAGTGCTTGAGTGGGATGATGCAGGAATTTATTCATTAAACTATTGGCCAGTTGTTCAACAACTAACTCCGCGGGTTCACCTCGAGATAAGGCCTTTTTGGCTTTTTCTAATTCACTGCGACGATAGCTGTCGGCGTGCTCACGTAGCTTTTTAATGGTCGGAACTACTTCTCTTGCCTGCATCCAATGCACAAAGTCTTGCACTCTATGCAAAATAATTCTTTCTGCTTCCTCGACCGCCGCTTGTCTTGACTCTTTGTTTTCTTGGATAATGTTACCCAAGTCATCCACGGTATATAAGAATATATCAGCAAGCTTTCCCACTTCAGGTTCGATATCTCGGGGGACCGCCAAATCCACTAACACCATGGGCTTGTGCCTTCTTGTTTTCAAGGCATTTTCAATCATGCCTTTACCAATTAAGGGCAGGTGACTTGCTGTACAAGAGATGATGACATCATGACGAGGAATTTCTCTGGCCAGTTCAGAGAGGGTAACCGCTTGACCGTTAAATCGCTCAGCCAGTAATCGTGCGCGCTCCAGCGTACGGTTGGCTATGGTGACTTGTTGGGGATGTTTGGCTACAAAATGTGTGGCGACCAGTTCAATCATTTCTCCCGCGCCAATAAACAAAATCTTTTGCTCATTGATATTGCCTAACACGCTGTTGGTCAGTTTAAGGGCAGCTGCTGCAAGGGAGACAGATCTCTCCCCGATCGCTGTTTGACTGCGTACTTCCTTGGCCACAGAAAAGGTAATTTGAAAGAGTTTGTCTAACATGGGACCCAGTGTTCCCGCTTCACTGGCCACCCTTACCGCTTGTTTTACTTGACCTAAAATCTGTGGCTCCCCCAATACCATTGAATCTAACCCTGAGGCAACTTTAAAGGCATGATGGGCAACGGCTGTTCCATTGAGTTGGTAGAGGTATTGACTGATGTCAAATTGTCCCAAATGATGATGTCGCTGTAGCCACTCAGTAATGGAGGTGGGAGATTGATTGCGTACGTAGATCTCGGTGCGGTTACAAGTGGATAAAATAACCGCTTCGTCACTGTGGGTGTCTTGGGTGAGCCGTAGTAGAGCAGGGATTAATTGCTCATCATTAAAGGCAATTTTTTCGCGCACAGCAACCGGAGCGCTGTCATGGTTGAGCCCAAAAGTATGTATAAAAGAAGTTGAATCAGCCAATCCGCTAACCAATACAATAAGTGAAGAATAATTCCATTATAACTGTCTTATCCTAACTCTGTCCTTTAATGTGTCAGAACAGGTTCGCTCCCCTTAGGGTAAAACACCCACATTTGTCCCGATTGCCGCATAGCCCCTGCTTCTTGGCCGGCATTAGAACCGGTTCCCCAATAAAAATCCGCTCTCACTGCTCCTCTAATGGCCCCTCCCATGTCCTGAGCAAACATCAGCTTAGTGAGTGGACGTGTGCGGTCGGGATAGGTGGTATTGAGGTAAATAGGGCTACCCAGTGGAATGGCCCGTGTATCCACCGCCAAACTTGCCTGGGGCGTGAGTGGGACACCCAAAGCTCCAATGGGATCGACCAAGTTATCAGGTAGAATTTTGAAAAACACATAACTGGGGTTTTGGTTGAGGAGATGATGCAGTTGGTTAGGGTGCTTATGTAACCATTTTTTTATGCCGTTTACTGACGCATGACTCAGCGTTAATTCTTTTTGATCAATTAAATATCGACCAATTGAGCGGTAGGGGTAACCATTTTGGTCAGCATAGCCTAAATGAAGATGAGCACCATGATCCAGAATAATTTGCCCAGAACCTTGAATTTGCATAAAAAACAAATCCACTGGGTCGTGAACAAAGGCGAGTACTGGCGCATTGAGCGGTGGATCCGCTAAGTCGATATCGGCCCTCGATAGGTACGGAACCACCTTTTGGCCTTGAAGCCTGCCGCGTAACCGTTTACCCTTGAGTTCAGGCACGATGGCCCCTAAGTCGATGGTTAACAGATCCTTGGGTTCGGCGTAGATGGGGTAGTTATAATAATGTGTACGAGTCAGGCTACCCTTTAACACAGGCTCGTAATACCCAGTAATCAGCCCGTTAGGAGTGTCGTCGGCATTCTTAATTTGCCATACATCAAAGTGGTTTTCAAAAAAATGCAGTTGTGCTGAGGCCGAGACCCCTTCACCAAGAGCCTTAGCGGCGGAGCAAATCTTGTTCCAATGTGGTTTATTTTGTAAGGTTGTGCACTGCCTGAGAAGAGCTGTCCAGGCCTCAGGATGAACCCCTTTATGCCAATCAGGAAGAGACGCAAAGTCTGTTTTCACAAAATGAGGAGGTTGATATCCCGCAATAGGAGGGCTGGGCGAGGGGCAAGTCACCGGGGGCGGACTCGTACCTTGAGAGGGCTCCTTATCTTGGGGGAGACTCGCGCATCCTGTTACAAACAGTAATAAAAGTAAAGTGAAATGCTTCATCATAGATTCAAGTATTAATATTATAACGATTTCTTTAAAAATTAAAAAAAGAATATCACAGCGTCTCTGAAGCGAAGTGCACACTCTGATAGAATAAAACCCAGATCAATAATTTTAGGGGGAGAGAAGATGTCTTATAAGATTGCACCGAGTTTGTTGTCTGCCGATTTTGCTAAACTGGGACAGGAGGTTACCGAGGTTATCCAAGCGGGAGCTGACTTAATTCACTTTGACGTGATGGATAATCACTATGTCCCAAACTTGACTATTGGCCCCTTGGTCTGTGAAGCGATTCGATCCTACGCCACGGTTCCGATTGATGTGCATTTAATGGTCAAACCGGTGGATCGTATTATTCCAGACTTTGCTAAAGCGGGGGCCGGAATTATCAGTTTTCATCCTGAGGCCAGTGAACATATTGACCGGACAATTGGTCTGATCCATGATCAAGGATGTCGGGCAGGGTTGGTGTTTAATCCCGCCACTCCCCTTAGTTACTTAGATCATGTTATGGATAAATTGGATTTAATCCTCATTATGTCAGTGAATCCGGGTTTTGGTGGCCAGTCTTTTATTCCTGAAGCCTTAAATAAATTACGTGAAGTGAGATCTCGAATCAATCAATCGGGACATGATATTTTGTTAGAAATAGACGGTGGCGTGAAGGTGGATAATATTCATGCCATCAAAGAGGCTGGAGCCGATACGTTTGTTGCGGGATCGGCAATATTTAATACGCCAGATTATCTTGCAACTATTTCTGCTATGCGCAAAGAGTTGAGTCGATGACAAAAGATGAGTTTATTGCCTTAAGTCAATCAGGATATAACTTAATTCCTGTTGTGAAAACGCAATTGGCTGATTTGGATACCCCCCTTTCCGTCTACGCCAAATTGGCCCAAGCTCCTTATACTTTTTTGTTGGAGTCAGTGCATGGGGGGGAGCGCTTTGGTCGCTATTCTTTCATTGGTTTACCTGCTCAAAAACGTATTCGAGTGACCCAATACCAAGTGGTCATTGAAACTGAAGGGATGGCCACAGAGACCTTAACTGTTGAGAATCCCCTGGATTTTATTGAACATTACCAGGGACAATATAAAGCCGCTCCCATTAAATCGTTACCCCGTTTTTGTGGGGGCTTAGCCGGTTATTTCGGCCATGACATTATTCGCTACATTGAACCCCGGTTGAGTCAGGGTTGGAAAGAGGATGATATCGGAACACCTGATATTCTCTTGTTAGTGACCACTGAGTTAGTGGTGATTGATAATCTGTCAGGGCAGTTGCACTTAATTGTTTATGCTAACGCCGCGCATCCGCAGGGTTTTGAACAAGCGGTAAAACGCTTAGACGAGTTATCTCTTGAACTTAAAAAACCGCCAGTATTACCGGAGTTACTGATCAGCGAGTCAGAGGAATTACTTAACGACACCGATCAGCAATGGCATGAGAGCGCCATCAAACGAGCACTTGATTACATTACAGCAGGCGATATTATGCAGGTGGTGTTGAGCCGTCGTATGCATCGAAGCTTTACAGCCAAGCCCTTGGCCTTATATCGGGCCCTCAGAAGACTTAACCCGTCGCCCTATATGTTCTATTACAACATGGGTGACTTTTATGTGGTGGGAGCCTCGCCGGAAATTTTAGTGCGCCTAGAACAGGATAAAGTCACCTTAAGACCTATTGCTGGCACAAGGCCTCGTGGGCAAGACGAGCTTGAGGATGACGATTTGGCCAGGGATTTGTTAAATGATCCCAAAGAAATTGCCGAGCATATTATGTTAATGGACTTGGGTCGCAATGACGTGGGTCGGATTGCTCAGACGGGGTCGGTGATCGTTACAGAAAAAATGGTGATTGAGCGTTACTCCCACGTCATGCATATTGTCTCAAATGTGGAAGGGAAGCTCAAACCAGGTTTGAAGGCCATGGATGTCTTAAAAGCCACTTTTCCGGCAGGCACCTTAAGTGGCGCGCCGAAGATTCGTGCCCTTGAAATTATTGATGAATTGGAGCCACTGCGCCGAGGGGTATATGGTGGGGCGGTGGGGTATCTTGATTATTCGGGAAATATGGATTTAGCTATAGCCATTCGCACGGCAGTGATTAAGGACGAAGTGTTATATGTCCAAGCAGGCGGTGGAATTGTCGCAGATTCCGAAGCGGCCAACGAATGGCAAGAAACGGTTAATAAGTCCCGTGCCGTTCACAAAGCGGCTCAATTAGCAGAACAAGGACTTAACTCGCCATGACAGATAACTCTCATCAAGACCACTCTAAAGGGATCCCGACCCCCCCCCGTAGACTAGAGAGAGTATGCCCTCTGCCATGGGAGCATCCGGTAAGCATTCAGCAGGCTGAGGAGTTAAAGCGACGCCAACAGGAGATTATGGATAATCCCTCCTATGTTGAGCCTGATCGTGATGTGTCCTTTATCCATGAAGACGAGTTAAGAGGCGTTCGTTTGCAATTGGATTACACCAAAGCTGAGGCCACCATGAATGCCTATGGCATTCATCATGCGATTGTGGTGTTTGGCAGTACTCGCTTAAAAGACGAGAGAGTGGCTAAAATGGATCACGAGTTAATCTTATCCAAATTGGCAGCCGACCCTACTAATTCGGCTTTACAACAAGAGGTCCGTCTATCGGAAAAACAGGTTGGATTGTCACGGTATTATGAAGTGGCTCGTCAGTTAGGTCGATTAGTGGGGCAGTCAGGTCATGGACCGCAGGATTCAAGTTTAGTCATTATGACAGGAGGGGGCCCCGGTGGCATGGAGGCGGCTAACCGAGGAGCCTTTGAGGTGGGGGCTCGCACCGTGGGCTTAAACATTACCCTGCCCAGAGAGCAGTACCCCAATCCCTATATCACACCGGGGTTATGTTTTCAGTTTCACTATTTTGCTTTGCGTAAATTGCATTTTATGAAACGCGCAGTCGCCTTGGTGGCAGTGCCTGGAGGCTATGGCACCTTAGATGAGTTGTTTGGCGCATTAACCCTCATTCAAACCAGAAAAATTGCCCCCATTCCCATTGTGTTAGTGGGTGAGAGTTATTGGCGTGAGGTGGTTAACTTTGAACGGCTATTGGAATATGGCAATATTGATCAAGAAGATTTGAATCTTTTTTGGTACGCGGAAACCGCTGATGAGGTGTGGTCTGGTATCAAAGAATGGCATCGTAATAATGGAACTGATATTTTTGATGGTGAAGGACATATTCTACCTAGAACCAAATCCTCACTGCGGCCCGACCCTATTTAGTGATTGAAAAACCTATGCTGTTAATGATTGATAATTATGATTCGTTCACCTATAACCTAGTCCAGTATTTTGGTGAATTAGGTGAGGAAGTCTTGGTCAAAAGAAATGACGACATCACTCTGCAAGAGGTCATTCAACTCAAGCCAAGTTATATCGTGATCTCCCCTGGTCCCTGTAGCCCCAAGGAAGCGGGTATATCCGTGGAAGTGATTCGTCAATTAGCTGGACACATCCCCATCCTGGGTGTGTGTTTAGGTCATCAAGCCATTGGCGAGGCCTTGGGTGGTAAGGTGATTCATGCTAAGACTGTGATGCATGGTAAAGTCTCCCCCATCTTTCATCAGCATCAAGGAGTTTTTACGGATCTTCCCAATCCCATGAAGGCCACTCGTTATCATTCGTTAGCTGTTGAGAGGGAATCGTTACCTGCTGAGTTAACAGTGACCGCCTGGACCCAGGATGGAGAAATCATGGGCTTAAAACATATCCACTATCCATTAGAGGGGGTTCAGTTTCATCCTGAATCCATTCTAACGGAACAGGGGCATCAGCTACTGAATAATTTTCTTAATCTGTATCGCACAAATAATTAGACATATTAATAAACTCTTCTAAGCTCAGCGTTTCAGCACGACGCTGAGAATCCATTCCGAGCTCGCGCCATTGGTGGTCACTCACCCAACCTTTAAGCGTTGAGCGAAGCATTTTCCTTCTTTGAGAAAAAGCTGTCATCACCAGTTTTTCAAAATGTTTCTCATTGTGTGCAGTGAGTTGCTCTGGGGGTTTGGGCATTAGTCTGACCATAGCAGACATCACTTTTGGTGGGGGATCAAAGGCTTCGGGCGGCACATCAAACAAATGCTCCAGATTATAGCGGTAGGACATCATCACCGTTAAACGTCCGTAGTCTCGGCAATTGGGTAACGCCGTCAAGCGATCGACCACTTCTTTTTGAAGCATAAAATGAGCGTCCTGCCATTGAGTGGCACCATCATTTAAGTGAAACAGTAAGGGGGTGGAAATATTATAGGGGAGGTTTCCAAAGAGACGATAACCCTGTGGGAACTCTTTAAAATTGACCGCCAGTACATCGCTGTCAATAATGGATAACTTATCCTTGTATTGGGTTTGTTGTTGCCAATAGTCAATTAAGTTTCTATCGAGTTCAATGATGGTGAGATGATTTAACTCGGCCAATAAGGGATGAGTGAGCGCTCCTAAGCCTGGGCCAATTTCAATGACATGATCGGTTTGCTTGAGATGGCTGGCTAGAATAATCTGTTTAATAACAGATTGATCCACCAAAAAATGTTGCCCAAAGCGCTTTCGAGGAATATGTCTGGCCATTATGTTTGCATGGATAAAGCGGTGTCAATGGCTTGTTTTAAGCTGCCCGTGTCAATCAAGCTCTCTTTTTTGCCAGCCAGTGACAAAGCGGTTCCATGATCAACGGATGTGCGAATGATAGGTAAGCCCAGGGTAATATTCACGCCCTGACCAAAGCTTTTGGTTTTTAATACAGGGAGGCCTTGATCATGATACATGGCAAGAACACAGTCCACTCCTTGAAGTACCTCATCAAGAAAGAGAGTATCGGCAGAGAAGGGGCCGTCAATATGTTGCCCCAATGCACGGCAGCGTTCTATCACGGGAGAGATAATGGTGATTTCCTCAAGGCCCAAGTGACCATTCTCACCTGCATGAGGGTTGAGGCCAGCAACCTTAATAGTTGGCTGCGGGATCCCAAAGCGATGAATTAATCCCTGATGAAGGATTTGTATAGTTGAAAACAAATCCTCTTCTGTAATGGCGCTGGCAACGCAACTTAACGGTAAATGAGTGGTGGCCAAAGCTACCCGAAGATGGCCTCCCTCTAACAGCATGACCACTTTAGGGACAGTAAATTTATGTGCCAAATATTCTGTGTGGCCAGTAAACGGAATTCCAGCCTCTTCGATAATGCTTTTTTGAATGGGACCCGTAACCAAAGCGTGGCTTATGCCCTGCGCGGTTAACTCCGCCGCACTATTGAGGGCTTCTAACACATAAGGGGCATTAGCGCTGTTCAGTTGCCCTGGTGTCACAGGGGATTTCAGAGGATGATGCCATACGTAAACGGCTCCCTGGCATTGTTCGCTATGATGAGGATCAAATTCCTCGTAATCGAATGGGATGCCTAACAGGGCGGCCCGTGAGCTCAGTAAGTGCTGGTCAGCGCAAAAAATCAGTTGGGCCTCACACTGAGCTTGATGGGCTAATAATACGGCGAGATCAGGTCCTATCCCTGCGGGTTCGCCCACTGATAGGGCAATCCGTTTATTATATTTAGTAGTCATCGGTTCTTATATCGACGTAGGCATTATCCCTGAGTTGGCGAACCCATTCATCGAACAATTCATCGGTTTTACGGGCGGTAATGCCTTGTCTAATAGCTGCCATACGTCCTTCCAGAGACGTATCATTTTGTCGCTCACCCACCAATTGAACAATATGCCAACCCAAGGCGGTTTGAAAGGGTTGACTGATGTCGCCAACATGAAGAGGGACCAGTTCTTTTTCAAACTCCGGCAGGGTCTCTCCTGCTGTAATCCAACCCACGTCGCCCCCGTTGTTCCGACTGTCATCTTCGGAGGCCAAGCTGGCTACTTTGGCAAAGTCTTCCCCACCCCGTAAACGATCATAGAGGGATAAAATCTTTCTTTTGGCTTCCGCTTCTTGCCCTGGATTGACTTTCACGAGGATCTGACGGACATGATACTGAGTTATTTTTTTGGCACTAGCGCCACCGCGAACATCTAATAATTGAATCAAATGAAAACCGTTGGAGGTTTCTAAGATCTTACTCACATCGCCTGCATGCATGGTTTGTAAGGCTTCTACAAACAGAACGGGAAGGCGAGATGAGGGACGCCAGCCTAAGTTCCCACCTTGAAGTGCATCGGGCGCATCTGAATAACTGGCGGCCACTTGAGAAAAAGCTGTACCGGATTTAATAATATTTAAGGCTTTTTCTATTTTTTTTCGGCTCGCTTCGCGTTGATCTCTGGTAGAGTTTTCCGGGACTGCAACATAAATATGGGCAATTTCATATTCTTCTTGTGCGTTGGCACCTAATTTTTTTTCTTGGGCCAGTTGTGCTTTGATTTCACTGTCACTCACTTGAACTTTGTTATCCACTTCTCTTTTCTTTAATTCAGCCAACAGCATTTCAGTGCGAATTTCTTCACGAAATTTTTTAACTGGAACCCCTTCGGTAGTGACTTGCTTGTAAAAATTCTTAACGGATAAATGATTACTGGCAGCGATTCTTTCAATTGCTTGATCAAGTTGTGAGTCTTCCACGTTAAGCCCCATCTCAATAGCGTATTGTTTTTGTACTGAGTCATAGATCATTTTTTCCAATACTTGCCGCATCAGGATTTTTTTATCTGGTAAGGGAATATTTTGTTGTTGAAGTTGTTTCGCAATTAAGTTGGTTTTGTCTGCCAAATCTGAGGAGGTGATCACGTCAGAGTTAACCACGGCCACAATCCGATCAATCACATCAGGGGGAGCTGGTTGTTTATCAACAGCCCCTGCTGCAAAGCCATATAGCAATAATAAGTAAATAAAGGCTGAAGTAAAAATTTTCTTTAGAGATATCATGGGGTATCAAGGGTAGTGGTTTTAACGTAACCTGGAATATTCAGCAGTAGTGACTGCAGTGGGTTTTGCCCTAAACCAAGTCCTCCTAATTCTAATTGAATAAAAAATGCAGAGTTGGTTTGAATCGATGACACTGCAAATCGTGTACTGACTAAGCGTAATGCCCAACAACCTTGATTATACTCAATTCCCATCAAACCTTGCATGACTTGATTGATAATTGTCGAATAGGACACTCGCCCGAGGACTGATATTTGTTGTGTCACCGGCCATTGTGTAGACACATCCCACTGGCGAATCGGAAAATAGGAAAAGGTTTGAATGGTGTTGTTATACACCTGCGCTGGCGTAATCGTGGGGTTAATCGTAAAGAATTGATTAACATTATTTTGATAGCCAACATTAACTAGTTTTCCTGGGGCCGGTGAGTAATTACCATAAATATAAATCTGTTCTGTTTGATGGGTTTGTGCGTTTAAATCAAGGGTGCCGCTGAATTTCCATTTGTTATTAATATTTGCACTGGCTTCAGCAATATAGTCTGACACGCTATAAGGGTAAGCGGCTTCCCCTGGCAGCAATACTTGATTTTGTGTGAAATAAAAACGTTGCCCCACCATGAGTCTTAATTCCTCAATTTGCGAGGTGGGTTCAATAAACCGAGAGGTGACGGCTGCCGTTAACTGGTTTGCATTATTGATTCGATCATAACCATTAAATTGGTTTTCTGAGAATATGGTCGTTGAGTCAAAATTAGCCAGGGAAGTATCAAAAACCGGAAACTGTGACTGATTTTGATAGGGGATATATAGGTAGTAAAGCCTGGGCTCCAGGGTTTGTGTATAGCTATGACCCAGTAGAGAGTCGTTTCTTTCAAAAATCAGCCCCGAGTCTACGCTCGTAATGGGTAACGTTCTTGTTAAGGTTGAGGAGGGATAGCCTGCTTGATTCGCAAATTCAGTTAAATTGTATTGCGTCAGGTTAAGCCCCGTTTTGAATTTAATAAAACTATAACTATTGTGAAATGGAAAAGTGATGGAGGGGTAACTCACAAAGCGATCGGCGCTCGTGACAGATTGTTGTGCGGCATTGTAGACAATCCCGTTGTAATTAGAATTACCATTAATGTAAAAACCCGGACTGACAAAGTTAGTGTACTGATTGACAGCATCAATAGCGTAATTTCCACTCTCACTGATTTTAGAATAATTGGCATTAATTTGTGGCTCCATCCGGTATTGAGGCGTGGCGCCGAATAATGTTTGGTATGAAATAGATTGTAAATTAATGGTCCAGTTAGGGATACGGTTGTAAGTTAAGTTAATGTTTCTTGGTAAATATGCCAAAGCCAAGGGTGACAACAGTGAACTCAAATCGTTAAAGTAATTGGGGTCAGACACTTGCTCGATGTCCGTGGATACCCCAACACCTGGTGCAATAGCGTAATTATTTTTCCAGCTATAAAACCAACGGGAAGTATTGGTTTGTACATCATGAGGAAGAATTTCAGTGATTAAATCACCAGAGAAGGCGGGTTCTAGGTAACGAAAATCATTCCCCAACTGAATACCCCTGGCACTCATGGTTCTTGGAGTAAGGGTGTCGTCAAAATTAGGCGCTAAATTAAAATAATAGGGAATAGCGTAATCCTGTCCGGTGCTGGTACTCGCCCCAATGGTCGGAGACAAAAACCCGGATTGACGTGAACCATTGAGAGGGAAGGTGAGCTGGGGAGCATACAATATGGGAGTGCCCATAAAATCAATGGTCCCGTTATGGGCGGTTCCTTTGTTGGTTTCTTGATTTAAATCCAGGGAGCTTGTATTAATACTCCAATCGTCTCGTCCAATGGGGCAGGTGGTGTAAGAACTATTGATACCATGTTCCTGATGATCGTTTAAGAAGTTCATTAAGGAGGCGCTTACCCTGGCCCCCCAGGGTCGATCTGGGGTTGGGGCGTAAAACAAAGTTGGATTGTCGAAAAAGCCTTGATGGGTATCCATATTCAATACACCATGGGGTCCGTCTACGGTAATTAACCCATCTTTGACCAAATGAACGTGGTCTGTCGCATCGATGGTGTTGGTTTGTTGTTTGAAGTAAATGTGGTCAGCGAATAAAGACAGGCTGCCGCGACGTGCTTCAGCGTGCCCATCTGCTTGAGCCACAAAACCATTTTGAGATACCACATGATCACCACGGATAAATACAACCTGCTCGTTATCAGGGAGGGGCGGGATAGATAAACGATATTTTTTTGCGGGTTGCAGTATAAGGGCATGATCAATACTGTCTTCAGCTAAAGCCTCCCATGGCAATAGTAGTAACAATATGAGCAATCTACGGAATAAAAAAGGCGGCATCAGACAGTCAATTCATTGTTTAATTTTGTTAAAATCTCATAAAGTAAGTCTTATTGCAACGAAGATCAAGGATGACATGGATCAGAGATTTCAGGCACTCATGACATGGCTCAATGAGAGCCATCCCGTTTCGGCCAATGAGGTTATCCCAGCCTCAGCTGATGCTTCCCATCGACGATATTATCGATTCTCATGGCAGGGGGAGTCATTTATTGTGATGGATGCCCCGCCAAACTTAGAGGATTGTCGTCCTTTCATCACCGTGCAACAGCAATTGTACCAAGTTGGCGTAGCTGTGCCTGAGATTTTTCGTCAGGCACCCGAGTTGGGTTTTTTATTATTAACGGATTTTGGCACTGAGACGTTTTTACAGAGAGTGTCGCACTATCCCGATGAGGCTAACCTATGGTATCAACAAGCCTTGCAGGCACTTATTCCCATCCAAAAAAACAGTCAGCCAGGAATATTTCCAGATTATTCTGAACAATTGTTGCGTCATGAAATGGCTTTATTTAACGACTGGTATGTGACGGTAGAAAAAAAGATGGTGCTGAGTGACGAGCTCACCGTCTCCTTAAATAAAGCGATAGATCGCATCATAGCCAGTATAATGAAACAAAAGAGGGTGTGGGTGCATCGTGATTATCATAGTCGTAACCTAATGATTTATAAGGGAGGGTTAGGCATTATTGATTTTCAGGATGCGGTCTACGGACCGCTGACTTATGACCCGGTCTCCCTACTCAGAGATGCTTATATTGCTTGGCCTGAAGAGCAGCAGTTGGATTGGTTGATCCGCTACTGGCAAGAGCTGCGACGGGAAAACATGTTAGAAGACAATGACTTTTCTCAGTTTTATCGTGATGTTGAGATGATGGGAATTCAACGACATTTAAAAGTGGTGGGTATTTTTGCAAGACTGGCCCACCGAGACCATAAATTGAGTTATTTGGCGGATATTCCCCGTGTTTGGGGATACTTAAGAAGTGCTGTCTCCCGTTATCAAGAACTGTCTCCGTTAATGAGAGTCCTGGATTATATTGAAAATAGCCATGTGGATACAGGGTATACCTTTTGATTACTGAGGTCATGATTCTTGCGGCAGGCCGCGGGGAGAGAATGCGTCCATTGACGGATACTATGCCAAAACCCCTACAACTTGTGAAGGGCAAGACGCTGATTGAAAGACATGTGGAAGCGCTGGCTCGAGCGGGGGTAGAGCACATTGTTATAAACCTGTCTTGGCTGGGTCACCTGATTGAAAAGGCGCTGGGTGATGGCAGTCGCTTCCAGGTAACAATTGATTATTCTGTTGAAGAGAGCGCCTTAGGCACGCTTGGGGGAATTGTTAACGCTCTTCCCTTACTCCAAGAAGAACAATTTTTGGTGCTGAGCGCAGATATTTTTACAGATTTTGATTTTCAGCCCTTACTCAATAGATCCCTTGAGAATCAAGATGTGGCGCATCTTGTATTAATTGAAAAGAGCCCCTTTGAAGGGGACTTTTCTCTTCATTTAGACCGCGTTCAAGAGCCTAACCAGACTGCCTATACTTATGGCAATATGGGTCTATATCAACGGCAGGCTTTAACCGCTTTTCCCTCTGGACAAGTGTTGGACTTGGGACAATATCTGAGGCAGGCAGTCGCTCGACAACAGGTGAGTGGACAACTTTTTACAGGATTGTGGTCTAACATCGGTACGATAAATGAATTAACGAGAATTAACCAACTAATGAGTCGATAAATGATAGGGCTGATCGAGCAAGATTTCAAACAAAGACGACAACGCTTAGCTCGTACTTTAAAAGAAGGGGTATTCATCCTATGTACTGCCCCCCAAGTTATCAGAAACGCTGATACGCATTTTAATTATCGTTGGGATAGTAATTTTCACTATCTCACGGGTTTTAAAGAGCCCAATGCAGTATTACTGATGATTATTCATGATGGCCTGTCACAGGATATTTTGTTTTGTCAGCCGAAAGATCCTGACAAAGAAATATGGGATGGTCTTCGTCTGGGGCCAGAGGCTGCGGTGGAAGAGCTCGCTATGGATGAGGCCTATTCAATTCATGAATTGAATGACCGGTTATCCCATTATCTGACCGATCAGACCACGATTTTCTCCACTTGGGGTAATAAAAGCCCCTTGGAAGAGAGTATTGTTAACGCTATCAACGACATCAAGTCGAGGGCTAGGCAGGGCGTGAGCGCTCCCAGTCAATGGGTAGATGTACTCTCCAGTATCCATGAAATGCGTTTAATTAAAGACTCATCAGAAATTGCAATCCTGCGCCATGGAGCTAACATTGCAGCTCGGGCCCATAATCGTTCTATGCTGGCTATAAAAGATGCGCGCTATGAGTATGAGATTGAGGCGGTAATTCTGCATGAATTTAAACACTCCGGTGCCGACGCCCCGGCCTATCCGTCAATTGTTGCGGCGGGAAACCATGCCACGATACTTCACTATATAGAAAATAATGGGAGCCTCAATAAAAAGGACTTAATGTTGATTGATGCGGGTTGTGAATGGCAAGGCTATGCCTCTGACATCACGAGAACCTTTCCGATGAGCGGGTCCTTTTCGGGAGTACAAAAAGAATTATATGAAATAGTATTAGATGCACAAATGAAAGCCATTGACTGCATTAAACCGGGTATTCAATTTAATGATTACCATCTGTGCGCTGTTCGAGCCTTGGTTGCGGGATTAATTGATTTGAAACTCTGCACTGGAACAGTGGATGGCGTTATTGAGTCAGGGGATTATCGGCGTTTTTATATGCACCGAACAGGTCATTGGCTGGGTAGAGATGTTCATGATGTGGGGCAGTACAGTGTTGAGGGACAATCTCGTCGTCTTGAGCCAGGTATGGTCATGACGGTTGAGCCGGGACTGTATATCAGAGCAGATTCCTCGGTCCCAGAACAGTTTCATGGGATTGGTATTAGAATTGAAGATGACGTATTGGTGACGCACCAAGGGGTTGAGATACTCACTAATCAAGCTTATAAAACAGTGGATGAAATTGAGTCATGGATGAATCAGTAACCTGGGATAAAGTAGATATTGCGGTGATTGGAGCTGGACCGGTGGGTTCTGCCGTCGCATTGGGACTCTCTGGTTTTGGGTTGAAGGTGGTTCTTCTTGAGGCCCGTGATCATCTCCACGCGGATGAAAAAAGAACTCTTGCTCTCTCGCAGGGGAGTCGTGACATATTAGAGAATATTCATGCCTGGCCCTCCACGGCCACAACATCTATTAAAAAGATTCATGTCACAGATAAAGGTCATTGTGGCCAAACGCTGTTAACTGCCGATGAAATGGGTTTGCCAGCTTTAGGCTATGTCCTAAAGTATAACGTATTGGTCGACACCCTTCTCCAAGCCCTTAACAATACCTCGGTTAACATCGAAACCAGCTCTCCTGTTGTGCAGGTTACCTCAGGTGAAGGGTTTGCCGAGATTGACATAGGCGGCGAGAGACCAAGAAAGATGATCGCTTCCCTGGCCATTTTAGCGGACGGAGGGAAACAGTTAACCGCCTCATTATTTAAAAACAAGTATGAAAGTGTGTATAAACAAGTGGCCTTAGTGGCCCATGTCACCTGTAGTAAAGCCCATGAGGGAATGGCCTATGAACGATTTACCGCTGATGGGCCGGTGGCGTTGTTACCCTTTGAGGATCATTACGCATTAGTGTGGACTGGCACGCAAGAGAGAGTGACAGAGTTATTGGCTCTCCCTGACGAGAGCTTTCTGACAGCACTGCAGAGCCATTTTGGATATCGATCTGGGCAGTTCTTAACTGTCAAGGCAAGAAACAGTTATCCGCTAACCTTAAAAGTTGTTGAAAGCCTTACTAAGCCCCATCTCATTTGTATTGGTAATGCGGCGCAAACCATGCATCCTGTGGCAGGGCAGGGCTTTAATCTTGGTTTGCGGGATGCCAAGGCTCTCACGGAAGTGGTTCGGCAGTTTTCTGCAAAAGGCTTGGGGGACGTCGCCTTTAATCAAGCTTACCAGCAACGACGACGATTTGACCGTATCTTTGGCATAGGATTAACCCA
This sequence comes from Ferrovum sp. JA12, assembly GCF_001431705.1. NCBI lineage: Bacteria > Pseudomonadati > Pseudomonadota > Betaproteobacteria > Ferrovales > Ferrovaceae > Ferrovum > Ferrovum sp. JA12. The sequence continues at coordinate 163,117 of NZ_LJWX01000001.1, read as the reverse complement.
TTTACTTGTTACGGGCTTTTCAAATAATTTTCCTGTGGTCACTAAACTACGAAATCAAGTGCTGTTCGGGATTAACGTGGTACCACCCTTAAGGCGTCTGCTCACTAAAGTCATGTTGTATGGAGTGACGGGTGTTTTAAAATGACCTATTTAACCAATGCTTCAGCTGACGCAATAATAGTAGGCGCTGGCATTAATGGGATGGCCATTGCTTTATCCCTGGCACAACATCAGCAACAGGTTTTCATTATCGATGCGGCCCTTCCCGCACAGAACCAGCATGATCAACACACCTATGACTCAAGAATTTATGCCTTAAATGAAAATAGTATTGAGTATCTGAAAAAAATAGGTGTATGGGATTTGTGTGATGAACAGCGTATCCAACCCATTAGATCCATGAAGGTGTTGGGTGATAGAAGTGGAGAGCTTGTTTTTAATGCCACTGAAAAATCTATCGATAATGATTCCTTGGGAGTGATTATAGAAAGCAGGCAAATGATTCATGCCTTACGTCAGTGTGTTCAACAGCATCCACGGATCACCTTGTTTCATGGTGACAGGGTGAGTTTGGTGGAGTTGCAAGGGGAAGAGCGTGTGGTAACCCTGGAGGATAACAGACGATTTGGCGCTAAGTTACTCATTGCCTCAGATGGCGTCCATTCCGCCACACGAAAACTATTGGGGATTAATGAGACAATCATCCCCTATCAGCATTCTGCAGTGGTTGCTAATTATCAAAGTGATCGTGATCATCTTGGTGAAGCAAAACAGTGGTTTTTACCCGATGGCGACATATTGGCTTGGTTGCCACTACCAGATAAAAAAGTATCCATGGTGTGGTCAACACAACACACTAAAGCTGAATACCTGGTCAAGGCCTCAGCGAGTGAGCGCATAACAAGCATTATCCATGCCGTGGGGTATGGTGTCGGAGCCCTTCAAGAAATCACGCCCCCGCAACGATTCCCTTTACTCATGCTGACAGTGGATCCGCTTGTGTTAGATCGGTTTATGTTATGTGGCGATGCGGCCCATGGAGTTCACCCGATGGCAGGGCAAGGTTTAAACTTAGGGCTAGCCGATGTGAGCACATTTATGGAATTATTTGAAAAGAGGGGGGGCAGTAGTGAAGATGTGGGTAATCCTCGATTATTATCGGCCTACGCCCGAAGAAGAAGAGAATCCATTCTCCTGATGCAAACCTTAACTCACTCGTTATATGTGGGATTTAACTCACCACAACCCTGGATTAGCATGGTCATGAATACTGGAATGAGTATAATTAATCAATGGCCAGGAATAAAAAAATTATTACTCAAACAAGCGGGGCACGCATGAAATACAAGATGATGGGATTAGGGCTAGTACTCTGTTTAATCTGTTGTCAGGTGGCAGAGGCGCAAGATACTAACTATGACTTGTTAAAAGAGAAAATACTGAGTAAAGTTCCCAAGCTTAAGGGGCACATACAAAGTATCCAGTCCTCCGGGGTGTGGGATCTCTACGAAGTTGACACAGATGATCATCAGATAATTTATACGGATAAAAATGTATCCTATTTGTTTGCCGGTGAGATTTATCAAACCACTAACCTTGAAAACCTGACGCAAAAAAGATTGGATACAATCAACGCTGTAGCGTGGCAAGACTTACCTCTATCTCTCGCTATCAAAAGAGTGAAAGGGAATGGACAGCGTGAGTTAGTGGTTTTTTCAGATCCAGATTGCCCCTATTGCCGTCGCTTAGAATCTGAATTAAAGAACATTAACGATGTGACAATTTATACTTTTGTCTACCCAATTGCCTCTTTGCACCCTCATGCACCGCAACGCTCTGCAGAAATTTGGTGTGCTCACAATCGCGCTCAAGCCTGGGATGAGTATCTGTTAAATAAGAAACAGATCAATAAAAACACACAATGCGATGTGTCTGATTTAGAGAAGGTGCAATTGCTAGCGGAGAAATTAAATATTAACGGCACCCCCACTTTAATATTTAAAAACGGACAAAAAGTACCCGGGGTGATTTCTGCGAATGATTTAGAGAAGCTACTGGGATCCCATTGATCTAAAACTGGCGATAGAGAGAGTCATTCTTTTTTAAACGCTCTTTGGCAGAGCGATATTGGGGATAAATGCGTTCAACCAATTGCCAAAACTTAGGCCCATGATTGAACTCGAATAAATGGGCGATTTCATGGGCTACCACATAGCGAATCTCATCTCGACTGGCTTTCATTAAACGCCAGTTAAAGCGTAGCTGGCCTTTTTCACTACAACTCCCCCAACGAGTTTGAGCATTACTGATTGTAAATGTCGGTATGGGGTGTATCTTAAGCTGATCACAAAAATACTCTATGTCTTCTTTTAAAATAGGGAGAATTGCTTCGCGATAGGCCTTAATAACCGTGTTTTTTACATCTCCCTCGGTGTTATTGATCCGGATAAACGTATCTTGATCGGCAAACAAAGACAGTTGTTGCCCTTCATGAAACACAATGGTTTTACTGTTACCTAACCAGGGAATACTCGACCCCTCATTCCAGCTCGGCGCAATGGGCTTGGGTTGGCTTTGCCAAGCCTGGTATTTATGGGTTATCCATTGATGCTGTTGGCGCAAGGCCTCTTCAACCTGTTGCAGACTCACCCATTGTGGAATAGCCACGGACAGTCCCTGATGATCCATGATGAGGCCTATGGTTTTTCGGTTTTTTCTACGCACTATTCTATAGGGAATGATTTTTTCATCAATGTTAATGGTTAACTCCCTAGGTTTTTTTTTAGTTAAGGCTTGGGAGGGAGTTTTTCTAAGATCTTGAGCGGGATGACCGGTGATTTGTTCCATATTGCTTTCAATCCACGTCTCTACCTCTGCGATGACTTGCGCCGCAGTTTTATTATCCGTGCTAATCGGTTCGCCAAAACGTACGGTAATGATTCCGGGTTGTTTAAACAATCCTTTTGGCCAGTAAACTCCTGCATTATGAGCGACAGGAATAATCGGAACTTGAGCTTTAGTGGCAAGCTGGGCGCCGCTTTGTGCGTAGCGCCCCTTATACCCCACTTTGACACGGGTTCCTTCCGGGAAAATAACCACATAGAGCCCCTGTTCTAGTCGGGCAATACCCTGACGGATGACCTGTTCAAGGGCGGCCTTTTTTTGTGATCGATCTATGGCAATAGGCTCTAACAGCTTGAGTCCCCAGCCAAAAAAAGGGATTTTAAGTAGTTCTTGTTTGAGTACCATGACGTGTGGGGGCAGCACGGCGGGGAGAAACAGTGTTTCCCATTCTGATTGATGCTTTGACAAAATGACACAGGGGGTGGAGGGAAGATGCTCTAAACCGGATACTGAAAAACGCACTCTTCTTAAGAATACGCCACACCATAACATGAAGGTACACCAATATTTGGCTAAGAGTTTGGGTAAAGTATGGCGGTCGATGAAGGCCGAGAGGACCATTAACACAGCGAATAAGGGGGTGACGAGACTTTGAATGATAAGGTAGAGGAGAGAGCCCAGGAGTTTCATTAAATTAGGATGGATTAATTAAATGTTCAACAGCCGAGGCGAGATTATTCTCAACCACCGTATTAGCAGGTAACTCTCCCTGTTTGAGGGTTTTTTCCCCTTTTCCAGTTAACACCAGAATAGGGAGTGCTTGCATCAGGCTTGCCGCCTGTAGATCCCTGAGGGAGTCTCCGATAGCTGGAACATGTTTAAGGGAAATATTAAATACCCGGGCAATTTCCTCAAATAAACCGGTTTTAGGTTTACGACAATTACAATTGGCTTCATTAGAATGGGGGCAAAAGAAAATCCCATCAATGCGCCCGCCCACTTGCGAGAGAGCTTGAATCATTTTATTGTGAATAGCATTAAGCGTACTCATATCAAAAAAGCCCCGTGCCACCCCTGATTGATTTGTGGCAATGACCACTTGGTAGCCAGCTTGATTAAGACGAGCAATCGCCTCAAGGCTACCGGGTAGTGGTTTCCACTCTTCCGGACTTTTGATGTATTTGTCGCTGTCATAATTAATGACGCCATCACGATCAAGAATAATCAGTTTAGTATTAGGCATCTAACATCCCTATATCAGCGACCTGTTGCATTAACTGATAAATAGTATTGAGTAATGATAATCTTTGTCCTCGTATTATCGGATCCTCAGCCATGATCATGACTTCATTAAAAAAAAGATGAATGGGCTCAGTTAAAGGAATGAGATGCTGCAAGGCCAAATTAAAATCCTCTTGTTCCATGGCGAGCGTCATTTTCTCCTTGACGGTCTGTAAACAACTGATGAGTTGTTGTTCCACAGGATCATTCAGGTGATCCACTGCGCTGTCACTGATCTCATGATGATTTTTTTTCAGGATATTTTTAATTCGTTTATTGGCCGCAGCAAGTTCTTGGCTCTGGGGTAACTCACTAAAGGCTCTAATGGCATGGAGTCGCTTCAGAATTAAGTCTAACCGCCCGCTTGCGAAGGGCAAAACCGATTCGATTTCTGCAAAAGTAAAACCTTGTTCCTTCAGATAGCCCTTAAGTCGCTCAATAATAAATTGAGTCAGCTTCTCTTTGGTGTCACCGCTTACAGAAACTTGTGTGAAAGTCATGGCGCTATGGTGAATTAATTGGTCAAGAGACAGGGGTAACTGACCTTCAATTCCCAAACGAATTACCCCAAGGCTTGCTCTGCGTAAGCCATAGGGATCTTTATCTCCAGTGGGGATTTGCCCGCAAGCAAATAGGCCAACCAGTGATTCAAGCTTATCGGCCAAAGCCAAAGCAAACCCTTCTTTTGTGCGTGGTAGACCGTCATTAGCGAATCTGGGTCGGTAATGATCTTCGATGGCCTCAGCAATCTCTTGACTATAGCCATCATTCAGTGCGTAGTATTTGCCCATGACGCCCTGGAGCTCTGGAAACTCACCGACCATATCACTGATTAAATCCGCTTTACACAATTCCGCCGCTGTGGTGGCAGATAACGCATTGGCCAAGATGCTTGTGGCGATAAATGCGGTGAGTTCTTTAAGGCGGGTGACGCGCTCGAAAACACTACCTAAGCTCTTGACGTAAACCACTTGTTTTAAATGATCGAGACGATTGATAAGAGGCGTTTTTAAATCGGTTTGATAAAAGAATTGCGCATCCGATAACCGCGCTTTTAACACTCGCTCATTACCATCCACAATCAAACTGGGGTCAGCAGTATGTAAGTTACTGACCATTAAGAATTGGGGTTGTAACCGTTTCTGATTATCCTCAAGGGGGAAGTATTTTTGATGCTGTTGCATCGATAAAATAAGACATTCTGATGGAACTGTTAAAAAATCCTCATCAAAATGGCCACTCAATACTTGAGGCCACTCCACCAGTGAAGTCACTTCATTGATTAAGTGATCGTCCCCCACCATGTTTAACCCATCGGCCAATTGATGCAGCCCTTCTGCAATTATTTTTTTTCTTTCCTCAAAGTGAGCAATCACCCATCCTTCATCTTTGAGTTGTTGGGCATACTGATCAGCATGGGTAATCGTAATGGGATGACTACATAAAAAACGGTGACCGCGCGTTTGGTTGGTGGCATTCAGACCAAACCATGTCAGAGGCATCACTGACTGCCCATACATGACAACTAATCCATGAACCGGTCGCACAAAATGAAAAGGACTATTTCCCCAACGCATCATTTTAGCAACGGGCAGTTGCGCGCAGGCTTTTTCAACTATCCCTGACAGTAGTTCTGCTAGAGTTTTTCCCTCTTCCGTATAACTAAAACCATAGACCTCTTGACCTTTGTTGTCTTTCAGAACAACCAATTGATCAATAGTGATTGCAGAGGAACGCATGAAACCTTGTAATGCCGGGGAGGCTGAGCCGTCACTCAGAAAAGCCTGCTTGATATTGGGCCCTTTTTTTTCTATTCGTTGTGTGGGTTGTTGTGGTTTTACTTTTTCTATGGCAATAGCTAATCGTCTTGGTGTAGCAAAAGAGGTAAAAGAATGAGACGCCTCAATCAATTGGGCTTCAGACAAACTCTTTAATACGGCCTGTGAGAAAGACTCGGAGAGTGACTTTAAGCGCTTAGGAGGGAGCTCCTCTGTCAGTAACTCAATTAACAGGGTGTCAGCCATGGTTTGTCTCCTTCTGTAGCATCGGAAAACCTAAGGCTTCGCGTGATTCAAAATAGGCTTGGGCTACTTGTTTGGCTAAATGTCTAATCCGTCCAATGTAGCTCGCTCTCTCGGTGACCGAAATGGCTCCTCTGGCATCCAGAAGATTAAAGGTATGGGAGCATTTTAATGTCATTTCATAAGCAGGCAAGGGAAGCTGATTATGAATGAGACGTGTTGCCTCCGATTCAAAGCCGTTAAATTGGTCAAACAGCCAGTTGGCGTTACTCAATTCAAAGTTATAACGAGATTGTTCCACTTCATTTTGATGGTAAACATCCCCATAACTTATGCCTGGTGTCCACACTAAATCATAAATATTGTCACAGCCTTGAAGTGCCATCGCCAACCGTTCAAGACCGTAGGTGATTTCACCGAGAACAGGTTGACACACCAGCCCACCCACTTCTTGGAAGTAGGTGAATTGAGTGGATTCCATGCCGTTTAACCACACTTCCCAGCCCAATCCCCAAGCCCCTAAAGTGGGGTTTTCCCAGTCATCTTCAACGAATCTGACATCATTTTTTTTTAAATCAATGCCAATCGCGCGCAATGAATCCAAATAGAGTTCTTGAATATTCTCTGGGGAGGGTTTGAGAACCACTTGAAACTGATAATAATGTTGTAGCCGATTGGGGTTGTCGCCATAGCGCCCATCCTTAGGGCGACGGGAAGGCTGAACATAGGCAGCACGCCAAGGCTCTGGGCCGAGTGCTCTTAAGAAAGTGGCGGTGTGTGATGTGCCGGCCCCCACTTCCATGTCGATGGGTTGCAGCAAGGCGCAACCTTGTTGCCCCCAAAATCGTTGTAATTCGAGAATGATGTCTTGAAAACTGTGCATAGTGAACGCTCCTGATCTGCACATGTTACCAGATCAGGCGTCCCTTATCGACGGTTAAGCGTGTTGATGAGAGTTAAAAAGAAGAATGTAATAAATAAACACAAGGACCACTGTGCCAGGGATAAGTTGAGGTAACGCCATGACACCACAGCGCAGTCGCCTGAGCCCTGTAAGACGATTGAAAAAGCCTTGAGAAGGGGGTGGGTGGCTAAGATATAGGATAAACCTGGACCGCAACTCGGTACCAATTCAGGGGGAAGATGCTGCAACCATACTTGTCTGCCAGCAAGCACTATTCCAGCCAAGGCCGACATGCCCTGAAACAGAGAATAAATGTAGACGCCCCATTTTTTAGGATTATGTAACCAGTCAAGCAACAGGAAAATGCCCAGTAAGAGATACGCCACTCTCTGAAAAATACATAAGGGGCAGGGATCCTCTCCTTTAAAATATTGCAGGTAGAGAGCAAAGCACAGTATGCCAATGATTGCCAGTAGTGTTAAACCATTTAGTAGTCTTCTACTCATTTATTTGGTCCTACGCCTATATTTAGCAAATATTAAAATAAGGGTGCATAAAGAGACGATGCCACTATTGCCCCATATATCAAATGGGGTATTGCCTTGATAGCCTCGGATCTCCCCATTTAATACAAAAACTTGTTCTCTTGGTGCACGGTTAATGATGCGTCCTAATGGGTCAATAATAGCACTCACGCCAGTATTCGTGGCGCGTAACATGGGCCGTCCAGTTTCTAGAGAACGGGTTTGCGCCATCTGTAAGTGTTGTTCCGGACCAATAGAGTTACCAAACCATGCGTCATTAGTGACATTCGCTAATAGGGTGGCGGCAGGAAGACTTTGAACAATTTGGTCACCAAATACATCCTCATAACAGATGTTTACGGCAACTTTCTGACCAGATACTCTCATGGGTGGTTGCGGAAGGGAACCCGACTGTTGGTTGTCTAGCGGTATTTTTAATACAGAATTGATGAGGGGTTTTAATAGTGCTGAGAGAGGAATAAATTCACCAAAGGGTACCAGATGCACTTTTTGATATATTTGCGAGGGAGAGTGCCCAAAACTAAACACACTATTATAGTACTGATGAGGTTCAGGTTCGGAGAACATCCCAACTAAAATATCCGCATTTTGAGTGCGCCCAAAGTTGGTGATATCGTCTATGACGTATTCGGGTAACTCCTGACGAAAAACCGGAAAAGCGCTCTCGGGCAGTATGATTAACTGACTTTGACTATTATTAATCATGGTTAAGTATCGCTCCAGAGCGAGCTGCACCATATTGTCGTCAAATTTCTTATCTTGCGCGAAATTGCCTTGTAATAGACTGACCGATACCACTTCTCCCACTGGATGAGTCCATGTTATTTTCCTTAAACCAATCCCTGATGAGAGCACAGTAATCAGTACGCCTAAATAAAGCAGGGTGGAGCGAGAGGGTGTTCTTGATTGGGTTAACAATAACATTAATCCGGCAATAAAAACGATGAGGTAGGTGGTTCCAAATACGCCTAATACAGGAGTCCAACCACTTAATATGCCGTTGGGCGTCTGTGAGTAACCGAGGGATAACCAAGGAAAGCCCGTTAAGACAAAACTTCGAAACCATTCTGACAGTGTCCACAATGCGGGAGTGATCAGTAACCAGCGAACAGGAGAAATATGGTGAAATTTAAATACAAAATAGCCCACTAAACCAGGAAAGCTCGCCAGCAGCGCACCAAACAAGACAATACAAAGAATAGAAAGAGGTAGGGGCATGCCACCGAAGTCATGGAGACTGATGTCAATCCAGCTAATACCGCTAATAAAAAAGCCCATTCCCCATAAGAATCCAATTTCAGCGGCCCCCCGAGCGTTTCCCGCACGTTGCCAGAGAAGAAATAAGACCGTTAGAGACAGTATGGGGGCCAACCAAAAGTGATAGGGTGCAAAGCCTGATACAGCAAGAGCCCCTGATAGCGTGGCGATAAACTCAATGATCGCTGGTATTTTCTTCAGCATGTTCAATCTTATTCACTAATATAGTATGAATTCGTCGACTGTCAGCGCGTAATACCTGAACCGATAAACTCTCGAATATGAGTCGTTCGCCTCGTTTAGGTAGATGGCCAAAATGACTAATCAGTAATCCTCCGACCGTATCGTAATCGTCAGACTCGAAATGAGTGCCTAACACAGCGTTTAAATCCTCAAGTTTCGTTTGTGCTTTAACTCTATATTTGCCCATGCGATCTGGAACAATATTGTCTTCGGTTTCATCAAAGTCGTACTCGTCTTCAATATCCCCAACAATTTGTTCTAATACATCTTCAATGGTCACAAGTCCTGACACGCCACCAAACTCGTCAACCACAATGGCTATATGATTACGCTTGACACGAAATTCCCTGAGTAACACGTTAAGTCTTTTTGATTCAGGCACAAACACCGCTGGCCTTAGAATATCTCTAACATTAATCTCCTCTCCAGCATACAGTCGCAGTAGATCCTTAGCGAGGAGTATGCCAATCACATCATCTTTATTTTCACTGACGACAGGAAAGCGTGAGTGAGCGGTTTCAATAACAAAAGGGATAAATTGATCGGGTGTGTGATTCACGTCGATAATATCCATTTGAGCTCGAGGAATCATAACATCTCTGACTTGCATGTCAGCGACCCCTAAGACTCCTTCAATCATGCTTAATGCATCCGTATCAAGAAGATGTCTTTCGAGGGCATGCTTTAATATTTCAATTAATTCTTCACGGGTTTCTGGCTCATGATGTAACCATTGGCTGAGTCTTTCAATGAGCGATAATTTATGAGGTTCGTCAGTCATGATGGGGTGTCGTCACTCGAATAGGGGTTAGCAATATTAAGTGAACGAAGTATGTCAATTTCAAGCGATTCCATTTCGTTTGCCTGTGTATGAGTGATATGGTCATAACCTTGTAAATGTAAGATCCCGTGAATAAACAGATGCGCATAATGATGGGATAATATTTTTTGTTGTTGTTTAGCCTCATCTTTGACTACAGGACAACAGATAACAATGTCACCCAATAGTTTGCCCTCTAAGCTGTGACCTAGTTCAAAGGTTAGCACATTTGTGGGGTAATTTTTATGACGGTATAAGTGGTTTAATTGTAATCCCTCCCGTCGATCAACTAAACGCAATGTGATGTCACAGGGGACTAGACAAGCCTTTTTCCCCCATGTCAAAAAATCTTTACGACTAGGTTGTTCCGTGGTTTTGCTAGCAGACTGAACATGTAAGGTGAGTAAGTTAGATGCCATGAGAGTATTAGTAGTGACTGGTTTTCGCTTGCATATCATAGGCATTAACAATTTGCTGAACCAAGGGGTGCCTTACTACATCCTCTGTTTGAAAAATGGTGAAGGCGATCCCTTCTACCTTAGACAATACATTTCGCGCATCAATTAGCCCACTTTTTTGATGACGATTCAGGTCGATTTGAGTTACATCCCCTGTAATCACCGCTTTTGTCCCAAAACCAATCCGAGTTAAAAACATTTTCATTTGTTCAGGGGTAGTGTTTTGTGCTTCATCTAAAATGATAAAGCTATGATTTAATGTTCGTCCGCGCATAAAAGCCAGCGGAGCAATTTCTATGATATTTCTTTCAAATAGTCGGCTGACCTTTTCGTAGCCCATCAAATCATAGAGTGCGTCATATAGTGGTCTTAAATAAGGGTCTACCTTTTGTGAGAGATCTCCTGGTAGGAAACCCAGTTTTTCCCCGGCTTCAACGGCGGGTCGCACCAAAATAATACGCCGAACTTGATCTCGTTCCAGGGCGTCAACTGCCGAGGCAACAGCTAAATATGTTTTTCCTGTTCCCGCAGGACCCACCCCAAAGGTGATGACATGTTGTGTTATCTGCTCTAGGTACTGAGCTTGTTTTTCATTTCTGACGTTGAACTCTGCACGCTGCAATAGAAGGGGCGAGTGACTGGGTTGTTCTGTTTTGTTGATCCTGGTTAACAAGCGGTCAATATCCCTTGGGTCTAGCATTTGTTTTGACTGGGCATATAACTCAAGGATGGTTTGGGATAGGTCTTCTAATGTGCTGTGATCACCTTGAATGGTGATATGGGAACCCCGCCGCCTCAAGTTTACTGTAAAGAGTTTCTCTAGGTATTTGAGGTTTTGATCCAACACCCCACACAAATTTGCTAACTGTTGATTGTTTGCAGGAATCAATTCTAATTCTAATGTACTCATGAAGAGGTAACAACTTCCCCGCGCAATGAAAAGTGGGCAATGGACGAGATTTTAACTGGGATGATTTGACCGATTAGCCTTGGGTGCCCCGTAAAGTTAATGACTCTGTTATTGGAGGTTTTTCCCCGTAATTGGGTTGAGTCTCTTTTTGAAAAACCATCCACCAGAACGTCTTGAACCGTATCCACCATGTGTTGACTGTAGTTGATATGGGCTGAGTCTGTTTTTTGTAAGAGCCTCGATAGGCGACTCTTTTTTTGTTCAGCGGAAACATTGTCCACCAATTTTGCGGCTGGGGTCCCAGGCCTTGGACTATAAATGAAAGCGTAGCTCCCATCAAATTGTACTTCATCAATTAAGTCAAGTGTTGCCTGAAAATCCTCTTCCGTTTCACCGGGAAAACCAATGATAAAATCACTGGAGATGGACAAGCTAGGGCAGGCTTGTTTTAGTTTATTAATTATTTCTATGTATTGTTTGGCGGTATAGCCACGTTTCATTTGCGCCAAGATTTTATCTGATCCAGATTGAACAGGAAGATGCACTTGATTCATCAGTTTAGGTAAACGTCCAAAGGCATCGATTAATCGATCACTAAACTCTAAGGGGTGACTGGTTGTAAAACGAATTCTTTGCAATTGATCTATATGATGAATCTGTTCTATGAGCCAAGTAAAATCTAAGTCATTGCCCGCTTCATCTAAAGTTTGCCATGCATTGACATTTTGGCCCAATAGGGTGATCTCTTTTACGCCTTGATCCACTAAGGCCTCAATCTCATTCACAATGTCTTGCGCTGGCCGTGAGAACTCTTCTCCCCGCGTGTAGGGCACCACACAGAAGGTGCAATATTTACTGCATCCTTCCATGATGGAGACGTAGGCGGTGGGGCCCTTGGCTTCTGGTGTGGGAAGTGCGTCAAACTTTTCAATTTCAGGAAATGAAATGTCCATTTGAGATTGGCCGGTTGTTTCTTTTGCCAAGATGAGATCCGGTAGTCGGTGTAAGGTTTGTGGTCCAAACACCACATCCACATAAGGGGCTCTCTCAATAATGGTTTCGCCTTCTTGCGAGGCAACGCATCCACCGACTGCAATGATTAAGTTAGGCTTTATTCGTTTTAATTCATTGAGCCTGCCAAGGTCTGAGTAGACTTTGTCTTCTGCTTTTTCACGTACTGAACAGGTGTTAAGAATCACAACGTCGGCATTGTCGGGAGAATCCGTGCGAACGAAGTGATGGGTGGCGTGCAACAAATCGGCCATCTTTTCCGAGTCATACTCGTTCATTTGACAGCCGAAAGTGCGTATAAAAACTTTTTTAGTCACAAGACTGGTAATTTTAACAGAAAAAACCGAATTAAAAGAGTTATGGTTTTTCAGCTGTTAGCGCAAAGTAGTAATGTCCGGTTTCTCCCAAATAGAAATGTCCGCTGGTAGTTAAACTCACGCTGTTAGAAACAGTGGCGGATATTTTGAAGATGGACAAACTCATGAGTCAAAAAGAAGTGAAGCGAGCCCAGATGCTGGATCTGTTGACAGAGGGCAAAATCGACCAACAGGAAGCCGCGCGGCGACTGGGTATCACTACCCGCCAGGTGCGCCGCCTGACCCGGCGTTATCAGGCAGCGGGGCTGTCCGGACTGATCAGCAGGAAGCGCGGCAAGGCATCGAATCGGCGGCTGGACGATGCCATCTGCACGATGGCCATTGATCTCATTGGCGCGCATTACAGCGACTTCGGGCCGACGCTGGCCTGCGAGAAGCTGGCCGAACTGCATGAGGTAAATCTGTCTGTCGAGACCACGCGCCAGCTAATGATCAAGGCGGGCCACTGGCACCCCAGGAAAGGCGGCTCCATATGCGCACACCCGATGCGCGAGCGTCGCGCCCGCTTCGGCGAGATGATCCAGATCGACGGCAGCCCCCACGACTGGTTTGAAGACCGCGGCGAATATTGCACTCTGCTGGTATTCATCGACGATGCTACCGGACGGCTGACGCAACTGCGCTTTGCACCGAGCGAAACCACGCTGGACTATATGCAGGTGTTGCACGATCATATTCTGGCGCACGGCGTACCTGCGGCGTTGTACTCTGACCGCCACAGCATCTTCCGCATCAACGCCAAGGAGTCCGATCCGGAGGCCGAAACACAATTCTCGCGTGCGGCGCGCGAGCTGGGAATCGCATGCATCCACGCGCACAGCCCGCAGGCCAAAGGACGCGTGGAACGCGCCAATCAGACCTTGCAGGACAGGCTGGTCAAGGAAATGCGACTGGCCGGCATCAACAACATGGACGAGGCCAATGCGTGGTTGCCGGGCTATATCGAGGACTTCAACAGGCGCTTTGCGGTCGCGCCCAAAGACCCGTCTGACGCGCACCTGGCCTATGCCGGAACACCCGCCAGCCTGATGCGCACCCTGTCGGTTCAAGTAACGAAAACGCTCTCAAAAAACCTGTCTTGCCAGCATGAAAACCAGTTGCTGCAGGTCGAAACGACGGGCACGGGTCTGGGACTACGGGGCGCGAAAGTGACGGTGCATCGGCACTTTGACGGCACGTGTGAACTGCTTTGGAGAAAACGCGAATTGACATACAGCGTGATGGACAAACCGGAACGACAGTCGGCGGTGGCCGATGGCAAATCGGTCAATGCACGAGTCGACAAGGCACTGACTCGGCGCAACACCGGACACAAGCCTGCAGCCAATCACCCCTGGAGAAAAATGCCCGTCGGCAAATCCGCCCACGACGGGCAGCGCGCAACACCGTAGCGCAAGGGAAACAGCAAAAGCGGACATTTCTACTTTGCAGGAAAGCGGACATTTCTATTTAGCGTTGACAGTTATGGTTTTTCAGCTAGGAGCAGATTCACTTGATGCTGGAATTCAGAGGACTCGGGATCCATATCGCTGGCATAACTGCCTACTATATGTCCTTTTTTATCAATCAAATATTTATGAAAATTCCAACTGGGAGCATCTTGTGTGGTGTGAGAGAGCAGTTTAAACAATGGATTAGTATTGGCGCCAACAACATCGGACTTGCCAAACATGGGGAACTTGACTCCGTAGGTTTTACTGCAAAATTCAGCGATTTCCTGATTTGATCCGGGTTCTTGGTGGCCGAAGTTGTTGGAAGGAAATCCTAAAATGACTAAACCTTTACTTTTATATTGGCTATACAGGCGCTCAAGGCCTTCATATTGTGGCGTAAATCCACAATAGCTCGCTGTATTGACTACTAACACCACCTTGCCTTTATATTGACAAAGATTTTGTGGACGGTTGTCTTGCAACCTAGGAAAAGTGAAGTTAAGGGATGTTGGACACATCTCGCCAGCCAAAACACTGGTGGAGATTAGCACTAAGAATAATTTAACTAGTTTCATATTACTGATTCCTTTGATTATTTTTCTTTGAAAGGTATTTAGTGTAAAAGTTTCAACAGGATTGATATTAACCGGTTGATTCTTTTTTTAATATTTTTTTAATATCCATTTGACAGAAAATTAAATTAAATTTAACATTCGATGTTCCCGTACGGGTATAACGAATACTAACTATTAAGGACAAGTGATGCGGCGCTTATTAACCCTCTTAAGTTTATCTCTTTTATTTTTATCTTTTAATTCCTGGTCAGAGGGATCTTTTTTCTCCAACTGGCTGGATAATGTCAGCAAAACCCAGGAAATTCAGCCTCATTGGATGACTCCGCTCGTCACTGTTACGCCAAGACTTGAGCAAGAGTATCGTGCAGATTTCACAAGAATCTATATCCCTCAAAGTAATGGTACAAAGGTACAAACACAATATACCGGCATTGGAAAAGGGGTTGAATTAATTCCAAGTGAAAATACGGAAATTATTGTAGGTGTTCCCTCTTACACAAACCAAAGTTCATCTTTTGCCCCCAATACTTCAGGCTCAGGCTTTGCCGATGAAAGTTTATTATTTAAATATAGAGTATTAACAGCCAACGAAGAAACAGGTAACTATATTGTTACCATGTTTATGGGAGCCACCTTACCCACGGGTAATCAAATATTTTCTGTTTACGATAAAGCCAATAATACTTTTTATCATAATGCTAGCGTTACACCAACTATCGCTGTGGGTAAGGGGTGGGGTGGACGTCATCAAGGTTTTGATATTCAAAGTACCGTGAGCTATACCGTCCCCACTGCCAACGTGGGGTTTATTGGAAAAACTTTAATTTGGAGCACCTCTTTTCAGGCGCATGAAGGGCTCTTTTGGCCGGAAATCGAAACCACTTATTATAAGTTTTATGATGGTCAGGCTGTTTCCGCAGGAAAAAATCAATTAGTGATTACTTATGGTACAACGGTAGGGCGCTTTGAAATTGAGAAAAGGGTCAAAGCAATTGTGGGAGTTGGTTATCAGACCGCACAGGGAACAGGGGGAAGTTTTGATAATCCACTGTTTGGCCATGCATGGCTAGGTACGGTTAGGATAACCTTCTAAGGATAATTACCGTGAAAAAATGATAGGCCTTATTGGAACAAGGCCTATACATGTATATGTAAATAACTGCTTAACTATCAATAGATGTATTCAGGAAAACTGGTAGAGCGGCAGGAAGAAACAAATTGCCTATATTAGAGTGTGTAATGGGCTCACTCTATTCTTGTGCTGGGTAGGATGAAGTGCAAGATGGCTTTTCCTGTCCGGCTCCAAAGCACTGGTATTCAACCACCTTCGACAATCCGTCATACGTGAAAGACAGCAGGAAGTGGTGGTGCAAAGCAAGGGAAAAGTTCGTAAAAAGCATCCTACCTACGCACAGTTCATCATGAACTCATAGGCCATAGGCGTAGTATATTAAGGTTTAAAGGCTATAAGTTGTCCTGCCATACCTGTTGTCGTGATGATCACCAACAATTCCCTGGTATTAATAAACACCAACATGCTACCTCACGAGTGCAAGCAGCAGTATTTCATGACCATGGCCGAGGGGGTCTCTCAACAAGACTTGGCTGAACGCTACAATAAAGGCAAAGCAACCATAGAGCGTTACTATCAACGTCACTACCCACTACAGCATAGAGAACTATTATCCAAAGTCTGTCCGTTGGTGCTGGGTATTGATGAACATTTCTTTAGCAAGAAAGAAAGCTTTGCCACCACGCTCTGCGATCTGAGAAAGCATCGGATCTTTGATGTGGTTCGTGGTCGTAGTGAAGGGGATTTAAAAGACTATCTGCATCAGTAACCTGGCAAAGAACGAGTTAAGGTGGTCTGTATGGACTTAAGTAGCACCTATCGCTCTCTGGTTAAAAAGTACTTCCCTAATGCATTAATCGTTAGCGATAATTCCACGTCATTCGTTTAATTCAACATCAGTGCATGATGACTTATAGAGAACTCTGTGGTGAGATAAAAAACAATAGAGGGATCTTGGCGTTATTGAGAATCAGGCCAGACAATCTCACTCAAGATAAACAGACTAACAGAGATCTGTTCTTAGACAGGTATCCAGCTATTGCAGCCATTTATCCCTTCCAACAACCACTTCATACGCTATTGATGAAAAGAGCTTTAACGCAACGGGCATGTGGTGAAGTGATTCCTGTATTCCTAACGATGTTAACTGAGTTAAAACAAAGTGCCTTTAAACCAGTGGCTGCTTTAGGTAAAACACTCAGCTCATGGAAAGAGGAGAGTGCCAGAATGTGGCGGTTTAGTAAATCTAATGGCATTACAGAAGAATGCCACCGTAAGATGAAACTGATTCAAAGAAGAGCTGATTGATTCAGAAACTTTGAGAATGTCAGAGTGCGTGTTAAGGGGCTCTGTGGATGATTAAAACTGCCCCCCTAAATGGGAAAGATTCATAATGTTTTGATGGTAATTGTTAGGTGCGAGTGAAAGTGGTGGCGAATCAGGGATTCGAACCCCGGACCTGCGGATTATGATTCCGTCGCTCTAACCGGCTGAGCTAATTCGCCAAAGAGCGAAAGTATAGCAAAAATCGCCCTATCCCGCAATATGAAATAGCTTAAGTTCTGTCGTCATAAGAAATGGTGTTTTCTACGGTCGAGAACGGTACACACCTTTTGTACAGAATTTGTCGTTTAAAACGACAAGTTTTTGTGAGGCATTGTTGCAAAAATTTTATAAAAATTGCTAGAAAGAAATACCTTATTCAGGTAACGTCGTTTAAATCAAACTTATGATTAATAGTAAATGATTATTTACCAGTCAAACAAAGACCAGTTTTTAAAAAATTTGATCTCAAATGAAATACACGAGATTATCGAAGCAACTTATATCAAAAAAACAGGTCGCAAGGTTGCAAAAAATGAATTGAGATCATGGCAAGAGTCAATGAGGTTTATGGGTGCGGTGATTGGAGATCAAGATATCCCAAGTGATGTGGGGGTGAGTATTGAGTATTCGATACCGCAAACCTCCAAAAGAATTGATTTTGTAATTACTGGCCAAAATCAAAATAAAGACGATCAAGTTGTCATTATTGAGTTGAAGCAATGGGAATCAGCAGAGTTAACTGATAAAGATGCTGTTGTTAAAACAAGGTTTCAGCATGGTCTAGTTGAAACAAGTCATCCATCTTATCAAGCATGGTCGTATAGCGAATTACTAAATCAATTGAATGAGACGGTATATTCGGAGAATATTCATTTGGCGCCTTGTGCTTATTTGCACAATTACATAGAAGATAATGTAATAAAAAATAGTTTTTATCAGCCTTACATTGAAAAAGCCCCAGTATTTCTTAAAGGAAAAGAGGAAAAGGAAAAATTAAAGTTCTTCATTAAGAATTTAATCAGGTATGGCGATAAATCAAATTTGATGTTACGTATAGAAAACGGAAAAATAAAGCCTTCTAAAAGCTTAGCTGATTGCCTCGCAAAAATGATAGGTGGTAATTCTGAATTTATCATGCTTGATGAACAAAAACTAGTTTATGAAACAGCAATTAAATTAGCAAATCAATCAACGCCGACAAACAAAAACGTGTTAATTGTTCAGGGTGGTCCAGGTACGGGAAAGTCGGTGGTCGCTGTTAATTTACTCGTCAATCTTATTCAACAACATAGATTATTAGCCCAATACATTACGAAAAATGCCGCACCAAGAGCAGTTTATGAAGCCAAATTAACTGGCTCAATGAAGAAAACAGCCATTTCAAATTTATTCACTGGGTCTGGCTCTTTCCATTCTTTAGAAGCCAACACCTTTGATGTACTCATTGTCGATGAGGCCCATAGGCTGAATGAAAAATCAGGTATATTTAAGAACATAGGTGAAAATCAGGTCAAAGAAATTATTAAATCTAGCAAGCTATCAATTTTCTTTGTCGATGAAGATCAGAGGGTGAGCTTTAGTGATATTGGAAGTTCTCAAGAAATTGAAAAGTGGGCGGAAATCAATGGGGCAACCGTTCATCATATGGTTCTTGAGTCACAATTTAGGTGCAATGGTTCTGATGGATATCTCGCTTGGTTAGACGATGTTTTGGGGATTAGAGAAACTGCTAATAAATCTCTTAATAGTAGTGAATATGATTTTCGTGTTTTATCGACTCCTACAGAGTTAAAAGAATTAATTTTTGAAAAAAATAAAATTAACAATAAAGCAAGAATTGTTGCGGGGTACTGTTGGAACTGGATTAGTAAGGCAGATAAATCTTTATTTGATATAAATTTTCCTGAGCACAATTTTACTATGCAATGGAATTTAGATACCGATGGGTCTTTGTGGATCCAGGCGCCAAATTCAGTAAGTGAAATTGGTTGTATTCACACTTGCCAAGGTTTAGAGGTTGATTACATAGGTGTAATTATTGGCAGCGATTTAATTGTACGCAATGGAGAGGTCTTGACTAACCCTAGTGCGAGAGCAAAGACGGACAAATCAATTAGTGGCTATAAAAAACTGATGAAAGAGAGCCCAGAGTTGGCAACAAAAAGAGTTGATTCAATTATTAGGAATACTTATAGAACCTTGATGACAAGAGGGATGAAGGGTTGTTATATTTTTTGCACTGACCCTGAGACTAATACTTATTTTGAAGATAGGTTGAAGACTAGAAATTAAATTTCGTTATATTTTTTTGCGCTACCCTTAACTTTGTCAACTGGGTATTTTAATTTATTAGCCTCGATTTTTGCGGAAACAATTTCTGAAATATCCAAATTACATTCATGGGCTATAAGAAATGCATAGGCAAGAACATCGGCCAATTCTTCTTCAATTTTTTCTTTTGACGCCTCATCAGAGGATTTCCACAGAAACGCCTCCAACAATTCAGCGGATTCAATGGAAAGGGCAATAGCAAGATCTTTGGGGTTGTGAAATTGCTTCCAATCGCGGACATCTCTAAAGGAGAGTAATTTTTGAATTAGTTCAGATATTTCAGACATTAAGTAATGCTACTACAGTTTTTCTTCTTCGCTATTCAAAAACATGTCGTTTTAAACCACAAAAAATTAACAAAAGTAACAAAGAAGGCTATATTGATAAGTCTGCTAATTATTAGAAATGGCCATGCGTGAAATTTTAAAAGAAATTTTGGAAAAATATCCCGCCGCAAGAGTAGGTACTCAGTTTGGTGGTCAACACGAAATTCGCTCACTCTTTGGAAATTGAAGGGAGAATTTAGCGCCTTAGAGTTTATTAAAGGCAATCAGAATTTGTTAGTTAAATATTCATATGGCAAAGGTAATTGGGCTGAAACCCCCTGGATAGCCATACTTGATAAACGAGAAACTACTACCACTCAAAAAGGTACTTATGTGGTGATTTTATTCCGTGCTGATGGAGATGGTTGTCATTTAAAGTTAGGCCAAGGTGTTACAGAAATTAAGGAGTTATATGGCTCTGGAACATCTGCTGTGGACGAGCTTCAGCGACGGGCCGATCAAGTTCGAGCAATGTTTCCAAATATGATGAATACTGATTTTGATGTTTATGTGAATAAACATGAAGGTCGAGGTTCACTCACAAACTTATATGAAGCATCAGTAATCTACTCAAAGTACTACAAGAAAAATGAAATTCCTAGCAATGAAGATTTAATTAAAGATCTTGGACAGCTTGTTGATTGCTATAAGCAATATGTATCGCAAGATAGTTGTGGTGAAGATTTGAGTGAAGCCCCAAATAGGAAAATATGGGCTATTGGTCTTGGTGAAGGTGGTCGCTTATGGAATGAGTCTTATGAAAAAGGAATTATTTCGATAGGTTGGGACTACTTAGGGGATTTATCTCAGTACAAGAATCAAGATGAATTAATGGCCAAGTTGTCCGGGCTTAGGGGCCCTGATGCTCAAAGCCCAACGAATGATTCTTTATGTTGCTATCAATTTGCCCATGAAATTAATGTGGGGGACCTTGTAATTGCCAAGGTTGGGAGAAAAAAGATACTAGGCGGCGGTATAGTTACTTCTGACTATGTAGATGACCCAGACAGAAGAGAGCATAAAAATATCCGGCAAGTTAAATGGGTTGCTACTGAAGAAGCAGAGTTACCTGGTACTGGAGGCCCCATCAAAACATTGACTGAAATTAGTCGAATATCCGAGGGTGTAAGAAATTTTGTGTAAACGGTCATTTGGCAGGAAAATCTGCCTAACTTTGAAAAGGAAGTGAACATGACCGTAACAAAGAAATCCCCCTCGCCTGATTTGATTGACCAACTGCTGGCCGGCTACCAGAAACCCGAAGATATACTGGGCGAGCATGGCTTGCTTAAACAGCTCACCAAGGCTGTCGTGGAACGTGCGCTGCAAGCCGAGATGGCAAGCCCACCTTGGGCATGACAAGCATGAGCCCATCGCCAATACCGCTGGCAACGCCCGTAATGGCACCAGCCGCAAGACGCTCAAAGGTGAGTTTGGCGAATTGCCTATCGAAATTCCGCGCGACCGGCAAAGCAGCTTTGAGCCGCAACTGATCCCCAAACATCAAACCCGCTGGACAGACTTTGACGACAAGATTTTGTCCTTGTACGGTCGTGGCATGACGGTGCGTGAGATTCAGGGTCATCTGGAAGAAATGTATGGCACAGAGGTGTCGCCCAGTCTGATTTCAGCGGTGACCGATGCCGTCATCGAAGAAGTCAAAGCGTGGCAATCCCGGCCGCTGGATGCGCTGTATCCAATTGTTTATATGGATTGTATTCATGTAAAAGTGCGGGATAACGGCGCAGTGCGCGTTAAAGCAGTCTATCTGGCGCTGGGCATCAAGCTCGATGGAGAGAAGGAATTACTGGGTATCTGGATCGCCCAAACGGAAGGCGCCAAGTTCTGGCTACAGGTGGTCACGGAATTGAAGAATCGTGGTGTGCAAGACATCTTCATCGCCTGCGTGGATGGGCTGAAGGGCTTCCCGGAAGCCATTGAAACCGTGTTTCCCAAGACCGCCGTTCAGCTTTGTATCGTACATATGGTGCGCTACAGCCTGAATTACGTCGGTTGGAAACTGCGCAAAGAGGTGGCCGCTGATCTGCGCGCCATTTACACCGCGGCCACGGCGGATGAGGCGGAGCGGCAGTTGACGGCGTTTGAGGAAAAGTGGGACAAAGACTATCCGGCGATTGGCCAAAGCTGGCGGCGCAACTGGATACGCATCACGCCGTTCTTTGACTATCCGCCGGAGATTCGCCGGGTGATTTACACCACTAATGCGATTGAATCGCTGAACATGAGCCTGAGGAAAATCACCAAGAATCGTGGCTCGTTTCCGACTGATGAGGCGCTGCTGAAACTGTTCTACCTGGCGATCCAAAACATCAGCAAAAAATGGACGATGCCCATTCGGGATTGGAAGGCGGCGCTAAACCGGTTTACTATCCAGTTTGACGACCGGATGCCGCAACATTAATGAATTCCGTTTACACAAAATCCAGGACACCCTCCGATATTCCAGAATTTCGCGAAGTAGCCGAGCGCCTTTTTTATGATATCTCGCTCCATACGAAGGCTATCATTCTCACGTTTCAGCCTTATCACTTCTTTAGCCAGATCCGACGGTTGTGGAGTAGAGGTTTTATTCAATACCCCACCTTCAGCTTCCTTGACCCAGCGTCTAATTAAACTGTCGTGAATACCTAAGTCTGACTCAACCGTTATGAGTACCTTTCCTGGCTGTTGGGCTAATTTAACTGCTTCAGCCTTAAACTCAGCACTGTACTTCTTCCTTAACCTCATCATTCCCTCCATCACTTCCTCCTTTCATATTAACATCCTTAATGAAAGTGTCCGTTTTTTTGGGGGAATACCAATCGACCGATAGCTACCATAATTGCGGCGACTACTACACGCAGGACATGCCGCCGCCCCACTTGCTGTGCGATGCCCATTTCTTGGTGCCGTACATCTAGCCATATCTTAATTCCCTTATTTCTAAACCAAACATTCGCTAATTTGGAAATGTTATTAACTACCCCTTTCTAGCGGTATATCAAACCAAATGAAGCTCCACCTTCTTGCCTAAAGCAGCCGCATAACGCTTGATCGTGTTTAGACTTGGTGAATGCTTGCCTGTAGCTAAAGAATTTTCCAACCTAGCAATAGCTGGAGTTTGTGTACCCATACGCTTTGCTACCTGTGCTTGAGTTAACCCTGCCTCTTTTCTAGCTGCCAGGATTTCATCAAGAATCGCGAACTCAGTGCGATCTAGTTCTTCCGCTGTAGCCTTCACAGCAGGATTCTTCATCATCTTGCTTACCATTTGTTTATGAGTAAGTATTTTTGTTTTCTTTTGTGTTGTCATGTCTTTAACTCCTTCATGCGTGATTTCGCAATCTTTAATTCTTTATCAGGTGTCTTCTGGGTCTTCTTAATAAAACTATGAAGCATGACGATCTCTTGCTCCACCATCGTGCAGAAAAATACCCTAGCAATTCCTTCAGCATCCTTTAGTCTTAATTCAAATAAACCACCTCCAAACGCATCTGTGTGTGGCAAACCTAAATTAGGGTCATGCTCAAGCATCCTCTGAGTTAAACCAATATAGCGAGCTTGAAGTGTTTCTGGGAGGCTCATGATGTCCTCTTGGACCTGTTCGCTGTAATAAGTAATGGAATTACTCATGAGCTTATATTAACAATAGACAATCTAAGTTTATGCGTCGTTTTGAACGACATTTTTTTCCACAGCCCTCCGCTCTAAGCCATATGCTAGAACGCTTTTCTCCAGTAAAGCCTTATTCTTCGGTACTTTGCGGGTGGTGTGTCACACGGTATGTGCTACGGTGAAAACCTTGGTTTTCTAAGTAATAGATTTTATTGGGCAAAGGGATTGAAAGCCCTGAAGCCTAGAAATTATGATTCCGTCGCTCTAATCGGCTGAGCTAATTCGCCAAGTTTTTAACTTTAACATATCTATTGACCTCTGTTCTATATGATCAATAGGTCTTTAGTCGATGAGAACAATCAAGCCATCAAATAAGTCGGTGATATAACGAAAGTGTTCTGTTGGATCCTATTTTATTAGAGAAATAAATGCTTACTCTTTCCTTTTGTGGTATCCACTACAATAAAGTAACAGTAACTTAATGTAACTCTTTTTAGATTAACAGGAGTAAATAACATGCTAAAGATCAGTCCTTTTATAATTTTTGGTATAGTTATTTTATTAACTTTGTTTTGGAAGAAACTGCCAACCATTCCCAAATTATTAGCCGCTTGGGCGACGGGTTTGGGCTCAATAATTTTGCTATTGAGTTGGACCAACAGTAGTCCTGGGTGGGTGAGTCTTAGTGTGACATTCCTAACGATTGTTGTCCTTTTTTTTGCGACAGTACTGTATATTATTTTTAGAGAATAAGTTTCTTTAAAAAATAAGAAAGCATAGCTCTACATCAGATGATCTGCAAGACGAAGTGAAAATTGAGTGATGGGTAGAGTTGGATTGTTGGCCCCGGACGTGGTAAATATAGACGAGCCAATGATATATAAGTTATTTGAGCCAAATACTTTGCAGTTTTTATCAACCACCCCATAGCGTGGACTAGAGGCCATACGCGTTCCTCCCATATGGTGGTTACCAGCTAATTCGTCATTAGTGGGATAAGCGAGGTTATTGGTTACCCATTCTTGTAATTGAATGCGACCCCAATCATTGTTTAACATCCAATTGTTAAATACTTTAATAGATTCCGTTAGAGTAAGTCTGTCAAAAGTGCTTTTTTGCCAGTTTAAGTTGATTCTGGGAATACCTAAGCGATCTGTGGCATGGGTTAGTGTGATGGTGTTAGATGTGCTAGGGGATTGTTCCCATGCGGCTCTGAACCTGACTCCACAAATCAAATTGTGTTGAGCAAGAGAGACCAGTTTTTTGCCTAATTTTGGGGCAAGACAACTCACTTCTTTAATCATTTCCTCAGTGGCCCCCTCTGGCTGTAGATCTAAACGAAATCCGCAACCTAGAATCTTCTTGTGTATTTGAGTTTCATCTGTGAGTAAATAAAACCTATCTTTACCGATTTGATAATCTACAATGGCTTGTCCTAGGGTGAAATGAGGATGCTCCATCCAATACTGTCCAATGGGTAGGGTGGAAGTGAAATATTTACCTTGATACTTTTGGTTAAACCACAGTAAAAATCTTGAGTTTTCAATGCCCCCCATGGCAAAAATGAATTTGTTAGCGTTAATAGTTAACTGATTACCAGAAAAGCTAATAAACTGAGCTGCGGTGATCGTTCTATCATTTCCTGAAATATCAATCAGATTACTGTTTAAAAAAAGAACCATATTAGAGTAAGCGGCAATATCTTTTTTATATTTTTTTGCAAAACGTACTGGTGGAGAGAACTCTGTTACGACTGTTTTAATATATTTATCTCTCTGATTAGCGTCTTCAAATTGATTTGGTATTTCTAGGATATCGCAGGCCTTTGCCAAGTATGGTTCAATATCATTGTTAGAAATAGGCCACACAAACTCCTCTCCCAAATAACCTCGATTAAAATCAATTGCCGAAAAGGGTCTGCACCATCCTGCCCAATGATTAGTACTCCCTCCAAAATATCTCAGACGGGACCCTTCTAGGGACAGATAGGGGTCTCCTGTGGTAGAGCCGAAATAAGAGTCTTGAGAATCGATTGAAAAATCTAATCCCCCTCCCTCACACAAGGCGACTTTTAAGCCCTGTTTTTCTAATTGCAAGGCAATGGTTATACCAGCAGCGCCAGATCCTACAATACAAACATCAAACTGACTTTGATTAAAGTTCAGTAAAGGATCTGAATTTAAATCAGCGATCACGCAATATCCTTATTTTTTAAGATCCAGCCATTGAGAACCAATTGGGATTTGTTTTTAGAAAAGAGAGGTAAAGCAAAGGAGAAAGCTACGCTTACAGCTGAGAGCAAAAAAAATCTTCTGTTCATAGGAGACGAATTTCATTGAATAAATGGCAATAATAAATTATTACAATAAATAATGAATCATTGAGTAAATTTACAAATATTCACAAATTGTCGGGTGAGTCTTATTCAAATTAATATCGCAGTGCAAGTTTAAGGAAGTGGCATTATTTGGCCTTAGTAGAAGACAATAGAGTGAATAAATCAAGTGTTGATAGGACGATTTGAATTAGGAAACAATTACCCACAATTACTCTCTCTATAATACACTCACTCATTTGAGGCGAGACAGTGTTTAGTTTACCGATTTTATATGATCATTGAATAATACTTAGTGCGCCACTAATCTTAACTTGATGAGATTAGATTTCATGGAGTATCCATATGGAAAAAAGATTAAAAATCAGAATAAGTTATGGCCCAAATACTGCCATGGGTCCAGGTAAAGCAGACCTCCTTGAAGCGATCATTGAATGTGGCTCTATATCAAAAGCCGCCCAAAAAATGAACATGTCCTATAGAAGAGCTTGGGAGTTGGTTAACGTGATGAATGAGTCATTTATTTCCCCAATTATCATCACGAGTCACGGAGGAAGCCATGGAGGAGGTGCATTTTTATCAGACTTAGGGTTGAATATATTACAAAGCTACAGGTTACTGGAAAAAAATATGACTTTATCCGTTAAAAAAGAATTGGATTATTTATTTAACCAGTTGAAATAAACGGTGGTTTCTATTCCATGATTGCTGACCCTTCGCTCTATGATCCCGTGCTAATTCCTTATCTCACTTAACTTAAAGTGAGGTAAAAACCAGGTGACTCTGTAGGAGCGGGATTTGGATGGCTAACCCTAATGGTTTGGCAGCTTAGTGTGGCCTAACGATGCCTGACAGATGTGACTCTGAGCAGAGTAGTTAACTGTAACAATCAGCCCATCCCAACTCACAGCTTTAACTGCAATATTCAGGTTCCTAGCACGGTACAGGGAGCATTCACTATCGGTTTCACTGATGTGTTAACCAAAAAATGAGATTATTCCAGGTGTAAGTCACCGGCTATTCATCACAGTGTGAAGGGTGTACGCTCTATTTCAAGTGGCGGTGACGCCACTAGAAGCTAAAGTGAAGACATCGTTGGCGTTAGTATGGGCATGAATGATTAGGCTTCAATAAATCACCGTTCCAATGGGGGCTCTTAAGAACCCTAGCACAGCATTATCAAGAGGCAGTTTAGCCATTGCTCTTGCCAGTAAGTAAATGACAACAATGATAATCATCAAGTAAAGGATCTTGTTTTTTGACATAAACTAAAGGCTTGCCAGCTTGTGACTCAATATCAGGAGTATAATAGCTTTTTTATAATTTAATTAGACCCTTATGGATTATGATGACAATCCTATTTCCCCCAACGAATTTGATCATGATTTGCATGCTTTGAATCGTGAAATTGTTCGTTTAGCCTATATTTTAAAAATTGATTTAACCAACCCAGCGCAAACTGATCGTCTGCTGTCAGATGATACTTTATATCAGTCAAAGGACAGCCTATCAAAAGAGTTACTAACGTTAAAGGGGTTGTTGTTGTTACGGGGTGAGCTCAGAAAAGAGCGCATGGAAAGCGGTTTACCCGATGGCGAAAGTCCCATTGATGAAGAGGTCTTTAAACAGCTGGCTCCCAAAAAAGAGTAATACCCACAGTGTCTGACCGTAAAAAAGGATTGATTTTTGTGGCACTACAAGGGCTATTACTAGCTCTTATTGTGTTGCGAGCGATAGCCTGCTTTGATCGGTTGTTTGACTGGAATCCCGTGACTATTTTAGGTTGGCTTCTGTTTTGTGTGGGAGGATTGTTCTCCTTGTATAGTGCAATGTTTATGGGGAAGCTACTAACGCCACTTCCTATCCCAATAAACAATCATCAATTAATCACTAACGGACCTTTCTCAGTGGTGAGGCATCCTATTTACTTAGGTTTGGTGATGTCTGCTGTGGGGTTGTCTTTTATGGCGGTGGATACGGGGCTAGCGTTATTAGCCATCGCATTGTTTGCGTTGCTTAACGTTAAATCCCGTTTTGAAGAGTCTTTATTATGTTTTTTATATCCCCATTACGCGGATTATCAAAAGAAGGTGAAGCGATTAATCCCCTTATTATTCTAATCACTCATTAAAGATGACCGATTTATTTTATCTGGGCGAGTTTACCACGCTACTTTTCTTATTTGGCGCCTCACAAGCGGCATTGATTACAGGTATTTCAGTTATTGTGTTTCCGGAGCTAGGCGCTATTGCCTATGGGGTGTTGAGTAAACCTCAGGGCAGCTGGGCAAAACAACCTGTTTTATTGGTGCTAACGCCGACCTTGGCAGCCTTAATCGGTGTGATCATTGAAAGGTATTGGGGTTACAGTCCCTTGTCGGTAAGTCTCTCCATTGCCCTCGCCTTATTGGTCATTGTTTTATTGCGCTCTCCCATTGTGCCAGCACTCGCGGCGGGCTACTTACCCGTCATTTTGGGTGAAGACAGCTTCGCCTATCCTATAGCGGTGTGTGTCACGATTAGCTTGCTAGTCCTCATTCTGATAGTGTTGCGGCCTTTTTATAAGCCCCAATTAATGGATCTGCCCCATCAAAGTGTCGAGGAGTTATTAAAGATTGATCACGTCGGACTCCTGTCTTTCATTGTGTTCGTGTTGCTCATGCAAGTGATGGTCTATTTTTCTGGATTAAAGTTTATTCTTTTTCCTCCACTAGTCGTAGTGAGCTATGAAATATTAACAAAACCCGCCCATTGCCCCTGGGCTAAACAACTCATTCAATTACTGTTTCTCACTCTAGCCATGGTGGCAGTGGGTTTGGTGAGTTTGCATATTCTAGGCAATCATTCACCAGCAATCCTATTAACCATGGTGACTGGCATAGTCATCTGTCGCATGGTCAACATGTATCTGCCGCCTGCTATGGCCATAGGATTATTACCCTTTGTGGCACCCCATCCAGATAGTCAGTTATTAATTTCAACGGCAATAGGTATCAGCATATTCATTGCCTATTACTTCTTATATAATCATTTTGTTAGAAAAAGTACGGACGCTAATTAACTGTTGGACAGTATATTATCTATAGGAGACAGCATGGATACCTTTGAAGCCATTAGACAAAGAAGAGCAATTAAGCATTTTGATCCCCATCATCAATTAAGTCCTGCTGAGTTTGAGCAATTAGTGGATTTGGCAGCCCAAGCTCCCTCTTCATTCAACTTACAGCATTGGCGCATAGTTCATGTCAAGGATACAGCGTTACGGCAACAACTCAGAGAGGCTGCTAATAACCAGGCACAAGTCACCGAGGCTTCACTCTTGTTTGTGATTACAGCAGATATTGATGCTTGGAAAAAGGATCCTGCTCGCTATTGGGTGAATGCCCCCAAAGCTGTACAGGACATTTTAGTGCCGTGGATTGATCCTTTTTATTCAGGTAAAGAACAACTGCAACGAGATGAAGCCATGCGTTCAGTGGGCATCATGTTACAAACCTTAATGCTGGCTGCTAAAGCGATGGATTACGATTCATGTCCTATGGTGGGCTTTGACTTTGATCGGGTAGCACAGTTGATCAATCTCCCTGAGGGGCATGCCGTTGGCGCCATGCTAGTGATTGGTAAAGCAGTAAAACCAGCATGGCCCAAACCTGGGTATCTTCCCCGTCAAGACATGATTATTACAGATCGCTTCTAATTAACGGATAGCCGAATAGGCAGTGGGAACTAAGATTTGATTGTCGATTCTCTCAACAATGGTTCCTGCTGCCTCGGTGGCGGCTCTTTTAGCCAGCCACTCGGGATCGCTGGAGAAAGCGTTCCACTTTTGCTCTCTTTCCGCAAGACTTTCCCACTCTAATAAATAGGTCAGTGTTTGGTTACTAGGACCAATTAAGGTGGTCCAAAAACCGATGGGCTTAATGCCGTATTTCTCCCAAAACTTTAGGGTCGTTTGTTCAAAGCGTTGATTCAAGGCAGGTAGTCTACCTGGTGCGCAATGGTAAATTCTGAGTTCATGGATCATAGTGTTCCCTTTGATATTAAAAGTTAAAAGTTCTCGTTTCACCTGGTTGTAAATGAATCACTTCCGTAGTGTGTTGAGTGAGAGACTTTTCATATTCCATCGGAGTTCCCTTGAGAATAGGATAAGTTCCATAATGAATAGGAAGAGCATACTTGGGGTTCAACCAATGACTGGTGGCAAACGCCGCCTCCTGTGGGCCCATGGTGAAATTGCCACCAATAGGAATAAGAATAAGATCAGGGTGGTAATAGTTACCAATGAAAGACATGTCGCCAAATAATCCAGTATCCCCCATATGGTAAATCGTAAAGCGTTGACGAATATTAATAATGAATCCTACGGGTTCTCCACCGTAGAGCACTTGATGAGTCCCCTTCTTTGAATCATACCAGTCATACTCTGAGCTATGCTCTGCGTGGACCATGGTGATGGTGACATCAGGAAAGGGGTTGATACTCCCACTTTTGTTCATATGGATAAGTTGACTCCTATCCACGTCTCCCGTATTCACCAGATTATCTTCCAGACCAGAGGGCGCCACGAGTTTGCAATGGCACAATGTTAAGAGATCCGCCGTGTCTCCAAGATGATCGAAGTGTCCATGAGTGACTAAAATTAAATCAATTTTTCCTAAGTTCTTCAGGTTTTTATAGGGTTCTGGCGTCTTGGGATTGGCGGTCAAGTAAGGGTCAATGAGAATGTTTTCTCCATCAGGGGTGGTAATTTTAATCGCTGACTGACCAAACCATTGGACTTTAACGGAATCAGTCTGTTCAGCGCCATAACTCGTTAGCGAACAGAGACCAATCACTAGCGTCATGACAGTTAAAACAAAGGGATTGATGGGTTTCATAGGTCACCTATTGAGTAGAGTGGGAAACTTGGGTAGTAAACACTAAGGCAATGAGTGTTACCACCGTGGCAATAACTAAATAATATCCGACAAACATTAATCCGTAATTCACTGCAAGCCATGTTGCTAAATAAGGCGCGACGGAAGCCCCCAGAATACCGGCCAGTGTAAAGGACAGAGAGGCTCCCGTATAACGCACTGACGCAGGAAAATAACTGGCAAGGGCAGAGCCCAGTGGGCCGTAGGTTAAACCCATTAGAAACAAACCAATTATCAGAAAGACAATTGTGGTGAAGGGGTCATTTGCCACAAAAAGAGTGCTAAAGAATAAACCAAATACTAAAATAAGTATGGTGGCAATAATTAACATGGTTTTAACACCTATTCTATCAGCCAGTTTGGCGGAAATAGGAATCCCAAGCCCAAAGAATAAGACCCCAAGCATTTGCCATGACAAAAACTCTCCCTTTGGATAGTGGAAATGGCTAGTGCCCCAGCTTAGGGTAAACACGGTCATGAGGTAAAAGAGTAAAAAAGTGGTGACTGACACCAATGTCCCTAGTATGAGCGCTTTAACATGATGCTTTATGATGGACCCCATGGGCACTGACACCTGTTCATTATTCTCAATAACTTCCATAAAGGCTGGAGTTTCAGCTAATTTCAAACGAACATATAAACCTATCCACACTAATATCGCGCTTGCAAGAAAAGGGATACGCCAACCAAAGCTAATAAAGTCTTTCTCGGAAAGGAACAGATTTAAGGCAATAAATACCCCACTGGACATCAGAAAACCAAGGGGTGCTCCTAATTGGGGGAACATCCCATACCATGAATGCTTTCCTTTTGGAGCGAATTCGGTGGCGAGAAGAATCGCTCCTCCCCACTCTCCACCGAGTCCTAATCCTTGCCCTAGTCTAAATAACGCTAAGAGTAGTGGAGCAAACACGCCAATACTGTCGTAGGTAGGCAGTAATCCAATAGCAACCGTGGAGGGTCCCATGGTCATTAACGCTGCAACCAAGGTTGCTTTTCTACCAATTTTGTCTCCAAAATGACCAAAAATAATCGCCCCAATGGGTCTCGCAAAAAAGGCCAGAGCAAAAGTCGCCAGTGATTGCAATATGGAGGTGGTCGGGTTTCCAGAGGGGAAAAACAATTTAGGAAACACTAACACAGCAGCCGTGGCGTAAATATAAAAATCAAAGAACTCAATGGTGGTACCCATGAGGCTGGCCACAAGAACATGAAAAATAGAGTGTTCAGTCTGTTTGGATGAGGTGTTAGTCATTATGGGATAGGGGGTGTTTAGAAACAGACTAGTTTAACTTAGTTTAACTTAAATTTGTTTTATGAAAATTAAACCAAGCATAAGAACTCGCTAGGACACAGCAAGTGGCTGAAAACAGAAAAGCGCTTGAATAGTTATAGTGTTGATAAAGCCATCCAAATATCATTGAGGCGGGCAGTAATAATAGTCCACCAGTTAAGTTAAACCAGCCAAAAGCTATTCCTGTATGCTCTACATCAACCATATCTGCTACTAAAGCCTTTTCGATCCCCTCTGACATGCCTTTGTACATCCCATAGAGGCTCAGCGATAAGAAGAAAAATATGAGTGAAGTGGCGAAGGTGGCAAGCAAGAGGTTAAATAAACCGTAAATCAACCATGAGGAAATGAGCAGCACGCGCCGCCCAACTCTATCGGATAAACTGGATAAGGGAGTCCCTAACAGACTAATTGACAGGGATAAAACAGCCCATAACAATGGAATATATTGTTCAGGTACCCCTATCTCTTTAGCGCGTAATAAAATGAATAAGTCCGATGAGTTGCCTAGGGAGAGAAGAGCGTAAGCATACAAATAGCGTCTGAATTTAACGGGTAAGGAGAAAAAAAACCAATTAAACTTTTTAGGTGTTACGGGTGGTGCTCTGTTGGGTGCTTTGATAAAAAAAATCAATACTAGAGCCATGAGGCTTGGAATCACTGCAAACAAAAAAACACTTTTAATGGAAAACCCCATACTTAAGATTAGTGTCGTCAATAGAGGACCAATAAAAGCGCCTAAATTATCTAAAGAGCGATGAAAACCAAAGGTGAATCCTCTCTTGTTCTCTGGGACGGACAGAGCGAGAAGCGTATCTCTAGGGGTAGTACGAAGACCTTTTCCCAAGCGATCAAAAAAACGCACCCATAGAGCTAACTTCCAACCACTTGCTAAATATAGGATGGGTCTCCCAACACTAGGGAGTGCATAACCAATCAGAATGAAAATTTTTGATGTTTGAGTTTTATCTATCAGGATTCCTGACAGCAGTTTAAATAAACTTGATGTGGCTTCAGCAATCCCCTCAATCAGTCCTAGTATTTTTGGGCCAGCACCCAGAACTGATATGATATAAAAAGGTAGAATAGGATAAATCATTTCACTGGCACTATCATTTAAAAAACTAATCAAACCAACAAGCCAGACAGTTTTAGGTAGTGATATCAATGAATTAAGTATCATATAATAAAAGATCCTCGGGGGATCCTGGCATGAAAAAAGTGAATATCAATAATATGTGAATCCTTTAGTGAAGGTATAGCATGAATTATGTTACCACTCAAAACAAAACGCCCTCTACGGGTGCAGCACCTGAATTATTAAACAGATTGTTCCATCAAGCTGGAGTGACTATTAATGGTCAGCAGCCTTGGGATATCCAAATCATTCACTCTAAAGCGTATCGTGACATCCTCATGAAGTGGTCTCTAGGTTTAGGTGAGTCCTACATGAATCATGACTGGGAATGTCGATCTATTGATAACTTGATTTGTAAACTTCTTGACGCCAACTTAGATGAACAAGTGAAGGGGTTTGCAAGAATACCTATTGCTTGGCACACCATAAAGTCCCGGCTTGTGAATTTACAAAGTATCGGTAGAGCTTTTCAAGTGGCAGAACAACACTATGATATTGGTAATGATCTCTTTGAGAGAATGCTTGACCCATTGATGATGTATTCTTGCGGTTATTGGCAATATGCTACCACTCTAGAGCAGGCTCAAAGAGACAAGCTTGAGATGATATGCCAAAAACTAGAATTAAAACCCCATGACACTTTATTAGAAGTGGGCTGTGGTTGGGGTGGACTGGCTTACTATGCAGCCAAACACTATGGGGTAAAGGTGCTAGGAATTACCGTATCCAAGGAACAGAAAAAAATAGCAGAAGAGAGATGTCAGGGTTTACCCGTTACCATAGAGCTCATGGATTACAGGGAATTAAATGGTCAATTCGATAAAATAGTCTCTGTGGGGATGTTTGAACATGTGGGACTAAAAAACTATCAAGATTTTTTTACAATTATAAAACGCTCACTGAAAGACTCTGGGCTTTTTCTTTTGCATACTATAGGCAACGCAGACTCAAGTCGGGGCACTGACCCCTGGATAAATCGTTATATTTTTCCCAATGGGAAAATCCCTTCTGCACTTGATATCGTAAAAAATATTGAGGGTAAATTCTTGGTTGAGGATTGGCACAACTTTGGTCATGATTATGATAGAACGCTCATGGCATGGCACCAACAGTTCAACGACCATTGGCCTGAAATCAAATCACGCTATGACGACCGTTTTTATAGAATGTGGAATTATTATTTACTCTCCTGTGCGGGATATTTTAGATCACGATACGGACAACTGTGGCAGATAATTCTTACCACCAGGCATCGGCGCCAAGATTATCGCTCTGTTCGACTGCAACATCAATAACTCTGTGAACCTAATGTGGGGGAGTAGGTCAATCTCTCTTTAAGGAAGAAATATGAAAAAAGTGGCATTCATCGGTTTGGGCAGTATGGGTATGCCCATGGCAAAAAATCTGCAGAGTGCAGGATATCAACTCCATGTATTTAATAGAACCACCAGTAAAGTCAACGAGATGGAGAGCCTCGGTGCTCAGGGTTTTACTGTCCTCAAGGAGGCTATTAAAGATGTGGATGTCATTATCACCATGCTGTCAAACGACGAAGCGTTGAAATCAGTGTGTTATGGTAGTGAGGGAATCATTGAAAACGCCAAAAAAGATGCCATACATATTTCAATGAGTAC
Source organism: Ferrovum sp. JA12 (assembly GCF_001431705.1). Lineage (NCBI taxonomy): Bacteria > Pseudomonadati > Pseudomonadota > Betaproteobacteria > Ferrovales > Ferrovaceae > Ferrovum > Ferrovum sp. JA12. Next base: position 128,452 of record NZ_LJWX01000001.1, on the reverse strand, counting down.
CGTTTCACCTGAGCTGATAGAAGAACTCTTAAAGGCGCATAACAAGAATCAACATTTTCTGGTCTCTGCGCCAGTGTTTGGTCGGCCCGAGGCGGCATTAGCCAAAAAATTATGGATGGTGGTGTCAGGGGATCCCATTGCCAAAGAAGGAATAAACAATGTGTTAGAAGCCATGGGACAGGGGGTTTTTGATTTTGGTGAACAGGTATCTGCTGCAAATTTAATTAAAATTGCCGGTAATTTTATGATTCTCTCTATGGTGGAAGCACTGTCTGAATCCATGGCTTTACTTGAAAAAAACCATATTTCAAGGCAGCAATTTGTCGATTTCATTACAACTACTTTGTTTAATGTTCCTATTTACCAAAATTATGGAAAAATTATTGCACAAAGAAACTATGAGCCCGCTGGCTTTAAGTTAGAGTTAGGTCTCAAGGATGTGAATTTAATGCATTTGGCATCGGACAGGGCGAGAGTTCCCATGCCGATAGTGGATATTTTATTATCGAAATTTATGATTTCCTTAGAAAAAAATAGAGCCTCCTTAGATTGGAGCGCCATTGAACTGGTTACAGCAGAAAATGCTGGGTTGAGGTAAAAATGATTACGAATTATCTTGTTTCGGCTAATTTAGGTATTATGATATTTTTTTCGGTAGCTGTGGCGCCAGGCATTTTTAAACATCTTCCTCAGGAGTGGGCGGGTGTCTATGTCAGAAAGTTCTTTCCTAAATACTACTTTTTTTTAGGTTTGGTCAGTCTAGTGGCGGCATTTTTAACGCCGACCCTGGTGGTAAGATCCCTACTTCTAATTGTTGCTGCTCTATTTTTCTTCACGCTCTGGGTCATTACTCCAATGGTGAATAAGGCTAGAGATGAGCAAAAACAAACCACATTCCATGTGTTACATACTGCTAGTGTCGTAATTAATTTTATTCAAATGGGATTATTTTTCTACGTGTTAATGGGATAGTTAGCTCAATTTCAATACTCTTTAGTGTTGTAGCTATTCAATCACTAAATTAAGGTTGAGATGCGGCAATGTATCAAATATAAGTCGGCATCTGTTGAGTATGATTTGGTAAACAACAACTAGAGGTTGGCAGTATAAATACCACTACCACTACCACTACCAATGTCATTGAGTATCCACAGATTCAAGTGATAACGCCTACGCGGCGGATACTATACATAATGGGCTGGATGGCAATACTTCATTATCACGGTTAATACGGATTTCTTCATTACCTCATACAACAGTAGTAGTATAAAACAACAAGTACTGTCTGTTTAAACAACGCTTACAAGTGGAAAGCTATCTCACTTGAACTAATCACTTGAAAAGCAGTTCAAGCGGGGGAGCTCAGAAGTATAATATTTTCAACACGAACACAATATACTCCGTGTGCTCCAGCTATGAGATGAAAACCCCGAAGAAATAACCACTAGCTACTGGAGCATTTGTAGTGGTAAAGCTGGTGATTGATGGGGATTAAACAAATAGCACACCAGGCAATGAGATAAGACTACATAAAATCACAAGATTATTGTATAATCATTGGCTTGATTGGCCAAGTAGCTCAGTCGGTAGAGCAGAGGACTGAAAATCCTTGTGTCGGTGGTTCGATTCCGCCCTTGGCCACCACCATTCAGCGCCCAACCTCTCTCGGTTGGGCGTTTTCGTTGGTGGGTCCCGCAGAACACGTGGTGTTCAGGCGCATTCTGCGTGCGCCGGGGGCAGGCAGAGCGGACCACGGAGACGGCCAGTTCGCTCCTTTTCTGCCCTCTGTTCTCTGGTAAAGAGACGCCAACTTTTACGCCACACCGCACGCATATTGCTATGTGCGACAAGGGCTTATGCGTGTGTCGATTTTTCGGATTCGCCAGAAGGCTTGGATGGGCGGTACATAAGGCTGGCTCGCCTGCTTCAGTTGCCCTTCGCAGATATCTCTGGCGACAACTCAATGCCCTCGACGAGCGCCATGCGTAAATCGTTCTCTACGCCTCCTGTGCCGATCCGCACCGTGGTCAGTCCCATGGCCGCCAGCATGACGATGCAGTCATGATCACGCTTGACCTTGCCACACCATTCGATCCAGGCTGGCGCGTCCTCCCAGAGTTTTTCCGGGCTGTCCGCCTTGATGGCTTTGCAGATGTTGGTGGCCTGCTTGCGGTCAAAGCCCTGCGCGACCAACCAATCGATGCTTGCCGTGATGGGGTTCTTGTCTTCCATTTCGATCCTTTCGTTGTACGTGCGGAATGCCTGTCTGGCATCCCAAATTTCTGTCTCAGCTCGCGCCGCTGGCACACGGCATCCAGTACTCCCCGGGGCGCTGGGTTGACTTCACCAGCGTGCGGTACGCATGCAACGGTCCCTCGTACTCAGGCTTGCCCTTGTTCTCTTTCTTGATCTTGAAGAGGTCGTTGGGCTTTTGGCTGTCCTGGCCCGCTTTGAGCATCACTCGCTCGGCGTCGACCTTGACGCCCTTGAATGACCAGAGCGCCTTGAAGACGGCAGCCTGGCCTTCGGTGCAGCGGATCGGACCGTGGGGCCAGTCATCCAGCGATACCCACCTGAAGTCTGCCGAGAAGGGGCCCAGGTACGTGGCCCATGGCTCGGCCACCATCATGGGTGACTGGTACGGATCTGATCCGATCAATGCAATCCCGCCGCCGTACAGCGTGAACCGTTCCTCCAGCGGCAACCACTGAATGCCGAGCGCAAACGGATTGCCACGGACCTCTGGTGCCTTGGGCGCGATGACCCGGATTTCGGCGCCGGCAATACGGACGCGCTCGAAGATGGACGGGTCGGACCACAGCCGGTACAGGCTCCTGGCCAGCAGCACCGGCGAGCGCCGTGCGTCGCCCAACCGCCAGACACCATCGGCAATGTCGGTGATGCCATCCCGGCTTTCGATTTCCAGGGCCATCCTCAGCTTTGACCGCAGCCACCCCTCGTCCAACATCACCGCCGCCCGATCGTCAGGTGTCAGCGTGATGGGACCGCATTCAGGGCACTGGCAGACCTGTCCACCTTTACCGTCACCAACGATCTGACCGCTTTGCAGCTGGCAATACGGGCACAGCACGAAGTTGCGGCTGATGACTGTTGGCTTGATCGCTGCACCCAGGCTGGCGCAGGCCGTCACCTCGGCTGGTGACAACGCACCTCGGAATATGGGCGTGCCGCCCCGAAACAGTCGACAGGCCAGCGACCACGCTACGTGGGTCGACATCGATCAGTCCTGGTAGGCGGGTTGCAGATCCTGACCATCCCCTATCGTCACCTCCTGCGCATTGAGCGTCTGCCCCTTGGTCAGAATGCCAAGAGCCACCAGGTAGCCCTCCAACTGCGCCTGCAATGGCGCGTCGAACTTGTGCAGATTCAGCCGCCCTTTGCGGGTGATCTCGATGGTCACCAATTTCGCCTTCGACTTGCCCGGCTCGGGTGGGTAGTACAGGTTGATCTGCACAGCGGTGACCAACCAGTTCTCCGACAACGGGCCCGGCAGCTTTTCAGTCAGCAGGTCGGTGACGCAGCGGTGCTCGCTTGCCGCCATGGCCGTGCAGTCAAGCTTCAACTGGTTGTCAGGGCTGAGCAGGCTGATCGATTTCACCTGCAGCACGTTGAAGCCGTCGGTCTGCGCCTGCGGCACATTAAATCCCAGCCGCAGCGCCGACAAATCGAGCGTCGGTGCCTTCAAACGTTGCGCATCGAGAGTTGTGTGCAGCAGATGTTCGGCGAACGCCTTGAGCAGCATCTGGTGGTATTTGGCCCCGCCCTTGACCAGCGAGCGGGTGACGCCGGTGCGTGTCGAGTACTCCAGCACCGAGTGGATGTTGGGGTTGCCGACGCGGCGCTTGAGGTCATCCCCCTGGAATTCCAATTGGACCGTCGACAGGTCCTTGACGTGGACGCTCAGCAGGAAAACGCCGGGGCTGCGCTCCATGACGTAGGCCTTGCTGCGGTCACCGCACTGCAACTCGCGCTGGTAGAAGGCCGAAACATCGGCGCGCAGTGCGGCCAGGGCGGCATCCGATGTGTCGGGGATGGTTTTGACGCCCAAGTCATGCTGCTGGGCGTTGGCCGATTGGCGCTCGAAGTGATCCACATCACCGGCACGGTCAAACAGTTCCGGGTGCTTGACGTACAGCCAGAACGAGCGATGGATGTCGCTCTTGCATGTGGCCAGTGCTGTCAAGGCAGCTCCGTCACCGGTGGCCACCTGGAACATGGCCTGCGATCCGGCCGAATCGCCAAGAGCGACACTGGCACGCAGTTTGGCGGCCACCGTGTCGCGCACGGCCATGTCCGGGCAGCCGAGCAATGCCGCGATCAGGGTTTGCGTGGTCTCGGGCTTGTCAGTCCAAGCAAAGTCGTCAGGCATCTGCAGCCCATGGCCCGTCAGGAACTCACGCAAGGTGGCGTCCACGGGCAACTCACACAGCAGGTCGATCCAGGTTTTTTTCATGTTGGCGGTCCTTTCCGAGGAGGTGTCGGAGGTCTGCGGACCGAAGTCTTGGTGCGCTAGCCGGCGACTAAGTTACTAAACGGATATCGCGTACAAGTAAAGTAACGTGATACAGGGCGATTGTGTCCCGCGTATTTCCGCTTGTCAATCTGTTCAGCACATCTGGCGGACATTGGTGTCTCGCTGCTATACTAAAAAAGTCCAAACATTGAACACACAGGAGCATCGCCATGGCTTCGGCATTCGGAGCACGCCTGCGGCGCTTGCGTGAGGCGAAGGGGCTGACCCTCCAGCAGGTAGCCGACGCCGTCGGCTGCACCAAGGCTTACATCTGGGAACTGGAAATGAAGGAAGGCCAGCGTCCATCCGCCGAGCGGGTGCGCGGGTTGGCCAAGGTGCTGGGCGTGACGATGGAAGACGTCATGGGTGAGCCCTTGCAGGCAGTGCCTGAAGCCAGCCCCGAAGATGTCCAGTTTTTCCGCGAGTACGCCGGCATGACCGATGAGGAGAAAGACCGTTACCGGCAACTGCTCCAGATCGCGTTCCCCGACAAGGGCAAAAGCGGAGACTGAGCTATGAGCACAGGGCAGGCCCTCACCGGCTCCATCGCGGCCAACAACATCCACAAATGGATGCGCGCATGGCACCAAGGGTCTGCACCTGACGCCATTGATCTGGACCTCGTCCGCCAGATGCTGCCGGACACCCCCTACGGTCAGGGCGTTCGCGAAATCAAGGCGCCGATGGCGCATGGCCTGGCCAGCTGCGAAGGCATGCTGGTGCGCAACCCACAGGATGACACCGAGTGGGGCATCTTCTTCAACGGCAAGTCACCCGCCGAGCGCCAGCGGTTCACCATCGCCCATGAGCTGGGCCACTTCGTCTTGCACCGTGGCCAGCGCCCCAGCTTTAGCTGTGACAAAGAAAGCGTCTTCTCCGGTGCAGACCTCCTGCGCAACATCGAGCGCGAGGCAGATGACTTTGCCAGCAACCTGTTGATTCCTGGCGACCTGCTGCGCGACGCGATTTCCGACCGGCGCATTGATCTGCACATCCTCAGCGCTCTTGCCAAACGCTTCCAGGTGTCGTTCGAGTCCCTGTGCATCCGGTTCATCAAGTTCACGCCGCAGCGCGCGATCCTGGTCTATTGGGACAACGGATTCGCCAAGTACGAGTGGCGTAGCAGCAGCGCCATCAAGACGCGGGCACGTATCCGGCGCACGGATGACCCGCAAGAACCGTTGCCGGAAACGCTGGCCGCTGACCCAGATATTGCGCAAGAATGGAACGGCATCGACATGCCGGCCGACGTATGGTGTCCAGACGAATCCGCCGACATCACGCTGACCGAGTTCAAGCACACGTACGGTGCGCGTGATCGGATCCTGTCGCTACTGCTGCTTGAGAGCGCGGCGCCAAGATCATGGGATCGGTCGTGGCAGGACGAGGAAACCGTCGACAGCTTTGACCAATTCGGCTCGCATGGCAGCGGCAGGGCTTGATTGGCATCTGGCGCTCAATCGCTCTGATCTCCGCTAAAACACGTTACGCGGAGCACCCCCTGTCCATAGCATAAGCAGCGTTTTCCACATGAAAGCCTGCCATGCAAATCGACAAACCTTCCTTCTGCGCGAATGCCGACCGGCCGCGCCCTCCCCAACAAGAAATCGCTGACTTGCTCGCCATGGCGATCCTGCGCCTGCGTGCCGAGAAATCAGCGTGTGACTACTCGTCCACACCGGACGTAAAAGACGGGGTTGACCTTGGCTTTTCTGCCCACCAGCGCGTGAATGCAAACCTCTATCAAGAAGAAGGAATTCACGCATGACACCACACGCACCACAGCCCCACACCGCCGCCGTTGCCGCCCGGGTCGCACAACTGTCCCACCTGCCCATGGACAACCTCTGGGCTCTATGGGATGAGCATTTTGACGAGCGCCCGAATCACCATCACCGGACTTGGCTCGAATCCCGACTGGCATACAAAATTCAGGAACGCGCGTTCGGTGGCCTGAAAGCTTCTGTGTGCCGCAAGCTCGAAGAAATTGGCGAGACCGGCATCCTGCCGCCCCGATTACGCCGCGATGCTGACCGCCTGCTTCCAGGCACGGTCCTCACCCGCGTCTATGACGACGTCGAGCACAAGGTGACGGTTCGAGGCATGCGCGACTTTGAATATCGGGACCAACGCTTCACGAGTCTCACCGCAGTCGCCAAGGTCATCACCGGCTCTCCATGGTCTGGGCCGATGTTTTTTGGCCTCAAGACCAAGAAGAGGGAAGCAGCATGAAAAACCAGCGCAACACACCAGCGCCTGCTGCACTCGCCCCTCGCAAACGCTGCGCGGTTTACACCCGCAAGTCCACCGATGAGGGTCTGGACATGGAGTACAACAGCCTGGAGGCGCAGCGGGATGCAGGGCTTGCCTACGTCGCCAGTCAACGTCACGAAGGCTGGATCGCTTTGCAGGACGGCTATGACGATGGCGGTTTCTCCGGTGGCAACATCGAGCGACCAGGTCTCAGGCGGCTGATGGCTGATATCGACGCCGGCAAGATCGATATCGTGGTCGTCTACAAAATCGATCGTCTGACACGCAACCTGACGGATTTCGCCAAGCTGGTCGAAGTCTTTGATCGACATGACGTCTCCTTTGTCTCCGTCACCCAGCAATTCAATACTGCGACATCAATGGGGCGCCTGATGCTCAACGTGATGTTGTCGTTTGCCCAATTCGAACGGGAAGTCACCGGCGAGCGTATTCGCGACAAAATTGCCGCCAGCAAGGCCAAAGGCATGTGGATGGGTGGTACGCCGCCACTCGGGTACGACGTCGTCGACCGCAAACTTGTGGTGAACGAGCCGGAAGCAGATTTAGTGCGGTCCATCTTCCGACGCTATGGTGAGCATGGCTCGGCCGCAGAGATCGTGCGTGAATTGGAAATCGAGGGGCGGACCACCAAGGCATGGCAAACACAGAATGGTCAATTCCGCGAAGGCCGTCCCATCGATCAGCAGTACCTTTTCAAATTGCTGCGCAACCGGATCTACCTTGGCGAGGTCCAGCACAAAGACAAAAGCTACCCTGGCCTGCACGAAGCCATCATTGATCAAGACACATGGGACCTTGTCCATGCGTTTATTGAGCGCCGCAAACAGGGCCCACGCAAGTCGATCACTCAGCACTCTGCTCTGCTCACGGGGTTGCTCTACGCACCCGATGGACAGCTGATGATCCACAGTTTCACGCGCAAGAAAAGCGGACGCTTGTATCGGTACTACGTGCCGTATCTTCACAAACGCCGTAATGCCGGTGCAACACTCGCGCCTGGCCTCATCGAAATGGGGCCATTGCCTGCAGCCGAGATCGAGACGGCGGTACTGGAGCAGATCCACAAGGCGTTGTGTGCGCCAGAGTTGATGCTGGCGACATGGCGTTCCTGTCAAAAACATCCCAAGGGCGCCAAACTCGAGGAAGCACAAGTGGTGGTGGCCATGCAGCGCATTGGCGCCGTGTGGGACCAACTGTTCCCGAAGGAGCAACAGCGGATCACGCAGTTGCTGATCGAGCAGGTCCATCTGCACGAGCGTGGCCTGGATATTCTGTGGCGCGAGGACGGCTGGCTGGGTTTCAGTGACGACATTCACAACCACCCGCTGGTTAAAGAAACCAAGGGTGCAGCCGAGGAGGTATACGCATGAAAAACACCGATACCCCTGTCACCCGCTCGGAGAACAGTCGGCAGAGCAACGTGCGCATCGAGATTGGCCAGGACGCCCGCAACTACATCACTGGGCAGCAGCGCGTGACGATGGTGCCGCTGACGATAAGGCGCAAGCGAAACCACAAGGTGATGACGCCGCCTCCCGGCGAGCATTCGGCCCTTGGTTCTGGTGGCGAGGACATTTCCATGATCCGCGCTTTGGGCAAAGCGTTCTACTGGCAGAAGCTGCTCGATCAAGGCAAATTCGCCACCATCCGAGATCTGTCCCGATCAATGAAATTGGAGCAGGGCTGGGTCGCCGAAGTGCTGCGCATGACCATGCTGGCGCCGGACATCATCGAAGCCGTCCTCGACGGAAAACAGCCTCGGCATCTCAATTTGCAGACACTGCGTGGACGGCATGAGCCGTTGCCACGGGACTGGGAGGAGCAGCGCAGGCTGTTTGGGTTTTCAGCCTGAGCATCGCGGCTTGGCTTGAAATGGCTCATTAATAGACCCGCAAGAGCCTTCTGACTTGTTGGTGAGTCAGTCACTGTCAACGCTAAATAGAAATGTCCGCTTTCCTGCAAAGTAGAAATGTCCGCTTTTGCTGTTTCCCTTGCGCTACGGTGTTGCGCGCTGCCCGTCGTGGGCGGATTTGCCGACGGGCATTTTTCTCCAGGGGTGATTGGCTGCAGGCTTGTGTCCGGTGTTGCGCCGAGTCAGTGCCTTGTCGACTCGTGCATTGACCGATTTGCCATCGGCCACCGCCGACTGTCGTTCCGGTTTGTCCATCACGCTGTATGTCAATTCGCGTTTTCTCCAAAGCAGTTCACACGTGCCGTCAAAGTGCCGATGCACCGTCACTTTCGCGCCCCGTAGTCCCAGACCCGTGCCCGTCGTTTCGACCTGCAGCAACTGGTTTTCATGCTGGCAAGACAGGTTTTTTGAGAGCGTTTTCGTTACTTGAACCGACAGGGTGCGCATCAGGCTGGCGGGTGTTCCGGCATAGGCCAGGTGCGCGTCAGACGGGTCTTTGGGCGCGACCGCAAAGCGCCTGTTGAAGTCCTCGATATAGCCCGGCAACCACGCATTGGCCTCGTCCATGTTGTTGATGCCGGCCAGTCGCATTTCCTTGACCAGCCTGTCCTGCAAGGTCTGATTGGCGCGTTCCACGCGTCCTTTGGCCTGCGGGCTGTGCGCGTGGATGCATGCGATTCCCAGCTCGCGCGCCGCACGCGAGAATTGTGTTTCGGCCTCCGGATCGGACTCCTTGGCGTTGATGCGGAAGATGCTGTGGCGGTCAGAGTACAACGCCGCAGGTACGCCGTGCGCCAGAATATGATCGTGCAACACCTGCATATAGTCCAGCGTGGTTTCGCTCGGTGCAAAGCGCAGTTGCGTCAGCCGTCCGGTAGCATCGTCGATGAATACCAGCAGAGTGCAATATTCGCCGCGGTCTTCAAACCAGTCGTGGGGGCTGCCGTCGATCTGGATCATCTCGCCGAAGCGGGCGCGACGCTCGCGCATCGGGTGTGCGCATATGGAGCCGCCTTTCCTGGGGTGCCAGTGGCCCGCCTTGATCATTAGCTGGCGCGTGGTCTCGACAGACAGATTTACCTCATGCAGTTCGGCCAGCTTCTCGCAGGCCAGCGTCGGCCCGAAGTCCCTGTAATGCGCGCCAATGAGATCAATGGCCATCGTGCAGATGGCATCGTCCAGCCGCCGATTCGATGCCTTGCCGCGCTTCCTGCTGATCAGTCCGGACAGCCCCGCTGCCTGATAACGCCGGGTCAGGCGGCGCACCTGGCGGGTAGTGATACCCAGTCGCCGCGCGGCTTCCTGTTGGTCGATTTTGCCCTCTGTCAACAGATCCAGCATCTGGGCTCGCTTCACTTCTTTTTGACTCATGAGTTTGTCCATCTTCAAAATATCCGCCACTGTTTCTAACAGCGTGAGTTTAACTACCAGCGGACATTTCTATTTGGGAGAAACCGGACATTACTACTTTGCGCTAACAGTTGGTGAGTCAGTCACTTGACTTTGTCTTGATTCAGTAAGACAATGAGTCATGAACATTGCATGGTTAGTCTTCGTGATCTGTTAATGAGTCTTTTTCATGGTTAAGCCAGTCTCCCGCCCCCTCTCTCAATACAGCCTGGATGCGCTGGCCTTGCTGGGCCAACTTGTGCGTGAAGCGCGCTTGGGCAAGGCCATGACCACGATGGATCTGGCGGCTCGGGCTGGCATTTCACGTGCCCTGCTGCAACGCATCGAGCGCGGGGACCCCGGGTGTTCAATTGGTGTGGTGTTCGAGGTGGCCACCCTGTGTGGTGTGCCGCTGTTTGATCAGGAGCAACGGCAGTTGACCACCCATCTGGCACTGCACCGAGAAAAAATGGCCTTGATGCCCAAAGCCGTGCGAACGCGTACCAAGGGGGTGAAAGATGACTTCTGAGAAAGATGCCCCGTATTCAGAAGCCTACGTCTGGATCTGGCTACCCGGCGCTGCTGAGCCTGTGGTGGCCGGCTTGCTCAGCCAACAAGGTGGGGCTTTGGTCTTCAACTACGGTCGCAGTTATCTGGCCCGCCCGGATGCGATCGCCCTCTATGCGCCAGAGTTGCCGCTGCGCCCCGGGGCCCTTGCGCTGCTGCCGGGCTTGAACATGCCCAGCTGCATTCGTGATGCTTCGCCGGATGCATGGGGGCGGCGCGTGCTGATCAATCGCAAATTGGGCATGAAGGGTGGGGATGCCGCCCTGGTTGAATTGGATGAGTTGACCTATTTGCTCGATTCTGGCTCTGACCGGATTGGTGCGCTCGATTTTCAGCAATCTGCGACCTATTACGTGCCGAGGCACACACAGCAACCCTCGCTGGAGGAACTGCTGACGGCTGCCGAGAAAGTTGAGCGGGGTGTGCCACTTTCTCCCGAACTGGATCAGGCGCTGCTGCACGGCACTTCATTGGGCGGCGCCAGGCCCAAGGTGCTGCTGGAAGATGGCGAGCGCAAATTCATCGCCAAGTTTTCTGCGAGCAATGACCTCTACAGTGTGGTCAAGGCGGAATTCATGGCCATGCGTTTGGCTCGCGAGGTAGGGCTCGATGTCGCGCCGGTGCACTTGCGCAGAGCCTTGGGCAAAGATGTCCTGTTGATCGAGCGCTTTGACCGAGTGTGGTCTGACGGCCATTGGCACCGACGTGCCATGGTGTCTGCGCTGACGATGTTCGAACTCGATGAAATGATGGCAGCCTACGCCAGTTACGAAAAACTGGCCGAGATCATTCGGTACCGCTTCATCAACCCGAAGGCGACCTTGCGGGAATTGTTCTCTCGAATCGTCTTCAACATCCTGTGCGGCAACACCGATGACCACGCCCGCAACCATGCGGCGTTTTGGGACGGACACCAACTGGCCTTAACGCCCGCCTACGACATTTGCCCGCAATCGCGATCCGGTCAGCAAGCCTCGCAAGCCATGCTCATTCGTGGCGCAGAGCGAACCAGTCAAGTGGGTGTTTGCATTGCGGCCGCATCGGTGTTCCTGCTGAGCCAGCAAGAGGCCGTTCAGATCGTCAACCATCAGGTCAAGACCATTGAGCAGAAATGGCCGACCATCTGTGAAGAGGCAGCCTTGAGTGAAGTGGACCAGGCGCTGTTCTGGCGACGCCAATTTCTCAATCCTTTCGCTTTTATCAACGCCCCCGACGGCGTGCATGTGCCGTTGCCGGGCTGAAACCGCTCCGAGTCATCTTGCAGGAATGAACGGCGAGCCCAGTGCTCGCCGTTTTGCATTCTGGGCCCCATTGGCGAACTGGAAGTTTCCGCTGAGTTCGCCAATCGCTCCCTCGTAAGTTCGCCACCCGAATTCTCCAATGACACCTGTTCCTCAACAGCCTCAAAGGAGAGTCTCATGGCCGCTACGGCAAGCCCCCAAACCCGGTCGTCCTACCCGGCGATCAACACCCTGGCACCTGGCGATCGCCGGGTCCTGAACGAAAACGAGCTGGCACAGCGCTGGGGTGTCAGCCCCAAGACACTGCAACGCTGGCGCAGCGAGGGTCGTGGCCCTCGTTACCTCAAGCTCTCCAAGCGGGTCAGCTATCCGCTGGAAGCCATTCTCGACTTCGAGTACAGCGCGCTGCACGAGTCGACCGCTGAACGCGTGATGGCCTGAGGGAGGTGGTCATGAACGATTTGTCCATCTTCCCAGCCGACATCGCCGAGATGTCGACCGCCCAACTGGCCAGCCTGCCGACCCAGCAACTCTACGAGGTCGACACCAACCTGGATCAGGCCATCGCCTGGCTCAAGTGCGCACGCACCAAGGTGGATGCTGCCCTGGATCAGCGTTTCGGTGCCCAGGGGCGTGAAGCCCTGCGCGATACCGGACGCGATTTCGGTACCGCCCACCTCAAGGCTGACGGACTGCACGTGAAGTTCGAGCTGCCCAAGAAGGTGTCCTGGGATCAGAAGAAGCTCAAGGCCATTGCCGAGCGCATCGTCGCGTCCGGCGAAGCCGTCGAAAGCTACCTCGACGTCAAGCTGGCGGTGCCCGAGTCCCGCTACACCAACTGGCCACCGGCGCTGCAGCAGCAGTTTGCCGATGCCCGCACGGTCGAGGCAGGCAAGGCCACCTTTGAGCTCAGCCGTGACGAGGGAGGCGTGTGATGGCACTTCCAATCATCTCCGCATCCCAGCGCTTGGCAGAAAAGCAAGGGGTCAAACTGGTGCTGCTGGGCAAGTCCGGCATTGGCAAAACCACCCAGCTCAAGACCCTGCCTGAGGACCGCACGCTGTTCGTCGATTTGGAGGCCGGCGATCTCGCGGTCAAGGACTGGCATGGCGACTGCGTGCGTCCCGCCACCTGGCCCGAGTTCCGCGATCTGGTTGTCTTTCTGGCGGGCCCTAACCCAGCACTGCCGGCAGACGCGCCGTATTCCAAGGCTCATTTCGACCATGTGTGCGAGCGCTACGGTGACCCGGCCCAACTGGCCAAGTACGACACCTACTTCGTCGACAGCATCACGGTGCTGGCACGCCTGGCACTGATCTGGGCCAAGGTCCAGCCGCAGGCGCTGTCCGAGCGTACGGGCAAGCCTGACACCCGCGGGGCCTATGGCCTCCTGGGTCAAGAAATGCTCACCGCATTGACCCACCTGCAGCACGCCCGGGGCAAGCACGTGGTGTTCGTCGCCATCCTCGACGAGAAGCTCGACGATTTCAACCGCAAGGTGTTCGTGCCGCAGATCGAGGGCTCCAAGACCGCCGCCGAACTGCCTGGCATCGTCGACGAGGTGGTGACGCTGGCCGAGATCAAGGCTGAGGATGGCAGCAGCTACCGCGCCTTCATCACCCAAACGCTCAACCCCTACGGCTACCCCGCCAAGGACCGCTCCGGCCAGCTCGATCTGCAGGAGCCGCCCAACCTGCGCGCGCTCATCGACAAGTGCGCCGCCGCCACCCGTCCATCCCATCCGGTTTTCACATCCCAAACACCCAAGGAGTAATTCATGTCCGCCTGGAACGATTTCAACGACGCTGAACAACAGCAATCCTTTGACCTCATCCCTAAAGGCACCGTGGCCAAGGTTCGCATGACCGTCAAGCCCGGTGGCTATGACGATCCGAGCCAAGGCTGGGTCGGTGGCTATGCCACCCAGAGCTTTGAGACCGGCAGCATCTTCTTGGCCTGCGAGTTCGTGGTGCTTGAGGGCGAATTTGCCAAACGCAAGCTCTGGTCCAACATAGGCCTGCAAAGTCCCAAGGGCCCGACCTGGGGCAACATGGGGCGCACCTTCGTGCGCGCTGCACTGAACTCGGCCCGCAACGTCCGCCCCGACGACAACTCGCCGCAGGCCGCAGCCGCCCGCCGCATCCAGGGCTTTCATGAACTCGATGGCCTGGAGTTCATCGCCCGCATCGATATCGAAAAAGACGGTCGTGGCGAATTGAAGAACGTGGTCAAGATGGCCGTCGAGCCGGGCGAGCCTGAGTACTCGGCCCTGATGGCTGGCGCAGAGTTCATCCCCAACCGCACCGTCGGGACCCCGACCGCAGTCCCAACCGCACATCCATCCACGGTCCCAACCACAGTCCCGCCCGCGGCGGCTGGGCGCCCGGCAGTGTCCGGGAAGCCGGCCTGGGCGCAGTGAGGGGGGTGAATGAAATGCTGGGTCTGTTCCCGACAGGCCCGGGGGTACGGCCATACCGACAACCGGCATGGCATCGGCAACCCCCGGCGCTACCCCATCGATTGGGTGTTTTGTTCCCGCCGCTGCCAGGACGCGTTCCATCGCATGTACGGCCACTGGGCGGATGGCCAGAAGTTCGGCAAGGAGGTCAAGATGATCGACGCCTCTGACATCGAACGCGCCGCCATGCGCCAGTGCCTCAAAGCCTTCGGCGAGGCTGCCGGTGCGATCGGCTTTGCCAAACCCCTGGGTGACTACTCCGAGGCCGAAGCCCTGCGGGTGATCGACGCCATCGTCACTGGCTACACGGATGCCATGGCCGCGCACCACGAGGCCAGCAAGTACCCCCCGGTGCGCGGTATGCGACCCGCCCCGGATCCGCTGGCCCATCCGTTCGCCGACCTGGAGGACGACTTGCCTTGGGAAGAACCGAAGGGGGCGAAGCCATGATGGACTTCAACTCTTCGGCCAGCGTCTCAGGCCAGCTCACCGAACTGATCGACGCCGGCATGCAGCGCAGCCGGGAGGCACAGCCTGCGCGTGACTACCTCGGTGCCTCGCGCCTGGGCGTGGCCTGCGAGCGGGCGCTTCAATACGAGTTCGCCAAGGCCCCCATCGACAGTGGCCGTCACTTGGAGGGGCGCATGCTGCGCATCTTCGAGCGTGGCCATGTGATGGAGGACTGCATGGTCAGCTGGCTGCGCGAGGCCGGGTTTGATCTGCGCACCCGCAAGGCAGACGGAAACCAGTTTGGCTTCTCGGCTGCCGATGGGCGCCTCAAGGGCCACGTCGATGGCGTGATCGTCGGTGGTCCCGAGGGTTTTGCTTATCCCGCCCTGTGGGAGTGCAAGTGCCTGGGCAACAAATCCTGGCGAGACCTCGACAAACACAAGCTGGCCGTTTCCAAGCCAGTCTACGCGGCGCAAGTCGCCGTCTATCAAGCCTATCTCGAACTGCACGAGCATCCGGCCATCTTCACGGCGCTCAACGCCGACACCATGGAGGTCTACACAGAGCTCGTGCCCTTTGATCCTGCGTTGGCGCAGCGCATGTCGGATCGGGCCGTCAAGGTCATCACCGCCACCGAGGCAGGTGAGTTGCTGCCACGCAGCTTCAATGACCCGACCCACTTCGAATGCCGTATGTGCGCCTGGCAGGACCGCTGCTGGAGGAATCCCACATGAATACCCCATCCACTGAACGACTGGGTCACGCTGGGCAATGAGAGCCTGACCGCTGCCACCACTACACCGCAGCGGCGCACCTACCTTTATCCCGTCGCTGCAGGGCGATACGAAGTGCGTGCCACGCGGCTCGATGGGAAAGACACCAACTCACGCGCCGGGCACGAAGTGCGCTGGGGCGAGGCCCGGGGCTATCTGGCCGGCGGCGTTACTTTCCCTGACAACGTCACACTGCTCGCCATCCGCATGCGCGCCACCGACAACCTGTCGCAGCGCTCCAGTCGGCTCATCAACTGCATTGTCACGCGCAAGCTGCCGGTCTGGTCGGCGGACTCTGGTTGGTCCATGCCTGTCCCGACCCGATCGATCGCCTGGGCTTTTGCCGACATCCTACGGGCCAGCTACGGCGCCAAACTGCCGGATGCCCGGATCGATCTCTCCGCCTTGGCCCAACTCGATCAGGTCTGGGCCGGTCGGGGTGACCAGTTCGATGGTGTGTTTGACCAGCAAGTCACGGTCTGGGAGGCGCTGACCCGGGTCGCCCGCTGCGGTCGGGCGGTGCCTTTCCTGCAAGGCGGCATTGTGCGCCTAGTGCGGGACGAAGCCCGGTTACTGCCCGTGGCGCTCTTCAGTCCGCGCAACATCGTCAAGAACAGCCTCAAGATCCAGTACGTGATGCCGGGCGAAGAGACTGCGGACGCGGTGACGGTGGAGTTCTTCAGCAGTCGCACCTGGAAGCCCGATGAAGTGACGGTGAGCCTGCCGGGCTCCAGCAGCACCAATCCGGCCAAGCTGCGGCTCTTTGGTTGCACCACCGAATCCCATGCGGTGCGCGAAGGCCTGTATCTGGCGGCGGCCAACCGCTACCGCCGTCGCATCATCACCTTGCGCACCGAGCTCGAAGGCCTGATTCCCACCTATGGCGATCTGATCGCCATTGCCCATGACATGCCCAGTTGGGGCGCGGGCGGCGAGATCGTTGCCTGGGATGCCGACACCCACACCGCCACGCTGTCCGAGCCGGTCGCATTTGTCGATGGGCAAGAACATGTCATGGCGCTGCGCCGACGCGATGGCGGGGTCAGCGGCCCGCATGCGGTGATGCCGGGCAGTGATGCACAGCAGGTGGTCTTCGCAGACCTGCCCGACATCCCTATCGAAACCGGCCTGTCGGCCGAGCGCACCCATTTCGCCTTTGGGGTGGCCGAGCAATGGAGCCTGCTGGCCCGGGTGATCGCGGTGCGCCCGCGTGGCGAGCAGGTGGAGATCACCTGCGTGGCCGAGCATCCGGCAGTGCATAGCGCCGATAGCAGCGCCCTCCAGATTTGAAAGGAAAGAAGATGAACGAACCCCACCTGATGGATGGCATGGTGGTCATGCCCCATGACGAATTTGAAACGCTGCTGGAGCGCGCCGCCGAGCGTGGGGCGCGTCACGCCTTGTCCGATGTCGGCCTGGATGGCCCGGATGCTGCAAACGACATCCGCGAGCTTAGGAATCTGCTCGACGCCTTCAACGAGGCCAAGAAAACCGCCGGTCTCACGCTGGTTAAGATGCTGGTCACGGGTCTCGTGCTGGCGTTGTTCGCCGGCACCATCGTCAAAATCAAACTGTTCGGAGGCCCGCAATGAGCCCGATCTTCACAACGCTCGCCCCCGGCCTCTTCGAAGCTGGCGCCAAACTGATCGACCGCCTGATTCCCGATCCGGCCCAGCGCGAGCAGGCCAAGCTCGCCTTGTTTCAAGCTGAAGGTCAGCAGGCCTTGCAGGAAATGCAGGTGAGCCTCTCGGCCATACTGGCGGAAGCCAATTCAGCCGACCCGTGGACCAGCCGGGCGCGCCCGACCTTCCTGTACGTGATCTACGGCGTGATCCTGCTGTCGGTGATCGGCAGCATCATCGGCATCTGGTGGCCCGCTGAGGTGTTCCAGGCCGCCGAAAACCTGTCCAAGCTGCTCAACGCCGTGCCCGAGAGCTTGTGGTGGCTCTTTGGTGCAGGCTACCTCGGCTACACCGGCGCGCGAAGTTTCGACAAGTGGCGCGGCGTGCCCAGGTAGGCTACGCCAGCGGCTGCAGCAAACGTAACTACAGCAAACCATAGACCCCGTCTTTATTGGCTTCCCTCTTGGGTGGCTGGTGAAGGCGGGGTCTTTTGTCGTTTGTGCGCCAGAAATCTGCACAACACCCGCCAGATGGCCTTGGCTTTGCTCGCGAACAGCGCCTTCATGGAGGCATGTTCACCTTGCCCCACGCCCCATGGCCCCGCGCCTGCTAACCTCGCCACAAGCCGCTGAGCGTCTCGGCTTGCCCGTACAGGCGCTCTACAAACTGCGCGATGCCGACGAAGGCCTGGCCATCACCCAGACCGGCCTGCAGGTCGGCTACCAGGTCGAAGACATTGCGGCGTACGAGCGCCGCGAGATGCTGGCCCTGGTCGAGCAGGTGCTGGCCACGGCAAGGCCGCTGCCGCTGATCCGCGCCATGGCGCAGTTGCTGCGTTCGCCGCCACCAACCGATGGGTTGCCCGCTCCAGCGTCGGGGCCGAAACCAAAGCCACTACCGCCTTCGATTTCAGCCAAGCTGGTACCGGTGCCGACGGCGGCAGTAACCGTCGCGACCGCTGTGACCCCACCAACACCCATCAGCGGTTCCTCGCCCAACACATCGGCCTGGTTCCTGGTACGCAGCAAACCCCGGCAGGAATCGGTGGCACTGACCAACCTGGCTCGTCAGGGCTACGAATCCTACTTGCCGATGTTCGCGGCAGAAAAACTCGTCCGCCGCAAACCGACCGTCGTACAAGAACCGATGTTCGCGCGCTACCTGTTCGTGCGGCTCGATACATCAGGCCAAGGCCAGAGCTGGAGCCCGATCCGCTCCACCGTCGGTGTTAGCGAGTTGGTGTGCTTCGGCAGCCGACCCGCGCGGGTCGATGACGCCCTGATCGCTACCCTGCGCGAACGCGAAATCGCACAGCAGGGCACCCCGACCACCTTGTTTGCCCATGGCGACAGCGTGCGTATCACCGAAGGCGCCTTTGCCGGGCTGGAGGTGATCTACCAGATGAACGATGCCGAGGGTCGCGCCATGGTGCTGCTCGATCTCTTGAGCAAACCCGTGGCCATGACCCTCGACGCAGCCAGTCTGCGCAAAGTGGGGTGATGGATGACCGCACTTCAGCGGCCTGCGCCACTTTATCTCGACGGTAAGCGCCACATGAGCTTGATACGGCTTGGCCTTCGAAGCCAACATGGCCCCACACAAATAAGACGAACCGATCATGGCATTGACTGACACCCCGACCGCCCCCCACCCCGAGACCAGAGCCTTTCGCGCCGCCCAGTACGTGCGCATGTCCACCGAACACCAGCAGTACTCCACTCTCAACCAGGCCGACAAGATCCGTGAGTACGCCGACAAGCGGGGCATCGAGATCGTGCGCACCTATGCCGACGACGGCAAAAGCGGCTTGTCCATCGGTGGCCGCGCCTCCTTGCAAAAGCTGATTGCCGATGTCGAATCGGGCAACACCGATTTCAACCTGATCCTGGTCTACGACGTCAGCCGCTGGGGCCGGTTTCAGGACGCGGACGAATCGGCCTATTACGAATACATCTGCAAACGCCAGGGCATCAGCGTCGCCTACGTCGCCGAGCAGTTTGAAAACGATGGCTCGCCCGTCTCCACCATCGTCAAGGGTGTCAAGCGCGCCATGGCCGGCGAATACAGCCGCGAACTCTCGGCCAAGGTCTTCGCCGGCCAATGCCGCCTGATCGAACTGGGCTTTCGCCAGGGCGGCCCGGCCGGCTTTGGCCTACGCCGGGTGCTGATTGATCAGAGTGGTGCCATCAAGGCCACCTTGAAACCCGGCGAGCACAAAAGCCTGCAAACCGACCGGGTGATCCTGGTGCCGGGCCCGGCGCAGGAAGTGGCCACGGTCAACCAGATCTACCGCTGGCTGGTCGATGACGACTTGCCACTGTCTGAAATCGCCCAGCGCCTCAACGACACCCCCATCTACACCGATCGTGATTGCCCTTGGACCTACAGCACGGTGCGTCAGGTGCTGACCAATGAGAAGTACATCGGCAACAACGTCTACAACCGCCACTCCTTCAAGCTCAAGAAAAAGCACGTCGATAACCCGCCCGAGATGTGGATCCGCAAGGAGGGCGCATTCGAAGGCATCGTGCCGCTGGACACCTTTCTGGCCGCCCAGGAGGTGCTGACCGAGCGCAGCAAACGGCTGACGGACGAGGAATTGCTCAACCACCTCAAGGCGCTCTACGCCGAGTGCGGTCGCCTGTCGGGTTTCATCATCGACCAGGTGGCCAACGGCCCCTCGGCCAGTCTGTACACCTCGCGCTTTGGCAGCCTCATCCGCGCCTACGAGCTGATTGGCTACCGCCCACCGGGCGGCACCGAGCACCTGGAAATCAACCGCCGCCTGCGCCAGCTCCACCCAGAAATCATCGCCCGCACCGAGCACACCATTGCCGAGCTGGGCGGCCACATCCGGCGTGATCCCAAGACCGATCTCTTGACCCTCAACGACGAGCTGGTCATCAGCCTGGTGCTGGCCCGCTGCCAAACCACCCCAACGGGCCATCTGCGCTGGCGCATCCGATTCGATCCGGCGCGGCTCTTTGATACCGGCCACCCCGACATCACGGTGGCCATCCGGCTCGATCCCGCCAACACCCAGGAGCTCGACTACTACCTGCTGCCCCGGCTCGACCTGCCCGAGCAGGAAATCCGCGTCAGCAACAAAAACAGCGCCGACTTCGAATGCTTTCGTTTCGACGACCTGACCTTCTTCTACGGCATGTCCGAGCGGGAGCGCCTGCAGCGGCGCATCTGACGAATCCGACGCCGCTGACCCATCCACCCAACCATCCCAAGAAAGGAAGCCCCATGACAACCACGCCAACGCACCCACTCAAACGGAGGCCCCCATGCTGACCGGCACCCCCGAAACCGTCACCCTGATCCCCATCGCGCGGGTTGAAATCCTCAACTCCCGCGAACGCAATATGAAAATCTTCGAGGAGATCGTCGAGAACATCAAAACGATCGGCCTGAAGAAGCCCATCACCG
This sequence comes from Ferrovum sp. JA12, assembly GCF_001431705.1. Classification (NCBI taxonomy): domain Bacteria; kingdom Pseudomonadati; phylum Pseudomonadota; class Betaproteobacteria; order Ferrovales; family Ferrovaceae; genus Ferrovum; species Ferrovum sp. JA12. Next base: position 107,797 of record NZ_LJWX01000001.1, on the reverse strand, counting down.
TCACCGAACGCGCGGGCGATGATGGACATCCCAAATACCTGCTGGTCTGTGGCGAGGGGCGTCTGAACGCCTTCCGCGTCCTGGGCGAAACCCACATCCCGGCGTTGGTAGTCGATGTCAGCGACGAAGACGCCTTCATCATGAGCCTGGCCGAGAACATCGCCCGGCGTGGCCACCGGCCGCTGGAAATCCTGGCCGACATCGAAATCCTGCGCAAACGCGGCTACGACGCCGACACCATCATCCACAAAACCGGCCTCTCGCCCAAGTACGTCAAGGACATCGTCTTCCTGCTCGATCAAGGCGAAGAGCGCCTGATCGAAGGCGTGCAACGCGGCGCCATCCCGCTGACCACGGCTTTGGAAATCGCCCGCGCCAAGGACGATGACGAGAGCCTGGGCGAAATGCTCCAGGAGGCTTACGAGAACGGCCAGCTCAACCGGCGCCAGATCATCGAGACCAAACGCCTCGTCGAAAAACGCCAGGCCTACGGCCCAGGCTCCCCCGATCCTGCGCGGATCAAACCGCCCACCTCCAGCTACAGCCTGGTGCGCACCTACCAGCGCGAAGTCGAGCGCCAGCGCAAGATGGTCCTCAAGGCCGAGCACGCCCACCAGCGCCTGCTGCTGGTGGTGCAGGGCCTCAAAAAACTCTTCGCCGATGAGCATTTCGTCAATCTGCTACGCGCCGAGGGACTGGACACGTTGCCCAAGTACCTCGCTGAGCGCATCGACAACCTGAATGGAGCCCCAGCATGAATCCCGCCATGAATGCACAACCCAACATCACACCGATGTACCCCGGCATCCACCAGGCCGACGAAACTGAAGAGGGGCCAAACCTGCCCACGGCCCCGCTCAACACTTTGCTGGGCTTCGATCTGGAAACCTACCAGATCCCGCTTGACACCCTGATGCCCAGCAAGCGCATCCCAGACGGGGTGATGAGCACCCGCAAGTACAAGCAGGTCGTCTCATCCATCCACGAAATTGGGCTGATCGAACCCTTGTCGGTCATCCAGCACGATCCGGCCAAGCCGGAATTCATCCTGCTTGATGGCCATTTGCGGGTGCTGGCACTGAAGGATCTCGGTGTCCACGAGGCCCCCTGCCTGATCGCCAAGGACGACGAGACCTACACCTACAACCACCGCATCAACCGGCTCTCCACCATCCAGGAGCATTACATGATCCGCCGCGCCATCGATCGTGGCGTCAGCAAGGAACGCCTGGCCCGGGCCTTTGGTGTGAACCTGAGTTCCATCAACCGGCGCATCAACCTGCTCGAAGGCATTTGCCCCGAAGCGATTGCTCGTCTGCAGGACAAGCAATTCACACCGGACGTGACCCGGGTACTGCGCAACATGAAGGCCGCCCGGCAGGTGGAAGCGGTGGAGCTGATGGTGGCCAGCAACACCATCACCGTGGCCCATGCCGATGCCTTGCTCAAGGCCTCGCCGCCGGAACAGCGCACCGACTTCAAACCCCCCGAGCGTGATAAGCAGCTGGCGCCCATCGAGCAGATCGTCAAGCTGGAGAAAGAAATGAGCCAGGTGCAGACCCAGTACAAGGACGCCGAAGAAAACTACGGCTCTGACCTGCTCAATCTGGTGGTGGCCAAGGGCTACCTGACCAAGCTGCTCGGCAACGATGCCGTCAAAAGCTACATCACCCGGCACGAACCCGAAATCCTCGAGCATTTCGAACTGGTGGTGAATACCGTGAGCATGGAAGAGGCGGTACAGCAGCAACTGGAGGCCGATGGCGAATTCGAAGAGTCGCCCGAGGGGGAGGCTCCGGCGCAGTAGGTCAGATTCATTGCCGCACCGCAATACCGAAGGGTAAAATGTTGACAATAAAAATAACCTTCGGAGGTGGTCATGCACTGGTATCTCGTCCATACCAAGCCCAGGCAGGAAAAGTGCGCCCTGGATAACCTCCGGCGCCAAGGGTTTCAGTGCTATTTACCCACCCTCCCAGCCGAAAAGCTCCGCCAAGGCGTGCTGACGGTTGCTGATGAACCCCTGTTCCCGCGCTACCTGTTCATCCGCCTGGGCCAGGGCGACTCGGCGCCGAGTTGGGCGCCCATCCGTTCGACCAAAGGCGTTAGCCGACTGGTCAGCTTTGGGGTGGAGCCGGCCAAGGTGGCCGACTCGCTGGTCGAGGCCCTGCGTGCGCAAGAGGCATCTGTTCAGGCTGAGCCTGCGCGCCTGTTCAAGCCCGGTGAGCGTGTACGTCTCACAGAAGCACCGTTCGCCGGCATCGAAGGCATTTACCAAATGGCCGACGGGGAGCGCCGCGTCATGGTGTTGATCGAACTGCTCTCCAAGCAAGTACGGGTGCGGGTTGCACCTGCCAACCTTCGCAAGATTGGCTGAAGCTCGGTCGAAACATTTCTCAAAGTCATGACGGTGTGGCATAATGTCACCATCCGTTAGGCCTTTTGCAGCACTATGCTGCTCTTACAAGGCTCGGAATTCCCCTGTTAAGCCCCGCTAACCGCGCTTGCTGATCGTGAAACGGCATGGCGGTAGCGTGCTAAAAGCGCATTGATCACCATTTCCCAATTAAATCGAATGACCGGTTTTCGAACGGAAATCGAGGTCATGCTGCGCGTGTGCATTCTCCGGGAGCATCTCCCCTCATGAAAATCGCCATCGCAGGCACCGGCTACGTTGGCTTGTCCAACGCCGTTTTGCTGGCTCAGCACCACGAAGTGGTTGCGCTCGACATCGTCCCCGAGAAGGTGGCGATGCTCAATCGCAAGCACTCTCCCATCGTGGATGCCGAGATCGTGGACTACCTCCAGCACAAGCAGCTGAATCTGCGTGCCACGCTGGATAAACGCGAGGCCTATGAAGGCGCCGAGTTCGTCATCATCGCTACGCCTACCGACTACGACCCCGAGACCAACACCTTCAACACGAAGTCCGTCGAGGCCGTGGTGCGCGACGTGCTGGCCATCAACCCGCAGGCGGTGATGGTCATCAAGTCCACAGTGCCGGTGGGCTACACCGCCAAGCTCAAGGCCGAGCTCGGTTGCGACAACCTGATCTTCTCGCCCGAATTTCTGCGCGAAGGCCGCGCCCTGTACGACAACCTCCACCCCTCGCGCATCATCGTCGGCGAGCGCTCGGTGCGCGCCGAAACCTTCGTCCAGTTACTGCAGGAAGGCGCGGTCAAACAGGACATCCCTGTACTGTTTACCGAGAGCACGGAAGCCGAGGCCATCAAACTCTTCGCCAACACCTACCTGGCCATGCGGGTGGCTTACTTCAATGAGCTCGACACCTACGCCGCCACCCACGGCTTGGATACGCGCCAGATCATCGACGGCGTCTGCCTCGACCCCCGCATCGGTGCCCACTACAACAACCCAAGCTTCGGCTATGGCGGCTACTGCCTACCGAAGGACACCAAGCAGCTTCTCGCCAACTACCGCGATGTGCCTCAAAACCTCATCAACGCCATTGTGGAGGCCAATACCACTCGCAAAGACTTCATTGCGGACGAGATTCTGCGTCAAAAACCGAAAGTGGTTGGTATTTATCGATTGGTCATGAAAGCCGGCTCTGACAACTTCCGCTCCTCCAGTATTCAAGGGGTCATGAAACGTCTCAAGGCTAAAGGTGTTGAAGTCATTGTGTATGAGCCTGTACTTAATGAATCTTGGTTTTTCGGCTCTCGGGTGCAGAATAATTTATTTCAGTTCAAGAATGAGGCAGATCTGATTGTTGCCAATCGGGCTTCTTCTGAATTGAGTGACGTAGTAGATAAAGTCTTTACTCGAGATCTTTTTGGTTTCGATGAATAGTTCAATAGATAACTCATGTTAATTCCTGTAATTCTTTCTGGTGGTGCGGGCACTCGGCTCTGGCCTGTTTCCCGTGAAAGTCATCCTAAGCCCTTCATGAAACTCGCTGATGGCAAGAGCTTATTGCTCAAAACCTATCAACGCGCAGCCTCAGCGGTAGACGCTTTGGGTAGCGAGAAAGGTGAGTTGATTACTGTCACTAACCGTGACTACTTTTTCATGAGCAAAGATGAGCTGGCTGCAGCCCAGCTAGGGGAGCGCCACCCGGGCGTGTTTTTTCTCGAACCTGTTGGCCGTAACACTGCTCCCGCAGTGGCACTGGCCGCTCAATACATAGCGAATAACTATGGCCCAGACGCATTGATGCTGGTGTTGGCGGCAGACCATCTCATTCAAGACCAGGTCGCATTCAATGCTGCTGTAGCCGATGCCGCAGCTTTGGCCCAACATGGCCATTTGGTTACTTTTGGCATCGTGCCTAGTGGCCCAGAAACGGGGTTTGGCTATATCGAAGCTGGTGAAACCATGCAACAAGGCCGAAAGGCCATGCGTTTTGTTGAGAAGCCCTCCCTCGAAAAGGCGCAAGCCTACTTGGCAAGCGGCAATTTTTACTGGAATTCCGGCATGTTCTGCTTCCGGGCTGGCCGCCTACTGGAAGAAATGACCCAGCATGCTCCTGACGTGGCTTCCGCTATCGAGGCTTGTTGGCAGGCCGTTACTACCCAGCCCAATGGCGCTGGCCAAATGATCGATATCCCGTCCCATATGTTCGCTCAGGTGCCGGATATATCGATTGACTATGCCGTCATGGAGCGGTCCAGCAAAGTGGCTGTTGTTCCATCTGATTTCGGCTGGAGTGACATCGGTTCATGGGCCGCAGTTAAAGATCTGGTGCCCCCGGATGACAACCAAAACCGTGCGCTGGGAGAGGTCATCTTTGTCGATAGCCGCAACACCTTCGTACAGAGCGAAGAGCGGTTGGTCGCTACCATTGGGGTGGACAACCTCATGATCATTGACACGCCCGATGCCTTGTTGGTTGCCCATGCAGACAAATCACAAGACGTGAAAACGGTGGTGGCCCAGCTGAAATCCAAAGGGAACGAGGCCTACAAATTGCACCGCACTGTAGCCCGGCCCTGGGGCACTTATACCGTGCTGGAAGAGGGGCGTCATTTCAAGATCAAGCGCATTGAGGTCAAGCCCGGTGCCAGCCTTAGCTTACAAATGCACCACCACCGAAGCGAGCACTGGATTGTGGTGAGCGGCATGGCCAAAGTGGTCAATGGCGAACGTGAAATCATGGTGAGCACTAATGAGTCCACATACATCCCGGCAGGCCACAAGCATCGACTCGAAAATCCTGGTGTACTTGATCTGGTAATGATCGAAGTGCAAAGCGGTGAATATCTTGGTGAGGATGACATCGTTCGCTTTCAGGATAACTATGGCCGCGTCTGATATTTTGCGCTCAAATGTTGAGGATCAAAATGAATCTTGGCATAACCATTCTGGGAAATCAGACATCACGGTTGGGCTGAAAGCAACACATGTCTGGCTTGCCCTTGGCTGGCACGATATACGTCAGCGCTATCGTAGATCGGTCATCGGACCTTTTTGGTTTACGCTGAGCACCCTTATTATGGTGGGTGTCTTGGGTATTCTCTATTCAACGCTGCTTGGACAAGAAATCCACCACTACCTTCCCTACCTTGGCGTAGGACTGGTGGTTTGGCAATACATCAGCACCGTTGTCAATGAAGGTGCAAACACCTTTATTGGTTCCGCCTATCTTATCAAACAGATACGGATGCCGCTCACGATTCACGTGGCGCGTGTAGTGTGGCGCAATTTCGTCGTGCTGATGCATAGCTTGCCCGTTGTATTTTTATTTTTGCTTGCTTTCGGCCACCGTCCTGGGATCGAATTATTTTTGGTCATTCCCGGTCTATTCTTGCTGCTATTGCACGGAGCGTGGATCGGCATTGTGCTTGGCATTCTTTGCGCGCGCTATCGTGATGTTTACCCGATAGTTGGCAACTTGATTCAAGTGGCTTTTTTCTTTACGCCCGTCATGTGGCAAGTGAGTTTACTCAAAGATAAAGCGTGGTTGGCTGAACTAAATCCGCTATATCACATGATCGAAATAGTGCGTGCTCCAATGATCAATTCACACCTAGAACTTGCCTCCTGGCTATGGAGTATCGGCCTGCTGTTAGTCGGTTTTGCTCTCGCTCAATACCTTATGCAGCGCGCGCGCAACCGTGTTCCCTATTGGGTGTAAGTCATGAATGCATTCATTGATTCACGGAGCGTGACAGTCGAGTTCCCTATCTACGAGAACTCCCATCGCTCATTGAAGAAGAAGGTGCTCAACTTGACCACTGGAGGCAAGATCGGCAGCGATGCAGGAAAGCATCCGGTGGTGCGGGCGCTTGACCAGATCACTTTCACCTTTGAGCATGGCGAACGCGTCGGCCTAACTGGGCACAATGGTTCAGGGAAAACTACGCTGTTACGCGTACTTTCAGGAGTATACGCACCAGTTCATGGTTCGCTTGATGTGCGTGGAAAGATTGCCTCTTTACTTGATGTTTCAATGGGCCTTGATCCTGACGCTACTGGTTTTGAGAATATCTATTTACGCGGAATCATGGATGGTCTTAAGCCCTCTGTAATTCGCGACAAGATCGATGACATCGCTGACTTCACTGAATTGGACGAGTATCTTAATCTGCCTGTTCGAACTTATTCTAGTGGCATGATGTTGCGATTGGCCTTTGCCATATCCACAAGTGTGGAGGCCGATATTTTGATTATGGATGAATGGTTGAGCGTTGGTGACGCCCAGTTCAGTGCAAAGGCTGCCGAGCGACTGGAGAAGCTTGTCAGTAAAGCGGGAATTCTAGTTATTGCCTCTCACGATCCTAAGCTCATTGAGCGCGTATGCACCAGAAGAATCCATCTTGAACACGGCAAAATCATGAGTGACGAGAAGGTTGTGCGAGAGGAAGTCGCTGTCGAATGAAGAATATTTTACGGAAAATTCTTCCCAGGCGATTGATATCAGCGGCTCGTATTCTCTTGATCATGCATAGAGAGCATGGTCATGTAAATCGACGCGATGGATTTCCAGTGAACGGTCGTGGCGAGTATCAACCTTGGCTGACTTATCCATTGATTGAATACCTTAAAGGCTTTGATTTTAGTCAGAAGCGTATATTTGAGTTTGGTGCGGGTTCATCTACACTTTTCTGGGCCAGCCGTGCCAAGCACGTAGAAAGCGTCGAACTCGATCGGCGATGGTTTGATAGCCTTGTCAAAATTGTTCCAGACAATGTGGTGCTCAATCACCAGTCGGATGGAATCTCTTACGCTCAAAAGATTGTTGAAGCTGATGGTCAATTCGATGTGATTGTGGTCGATGGTGCTGAGCGCTACCGCTCGGCCGAAGCCGCACTTAAAAAAATGATTCCTGGTGGAATGATTATTCTGGATAACGCTGAGTGGTACCCGAACACGGCGGAGTTGCTTCGAGGTGCTGGTCTGATCGAGGTACGTTTCAGTGGATTTTCTCCAGTGAATGCCTTTACATCGACATCCAGCGTCTTTTTGCATCGCGATTTTTCCTTCCCGCTGGTCACAGATGCGCGACAGCCGCCGGTCGGAGGGGTATCCATCAAAGGGGGTACCCTAGATGATGGCCCCAGGAGTGGCAAATGATTCGTGCAGATCATCCGCTGCTCGAGGTCGCAGAGCACGCCTTTGCCCGGCAGCCTCTACGCATCGTAAAGGGGCTCGTCAGTGCCTATATGGCCTATCCATTGGCCGAGCATCTCGAAAAGCGCAGTGTGCGGCCCAGGCTCGCGCTAATCCGCCAACACTATCGTCTGCCGCTCGAACAGCGAATGGCGGTGGCCAAGGGTCGTCTAGCCGACATACTCCACCATGCCGGTCAGAAGGTTCCGTATTACCGAGATCTGTTTGCCAGCCTAAACTTCGATCCTGAAAAGGTGCGGCGCGATCCTGCTTACCTGAACGACCTGCCATACCTAACGAAGGACATCATCCGCGAGCAAGGCGAGCGCATGCTCTCGCAACCCCTGACTCAGGTCCGATATCACGCATGCAAGACAGGCGGGTCGACTGGGGTGTCGACGGTCATTTACTACGAACAGCCGGCGGCCGACTACTCTGCGGCGGTTACCTTGTATGCCCGTGAGCGAATCGGAAAGAAGAAATTCAAAACAGAACTGCACTGCGCCTGTCGGTTCCCCGATGCCGCCGTTGCGCAGTGGCCTAGCCGAGAAGACTTCAAATGCTTCGCCATGAACCGGAGCAATGTCTTCTTCGACCGCGTCGACGAAGCGGGGCTCGAAGAGATCTGGCGCACGATCAAGCGCCGTCAGCCCTACCTGTTGCACGAACACCCCTCCACCATTTATGCGCTGGCCTGCCATGTGGAACGCAAGTATGGCGGTGGTAAAGCATTCGAAGTGTTCGAATCTAGCGGAGAACTGCTTCAGCCATACATGCGTGAAAAAATCGAGCAGGTTTTGCGATGCAGGGTGGTGGATCGCTATGGACTCGCCGAGTTTGGCGTCATGGCCTACGAGCTCAATGGCCCACAGGGGGGGCTACAGGTTTTCGAATCAGAAGGATGGCCAGAGCACAGAATGATCGACGACGGCCACGAGCTCGTGTTCACCGGCTTTCGTAACCAACTGATGCCGCTCATACGCTATGCCACCGGTGACCGAGCCCGTGTCACCAAGGGCGCAAACGGATTCGTGCTCTCCGATGTAATCGGTCGAATTCATGACGTGGTGCCCATCAATGGTGTGGCGCACCTGACCCACCACATCATGGACATCCTCGATCATCGGGTCGGTGGAATACAGGAATTCCAGATAGATCTTCGCTCGTTGAGGCCGATCCTGCGCATTGTTCAAGAACCGTCGGCCGATGTGGCAGAGATACACCGCCGAATCGAGCATCATTGGCCCAATGCGTTCACGATCGAGTTCGTGACTTTGGCCGACCTGGTGAAGGTTGGGGTTCGTTCGAAGTTTCGTCACGTGGTGACGGCATGATTCATCTAATTGCGAATGCCCCTGACGCCCCAACTGCGGCGCTTGTACTGGCAGCGTTGAGACGCTCGGTCAGCTATGGTTTGACAATTCGAGCATCGTATGCTTCGCTCGACAATGCGTCGATCGTTGTCTGTGTCAATGCCGACGATCGTCTGGGTAATGCGCTTATCGATTGGTTGTATGCCAAGCCGCGCAAGCTGATTCTGTTTGGCAGACTGCCCGTGGCCCTGCATCAGGCATGTGGCGCAACATCTGTATCCTGGCCAACCGATGCTTCCAGTTGGTCGCGCAGTCCGTCGGCACCTGCTGGCGGATGGGCCCAGAGTGATGGAGAGATTCGCTACCGTGACGCTGCTGCAGGCCTTGGCGCGGCAGGATGGACTAGACCGCTCGAACGATACGATTTCACCGACGAGTGGAACAACTTGGGCTATGGCGCGATTCGTGCCGATGGGAGCGCTTGGGCGTTGGCCGAGCCTATTCACTTGCCAGATGCTTCTGTGCTGGCCGACCTACATGTGAACGGCGCGGCTTTACTGACTTACAGCGCACAGTTCGATGTCGGTAATTCCTCGGTACTCTGGTACAACCGTCCGGTTGGCCCAATCGATTCTTTTGAGTGGCGACTGGTAGAACGTTTCCTTAGTAACTGGCGTAGCGAAAACTTGCCTTGCTGTCCTGTTGTCAGCGAGATTCCCTGGGGCTACGATTCAGCGATTACTACGCGGCTGGATTGTGACGAAGATATCACCTCGGCGCGAGCGTTGTGGGAAGCCTATAGCGAATGGGGCGTTCCCTTGTCGCTGGCTATCCACACTTCAAATCTGAAGGACGACACGCACAGCGCCTTTTTGCGAGAGTTCTGCGCCAATGGTGGCGCATTGCTCTCACATACGGCAACGCATGCACCCAACTGGGGCGGTAGTTATGAGGCGGCACTAAAGGAAGGGAGTGATTCGCTCGAGTTGATCCGAAGTGCCACCGGCGTATCGGTTCGCTATGCCGTATCGCCTTTTCATCAGTCCCCTCCTTATGCGCTGGCCGGGCTGTGCGATGCCGGCTACTGCGGTTGTATTGGCGGCATCATCCGAAATGACCCAGAGTTTCTTATGGCTCGCGGTGGCGAACTGGCAAATATGCCTAGGGGCTTTATCGGTCACAGCCAGCAGACCATGCTGCACGGCGATTGCATGCTAATCGAGGGAGACCCGCTTCTCTTCTTCAAGGCTGCTTACGACCGGGCCTACGAAACCCAAACTCTCTTCGGTTATCTGGACCATCCATTCTCCCCCCGCTACCAGTACGGCTGGATTGACGAAGCCCAGCGGATTGAGGCGCACCGCGGCTTGATTGGCCATATCCGTGCCCGGGCCAATAAGCCCTTGTTCCTGGACGAGATTCAGGCGCTCGATTATTTGCGGGAGCGTGCCGCCATTCAAATGGCCACGGATGATACGGGTTATCTGTGCCATCTAGGCGAGGCCTCGCGTGGTTTGGTCTTTGGTGTGGAATACAAAGGGCGCTGCGAACCCCTACTGACCGGAAAGAGGTTGGGATGAAAGTTCTGGTTGCGTTGGGCACCCGCCCCGAAGTCATCAAGCTGGCCCCGGTCATCGCAGCCCTGCAGCAGCGGGTGGAGGTGAAAGTCTGCGCCAGCGGTCAGCACCGAGAAATGCTCCAACAGGCCTTGGATGCCTTTGGTCTGCACCCAGACCATATGCTCGACACCATGAGCCCGGGGCGTTCCCTCAACATTCTGGCGGCTCGGCTACTGGAGGGCATTGATGCTGTGCTCGAGCAGGAGCGACCCGATTGGGTGCTGGTTCAAGGCGATACGACCACGGCCTTCTGTGCGGGTCTAGCTGCTTTCCAGCGTCAGATCCGGGTTGGGCATGTAGAGGCGGGGTTGCGTACCGGAGACTTGAACAGCCCTTTCCCGGAAGAAGCCAATCGCACTTTGTTGGCGCGCATCGCCAGCCTCCACTTTGCACCTACCCGCCTCGCGGCCCAGGCGCTGCGTACAGAAGGGGTGGAGGAGTCACGGATACGTGTAACCGGCAATACTGTAGTTGATGCAATCCAGCAGGCGCAGGCTGCTTGGCCCGCTGGTATTCCATCCTCAGTCCCAACTGAAATCAGGGCTCGGCTTAAGGCCGGGCCAGCAGTACTGGTCACCTGTCACCGGCGTGAGAACTTCGGCACCGTGATGGAAGCTTTCTGCACCATGCTGGCCCGTCTCAGTGAGCGTTATTCCGAGCTGCAATGGATCTTCCCCGTGCACCTCAATCCGGCCGTACGAGAGCCAGTACATCGTCTGCTAGGGGGGCGCCCCAACCTGTTCCTAACCGATCCGGTGGACTACCACACCAGCCTCTACCTCATCCGCCATGCCCAGCTGGTACTCAGTGATTCTGGGGGTATCCAGGAAGAGGCTCCGACCTTCGGTACGCCGGTAGTGGTGATGCGCCAGCACACAGAGCGCATGGAGGGTGTTCATGCCGGTTTTGCCACGTTGGCTGGTCAGGACACGCAGATCATTGAGGAGGCCGTGGATGCCTGGCTGGGCGATGAGCTACGGAGAGACGGTTTGCGCGCCAAAGTAAACCCCTATGGAGATGGTCGAGCCTCTGCACGCATCCGCGCGGCCCTTTTGAATGAGCCCTGCGAGGATTTCCATGGCTGAAGCCGTAAAGGTTCCCCAGAGCTGTATCTTGTTTGCAACCGCTGACTGGGACGAGCCCTACTGGACCAACAAGCAGCACTGCGCCCAATCAATTGCGGCCCTCGGTACTCAAGTATTGTATGTGGAGAGCGTGGGTCTTCGCAGCCCTAAGGCAGGTAGCGCCAAAGATTGGGGACGTCTTTGGAACCGCCTGTACAAGGGGTTGGAGTCTCTAATCCTGGGCGCCCGGGAGCGTGCTCCAAGAATATATGTCCTGTCTCCCCTGTTGATTCCAGCCGGCCATCGTCGTCCTTGGGCAAGGGCCCTCAATCGCCTCCTGCTCAAGGCTGCCATTGCTCGGGCTACCTGGCAGCACGGTTTCCGCAAGCCGCTGATCTGGGCATATCATCCTTTCATGTTGGATGTCATCGACGGGATGGATTGCGGTCCCCTTCTATACCATTGCGTTGATGATTTGGCCGCTGTTCCTGGGGTAGATGGAGCCAGTTTCCGCCCGGCCGAAATAGCCCTTTTGCGTCGCGCCCAAGTGGTGTTTGCGACTGCGCCAGCCCTTGCTGAACATTGTCGTCAGTACAATTCCAATACTCATTACATGCCGAACGTAGTGGATGCGGAACACTTTGGTCGTGCCCTTGAGTTCGGCCCTATCCCGGCTGATCTTGCTGCGATCCCGGAACCACGCCTCATTTATCACGGCGTTTTGTCGGACTTCAAGATTGATTTTCAGCTACTGCTCGATGCTGCACGCCTTCGACCTGGCTGGAGTTGGGTTCTGATCGGTGAAGAACGCGAAGGCCAGAAAAGCCCTCTTGTGGCGGAGCTGAAAACGCTGCCAAATGTACATTTCCTAGGCTACAAGCCTTACGCCTTATTACCCGATTACCTGCGTGGAATGCAGGTGGGTTTGCTCCCCTCACTGATCAATGATTATACGAGAGGGATGTTTCCGATGAAGTATTACGAATATTTAGCTGCAGGTTTGCTTGTGGTGAGCACTCCCCTTGATTTTGCTCGAGAGTATGGGGAAGCGCAGGGACTGGCCTGCGGTGCTATACCAGCAGCATTTGTTGAGGCTATTCAAACTCAGTTGGATAGGGCGACTTCGAGAAATAAAGTGGCTGGATTGGTCGGTTTTAATACTTGGAATGCACGCAGCCTACGCATGCTGGCCGCTGTTGAAATATTCGATCTAGAAGGACAAATAGCATGATCAAGTACCATATTGACTCCCCTGGAACTGGGTTAGAGGAGTTCAAGCAGGCTTTCGCTGTGGGCGGATGGGCGATTTCTGAACGAGGCCCTGTTACTGTACGAATAGCAATTGATGGTGAGATTGTGGCCGAAAGGTTGGCCGACACTAGGCGCGAGGATGTGGGGGCTGCATTCCCTCAGTATGTAGGTAGTCAAAACTCAGGCTTCAAAGTCGAATTAAGTGTTAACAATCTACAGAGCGCTGAGCACTTACTAGAGTTTAGTTTTAAGGATGAACAAGGGAATGAGGCTTACGAGGTCAGAAAATTCCGTGTGGGTCCTGGCGATCTCGACTACCACAAGTATTACGTCTCGGAGAAAGAGGCCGAATACGGTGACCTAGCAGGCCTTTCGCCTTGTGACATGCAATTCTGCATCGAATTCACTGATGAATCTTCCCTAGCTCGGACCATGGCTGCCTTGGAGGCAGCAGGCTATTCCCGGCAGGATGTCGTGATCTTTGGACGTCATGGGGGAGTCGAAGCTATCCGAGAACTCCTTTTCCTGCAGGGTAAAGTTGTTCCGATGCTGGCTGACTCTGTGGTGGCTGCTCTCCGACAACTAGATGCTGGTCGTTGGGTCACTTTGCTTAGGGGAGGAGAGTTGATTGACCGGATGTTTGGTCAGCAACTGGCTGTCAGTAACCAGATGGAAGGGGCTGATGGGCTTGTATTTGACCATGATCATTACCGGGATGACGGGTTACACCTTGACCCTCTATTCAAGCCTGCTTGGTCATACCGCCTCTATTTGGCCAAGGATTATGTGGCTGGGGCTTACTGTGCACATGTCACTGCACTGCTTAAGGCTATCGGGAAATGCGGAGCATTGAGCAGCGTCGATTGCTGGCGTTATGAGTTGCTATTGAAGATGCATGAAGTCGGTGCATCAATTGCTTCACTGCAGCAGGTGCTGCTTTCCAAACCCCAAGGTACCCGAGCGGTAGTCGATGGACAACTGGGCTTCATCGAGTGCGTCCAAGCACATCTCATTCGACTTGGTGTCAGTGCTGACGTCATCGACCTTGGCGATGGTAACCGCCGGGTGGTGAGGCATCTAGTGGTCCGCCCCAAAGTCTCGATTATCGTTCCGACAACCGGGAAGATGAAGTATGTTAAACCCTGTGTAGATAGTCTCCTCAATTGCACTGATTACGATAACTTCGAGTTGATATTTATTGATAATGGGCGTGGAGAAAACCGCGATGGTATTTCCTACATCGAATCCAAAGGGATTCGCGTCATTGAGCGTTTCGAACCATTCAATTGGTCAAAATTAAATAATGATGGAGTAGCACTTTCGGATGGCGAGCTATTGCTCTTTCTGAATGACGACATAGAAGCGTTTGATTCATCGTGGCTAACCGAGTTGGTTAGTCAGGTTTCTCAGAATGATGTCGCTGCGGCTGGCGCTATGCTTATCTATCCCCATGGGGACATTCAGCATGCAGGGGTCTTTCTTGTGGATCATGGAGGCGGAGCTAGGCACTGGTTACAGTTCCTTAATCCAGAGGGGCGGTTGCACTTAGATTACCAGAAAGTTGTGCGTGAGGTCACGGCAACAACGGGTGCCTGTCTACTGATAAAGCGCAAGGTCTTGCAGGAGCTAGGTGGTTTCGACGAGGCATTGCCGGTGGTTGGCAATGATGTGGATGTGTGCCTTAAGATTCGGAAAGCAGGCCATCACATCTTGTGGTCTCCAGACTGCAAGCTCATTCATCACGAAAGCGTTTCCCGCAAACATGTCGAATATGTGGAGGACGAGCGGCGAATGTGGGATCGCTGGTCTGACTGGTATCTGGCAGGCGATCCCTTCTATAACAAGAATCTCTCCTTGCACCGGACGGATTGTGCGCTGAGGCCGCCCCGCAAGCGGAAGGCGATGCACGTTCACAAGGATGAAAACAGAGGGATCAACCTGATTGGTTATATCAAGGCTGAAATGGGTGTGGGTGAGGGAGCTCGAGGAGTGGTGCGCGCTCTTGAAACCACCTCTGTTTGCTGTCAGATCATCAATTATGAAGAAGGCAACCCGGCTCGGATGGGGGATTCAAGTTTTAGTCACCTCGTTACAGACAAGGCGGAATATCCGATCAATGTTTGGCATATCAATGCTGATTGGCTTGGCCAGGTGATGAGCAAGGTGCCGAATGTTGATATTTCAAGAAGCTATAACATCGCATTTTGGGCTTGGGAGCTACCTGAGTTCCCTCTGGAGTGGTGTGGTTCGATTGACTTAGTGGACGAGATTTGGGTTCCCTCCGAGTTTGTTGCAGGAGCTATCCGGAATCGGACCAACAAGCCCGTGAGTGTGTTCCCACATCCAGTCACCAAGAATCCTATCGCGTATTTAAACCGGAAATACTTCAATCTACCGGATTCATGCTGTGTCTTTCTGACTGCTTACGATGTGAACAGCGTTCGGCAACGCAAAAATCCAGAGGGTGCCATCGAGGCTTTTCTACAGGCCTTCGAAGCGGACGATCACTCGGTCTTATTGCTGGTGAAGATTAACAGCGCCAATCCGGACGAAATCCAGTATATGCAGGCAAAGATCGGGGGCAGGAAAAATATCCGGTTGATGACGAATACGCTAGATCGGATTGAGATGGACTCGCTAATGAACTCGGTTGACTGTTTTGTTTCCTTGCATCGCTCCGAAGGCTTTGGTCTGGCAATTGCTGAAGCTATGGTACTTGGTAAGCCTGTGCTGACAACCGCCTGGTCTGGAAATGTTGATTTCGTGGGTGATGCCTATCCCTTCGCAGTCAACTACGCACTTACTAAATTGTCGGAAACCTATGGGCCGTACAAAAAAGGCCAGTGCTGGGCAGAGCCTGATGTAATTCATGCTGCTCAGCTTATGCAGAAGGTCGCTAGCGACAGGACTTGGGCTACAGAAGTAGCAATGAATGAAAAGAGCCGTGTTTCGCACCTGCTTTCTCCCGAAAACATAGGCAAATTGATGGAAAAACAATTGCTCGAGATTGAATCGGTTTACTCAATAATTTGATTTGTTGGTGCTCTTAATGGACACATTGCAGTGGCTTTCTAGCCTTGGTGTATCTAGTGGTAAGGACATTTTTCAATGCCCCGAGGGAATGTCCTACCTCATGAAAACTCGGCCAGAACTTAACGAAATCGACGTGGGTCTTGTTGAGGGTCGTTTTGCTGCATATCTCTGGTGGGAAGCCTATGGCAGCCGTATTTACACTGGCATGTCATGGTTTCCTTCCTATGACGATTTTGTCTTCCTCAGAGAAGTTGCGTTTAACCCAGAACTGATTCCTGACTCAATCCTAAGCCAGTGGTTTTTGTTGCGAAAAAGTCATGTTCCGTTGGATCTAATTTGCCGTCTGGCTGGGCTGGATAGAGTTTATGAGTCACTGCCAGCCTTTTTAAAGGTGATCTACCGGATGCGCCCCGACTTGCAGGGCTTGTTTGACATTGATACAGAACGGGGGCGTATCGGCCTCGTCCGCTGGTGGCATAGTTCTGGCAATGAAAGGTACCCACTGCTAACTGGGCTTGATTTTCAAC
The DNA here is from genome assembly GCF_001431705.1 of Ferrovum sp. JA12. Classification (NCBI taxonomy): domain Bacteria; kingdom Pseudomonadati; phylum Pseudomonadota; class Betaproteobacteria; order Ferrovales; family Ferrovaceae; genus Ferrovum; species Ferrovum sp. JA12. The sequence continues at coordinate 91,418 of NZ_LJWX01000001.1, read as the reverse complement.
TGAAGTGTGCAGTCAAAATTTGTGAATTCGCTGGTTTCCCGATACCTGAAACGCTGCTGACAATTGCAGATTTAGAGGGTCTTATGCATTTGGGGCCGACGACTACGGATTCGGAGGTTTTCGCACTGCTCGAGTGGTGGTTTTCAGCTGGATCTAAAGCCTACAAATTCATTCAGCTTGATCCGGCGCCAATGTTGGACGCTATGCGAGAGTTGGTGGGCAGTAAAACGCTGCTTCCATTGCCTAGATTTCTAGTTGGCATGTGGGGGACAATATCTGACTTGCAAGAAGTGTTTGACCTTTCGACTAATCGGGGCAGGGCATCTTTTTATCAATGGTGGTTCGATGAGGAACATCGTTGCATTGTTCCAATGGCATTTGGACAGGCAGATGCGGTGAAGGCAATGCGCGTCGCTGGATGGTTAGACCATTGCACGATTTATCAGGATTTTCCGGATTGTTTGCTGCAATGGGCAGATGTACGCCCTGATCTTGTTCAGGCGTTTGAATTGGGTAACCAGGAAGGGCGCAGTAGATTTGCGGAATGGTGCAATTCAAACCATTCTGAGTGCTGGCTATTAGCTCAGAGTCATCTGGTTTGTACTTCAGGCTGCTGGAAAATTTCTCCTAATCAAGGAGTAAATGTGGTTGGTTATCCTCTCGGAGCTATGGGCTTGGGAGAGGATGCTCGCCAGATGACCTATTGTCTGGATGAAATAGGGATTGCTGCTGCACCAATTAATGCCCCAATGGAGCGGCCGTCTAGCCTGGTTACAGATCTGAAAGATCGTTTGATTAGTCATCCTGTTTACCCTGTTAGCATTTTTTGTTTGCCGCCGACCGATATGCTGCGCTTGTTCCTAGAAGCACCAACAAAATTCTGGAGATCAGGTGAATACAGAATTGGTGCTTGGCCTTGGGAACTTCCACGTTGGCCGGCCCGTTATGCTGAGTTACTGAGCGGAGTAGACGAGATATGGGCCTTGAGCACTTATGTAGAGCAATGTTTCGTGGCCTTAGGACACTGTCCAGTCTACCGAATGCCGATAGCGGTGGAAATTCCACCGCCAAATGAGAATCTGCGGGCCAGGTTTGGCATAAATCAGAATGTCTTTACTTTTTTCACTCTGTTTGATGGAGCTTCGTGGCTGTCAAGAAAAAATCCCGCAGCGGCAGTGCGTGCGTTCAGATTGGCATTCCCCCAAAAGCAATATGGAGAGAGTGTTGGCTTAGTGGTCAAGGCGATGAATATTGATATTGGCCATTCTCAGTGGCAAGAAGTTGTCCGTATCGCAAGCGCAGACCCCCGGATAACAATCCTGAATGAGTGCTTAGATCGGCAAGAGTTGATAAATCTTATGGCATCTCTTGACTGTTATGTCTCTCTGCACCGATCCGAAGGATTTGGAAGGGTAATAGCTGAGGCAATGCTGTTGGAAAAGGCGGTGGTTGCAACTAATTTTTCAGGAAACATGGATTTCTGCCTCGACAGAACGGCTTACTTGGTAGATGGTCCCCTAATTCCCCTGAAGGATAATGACTACGTTTTGGGGCAAGGCCAGTATTGGTGCGATCCGGACATTGAACAGGCTGCTGAACGCATGCGTGAAGTGCTAGAAGATGATGCAAAGCGCCGTCAACTTGCTCGTAGTGGTCGTGATTTAATCCAGTCCAACTACTCTAGAGCGAAAGTGAGAAATGCCCTGAATGAAAGATTGAGCCACATCTTTGCATCTCTATGATTAATTTGGGGAGGCTCCTGGAAATTCTAAATCGAATTTTCGATGAGCCTATGGCTTTCATGAAAATTCGTATTTAAGGCACCTCCAATGAGCCTAGGGAAAGTCTGCATAAGTGACCGTCATGCAGTGTGATTTGAGAAAATGGCGCCATTGTCATGGTGCCGACTGAAAAGATGAAATCGATGAAGCAACTGAGCCTTGCCGAGACGGGATTCCTGCCCAAGGCGGGCAAGCAAACCCGGAAAACGGTGTTCCTGGCGGAGATGGAAACGGTTGTGCCGTGGTCTCGCCTGGAAGCGCTGATCGAACCGTTCTACCCGAAGAAGGGAAACGGTCGCCCGCCGATACCGTTGGGCACGATGCTGCGGATTCACTTCATGCAGCAATGGTTTGGCTATTCGGATCCGGCGATGAAAGAGGCGCTGCACGACGTTCCGCTGTTGCGGCACTTTGCTGGGTTGGATGCCTTCGAAGACGTGATGCCGGACGAAAGCACCATTCTTCGCTTTCGGCACCTGCTGGAGAAGCATGATCTGGCCGTCCCGATCTTTGCCGAGGTCAATGCCGTATTGTCGGAGAAAGGCCTGTCGATGAAGCGCGGTACGGTCGTCGATGCCACGCTGATTGCGGCGCCTAGTTCGACAAAGAATGAAGACAAGAAGCGCGATCCGAAAATGACGCAGATCAAGAAGGGCAACCAATGGCATTTCGGCATGAAGGCGCACATCGGCGTCGATCCCGAAAGCGGCCTGGTGCATACCGTTGAATGCACGACAGCCAAGGTCGCCGACATCACGATGATGGAATCCTGCCTGCATGGCGAGGAAACTCTGGTTCTGGGAGATCGGGGGTATCACAAGAAAAACCGGACGATCGACACCTTCGAGAAGGAAGGCGATCTGACGGTGCTGACGCCGACCAAGAAGCCGGCCGGTGGCACGCTGAGCAAGGAGCAGAAGGCGTTCAACCGCTTGTTGTCGGCCATCCGGGCGCTGGTGGAACACCCGTTCCGGGTCGTCAAGCGGCAATTCGGCTATGCCAAGGTTCGCTATCGCGGTCTTGCCAAGAACACCGGGCAGATCGTGACGCTGTTTGCCTTGACGAATCTGTGTCTGGAGCGCAAACGGTTGTTGCCTGTGATGGGCGAGGTGCGCCCGTGAAGCGGGAAATGCAGAGGAGAACCTCTGCATTTCATGGCCAGCAGTCGAAAATCGCCTGTTTTTCGTGTTTTTTATGACAGCCCGCGCTGAAACGGCGGGTTGTTCAGATAATCCTTAGGGGCTAATGTGGTATCCCCAATTATTTTGTTATATGGGGCATTTGGAGATTAGGCCAATAATGAAAGTTTTACTGACAACATATAGTACGGCATTCGCCATCAGCGGCGGTGGCGAGTCAGAAATAGTCCAAGTTTCAGAAACGCTTTTCGAGAGCGGTCATTTAGTTGATATATATGGAACTCAATGTCGTCCAATTAATTTCTATGATGGCTACATGCACTTTTCTGTGCACGGGCACGGTTGGGATATTTTTCAAATTCTTGCCAAACAATGCAAGCCGGTGTTGTTGTGGCCAAATATTTGGTGGCGATTTCCACCAAGCCCAGAAGAATTGTTGCGAGTTACTGAGTTTGTCAAGCTGGCACACAAATTATTGTTCAAAACCAAAGCTGAACGGGATAATTTTTTGCAATATGTAGATTGTCCAATCAATAAGACGGTCGTTTTGCCTATCTGCTTATCAGAGAGATTATTAGGAAGTCCCGACCTTGCCCTAGCCAAAACCATTACTGAGTTCAGTAGCTATGTCATTTCGCTCGGTCGTGTAGAGCCTGTTAAGAATCAACTTAATCTTATTAGAGCGCTCAATAGTCTCAACGTTAATGGTGTAATCGTGGGGGGCAGTAACAATACAAACTATTTGGCACAATGCAAAGCCGAAAGCCAAGGTCGAATTGTATTTCTACCTTTTGTCAAACCCGCTAGCAAAGCTTTAGTGTCGCTGCTTGCAGGAGCTGTAGCGGTAGCAGAGCCGTGTTACGACCCTTCTGGGCGCTCTAGTCTCGAAGCTGCCTTGTTGAATAAGCCATTAGTCTTATCTCAGTCTCAAGACAATTTTGAGTTGCTAAGTAATAATTTTTATGCAGTAGATCCCGACTCCGTTATGTCCATTGCGAAAGGCATTCAAGAAGCCTTGCTAGATAAAAATAACAATGCCGAAATGGCAGGGCAACTCGTTAGATCAAATAACATAGGTGATGCCGTTTTTGAACGATTTGCTTCAATGGTTGTTGATGCTTTTGACTGATGAATGGCATAGACTATATGATTGTTAGTAATCCTCCACTAAAGTTATTGGTTGTTCAACGTGTGTCATTGTCACATTCCTCGCTCAAGTCGCGCTCTATCGGGGCGCGCTTTGTCCCCTTGCTTAATTACATGCAACGTAAGGGGCTAATTTTGTGGCGAGCCATGCTTGAAACGAAAATAAATTCCACCGACCTCAAAGAATACCAAGCCATCCTCCTTAATAAACACACTTCTGCCAAGGGAATAGATCTCATCAAAGCGGCTAAGGACGTAGGAGTGCGAACCATCTACGACCTTGATGATTGGATTCTTGAGTTGCCTAGTTATAGTGTTACCAATCTAGATGAAGATACACTCGCTAACATTGTGCAAATGATTAGGCTTTCAGACGCTACGACTGTTTCGAACTTGGTTTTGAAAAATAAACTTAAGTATTTGAGGAGCGATGCAGTTGTTTTAAAAAATGGTTTTGACCATGAAGAAATGCCTATTGATCCATCACTCTGTCAAGAAGTCGCTCCACCTAGGATTTTGTTTTCAAATACTGATGATATAAAGTTAATATCTCATCGTGGGGCATTTATTAACCAGGTCATCCAGTTTTTAGAGCTTTTCCCAGAGGTAAAACTTGATTTTTGGGGCGATCATTTTCATGAATTAGGTCGCATTCCTCGCGTGTGCGAGCGGGGTTTTAATCCCAACAAGGCATATAAAGAATGCATCAAGGAACAAGGCTATATATTTGCAGTCGTGCCTCTTGGTGGTCAAGAAGACCCTGACTCATTGTTTTTTAATAGTTGCAAGTCATGTATTAAATACATTGACTACGGAAGCCTAGGCATTCCAGCAATTTATTCTGATACCCCTGTTTATTCGCAAGTTATACAAAACGGCGTTAATGGGTTGTTAGTCAAAAATGAAGGCCTGAACTGGCTCAGCGCCATGGTCACCATGTACCAAAGTAGTACCCTTCGTCACAACATTCGCCTTGCGGCACATAAAGACTGTACCGCAAACCATGGCTTTACCGAATCAGCCCACAAATTTTTGTGCGTTGTTCAAGGGCACTAAAGAATCAAATGGACGTCATTCTTATTCGCCATGGTCAGTCTCGAGCCAATCAAGATGGCTTGTTAATTTCTAACGAAACAGACGACCTGACCGAACTCGGTCGGCAACAGTCTCAGGCACTTGCCATGCATATGCGAAACACTATTTCGCAAGCACAATTTTTATACTCAAGTACTTGGCAGCGAGCACTTAGCACCGCTGAAATTGTTTTTGCGGAGCGTTTTGGAGATGCTCAGCTTGACAGTCGCATCACCGAAACTAGCGCAGGCAAACATGGTTCATGGCTTGAGGAAGACTTTAACCGCACCTACCCTGATTTCTATTCAGACCTTAGCCGTCGATACGAGGGTGGTGAGTCCCATAAGGATATGTCTCTGCGTGTGATCGACTGGGTAGACTCAATCATTCTGTCTCGCGCCCAACAGTCGGGTTTGTTGGTGTGCGTTACTCATGGGGGGCCAATCTCAGTAATGCTGCAGTACCTCATGGGTATGCCATTTGAGTCGCGGTACCCCTCATTTACAGTGCCCAACGCCAGCTATACCAAACTGCATTGGCGCATCGATCTTAGGCGTTTTTGCCTAGTGTGTATGGGGGTGACGCGTTGAGTCAGAGAGCATTTATCCATGACTGAAGTGATTGTTTTTGAGTGTATTTACTCTCTGCAACAAGGGGCCAGGTTAGCTGGGGCTATGCCGCTCCGTATAGCAAATCAATACCCAGAACGGCGGGAGTTGCAAGCCTACGTAGATGTGTACAAGCGAAAGCTATACAGCGCTCATGGGCTTACCGGGATTTTTTCACCAAAATTTGAGCTCAAGTGTCGTGTCTCGTTAGAACACTTTAAGCAATTCTGTTTGCAACAGGAGGATATTGAAAGTTGTCATATCAATCCCTTTCCACAGATAGCCTACTGGTCGTACAACGTGTGGGAACAGGGAGAAATAGCTCATCCGGGGCTTAAGGATGCTGCACAACAACTGCTCAATGCGGTAGGTATCAACATTGACATAGCTTCAACGCCTAGGCATAGCCCAAAGTTTCTCGCGTACAGCAACTTCTGGGTTGGGAGTGCTCAGTTCTGGAGAGATTATGTTGGGAAAGTATTGGTGCCCATATCGGACTTTCTTGATGAACATCCGAATCACCCCGCAGTTGTAGGGGTCCTTAAAGACACTACACACACTGACCATGCTCCCTTTTTGCCATTTGTGGTGGAGCGTCTTTACAGCACATGGTTATCACAGCGCAACTTGGGTTTTTCAAGCTATGAGTTTTCACAAGAAATTATTGAAACCAACTTGTGCAACAACCAATTCGAACGGTTGCTTTTTTGCCAAATGCGGGCTGATATTGATCTAGCAGATGTAACGGGTAGATACTCGCCTGAACTTCGTCAGAGAGTCACTCATATGTGCCAGATTTTCCAGCAGCATTTTTTTGACTACTATGCCAGCCGGCCTCACCCACATAGTGGCAAGCCAATACAAGCCTAAAGCCAAACGTGAACTTAAAAAAACAGTTGCCAGCTTGCTAAGTAATCAGTTTCAAAGGCCTCTGCAGTTTCAATTCCTGCATTTTTTCAGGTGTTGGCGGGCATTAAGATCCTTTTAATTACAGTTTTACAAGGCTTGACTCGATGCTATACGAAAATGCGCCACCGATCTGCTCTTGTGCGAGTAGTAGTTGCATCATTCTGCGTTTGCTTTTGCGTTATATGATGCGGGAATGCCTGCTGAACACATTTGGCGCAATTCTTTCGCGAGGCCGCGTGCAGGATTTGTTTCAGTGTCGGTGAGCTGAATTTCCCAGGGATTTATCGTGCGAGTCGTTCTGGATTTCCAAGCCTGTCAGTCAGGCAGCCGTTTCCGTGGCATTGGCCGTGGTTCCCGTTCGCTGATGCTGGCCATGGGCCAACGTCTGATGGAGCAGGGTCATGAGGTGATGTGTCTGGTGAGCGAGGCTTTCCAGGATGGGCTAGATCTTCTGAAAACGGATATACAGGTCCACTTGCCCGGGGCATTTATAACCTCCTTCCAGGTTCCCTCGCCGTGTGCAGCGGCTTGGCCGGAGAACGCGTGGCGTCAGATGGCCGGGCGTTTGTTGCGGGAGCATGCAATTGCCTGTTTGGAGCCGGATTTTGTCCATATTCCTGCGTTGCTGGCGGATGGTTGGGGGGATGATGCAGTTGCTTCGGTGGGGTTGCTGGGGCTACATATTCCGGTCTCATTGACCCAGCATGACCTGATTCCCCTCGTGATGGCGGATACCTACATGCCGCCCGGCCCATTCCGGGACTATTACATGGTCAAGCTCGACAACGCGAAGCGGGCGGATCTGCTGCTGGCTATTTCCGAATATTCCCGACATGAGGCGTTGGAGTGGATGGGGATGGCGCCCGAGCGGGTGGTGAATATCTCTTCGGCGGCCGACATTGCCTTTTGGCAACCTGTGGATGATTCTTTAGCCTGTGAAGCCACGATGCAGCGCCTGGGCCTGCGCCCGGGATTTTTGCTGTATGCCCCCGGAGGCTTTGATTATCGCAAGAACCTGGATCGGTTGTTCGAAGCCTATGCCCTGCTTCCAGGCGAGGTTCGTGCCGCCCACCAATTTGTGATTGCCAGCCAACTGGACCCGGGGCGGCGTGAGATTCTGGAACAGGTCATGGCTCGCTGTGGCTTGGGGCATGACGAGGTGGTTCTGACCGATTACATTTCTGATCTGGATCTCAAGCATTTGTACTGTGGTTGTTTTGCCTATGTATTCCCGTCTCTGCACGAGGGTTTTGGGCTGCCGGCCCTGGAGGCCATGTCGTGTGGCGTGCCTGTGATCGCATCCAACAGAACCAGTATTCCAGAGGTGCTGGACATGGAAGAAGCACTGTTCGATCCCTGTGATCCCCACTCCATGGCGGCTCGCATGCTCCAGCTTCATACTGAGCCCGCTTATCGGGCACGCTTACTTGCACACGCCAAGGTTCAACCGGGACATTTCTCGTGGGCTCGCTCCGGGCAAGTGGCGGTAGATGCCTTGGAGGCACGCCACCGGCAGCTAATAAAAGAGGGTTGGCAGCCGGTGCGTCGTATGGTGTTGCCCGACTGTGCAAGCCTGTTGGCCCGCATGCATGCTCTAGTGCCTGGAGTGGAGCCGACGCCAGAAGACTTGGCGGCTTTCCGCGCATGTTTTGAATTCAATCTTGGGTGATACGTGAAAATCTTTGTTAATACCTACCCTGTTGCGTTCCAGTGCCCTGGTGGGGGCGAGATTCAGCTTCTGAAGTCGAAGGAGGCCTTGGAGCGACGAGGTCATGAGGTTGTCCTCTATGACCAATGGACGCATAAGTTAAGCGATGCAGATGTGATACACCAATTCTCGGTGCAGGGGGGAATCTACAATTTGTGTGCCTATGCACATGGGCAACGTATTCCTTTGGTGTTGAGTCCTATCTTGTGGCTATCCGAATATATTGATCAATATCCGATGGGGGAAATCGGATACATGACTTCGGTCGCGGATGTGATCTGTCCAAATTCCCAGGCCGAGGTAGATCGTTTTCTCAAGCACTTTGATGCGCCCGCAGGGAAATATCATGTGACCCATAATGGCGTTGATCGGGAGTTTTTCGACTCAGTTCCAGCAAGCTTATTTTTGGCTGAATATCGGATTGAACGGCCATTCATTCTGTGCGTCGGGAACATCGAAGTGCGAAAAAATCAGCTGACCCTGCTGAGAGCTGCCGATAGTTTGAATCTTCATGTCGTCCTGATTGGCAATGTTCGCGACACAGAATATTTTGCACAACTGAATGCGGAGTTCTCTGGGAGATTCAGCTATCTCGGGTACTTTGAACACACTTCACCTATTTTGCGTTCGGCGTATTCAGCATGTTCAGCATTCGCCTTGCCAAGCCTCTTGGAAACGCCAGGTTTGGCTGCATTGGAGGCTGCTGCTGCGGGTGCGCCTTTGGTCATTACGCAAGAAGGTTGTACGGAGGAGTATTTTGGAGAGGCCGCGTATTACGTTGATCCTAAAAGCGTGGAGGATATTTCCGAAAAATTGCTTGCTGCCGTTAACTCCAAGCGTGATGCAGTGGAATTGTGCGCCCGGGTGATGCAATTTACTTGGGACCGAGTCGCAGAGGAGCTTGAGCAGGCTTATTTAAAGGCGCAGTCCATAGTGCGTGTGTCGCGTTTATATAACTGATTCTAATTTATTGGGTTTTTTATGATTCTAGTCACAGGCGGTGCCGGCTTCATTGGCAGCAACTTCGTGCTCGACTGGCTGGCTCAGTCTGACGAGCCGGTCATCAATCTCGACAAACTTACCTACGCTGGCAACCTAGAAAACCTCGCCAGCCTGCAGGGCGATGCGCGCCACGTCTTTGTGCAAGGCGATCTGGGCGACCGCGCGCTGGTGGATCGCCTGCTGGCCGAACACAAGCCCCGCGCCGTATTCCACTTCGCCGCCGAAAGCCATGTAGACCGTTCCATCCACGGCCCGGAAGACTTCATTCAGACCAACATCGTCGGCACCTTCCGCCTGCTCGAAGCCGTGCGTGCCTACTGGTCAGCCTTGCCTGAGCCCGAGAAAACCGCCTTCCGTTTCCTGCACGTGAGCACCGACGAGGTCTACGGTAGCCTTTCTAAAGATGCACCGCCGTTTGCAGAGACGAACGCCTACGAACCCAATAGCCCCTACAGCGCCAGCAAGGCCGCTTCTGACCACCTGGTTCGCGCCTGGCACCACACCTACGGCCTGCCGGTGCTCACCACCAACTGCTCCAACAACTACGGGCCGTACCACTTCCCCGAAAAGCTCATCCCGCTCATGATCGTCAACGCCCTGGCCGGCAAACCTCTGCCGGTCTATGGTGATGGCATGCAGGTGCGCGACTGGCTGTATGTGAAAGACCACTGCAGCGCCATCCGCCGCGTGCTGGAAGCCGGACGCCTGGGCGAGACCTACAACATCGGCGGCTGGAACGAAAAGCCCAACCTTGACATTGTGCACACCGTCTGCACCCTGCTGGACGAATTGCGCCCCAAAGCCGACGGCAGCAGTTACAAGGCCCAGATCACCCACGTGCAGGACCGCCCCGGCCATGACCGGCGCTACGCCATTGATGCACGCAAAATTGAGCGGGAATTGGGCTGGAAGCCCGCCGAGACGTTCGAGACAGGCATACGCAAAACCGTGCGCTGGTACTTGGACAACCCCGAATGGGTGCAGCACGTCCAAAGCGGCAGCTACAGGGATTGGGTGCAGAGGCAGTATGGCTGACTTGGACCCGCAAACCACGCCTGCATGGCAGGCGTTGGAACGGTTAGCTGGCCGCTATGCGCTTGGCTTCGATTTGCGCGAAGCTTTTGCCGCTGAACCCAATCGCTTTCAGCAGCACAGCGTGCGTGCGCCCCACATGCTGGTCGACCTCAGCAAAAACCTGTGGGACGAGCCGGTGGTTGAGCAGTTGCTGGCGCTGGCCATGCAAATGGGCTTGCCTGAGAGGCGCAACCAACTGCTCAACGGTGAAATCGTCAACCAGACCGAGCACCAGGCAGCGCTTCATGCCTCTTTGCGCTTGGCATTTACTTCGGGTAGCGAACCAGCATCACCCGCCATGGCGCAGCATTGCGCAGACTTGAGCGCCATGCTGGCCATGGCTGAAACCATACGGGCCGATGCCACCGTTCACGACGTGGTGCATATCGGCATTGGCGGTTCCAGCCTGGGGCCGGAATTGGCGCTGCAAGCGTTGCGGCCTTATTGGCGCACCCAACAGCGCATCCACGTCGTGTCCAACCTCGATGGGCACGACCTGGCCGAAACCTTGGCACAGTGCCACCCCGCCCACACACTGTTCATTGCCGCGTCCAAATCGTGGTCCACCTTTGAGACCCTGCAAAACCTGCGTTCAGCTTCTGGTTGGCTGCGGCAAAGCGGCATCAACCCGGCTGACCGCGTCGTGGCTATCACCGCCAAACCAAATGCTGCACAGGCCGCCGGCCTGAAACACATCCTGCGCATGCCGGCTGACCTGGGTGGCCGGTATTCTGTGTGGTCTGCCGTGGGTTTGCCCGTGGCTGTCGCCATTGGGGAAGCAGGTTTTCGGGAACTGCTGGCCGGGGCGGCCGCCATGGATGCACACTTTGCCCAAGCGCCGCTCGCCCAGAATGCTCCCGTGCTGCTCGGCCTGCTGGACGTCTGGTACAGCAGCTTCCTGCATATGCCTTCGCGCTGCGTGGCGCCTTATCACCACCGCTTGCGCCGCTTGCCTGCCTATTTGCAGCAGCTCGATATGGAAAGCAATGGCAAAACCGTGCGGCAAAACGGTGATGCTGTGGGCTATGCCACCGGCATGGCCCTGTGGGGCGAGGCGGGTACCAATGGACAGCATGCGTTCTTTCAGTGGCTGCACCAGGGGGCGCAGCGTACACCGGTGGAGTTTGTGGCGGCCAGACAGGCCGAACATGCATTGCCAGGCCACCACACACCGCTGCTGGCCAACGCTGTTGCGCAAGCCCAAGCCTTGATGCTGGGTTCAAAAGCAGGCCCGGGGCAATTGACGGGCCATCAGGATTTTCCGGGCAACCGCCCCAGCACCTTTCTGTTGCTCGATGGGCCTTTGAGCCCACCTGCCTTGGGGGCGTTGCTGGCGCTTTACGAACACCGCACCTTTGTGAGTGGTGTGGTCTGGGGCATCAACAGCTTTGACCAGTGGGGTGTTGAACTGGGTAAATTGCTGGCCAAGGACATTCTGCAGCGTGTACCCGGTGGCCATTGGCAAGGGCTTGATGCATCTACCGCTGGGCTTTTGAATGCAGCCTGTGTCGCTTCCGAGGCACATTCATGAGTCCATCTTCCACCCGTATCCTGTTGCTCGGCAAAAACGGCCAGGTGGGCTGGGAGTTGCAGCGCAGCCTGGCGCCATTGGGCTGTCTGATCGCTCTGGATCGTGCAGGCTTGAAACCCGGGGAGCTTGCCCATCTACCCGCATGGCAAGGCCAGCCCTTGCTCGATCACCCGCTGTGCGGCGACCTGAGTGACTTGGAAGGCCTGCGCCGCACCGTGCATGCCGTGCGCCCGCACGTCATCGTCAATGCCGCTGCCTACACCGCCGTGGATAAAGCCGAATCCGAGGTAGGCCTGGCGCATCGCCTCAATGCCGAAGCCCCTGGCGTGCTCGCGCAGGCCGCGCATGAGGTGGGTGCCTGGCTGGTGCACTACAGCACGGACTACGTCTTCAACGGCAGCGGACACACCCCTTGGCAGGAAGGCGATCCCACCGGCCCATTGAATGCCTATGGACTGACCAAGCTCGAAGGCGAGCAGCGCATCCTGCAGGCCGGTCGCCAGCACCTGATTTTCCGGACCAGCTGGGTCTATGCCGCACGGGGCGGCAACTTTGCCAAAACCATGTTGCGGCTGGCTCGGGAGCGCGAGCGCCTGACGGTGATTGACGACCAGTTTGGCGCCCCCACTGGCGCCGAAGTCATTGCCGACATCACGGCCCACGCCATTCGGCACGTGCTGCGCACCGGGCAAGGGCAGGGCACTTACCACCTGGCGGCCAGCGGCGAAACCACCTGGCACGGCTACGCCCGCTTCGTCATCGAGCAAGCCCAGCGGCTGCAACCCCATGCTCCATGGAAAGTGCAGGCCATCGACCCTGCGCCTGCGCAGACCTTCCCCACACCTGCCCGGCGGCCACACAATTCGCGCTTGAACACCACGTTGCTGGCGTCCACCTTCGGGTTGCACGTACCGCTCTGGCAGGAGGGCGTTGGCCGGATGCTTCAAGAAATTTTGTAATGACTCAGAGATACAAACGCATGACTCAACGCAAAGGCATCATCCTCGCCGGAGGCTCCGGCACCCGGCTGCACCCAGCCACGCTGGCCATCAGCAAGCAGCTGTTGCCGGTGTACGACAAGCCCATGATCTACTACCCGCTCAGCACGCTCATGTTGGCAGGCATGCGCGATGTGCTCATCATCAGCACGCCGCAAGACACACCCCGTTTCCAGCAGCTGCTGGGTGACGGCTCGCAGTGGGGCATGAACCTGCAGTACGCCGTGCAGCCCAGCCCCGACGGGCTGGCACAGGCTTTCCTCATCGGGGAATCGTTCATTGGCTCCCATCCCAGCGCTCTGGTGCTGGGCGATAACATCTACTACGGTCACGATTTCCAGCCCCTGCTCAAGTCGGCCGATGCACAAACCAGCGGCGCAACCGTGTTCGCCTACCACGTGCAGGACCCGGAGCGTTACGGCGTGGTGGAGTTCAACGCCCAGGGCCAGGCCATCAGCATCGAAGAAAAGCCCAAGGCCCCAAAGAGCAACTACGCCGTCACTGGCCTGTACTTTTACGACCAGCAGGTGGTTGACATTGCCAAGGTCGTGAAACCCAGTGCCCGGGGCGAGCTGGAAATCACCAGCGTGAACCAGGCCTACCTTCAGCAAGGCCAGCTGAATGTGCAAACCATGGGCCGCGGCTTCGCCTGGCTGGACACCGGCACGCACGACAGCCTGCTCGACGCCAGCCAGTTCATCGCCACCCTAGAAAACCGCCAAGGCCTCAAAGTGGCCTGCCCGGAAGAAATTGCCTGGCGCAGCGGCTGGATCAACGCCAGCCAGCTCGAAGCCCTGGCCCAGCCGCTCACCAAAAATGGCTATGGGCAGTACCTCATGCGCATCCTTAAAGAGAATGTTTACTAATGCAAGCCACCCGTCTAGCTATTCCCGACGTCGTCCTCATCGAGCCCAGGGTCTTTGGCGACGACCGTGGCTTTTTCTTTGAAAGCTTTAACCAAGCCCAGTTTGAAAAAGCCATAGGCCGCTCCGTCACCTTTGTGCAAGACAACCACAGCCGCAGCGTAAAAAACGTGCTGCGCGGCCTGCATTACCAAATCCAGCAGCCCCAGGGCAAACTGGTGCGTGTGGTGCGGGGCGAGGTGTTTGATGTGGCGGTTGACCTGCGCAAAAGCAGTCCCACCTTTGGTCAATGGGTGGGCGAAGTGCTTTCGGCTGACAACAAGCGCCAGTTGTGGGTGCCAGAAGGGTTTGCTCACGGGTTTGTGGTTTTAAGCGACACGGCAGAGTTCCTCTACAAAACGACCGACTATTACGCTCCTGCGCACGAACGCTGTATTGCCTGGAACGACACAAGCATTGGCATCGTCTGGCCTGAAGGGTTGGCACCTCAACTCTCGACCAAAGATCAAGCTGGCCTGAGTTTGGCGCGGGCGGAGATTTTTGTATGATGGTTCGTTGTAGCAAAGCAAAAACAAACTGGCGAATAGGGTACAGATGAGGGTCTTGCATGTTTATCGAACTTATTTCCCAGATCCGCCAGGGGGGTTGCAAGAGGCTATTCGACAGATAAGTTTGGCAACCAGCTGTCAGGGTGTTAAAAACCAAATCTTCACGCTGTCTCCTAATCCCGTACCGGAGACTCTGGAACGTCCCGAAGCACAGGTGAAGCGTTGTCGCTCTTGGGCAGCGCCTGCTTCGTGCGATCTCGGGTCGGCAAAAGCGTTCAAGGAATTTGCAAGGCTATCGCGTCAGGCGGACGTGGTTCACTACCACTTTCCTTGGCCGTTTGCTGATTTATTGCACTTGTATGCAGGCAGCAAAAAACCAGCGGTAATGACTTACCACTCAGACATAGTTCGGCAGCGTGCTTTAAAAACCCTATATAGCCCCTTGTTGCACCGAACGCTTGGGACAATGGACGCTATTGTTGCCACCTCGCCTGCCTATGCGGCGTCCAGCCCTGTTTTAGCCGATCGCCGTTATGCTGATCGTGTCCGAGTCATACCCTTGGGCCTTGATGAGGGCTCTTACCCTCAGCAAGGTGACGACAGTATCCTTGGGCGTCTAGGCCTAAGTGCCGATGAGCCTTATTTTTTGTTTATTGGTGTGTTGAGGTATTACAAAGGGCTGCACTACTTGGTAGAAGCTTCGGCCAGAGTGAGTGCCAAGGTTGTGATTGCGGGTGCGGGGCCCGAATGGAATAACTTAAAAAATCAAGCAAATGCACTCGGCCTTGATCGGCTGATTTTTGCTGGCCAGGTGTCTGATGGTGAAAAAGTCTCTTTGTTGAGGCACTGCAGGGCTTTGGTATTGCCATCCCATCTCCGCTCAGAGGCCTTCGGCATGGTGCTAATTGAGGCGGGAATGTACGGGAAACCAATGGTGAGTTGTGAAATTGGGTCTGGGACTTCATATGCCAATGCCGATGGAGAAACAGGTTTTGTGGTTCCGCCAGCAAATCCTGGAGCGATTGCCGTGGTAATGAATCATCTTCTAGAAGACGAGTATTTGGCGCACCGTTTTGGCGCAGAGGCAAGGAAACGCTATGAACGCTTGTTTTCCGGGGAGGCTCTTGGCAAAGCATATGTAAATCTATACCGGAGTGTACTGGAGCGATTTTCCTAAATTTTTATTTCAGTAGGTCATTACATTTCTTTGTATGAATAAAGTCAAAAAAGCTGTTTTCCCAATTGCAGGACTTGGAACTCGTTTCTTGCCAGCAACAAAAGCCTCTGCCAAAGAGATGTTGCCGGTGGTAGACAAGCCACTTATTCAGTATGCGGTTGAAGAGGCGTACTCAGCGGGTATCCGTCACATGATTTTCGTGACAGGCCGTACCAAGCGTAGCGTCGAAGACCATTTTGATACCGCCTATGAATTGGAAAACGAACTCGATCTAGCGGGCAAAGCTGAATTGCTCGAAGTTGCTCGAAGCATCTCGCCCGATGACATGATTTGCACTTATGTACGTCAACCGCGAGCTATGGGTTTGGGGCATGCGGTACTGTGTGCAAAAGAACTTGTAGGGCAAGAGCCGTTTGCAGTGCTATTGGCTGATGATTTGATGGTTGGGAAGCCCGCTGTCATGGCGCAGTTGGTACATCAATTTTCCGAGTGGCAAGCCAGTATTGTGGCAGTACAAGACGTACCGCAAGAGCACACAAGGCGATATGGCATAGTCAGCGGCCAAAATGTTTCGCCAAATTTGGTGGATGTGAATGGTATCGTCGAAAAGCCCGCTCCAGATGTTGCACCGTCCACGCTTGCAGTGTCTGGCCGCTATATCCTAACACCTGGGATTTTTAAAGAACTGGAGAGCATATCCGAAGGTGTGGGCGGGGAAATACAGCTAACTGATGGTATTGCTCAATTGCTACGCCGAGAGAAGATCTTTGCATTCCGCTATGAAGGCAGGCGCTATGACTGCGGCAGCAAACTTGGTTTTCTTCAGGCTAATGTTGATCTTGCAGAAATCCATGAAGAGGTGGGTATAGAGTTTGCAGAATGGCTCAAGAAACGAGAGCCGCTGTGTGTAGAAGACCGATTCAGCCCCGAACACCTAAAAAAGGTCCTTGCTTGAGAGTCTTGGTGACCGGTGCAAATGGTCTGGTTGGCAGAGCCTTGTGCTCTGTGCTTGATCAAACTGGGCATCAAGTCGTTCGGGCTGTTCGCACATCCACCACGCCTTGGGAAGTTCCGGTTGGCGATTTGAATAAAAGTACCGATTGGAGCGAAGCCCTGGGCCAGAACACCGATGTGGTCGTTCACCTGGCCGGTCAAGTGCCGTCGACGGTCGGAGCAGTTGGGCCTACAGGCGATCGGCACACCGAAGTCAACACTTTGGGCACGGCCAACTTGGCGCGGCAGTGTGCCCAGAATGGGGTCAAGCGCTTCATTTTTGTCAGCACGGTCAAGGTGTTGGGTGAAGGCAAGAGCGAACCCTACCGGGATACGGATTTGGCCGTGCCAGCCGATGCGTACGCCATTTCGAAGTGGGATGCAGAGCAGGCGTTGTGGCAAGTTGCCGCAGAAACGGGCATGGAGGTTGTGGTACTCAGGCCCCCACTGGTGTACTGCCCTGGCGTCAAAGGCAATTTCCTGAGCCTGATGCAGGCGCTTGATAAACGACGGCCTTTGCCGCTTGGGGACATTCAAAACCAGCGCAGTCTGATCTATCTGGGCAACTTGGTCGATGTCATTCGCCTGTGTGTCACTCACCCCAATGCTGCCGGTAAAACCTTTCTGGTCAGCGATGGGGATGATGTCTCAACGCCAGAGCTGGTTCGCAGGATCGCAGCCGCATTGGGGCGTCGGCCATTTTTGTTGCCGGTTCCTGTCTCTTGGATGCTGTCGGCTGGGAGGGTGCTTGGCAAACAGGCCGCTGTCGATCGGCTACTGGGCTCGCTTTGCATGGATATCTCACCGCTTCGGGAAGAGTTGGGTTGGACACCTACTTACACGATGCAAGAGGGGCTCGAAGCCACGGCGCAGTGGTATCGCAAAACCAAGGCAGTCGCGTGATGCTTCGCTTTCTGGATATGGTGCTCGCAGGCTTTGGACTGTTGGTTGCTCTGCCCTTGATGGTGGTCCTGTTTCTGATCGGTCTGTTTGACACCGGCGCACCCCTGTTCAGGCAGACACGCGTGGGGCGGCACCAAAAGCCATTCACTTTGGTGAAATTCCGCACCATGAGGCCCGATACGCAATCGGTCGCAACGCATCTGGCCAACCCGGCAGCGGTGACGCCCTTGGGTGCATTTTTGCGCCGTACCAAGCTCGACGAGTTGCCGCAACTGTGGAACGTACTCAAGGGCGACATGAGTTTGGTGGGGCCACGCCCCTGTTTGTCCAATCAGACGGAATTGATTGAAGAACGAGCTGCACGTGGCGTTTTTGCCGCTCGCCCTGGCATCACCGGCTTAGCCCAGATCAACGGAATAGACATGTCCACCCCGACGCTGCTCGCCGAAACAGATACGCGGATGTTGCAGTCCTTGGGACTGTCCGCGTACTTCACCTACATCATCAAGACGGTCACCGGTGCAGGCCGGGGTGATCGTATCCGGCAGGACTGACGATGAGAAAATCGCTATCTTCGCTTGCAATTCCGGTCTTAGCACTGCCAAGACCGGCCAAGCGCTTCGTAGCGCTGATGGTCGATCTCAGTTTGTGCGTGTTGATGGTCTGGCTGGCTTACTACCTGCGCTTGGGCGAATTCATCAGCTTTACTGGGACAAGCGAGTGGGCTCAAGGGGCCGTTTGGGCAGGGGTGGCATCAGTGGGCATCGCCCTACCCATCTTTGTGGTGTCGGGCCTGTACCGCGCCATCTTCCGCTACAGCGGTTGGCCCGCTCTGCTAGCAGTGGCGCGCGCGGTGGGCATTTACGGTTTGCTCTATGCCTCCGTCTTCACCGCCATTGGTGTGGCTGGGGTGCCCCGCACGGTGGGCATCATCCAGCCGATTCTGTTGCTGTTGTTTGTGGGCGCATCTCGAGCGTTGGCCCGGGTCTGGCTGGGTGACCAGTATCTGAGCATCCTCAAGCGTGCTTCCCGCCCTAAGGTTCTGATTTATGGGGCAGGCACAACTGGCCGACAGCTGGTTGGAGCCATGAACAACAGCCACGAGATGCAAGTCGTCGGGTTCCTCGACGACGATGATCGTCTCCAAGGCCACGTATTGAATGGCCAACCAATTTACAACCCTGCAGACCTGCCCAATCTCGCTTCCACATTGGCCATCAATGATGTGTTGCTGGCTATGCCCAGCCTTAGCCGCAAGCGCCGCAATGAAATCCTGACCCAGATGCGGACAGCGCGCGTAGCGGTGCGCACGCTGCCGAGCGTGACCGATTTGGCACAAGGCAAAGTCAGCATCTCCGATCTGCGCGAACTGGACATTGACGACCTGCTTGGCCGCGAGCCGGTGATGCCCAATCACATCCTGCTGGCCATGAACGTGCGCAGCAAGGTTGTGATGGTGACGGGCGCTGGTGGCTCTATCGGTAGCGAACTTTGCCGCCAGATCCTAACGGTCGGCCCGAGCAAATTACTGCTAATCGAGCAGAGTGAATTCGCCCTCTACGGTATCCATCAGGAGCTCGAAGAAAAGCTTGCCGATCGAGATATCGTTCTGGTGCCGCTTTTGGCCTCGGTGCAAGACAATGAGCGCATGCACGAGATCATGTCTACTTGGCACCCGCACACGGTTTACCACGCCGCTGCCTACAAGCACGTGCCGCTGGTTGAGCACAATCCGGCCGAGGGCATCAAGAACAATGTGCTCGGAACACTCAAAACAGCACATGCGGCTGCTGAAAACGGCGTTTCTGACTTTGTGCTAATTAGCACCGACAAGGCGGTGCGCCCGACCAACATCATGGGTGCCAGCAAGCGACTGGCGGAAATGGCTCTGCAGGCCTTAGCGGCAAGCACCTCCGGTACCAAATTAAGTATGGTGCGCTTTGGCAATGTATTGGGATCTTCAGGCTCGGTCGTGCCCAAGTTCCGGCAGCAGATCCGTGACGGTGGTCCGATCACACTGACGCATCCCGAAATCACCCGCTACTTCATGACCATCCCTGAGGCCTCGCAACTAGTGATCCAGGCTGGGGCCATGGCCGAGGGGGGTGATGTGTTCGTGCTTAACATGGGTCAGTCAGTCAAGATCATAGATCTGGCGCGGCGGATGATCGAACTCTCGGGTCTTGCGGTGAAGGATGAGCAGAACCCCGACGGTGACATCGCAATTGAAATCACCGGCCTACGCCCGGGTGAAAAGCTCTATGAAGAATTGTTGATTGGCGACAACCCCAAGCCAACCTCCCATTCAAGGATCATGAAAGCCCAAGAGGAGTTCATTCCGTGGGCAGAGCTTGAAGGCCAGCTCAGATCGCTGGAGATGGCGCTCAACGTGAATGACGTCGGCGTCATCCGGCTGATGATGGAAAAACTCGTGGCCGGCTACACGCCGAGCGATGAGATCGTGGATTGGGTCTATCTGGAGCAGGAAGCCGAGGCTGATCGCCTGGGATTGGGAAATTGAGAGGGAAGGAGTTACAGATGAGTGAGCAAGAACTTTTTGAACGCATAAGTGAAGGTGTGAAGTCGTTCCTGAACCCGTTGCATGGCACAGAAGATTGCCTGCTGTTCATGATCGAAGAAAACGTCAAACCGCGTGACACCGGCACGCTCTTTGTGGCGTGCGGTAACAAGACGGTGTTCGAGGTGCCGAATCTGGCGCTTTACGGTTCGGACCCCGAGCCCGTGCTGTCCAAGCTGCGCATCCACGCAAATGCGTTGCGCACTTGTTCGTTTCCCAGGATCGAGTTCAGAAACGTATCGCCTTGGCTGCAGGGTGAAATCCAGAAGATGCTCACTGGCTTGCAGGTCGAGGCGACTGCTTGACGGCAGTCTTTACGCTTCCCGCTCTTCAATCCAATGGGTGTCGGGACCGTATGCCTCGTTGCCCGACTCCATGATGATGGTCAGCTCTTGGCGGATTTCGGGATTGTCGGGCGTCCACAGCCCACCTTGAATCGGCTCATTGACCAGGTTCTCTCTGCCCACAATGCTCCACGCGAGTCGGATTTCGTTCATGGTGACCCTACAAGTTGATCAACTTGGGTTGGAATTATCGACTTTTGTGGGGTGGAGCGCTATGCCTGCTGAGATGGTCACAGACACGGACGCCAATCATCGGCGGCGTTTGGTCTGAATAGGGTTGGGTCTTCTCACATCATTGGATTGGTCATGCAAATTATTTTCCCAAAGCAATCAGCGATCGACCCAGACACCATGGGTGTTGCATTTCCTGTCGAGGTTGATGGTGTAAGAAGGCGGGTGCTGATCAGCACCGAAGCCCTTGAAGATCATTTTGGCGGCGACCATAACCCAGACAAAAAGAGTGTTTTTGAGGCCAATCGACACATCATTGAGGCGAAGGCTCGTCAGATCATTGAGAGTGGTGCGCAAGGTGATGTGTTGCTGCGGACCGCGATGTTTTGACATCTGAGTCTGCAATGAGAAACGCCACCTGTGGGTGGCGTTTGTACATGATGCGGGGAGGTTGGTCACATCATTCGCGTAAGCCCCGGTTGAATGTTGCCAAGTCGGATGATTCGAGGTGGCGTCTGATTTTTGCTTTCAACTTCTGCCGTGCGTTGACGTGCCCAGCTCAAGATTTCCTCTAGTTTGAAGCGCACCATTTTCCCGATGCGATAGTGCGGCACGCCACACTTTTTGCGCTCGCCGGGGTGAGCCAACATGTAAATCGGGATGTCAATCTTGGCGGCAATTTCTCGGGCGGTCAGAAAACTCGGGTGGTTGAATTGTTCAGGATCGCAAGTGACCCCGTCGGTTGATTCGTGCAAAGACTCAAACTCGAAGGCCAAAATTTCATCGATGGGGTACGAAACCCGTTTCGACAGCTTGAAGTATTTTGGGCCACGACCTTCGCACCGCCAGCGTTGCAAGGTCTTGGGACTGATCCCCCAGCGAGTTGCAAGTTCGTTTTCGTTCAGGACGATTTTTTTGCTAAGTTGAAACATGTCCATCGGTTTGCTCCAGTAGTTGCAGGGATGACCATTCATGCGTACTGATGGGAGAAAGCCAAGTGGAATGTGGGCAAGTTGCTGAAATCTGACGGATGTTTCCCCGGCGTGACCCGATAGCCAAGAACCTTACCCCGATGCTTTCAGGGGAGCATGCGATGGCATCTTGCGCATGAATGTTGCATGCAAAACATCATTTGTTTGCTTCAAAACGAAGTGCTATACTCAAGTTTAAGACAAACCCTAGATCAGGAGCAAGCCATGGGAGCCGTAGCCGAACGTGAAGTGACCGCGTCACAAGACCGTGGCGCTCTGGCCAAAATGGTCATGACCTTGCTCGACCACTGGAGGTTGAGCACCGAGGATCAGGCAGCGTTGCTGGGCATCGCCACCAGCAACAGGGCAGCGTTGTCAAACTACCGCAGCGGTAAGCCGATTGGCACCAGCCGTGACCAGTACGAGCGCGTGGGCCACTTGTTGGGCATCCATAAAAACCTGCGACTTCTTTTCCCGCAAAACCGGGATTTGGCCTACCGTTGGATGACCACCCGCAACAAGGCGTTCGACAATTTGACCCCCGTAGAAGTGGTCAAGGAGTGGGGGTTTGCGGGCCTTCTGATGGTGCGCGGCTATTTGGATCGCGCCCGGGGCGTTTGATCTGCAGCAGGAATGAACTCCCTGTTTGCCCAACTCGCGCTAGCTGACATCCACAAGGATGTCGCTCGAAACATTGTATCCCTGTTGCAATCGCAGGACCTGTTCGATGATCTCACCGCTGACCCAGCAGAGTGGTTGTTGGCGCAGAAGGTGGAAGATGAGATCAAGCCGCCGCCATACCGGTCGCACACGCCCATCATTGATCGTCCGTTTGAGGATGCCGAATGGTTCAATGCCATCACCTGGCCGTTCAAGCATTGGCAGGCCAGCCGGTTTTCTGATGGTACCTACGGCGTTTGGTATGGATCAGACTCTGTCGAGACGACGGTTTATGAGTCCGCTTACCTCTGGTATCGGGGCTTGCTGAGTGATGCTGGATTCGAGCGGATGGCGGTGGTCGCCGAGCGAAAGGTGTACTCAGTGGCCTGCAATGCGGCGCTGCTGGATTTCCGAAAAGCAGCCGACGAACATCCTGATCTCTTGCATCCGTCGGACTACGCGTTTTGCCAGTCGGTAGGGGCGAGGATTCATCGCGAGGGGCATCCCGGTCTTTTGACGCAATCTGTTCGCAGCCCCGTGGGGGAAAATGTGGCGATTTTCAACGCTGACGTTCTGTCCAACCCCAGGCACAATTGCCAACTGACCTACCGGCTAGAGGACGATCAGATCGTGGTGGAGAAGCGGCCTGGCGTGGCATGGGTCAAATTGGATGTGGCCAGTTTTTCATAGGTGCCGTTCGTTGCGCCACGTTCCGGGGTCGTTTCGCTGTCTGCTAGCGCCAAGTCAACCGAACACACGCGTGCATCGGGAAGTTTCTTAAGGCATAGAGCAAGTCAGCGAAAATCCCTGGGCTCACCCTGATTTACGCATACGGGGGGTAATTTCAGGACAATCAGCCTCACACCTTAGACAGGTGTGTCTGCGGAGCTGCTAGACTCCACCACCACTTTCAAAGCCCAACCCTTCTCGGTTGGGCTTTTTCACATCTGTGCTTTCCCCACGCTGTGCGGGGACTCCGCCGATTTTGCGTGTGCCACAGGCCATATCGCGCCGGCGAGAAAGCGCCCACCGACCCGGCAAGTTTGACTCTTTTCTAGTCTCTGTTCTCAAAAAATCGGTCAGAACTTCGCCAGCCGAGCACACGCAGAAACCCTTTCGTGACATGTGGTTGCCATTGATGCGCCGCATCGGGTTCGACGCATGGACCACTTACTGCAATAGTCGAACCCGATGATTTCAGGGCCAGCGATCTTCAGCCCTTGGGCGGGTGCGGATCGTTGCCGTAGCTGTTGCGCTCGCGGATGCGACCGTTCTCGCCATGAATCAAGACCTCGCTACGCTGGTTGATGGCGATGTCACGAGCGGCCCGTTCGGCCTCGGACTGCGTGCGGTGATGCGAGGTGTCTCGCTGGTTGCCTGCGCCGCGCACAGCCCAGCCGTCGTCGCGCTTCACTACGTGTTGGTTTTTACCTGCCATTTCAAAATCCTTTCAAGGTTGGGTGGATGCTGGAAGTCGGGTATTGGCTGTCGAGTCACCCCCTTTCCAGAATCACGAAGTCAGGCTTGAGCCAGTAGTGCCCTTTGTCGTCCTTGTCGACGAATGTGGCGTAGACCTGCTTGTGGCGTTTGAAAATGTCCGCCGTCCGGAAGCTGGCGCCAGGCTCAAGGCCCAGCCCTTCGGCCATGTACCGCTTGTGCACTTCGTCGCCATCGGCGTCTTCCAGAATCTTCAGGAAGAGATAGACCTGTGGTGAGAGGTCGACCGGCTCACCATTGATCAGCGCCACGCGCTGGGTGTGCATCAGTCGCAGGGACGTCTCCGTCGATTCCTGCACCGGTGCTGGGCGGGTCAGATATGCCTCAAGGTTCTCGATCACCAGGCCGGATTTGCGGATGTGGGCAATGGCCCGCAGCGGCACCAACAGGCGATCGCCCAAGGCAGTACCGAGCAAGGACGCAGGCTCTCCCGCCGTGATGATCACCTCAGCGCCGGGCGTCACCAATTGCGCCAGCTTGGCGGCCACTGGATCGGACATCGCGCTCAGGCGACGTCCAAAGAAAACCGTGTGCCGCCGGCGCCGATGTTCGAACTCACCCAGCCGCCACAAGAAGTTGTCGACGATCGGCTCGACGGCATAGCGCGGGGCCAGCCCCAATCCTGCTGACAACCACTTGGCCAGCTTCTGCGGTTGCACCTGCCAATAGTGCGCCTGGTGATTCGCCAGTCCAACCCAACCGCATTCCGGGCAATAGCCGCGATAGGGTTGCGAATCTGGCGCGGCGTGTGGCTGCGGCCGCATGGCCTCGGTGCCGCACTCCGGGCAGAGGATGTCCAGTGCCCGCTCGCGGCTGACGGTGATGGCGTCCAGGGCCAGCAGATGGCCATAGAACCCGGGCCGGCTCGAAAGCCAGACCGCGTCGGGGGAGATCAGCATGTCTTCACGCTCGAGCAGGCGGCAGATCTCGGCCAGCCCCTGGTCATTCATGACCGCGACCGCCTCATTCATGCATGACTCCTTCGGCTTCCTCCGCCAGCTTGGCCGTCGCGGGTGACTGCATGACACCCAGTGCGCGCAGCAGCGATTCCACCAGGCGGGCATCAGCCTCTTCCATGTCCCGCAGATTGCTAATCCCGCTTTGCTTGAGATCGATGTGCAGCACCCGGCTGGCTTTTCCCGGCTGCAGCGGCTCGAAGTAGAGCGAGACCACGACGTCGATGATGTTGAAGCCTTGTCCCATCAGGATGGGACTGATTTGCTGAGCAGAGAGACAGGCGAGCACATCGGGCGCATCTTTCTCCCCCGGCGGCTTGATCTGGTAGTCGCAGATCGGGGGATGGATGGCCCGCACTTTCGCCTGTGACAAACGGATGCGCTCAACCCGGTGTGCCGCCAGGTCACATTCGCTGTCATCGAAAAGCTCGAAGCCATCCCGCAGACGGTTCAGTAAAAACATCGGCTTCTCGATGTCCTGGGGCTGCAGCACCTGCTTGAATACATGCTTGCCGAGGTGCTCCAGCAAGGTCTGCTGTGTCTTGGCACCGCCGGGCGCCAGCACATCAATCACCCCGCTGGCCGGGTAGATGACGACATCCATGGCCATGGGTGGTCGGACGTCACGCCAGTGTGCCCGGTTGTCGTCGCCAAATTCCAGCTGACGCTGGGCGTTGTCCTCAATGAGGATGCCCAGTTGCACGCCACCATCCAGATGCCGGTCCAGGGTGTCGATCTGACAGGCGCGCGGCGTCCCCTTGCGCGGCGTGAATGCGTTGGCCAGTGCCACCTCGAGGGCGCGAATGTCTTCCTGGCCACGGAACAGCGCATCGACGGGCGGCACCTGCAAGCGTTTCCACCCACGCTTGCCAATGCGCAGGCTCACCGCGTAGATGGCCTCGGCCGTGGCGAACAGGTCAGGCCAGTTGGCCATGACCCACAAGGCACGCTCGGCATCGCTGGAGAACTTCGTGAAATCCTCATGGATCGCGGAGTCCGGTGGGGCGGTGTTGCGCAGGGCATCGACACCACGCCCGTTGGCCAAGTCATGCACGCGTCGCAATTCGGCATAGACGGCTTCACCCTGTGCCGCAGGCAAGGCATCGATGATGTCGATGACGCTGCTGATCAGATTGTCACCGGCAAGCTGGTCAGGCAGTTCCAGCTTGCGAGACTGAAAGTAAAACTCCCAAGTCCGTGCAGGGATTTGGCGGATGAGTTGACGGTAGTTGAAGGCGGCCATCTTGTTTTCCTTTTTGCTGGGCCGCCGTGCCGATGACTTCTTGTGTGCGCGAGAGGTCTGGGTTGGTTACACTGTTCTCAACACCGTATCGCACAACAAAGCAAAAGGTATTTGTTCGCTATATCGGGTGTTTGATGGAATTTAATGGCGAATGATTGTGTTGTCAAGACGGTGCGGATTTGTTCGAAATAAAGTAATATCACTGGCTACGTAAATCATCGCCAACCTTAGTGTTCACTATGGGTTGGGACACAGGAGTAACCGTGGCAACCCCACTGGGTGACAAAATTCGCAGGCTGCGCCGTGAGCAGAAGTTGAGTCTCGACGCACTAGCCGCCGCAGCCGGCATGAGCAAGAGCTATCTGTGGGAGTTGGAGAACAACGACGATGCCAACCCCACCATGGAAAAACTGGCCAGCATCGCCGCTGTCCTGAACGTCACGCCAGAGTTCCTGGCGCACAACGAGCTGGCAGACCAGCCGGAGGATGCCTTCGACAAGGCGTTCTTTCGGAACTACAAGACGCTCAAGCCCGAGACCAAGCATCAGCTCCTTGAGATCCTGAAGACCCTCAAGAAAACCCAAGGATGAGTGCGCCGCCCAACAAGCCGGCACCTTGGGCCAACCGGCTGAACAAGCTCTTAGATCAGTTTCATGCCGTCCATGGTGGCGACCGTTTTCCGGTTGATGTTGAAGCGCTGATTCGGGAAGTGCCGGGTACTTTCCAGACCGGCGAGCCGATCACCATTCAGGGCGAGGCGATGGACCCGGAGTTCGAGGGGGCGCTGTTCAACCTGAATGCCGATGCGCCGGGCAAGGGCAACTGGGCCATCATCTACAACCAGGCGATCAGCTCACCGGGGCGAATCCGCTTCACGCTGGCACACGAGCTGGGGCATTACCTGGTGCATCGCCATCTGCAGACGTCTTTCAACTGCAGCGAGGTGGACACCACTCAGTGGGACAGTGACGAGCGGAAGATTGAGTCCGAAGCGAACACCTTTGCGTCCTACCTGCTGATGCCTGCCGACGATTACCGTCGGCAGATCCAGGGGACGGCCATCGATCTGGATGTGCTCGGCGCGTGTGCGGATCGGTATGGCGTGTCCATGACGTCGGCAATTCTCAAGTGGCTGGAGCTCACACCACAGCGTGCGGTGCTGGTCATGTCGCAGAACGGGATCGTTCAGTGGGCTTGCGGCAGTGAGTCGGGCAAGTGGCTCTCCATGCATCTGAACAAGCGGCTGGCCAACGGTCAGCGACGGCCACTGCCTGCCAGGAGTGCCACACGTTTGGGCACGGACACCAACGTCGATCGGCTGGGCACGCCGATCGATGCGAGCATCTGGTTTCCGCAGGAGCCCGAAGGCATGGTGGCGCGGGAGATGCGCATCGCGTCTGATTTCTACCGTCAAACGATGACGCTGCTGGTCCTACCGCCCGAGGTCAAGCCCTGGGAGCGCGACAAGATGGACGATGACGACGATGGCCTTGAAAACACCTTCGATCGTTTCGTGCGTAACGGTCAGCCGCCAGTGCGCTGACGGCACGGCAATTCCGACGGTATTTTTTGGAGACCTGTGTATGCAATTACCCGCTGATATTCACACGTGGCTGAAGGTTTTAGGCGCACTCACTACTGGCATTGGTTCCATCTTGTTGGCATGGCGGGTAAAGGCAATCCTCAAGTGGGTTGTTTACTGCCTGGTGGCCCACGAACAGTCTATCGATCAGTTGGCCAGGATCGCTGCCAATCAACGGCAAAGCGACCCTATCGTTGGCGGCGTAACCAAACATCTGCTCGACATCGAAAGTAAACTTGGCTTCGTCCTTTTGATCTTGGGTTTTGCGCTTTTGGGCGTTGGCATGCTGACCACTGCGGCGAGCTATTTCGTGGCTACCGGCCTCTGATTGGCGATTACCCGCATTCGTCCGCAATTCCCTGCTCGGAATTCCTGTGGCTTGCCGGTGAAATGGTGGCAGTTTTTCATCACGAAAGCCTGCCATGACACCTCTCGAACACCCTTCCAAATCCGCCCATCGCGATACTCCTGAGCTTGGGCGCTCGCCTTGCCAGGAAATCGCTCAGTTGCTCGCTGCCGGCATCCTCCGGGCACACACAGTTCCCACCGTAGCAAGCCCATGTCAGCATGAAGCCACGGCTGGCGACATTCCGCTTGGCTTCACTGGCCACCAGCGCGTTCATACAAACCCGTCTCAACAAGAAGGAGTTTCCGTATGACGACACACGCAAGCCAAGAAACCGTGGCTGCACGGCTGGCGCAACTGCCCTACCTGCCGATGGAAAACCTCTGGGCGCTCTGGGATCAACACTTTGATCGTCGCCCTGGCCACCATCACCGCACCTGGCTGGAAAGCCGGCTGGCCTACAAGATTCAGGAGGAGGCATTTGGCCCCATGTCCACATCGCTCAAGCGTCGACTGGAAAAAATCGGTGAAACCGGCGAGGTTCCCAATCAGAAGCGTCGCGCAGAAAACCAGCTGGCTTCGGGGGCCACCCTGATCCGGGAATACAACGGGATGCCCCACCACGTCAAAGTGCTGGATGACGGGCGTTTTGAATACTTGACGCGCACCTACAAGAGCTTGTCCAGCGTGGCCAAGGCCATTACCGGCACCGCCTGGTCAGGGCCGGCCTTCTTTGGGCTGCGCCAGCCGTCCAAGCGGGGGGCATCCGCATGAGAAAGCCCGTCCCTTATCCGAATATGCAAACGCCAGCGATCACGCCCAAGCGGCGCTGCGCGGTCTACACCCGCAAGTCCACCGATGAAGGCCTGGACATGGAATACAACAGCTTGGAGGCGCAGCGCGATGCAGGACTGGCCTACATCGCCAGCCAGCGTCACGAGGGTTGGATCGCACTGACCGATGGCTACGACGATGGTGGTTTTTCGGGTGGCAACATCGACCGCCCCAGCCTCAAGCGTCTGGTGGCAGACATCGAAGATGGCAAGATCGACATTGTGGTGGTCTACAAGATTGACCGATTGACGCGCAATCTGACGGACTTTGCACGACTGGTCGAGGTGTTCGATCGCCACGGGGTCTCGTTCGTCTCAGTAACCCAGCAGTTCAACACCACCACCTCAATGGGGCGCCTGACGCTCAACATTCTGCTGTCCTTTGCCCAGTTTGAGCGCGAGGTCACCGGCGAGCGCATCCGCGACAAGATTGCCGCCAGCAAGGCCAAGGGCATGTGGATGGGTGGCGTGCCGCCCTTGGGCTACGACGTCAAAGATCGCAAATTGGTCGTCAACGACAAGGAGGCGGCACTGGTGCGCGACATCTTCCTGCGTTACGCCGAGCATGGGTCGGCCGCACGCTTGGTGCGCGAGTTGCAGGTCGAAGGGCACACGACAAAATCCTGGGAGACCCAGACCGGAAAGTTTCACCACGGTCGGATCATGGATCAGCAGTACCTGTTCAAGTTGCTGCGCAATCGCCTGTACCTGGGCGAGATCACCAACAAAGGGGAAGTCTTTCAGGGGCAACATCAGGCCATCATTACGCGGGCCCAATGGGAAGCGGTCGAGGCGATCATTGCGCAACGCAAGCGCAGCACGACACGCGACCGTTACAACGAGACCCCAGCGCTGCTGGCTGGATTCCTGTATGCACCCGATGGCCAGCGTATGTTGCCCACCTACACGCAGAAGAAAAACGGCAAGCGCTACCACTACTACGTCCCTTATCTGGAGAAACGCCAGACGGCGGGCGCATCACGTATCCCAGGCCAGCGGAGCATGGGCCCCATGCCGGCTGCTGAAATCGAATCAGCTGTGCTGATGCAGGTCCTGCGCGTATTGCAGGAGCCCGAGATGATCATCGGCGTGTGGCGCGAAGTGCTGGCAATGCAAGAGCAGCCTGCCCTCGATGAAGCGATGGTTGTAGTGGCGATGCGCCGCATCGGGGATATCTGGGCGCAGATGTTCCCGATAGAGCAGCATCGGATCATGCGCTTGTTGATCGAGCGCGTGCAACTGCACCCGAATGGCCTCGACATCGTCTGGCGGGAAGACGGTTGGCAACGCTTCCGTCGCGAACTGGCCCAGCACCCCTTTGTGGTGGAGCAAAAAGAGGCGCCCGCCATGGGGCACCTCGGCCATGATGAAGAGGTGATGGCATGAGCCAATCCACCCCGCAACGTTGCAAGATCGAGATCTCGGTGTCGGGTCCATCGCGTGAATACCAGAGCCGGGGCTCGGCGGTGACCTTCGTCCCCTTGACCATCAAGCGTCGGCACACCCGGAAACTGCTGATCGCACCCCTTGGTCAGGAAGATGCCAAGGTCCGATCATCTTTTGACCTGCCCATGATCCGCACGATCGGTAAGGCCTTCTATTGGCAAAAGTTGCTCGACAGTGGTGAGGTCGCCAATGCCACCGAACTGGCGCGGCAATTGAAGCTGGAGCCAGGCTGGGTCGCCGAGGTGCTGCGGCTCACGCGCCTCGCACCTGACATCGTGCAGGCCATTCTGGATGGTCGCCAGCCGCGCCACCTCAATCTTCACGCGATCCGTGGCCGGCAGGCGGACGTGCCTGTGGACTGGGATGAGCAGCGACGGCTGCTGGGGTTTTGCACCTGTATCTAGCGCGGAAAGCGGAAATTTACAATATTTTGTGCATTTCCTCGCTTGATGACTGTCAACGCTAAATAGAAATGTCCGCTTTCCTGCAAAGTAGAAATGTCCGCTTTTGCTGTTTCCCTTGCGCTACGGTGTTGCGCGCTGCCCGTCGTGGGCGGATTTGCCGACGGGCATTTTTCTCCAGGGGTGATTGGCTGCAGGCTTGTGTCCGGTGTTGCGCCGAGTCAGTGCCTTGTCGACTCGTGCATTGACCGATTTGCCATCGGCCACCGCCGACTGTCGTTCCGGTTTGTCCATCACGCTGTATGTCAATTCGCGTTTTCTCCAAAGCAGTTCACACGTGCCGTCAAAGTGCCGATGCACCGTCACTTTCGCGCCCCGTAGTCCCAGACCCGTGCCCGTCGTTTCGACCTGCAGCAACTGGTTTTCATGCTGGCAAGACAGGTTTTTTGAGAGCGTTTTCGTTACTTGAACCGACAGGGTGCGCATCAGGCTGGCGGGTGTTCCGGCATAGGCCAGGTGCGCGTCAGACGGGTCTTTGGGCGCGACCGCAAAGCGCCTGTTGAAGTCCTCGATATAGCCCGGCAACCACGCATTGGCCTCGTCCATGTTGTTGATGCCGGCCAGTCGCATTTCCTTGACCAGCCTGTCCTGCAAGGTCTGATTGGCGCGTTCCACGCGTCCTTTGGCCTGCGGGCTGTGCGCGTGGATGCATGCGATTCCCAGCTCGCGCGCCGCACGCGAGAATTGTGTTTCGGCCTCCGGATCGGACTCCTTGGCGTTGATGCGGAAGATGCTGTGGCGGTCAGAGTACAACGCCGCAGGTACGCCGTGCGCCAGAATATGATCGTGCAACACCTGCATATAGTCCAGCGTGGTTTCGCTCGGTGCAAAGCGCAGTTGCGTCAGCCGTCCGGTAGCATCGTCGATGAATACCAGCAGAGTGCAATATTCGCCGCGGTCTTCAAACCAGTCGTGGGGGCTGCCGTCGATCTGGATCATCTCGCCGAAGCGGGCGCGACGCTCGCGCATCGGGTGTGCGCATATGGAGCCGCCTTTCCTGGGGTGCCAGTGGCCCGCCTTGATCATTAGCTGGCGCGTGGTCTCGACAGACAGATTTACCTCATGCAGTTCGGCCAGCTTCTCGCAGGCCAGCGTCGGCCCGAAGTCGCTGTAATGCGCGCCAATGAGATCAATGGCCATCGTGCAGATGGCATCGTCCAGCCGCCGATTCGATGCCTTGCCGCGCTTCCTGCTGATCAGTCCGGACAGCCCCGCTGCCTGATAACGCCGGGTCAGGCGGCGCACCTGGCGGGTAGTGATACCCAGTCGCCGCGCGGCTTCCTGTTGGTCGATTTTGCCCTCTGTCAACAGATCCAGCATCTGGGCTCGCTTCACTTCTTTTTGACTCATGAGTTTGTCCATCTTCAAAATATCCGCCACTGTTTCTAACAGCGTGAGTTTAACTACCAGCGGACATTTCTATTTGGGAGAAACCGGACATTACTACTTTGCGCTAACATTTCCTCGCTTGATGACTTGATCAGCGGCTTATAAAGGCATAACATACAAAAAATTGTTGAAATCACTTGAAGAGCCAAATCATGCTTCGCTCGTTCACCCTGCAGAACTTCCAGTCATTCAGAGAGCCCGTGCAGATATCGCTGGAACTGAACCGTCATACCCCGGAGGACGGCCGGTCATGCACGTCTACTCTAGGTGCCCGCCTTTCCAAAGCCATAGCAGTCGTTGGCGCCAACGCGAGCGGCAAAACAACTTTGATCAAGTCGCTGGTCTTCGTAGACTGGTTCGTCAAGCACTCGTTTCATGCCAAGCCAGACGATCCGATTCCCTTGGTAGCACATTTTTCAGCAACGGCTGAACCCAGCACGTTCGAGGTGGAGTTCGAGTACGACGGTCGTGAATGGCGCTACCGTCTGGTTGCTTCACGCGATCGCGTCTATCACGAGTCGCTTTACAGCAAACAAAGCCGTGCCTTCTCGTATGTATTTACCCGCGAATGGAATCCTGAACGCAAGGGTTATACGGTTAAACAACAGCAGTTTGGCATGCTGCAAAAAGAAGCTGAGAAAGTTCGTGAAAACGCATCGCTGATCTCGACGGCCGCGCAATACGAGGTGGACTTGGCATTGAAACTGGTATCAGCCAATGTGCTGAGTAACGTTCATGGCCTGGGGCGTCAGGCCATGGATCATGATCAGATCATGCGTGCCTCCGAGTTCTATGCCAAAAACATTGGCATTCGTAGCCAGATGGCGACCCTGTTGCACCAGTGGGATTTTGGCTTGTCGGATGTGCGCGTCGAGAAACACACGGTGACGCGGGAAAGCGGTAAGACTGAAGAAATTCACATTCCCTTCGGTATCCACCGTGTGGGCAACAAGGAACATCCACTGATGTTCTTGCATGAATCCAGCGGTACGCAGGGCGCATTCATATTGCTGTCCCGGATCCTGCCCGCATTACAACAAGGTGGCCTGGTCATTATTGATGAGCTTGAAGCAGATCTCCATCCCCACATGCTGACGCCCATCCTGGATTTATTCTTCTCAGCGAAAACGAATCCCCACAACGCGCAGATTATTTTCACATGCCACTCCATTGAGGTCTTAAGTCTGCTGCACAAGGCGCAGGTGGTACTGGTCGAAAAAGACGATAACTGCGAGAGCGATGCCTGGCGACTGGACACCGTCAAGGGTGTTCGTGCCGATGACAACCTGTACGCCAAATATATGGCGGGTGCTTACGGCGCCATCCCTCAGCTGTAAGAAACTGTGATGGCTCGCAAACAACATCTGGTTCGTAAAACACTGCTGATCGTTGGCGAAGGTGACTCGGAGGAGGCCTTCCTCAAGCACCTGCGTGATCTTTATTGTTCTGGCGGCGCTGGCGTGGCTGTTACCGTGCGTAATGCGCACGGCAAAGGGCCGGAGAACGTGATTGATTACGCGTCACGGCAGGCCAGGATTTACAGCTATGACGCACGTACCGCCCTGCTTGATACAGACATCCCCTGGACGGACAAGCTGAAAAAGGAAGCACGCAAAGCGAAGATCAACATGATCGGCTCGATTCCTTGCTTCGAAGGGCTGCTGCTGGCGATCCTTGGGAAATATCCTTCCGCGCAATGTGCGGATTGCAAAAAAGCGATCAGTTTGCTGTTGGGTGTCGACCTGACGGAAAGGCAGAGTTATGCCAAGCATTTTCCGAAGCCGGTGCTCGATGCCGCCAGATTGAAGATCGTCGAATTGGACCAGCTGCTGGCGGTCTTCGAGGGGCGTTGAAAATTGAAACTGACCAGGGACATGCCATGACCATTTCATCTGCCATCCACGACCGCCACCTACTGTCCTTCACCTATGACGGATTCCCGAGGGTGGTTGAGCCCCACTGCTGTGGTACAGACAAAAAAGGACACCCGGCGCTTCGAGCTTACCAAGTGCAAGGCGGGAGTGAGTCCGGGGAGTACGTGGGCTGGAAACTATTCCACATCCGCAAGATTCGGCAGCTCACGATTCTCCCGGGTAAATTTCTCGGCCCGCGTCCTGACTACAAGCGGAATGACAAAGACTTTCTGCGGATCGACGCGCAGATCTGAGATTTCCGCCCGAAATTTGCATGCATTTTTCGGACAGCACATCCTCTTGCTGAAGGGGGTAAAAGAGCTTGGCTTCTATGCCAACCAGCGCCTCAATGGTGGTCATTCAACAGCAATGAGTCACCATGGAAATCCGGCACCTGAATCAAAAGCAACTGGCTGAACGCTGGCAAGTCAGCGAAGCATCTCTTGAGCGTTGGCGCTCTGAAAAACTTGGCCCCGATTACCTCAAGTTGCATGGTCGGGTCTTATACCGTCAACAAGACATCGAAGCATTCGAGTCGTGCTGCTTGAAAATCATGCGGCCTCAGGCCGACAGCGCAAGCCCCTGATCCAGGCCTTGCACGGCCGAATCTCCAAGAACATCCCCGTTTAGACCGGCACAGGCATCAACTGCCTGATCTGCCCACCCATTCTGTCCACCTTGCCCACCGGTTTGCCCACCCCCTGAATTCCAAACTGCACTCACGTTTTCGCAATCACCTGAAAGGAGATCAACGTGAGTGTCAAACACATGAATCAGCGCCAACTGGCTGAGCGCTGGAATGTCGCGGAGGCCACGCTCGAGCGCTGGCGATCTGCCGGTATCGGGCCGGTGTATCTGAAGTTGCAGGGCCGCGTCCTCTACCGCGTCGAGGACATCGAGGAGTACGAGGCGAGGAGTCTGCACAGCAGCACATCGTCGCGTGTGGTTGCAGGAGGTGTGGCATGAGCCAACGCCATCTGCCCCCGCAACACCAGGACGTTCTGTCCATCCCGGCCACTGATCTGGCTGCATTCGATGCCCGCAGCCTGTTCCAGCTCAAGACGCTGGCCGACTTGCAGGTCGCCGTAACTGCTTGACCGAAGGCCTTACGCTTCCCGCTCTTCAATCCAATGTGTGTCGGGACCATAGGCCTCATTGCCCGACTCCATGATGATGGTCAGATCCTGCCGGTTTCGGGGGATGTCCGGGCACCATAGACCGGCCTGAATCGGTTCATCGATCAAGTTCTCACGTCCCACAATGCTCCACGCGAGTCGGATTTCGTTCACAGTGTCCTCGCCAGTTGTTCGACTTGAGTTTGGATTATCGACTTTTGGTGGAGGCAGCGCTATATGGCCGTTCAGACTTTGACTTTTGAGACTTATTTATCGGTTGGGTCAGCAGTGGCCGCATTCATTTCGGCATTGCTGTGGGTCATCGCCGCTCGAGCGCGTGTGCCTCATGACCCCAAGCCTGACAAAGATGGATGGTTCCCAGCTTCGATTTCCGTCGATGGCGATGACTTTATCGAAACCGTCAAAAAGCAAGGGGAGTTGAATCGCTGGGCTGCCTATGCGGCAGCGGTTGCTGCTGCTTTGCAGGGGACTTCAATTCTGGTTCCAGTATTGATCGAGTGGGCAAAATGAACTGCCCTCCAAATAGACAGAACGCCACCTGCGGGTGGCGTTCGTATAT
The DNA here is from genome assembly GCF_001431705.1 of Ferrovum sp. JA12. Classification (NCBI taxonomy): domain Bacteria; kingdom Pseudomonadati; phylum Pseudomonadota; class Betaproteobacteria; order Ferrovales; family Ferrovaceae; genus Ferrovum; species Ferrovum sp. JA12. The sequence goes on along the minus strand of NZ_LJWX01000001.1, from coordinate 55,879 downwards.
GTTGCAGTAAGTTCGGTCACATCATTCGCGTAAGCCCAGGTTGAATATTGCCAGGATGGATGATTCGAGGCGCCATCTGTTTTTTACTTTCGACTTCTGTCGTGCGTTGACGCGCCCAACTCAAGATTTCCTCCAGCTTGAAGCGCACCATTTTCCCGACGCGATAGTGCGGCAACCCACTCTTTTTCCGCTCACCGGGGTGAGTCAGCAAGTAAAGCGGGATGTCGATCTTTGCAGCAATTTCTCGGGCGGTCAGAAAACTCGGGTTGTTGAATTGTTCCGGATCGCAAGTAACCCCATCGGTTGATTCTTGTAAGGACTCAAACTCGAACGCTAAGATTTCGTCGATGGGATACGAAACCCGTTTCGACAGTTTGAAGTATTTGGGGCCACGACCTTCGCAGCGCCAGCGTTGTAAGGTCTTGGGACTGATTCCCCAGCGAGTTGCAAGCTCGTTTTCGTTCAGGGTAATTTTTTGGCTAAATTGAAATGTGTCCATTGGGTTGCTCCAGTAGTTGCAGGGATGACCATTCATCCGTACTTCCTGCCGAAGTCCAAGTGGAAACTTCCTAAAGTCGCAAATTTCTGACTGCCCGGGGAGGGGAGTACGCGGGCCAGAGCATTGGGATTGAGCCATGATCAGAAGCATTCGATGGCCGCGAACGACTGTTGACCATGGCGGCGACTTGAAATCCGAACATGTGAGTAGATGATCGAAAGCCCCGAAAGTAGGTCATCATCTACTCACTAACCTGAATTTTTTCAGCCCACTTGCTCATGACTTCGGGATGAGCGTTTGGCGTGGTGTTACACTGCACCACCAATATTCTAAAAACCAACCCTTATCGGTTGGTTTTTTTCGCCTATACCCCCCAGTACTGGCGCGGATTCCGGGCATGGTCTCGCGAGCGCCATCCCTCCTAACCCAGTATTTTCACCCCGGCGCACGCCTCTCTGTTCTCCGTTCTCTCTGGTGGTCTCGCGAGCGTGCGCGAGGCCACTTCCTGTATTGGCGGGGGTTTGAAGGCAGTAGATTGTGGTTGACAACTCCTGGGCGGAAGCGACCGAGAACAACACAGACACAAAAAAACCGCCCGGAGGCGGTTGCTGGCGCTGGGCTCGGCGCGGTTAGGTGGGCGGCGCGAGCACCCGCATCTGGCCACTCCAGCCGTTGGGCCAGGGGCGGCGCATCACCTGCTCCAGCACAATGTTGGGCGCACCCACCAACCGTTCGATGACCTCGGGGGCCAACAGCGTCAGCCGAATGACCCGGCGCACCTGCGTCACATCTATGCCTTCAGCTTCGGCGATGTCGGCCACCGACTTAACCCGCTGCTCGTCCAGCAGCCTCTGCCAATGGTGTGCCAGCCCGAGCGCCCGCATCAATGCACTGTCCTGTGCAGCAGCCCGAGCCGCCCGCTCCCGGGTGGCCTCGGACAGAAATTCCTGTGGCGCATCCAGCGGCGTGATCACCTGCTTCTTGAAACCACGCTTGACCAGCGTCCATGGCACAAAGGTTTCGAGCCGTACCCCACCGGCCGGTGCTGGAAGTTCGTGAGTGATGGCACGGCCGGTCTGCTTGCCGTAGGTCTTCTTGGGCATGAGATGTTCCCTACTTGAACTGCTTCAGCATCTGGCGCTGCTCTGGCCAGAGTGCCGGGATGTCGTTTCGCATCAGCCATAGGAGCGTCAGCTGTCGAGGCTGAATTCCGGCCATCAACTGTTCAACGATGTCGGGGGCAAGGCGCGCCAGTCGCATCAGCCTGCCCACGGTGGTCGGCATCAACCCCTCGGCCTGCGCAATGTCAGTGACTCTCTTGTGGGCACCGCTGTCCAGTAACGCCTGCCAATGCATCGCTCGTGCAACGGCATCGATGATCGTGACATCGTGCGCGAGCGTTCCTTCCCCGAGCAACAACCTTCCCTTCTTGCGCTTGAATGCCAGGGGCACGAATGTTTCGAGTGGGTTGTCCATCAGGACTCGACCTCCAGCAGTTCTGCGCCAATTCCCCTCGGGGTGAATTCACCGATCAGGGTGTTCCAGCCCAGTTCCCGCCATTTCACCTTGATGCCTTGCACCTCGCCGATGTGAACCAGATCGATGCGTTCGATCATCAGGTTGGCGATGCGATGCCGCTCAACGGGAAACAGGTGATCCCAGACGTCGTTGAGTCGCCCCATCGCCATTACTGTGCTGGCTTCGTCGATCTGCGCGTCGATACGCTGGACGTGATGCACTACTGAGGCGATGGACTCCGGGCTGGTCAGCACCGTGCGAATCTGTGCTACCACCACTGCTTCGATCTCCGCTGCGGGAATGCGCTCGTAGCTCTTGCCCGGCGCGCCGAAGCGGGATTCCGATTTCGAGACATAGTAGAAATACTTGCGTCCGTCGCTCTTGCGTGAGTAGGTCGGGTACATCCGCTCGCCCAAGGGCGTGTATAGCAGGCCACGTAGCAAGGCATCGGTGCGCGACCGAATTTTGGTCTCGACCGAGCGCGTGTGACCGTCTGTTGCCAGTAATGCCGCCACCTTGTCTCACAGAGCCATGTCGATGATGGCCGAGTGCGCACCGGAAAACCAGTTCCCCTTATGCGACAGCTCGCCGAGGTAGATGCGATTGCGCAGCAGCTTGTGAAGGTATTTCTTGTCGATGCGGGTGCCGCTGCGGGTCTGGCCTTCTTGCGTTGTCCATGCCTTTGTCGTCACGCCTTCGGCGGTCAGTTTCGCGGCAATCTGTGTCGGCGAGCCGATGGTCAGCATTTCCTCGAAGATTCGCCGCACCACGGCCGCCTCGGTTTCGTTGATAACCAACAGGCGGTTATCGACGTCGTAGCCCAAGGGTGGCACACCGCCCATCCACCTGGTGCTCACTGAGGTTGAAGCCGACATCTTTCGGATCACCGGGCGGGCGCGAATGCTGGATGTCGGCAACAAATCATTTCCGGGTATCAGCTACACCGCCAAGACGTTTCCGGGGCTCACGCGATAAGAGCGACGCGGACTGCGCCCTCAGCTTCTGGAGCGCTTGAATGCCCGCAACGTCTGGGCAGAGAACATCTGGTTGCGGCCAACAACGTGACTCGGCACCAGTTTTCCGGATTGAACGTAGCGACGCAGGGTGGGTACGGAGACCTCAAGGTACTCCGCTGCCTCCCATGCAGAAAATGGTTCCTGCTGCAGATGGCCAAACACCTGTTTGTGGCTGAAGTCATCGTCACAAAAAGCGTTGCCGGTCAGCAGTGAAAAAAACCGGGTGCGCTCCACCGCAGGCATGCGTTTCATTTCAGAAAACAGGTCTTCTGCTGTGAGGGATTGGTTCATGGCGTGGCTCATTTCGTTTCTCCTTTGCTGCTCTCCTGACGCAAGTAGTGCTTCAGCTCTTCGTAAAAGTTCTCGTGTGATCCCACCTGATAAAAATCGATGATCAAAAACTCAAGGGGCGAATCTTTGCCCGGGGGGCGGTACGCCACCAGATATTCCTGGCGATTGAAACGGAACTTGTAAACCCGTATCCCCGCCAGATCACCCATCTTGAGTTCACCGATTTCTGGCGACTCACAAACCAACTCCACAGCGTCTTCAATCGCCAGTTGCAAGGGCTTGTGTGCCTTCTTGACGTACTGCGCGAAGGGGCGTTTGTAGTTCGGCTTCATGATCTCATATTAGCCATTAAGTGATTCCATGTCAAATCAATCATTCAAATCTACGCCCAACCCGCAGCACTGGGCCGTGCGCACCATCGGTCTGCCTTGGGTGGCTGGCGCGCGCGGACCAGATGCCTACGACTGCTGGGGTCTGTTTCTTGCCATACAGCGCTGCCACTTTGACCGCGATTTGCCGGAAATCCCGGTCAATGCGGACGACCTGCGTGCCGTGCTGGGCGCATTCCGCGACCACCCCGAGCGGCAGCGCTGGCAAAACGTGGCATACACCAAAGATCACGCCCAAGAGGGCAATGCAGTGTTGCTGCGTCAGTCCCGCCATCCGGTGCATGTTGGGGTCTGGCTCGATGTCGATGGTGGCGGCGTGCTGCACGCCGTCAAAGACGCGGGTGTCGTTTATCAAAAATTGCCGGAACTGCTTTTACACGGTTGGCGAGTCGAGGGGTTTTACCGCTTTGCGGGAGATGCGCCATGAACAGCCATGCAAACAGCGCCGTGGTCATGCTGCGCAACCCCTTCCAGCCGAATCAGCGCGAGGTGCATGAGGTTTTGGCGGCCAGCCCCCATCTCAGCATCCGTCAATGGCTGCAAACGCAGGGCATCACAGAATTTGAAGTGCCCACTCTGTGCATCAAGGATGGCGCACCGGTACTGCGTGCCGATTGGGCGACAAACCCGTATTGACGGCATTTTTGTATTCGTCACGCTACCCCAGGGCGGTGGTGGCGGGGGCGGCGGAAAAAACCCTTTGCGCACCGTGCTGATGATCGCAGTCATGGTGGTAGCCACCGTTTATGGTGGGCCGCTGGGCGCCAGCCTGGGCTTCTCAGGCAATCTGGCCACTGCCGTTGGGTCGGCCATTATCATGACGGCTGGCTCCGCTTTGGTCAGCGCCATGGTGCCCTTGCCTACACCCAACATGCCATCCTTTGCCGCGGGTGGTGGCAGCATGGCGCAGCCGTCGCCCACTTACAGCCTGCAAGGTCAGGGCAACTACGCGCGCTTGGCACAGCCCATCCCGGTCATTTACGGTCGGCATCTGGTCTACCCCGACTTGGCCAGCACGCCTTGGAGGTTTGCCAGCTTCATCAAGCGTTCAATGCGCTTGTGATTCACACACAGCCCCATGTCTCGCAGCTCAGCCTGCACACGAGGGCGTCCGTAGGTGTAGTCACTCATGGCATGGATTTGACGAATCCGCTCAGTCATGAGGTGGTCATTAATGCTTCGTTCGCTGGGTGGACGAGAGCACCACTCGTAGTAGCCACTTGTGCTCACTTGCAAATGCTTGCACATCGCTTGGATCGGTATGTCGGCCTGGTTCGCCTGAATCAGCGCATAGATGTCTTGTCTATCCCGCTGTCCTTGTTGGCAAACCAGGCCGTAGCCTTTGCCAAGATATCGCGCTCCTGCGTGACTTGACGCAATTGGCGACGTAACTGAGCCAGTTCTTGTCGCTCAGCCGTTGTCAGTGGTGCATCAGGCCGACCACCACCTAGCTCGTCGGAATTGGCTTGACGAACCCATGCGCTGATGCTGGTGTCGTGGCAACCAAACTCTTTGGCAAGCTCACTTGGTTTGCGGCCTGCTTTGACCAGCTCCACCATTTGTTGACGAAACTCAGGCGCATACGCCCCTCTTCTTTGACTCATCTCTAACTCCTTTGACAGAACAATAATGTGTCCGGTCTAAAGGGGCAACTCCAGACCGAAAAACTGGCGTCCCCTCAGCGAACAATCTGCACACCAAGGCCCAAGCATGATGTGCGGTCATAGTCACTCCTGGAAGGCTGGCTCAGACTGAAACGCATCTTCGCCGGGCTGCTGCATTGCCCTGTTGCGCTCGGCATAGTCAGGGTTTTCATCGCGATACCTGCGCCAATAATCCGGGTTGCGCTCTTGCCAGGCTTTCTGCGACCGAGCTTTGTTCTCTCTGTAGTTTGGATCGGCCTGCAGCTTTTCGAGGTGCCAGCGTTGCCGCCTGACTTTTTGGCAAGCTGGGTCAGCGCAGAAAGCATGATTGGGTACTTGGGGGCGTGGTTGGAACGGTAGGCCGCAGTGGGCACAAGGTTTTTCGAACATCAAATGGTCTCCATACAAAAGTTGTATGGAAACTCTCGTGTCACCCGGTTCTTACCCCTAAGAAGTCACGATGGTTGCGCCTGCTGGCCAGTTCTGGTCAACAGGATATGATCAACTGTGAAACTCAAGAGTTCCATTTAATCCTATCATCAGGAACCTGTAGGTTTCGGTGTGGTTGCATTATTGGAACCCATAGGTTAAGATAGTGGCATTAAAACGTTACCTGTAGGTTCCATGGAAAACCAATTCCGCGATCTTCAGCTCCAGCAAATGGACGCACTTCTTGCCACTTGGAAGGCTGCGCAATTGATCGCACGCCCTAGGTCTGGATGGGTGCGCGCGATTCGTGAGTCCCTGGGCATGTCCGCCGCAGCCTTTGCTCGTCGTTTGGGGATGTCCCATGCAGGTGTCCGCAAGCTGGAAAATGCAGAGGCCTCAGACGCCATCACGTTGGCCAGCCTGCGCAAGTTGGCTGAGGCGTTGGATTGCGAATTGCAATATGCATTGGTGCCTCGTACCAGCCTGTCGCAGCATGTGAAAGAACGCGCCGAGTCAGTTGCGCGGGAGCGCTTGCGTCCAATTGCCCATTCAATGGCATTGGAGGATCAGGCTGTCCAGGGGCCATTGACCAAGCTGCAACTTGAGCTGGCAATCAAGGAGTTGCTGGAAGGTTCGCGTCGCGAACTGTGGTGAGATATTGAATATGGAATTTCATTACGCCCCAGGGGCAACCCCATTAGATCCGGACGAAGCCGCAGGTTTGGTGCCGACGCATATCACCACCCAAGGCGATCTAAATGCATGGGAGCAAATCAACATCGTTCAGGGGGATCGCTGGGCTGCGCGTCAGAAAAAGCGGGATCTGCTGGACGAGGGGTTTATTCGAGATCTGCATCGCCAGATGTTTGATAAGACCTGGCGGTGGGCGGGAACATTCCGCAAGACCAACAAAAACATTGGAGTGGACTCGACGCAGGTGGCAGTGAAATTACGCAACTTGCTGGACAATACAAAATATCAAATCGAGAATCATGTATTTGATGCCGATGAGCTGGCAGTGAGGTTTCACCATCAATTGGTGTGGATTCATGCCTTTCCTAATGGCAACGGACGCCATTCACGTTTGATGGCAGATTTGTTGGCAATGCGTCTTGGCCGTTCGCGACTGACATGGGGGGGCGGCGAAGCATCCATCACTACGGTGGGGCAGCTTCGAGATCAATACCTTGCCGCTTTACGTGCAGCAGATCAGGGGCAGTTCGGCGATTTGATTGCATTTGCTCGCAGTTAACGAAGGGAGGCGAGGGATGGCATGAGCTTAGGGGCTTATATTTCAATCGGATCTGCAGTTACCGCGTTTGTGTCCGCGACTCTGTGGGTCATCGCAGATCGTGCCCGAGTGTCCTATGACCCCAAGCCAAATGAAGATGGTTTTTATCCGTCCGGAATTTCAGATGGAGATGATGACTTCATTGAGACCCTGAAAAAGCAGGGAGAGTGGAACCGCTGGGCGGCCTATTCAGCTGCGATTGCCGCCGCTTTGCAGGGCATTTCGATGCTGCTCCAGGTCATTGAATCGTCATGACAAAGAACGGAGAAATTCAAAATGGTTGATGCAACTATGGTTGGGGGTGCAATTTCTAGTCTGAAAACACTCTATGAAATTGCGAACGGAATGTTGACAGCAAGCAAAGATGCTGCCGTCAATGCCAAAGCAATAGAGCTGCTTTCCACAATTTCAGAAATACAAGGTCGCCTCCTTGAAGCTCAGCAATCAATGGCACAAATGCAGGATGAGTTGAGAAAAGCGAACGAAGAACTTTCGCGGAGAGCTCAATTCGATCGCTATGAATTGGCGGAGCCGTATAGGGGAACACGGTTGTATCGACTCAAGGCCGATGCGGCACAGTCGGGTGAGCCAACTCACTTCATCTGCCCCAATTGCAAAGATGTACTCAACAAGATCTCAATCTTGCAAGAGGATGGCAGTGCGGCCTATTGCAAAAACAAAGACTGCGGACAGGTCTTTGACATCGCGCCGCAACCAAAACTTGAACGGCAGTATCACAATCCGTATGCTGTTTGAATGCATTAGGATGGCCCTGCATCTGCGTAGAAACTTGCTAGATGTGGGCAGTCTGATTTCATATGAACGGTAGTTTTACATGACTTTTCTAGTTGTACCCGATGCGGCAATAGGTGCTATTGCCGCTGCCTCCATCGCAGGACTTCTTGCCTTTCTTAGCTTGATCATCGCAAAAGAAAACAAGACTTCTGAATTCAGGCAAGCCTGGATAGATTCGTTGCGTTTGGATTTGTCTAAATTGATTTCAAATGCAAGAGCGATTCGAGGGGCTGTCGCTGTTGAATATGCCGAAAAGTCGGAGCTATTTGATGCAACTGAAAGCTACTTCATTGAAATTAATCAGGTGGCAGTAGCTGTCAGATTGCGGTTGAATCCGAAGGAAGTGGCCTGCAAGCAAATCTTGACGGGGATCACCGAGTTAGAGCGATTGATGATCGATTGCCCTTCAATGGATCTGGTTGCTTGTCGTGCGTGTGAGGAAAAAATTATTGAACAGGCACAAATTCTTCTGAAGAGCGAATGGAAGCGTGTTCGTCGGGGAGAGCTTATTTTTTCCGTCACAAAGTGGATTGGCTGTATTGTGATCCTGGCTGGATTAGCGCGTCTCGTACGGGCAGCATTTCAAGCGTCGAGCCACCGAGTTTCATGCAAACAATCATGAAGATTTTTGGCGTTCATGCGAGTTTGAATCCTTAACGCAGGCCAGGCCAAAGCTAACCATCAGCTCTACCTCTAGAGCGGCAAGCATTATGTTTACCGCTTACTTGTGGTGTGCTCTGTACTCTTGCGTTTTGCCACCATAACCATAGGCACCAGCCCGCACATCATCGACGTGGATGTAGCTCTCATGGTGCAGGTTTGGCATAAGGTTTAAGAGGCCGTCATACACAGCCTCAATGTATGCTGCTTTTTCGAGCCGGGTGTTGGTCTCGTCTGTGATCTTGATTTCGACAAAGGCGCTGGACTTGTTTTGCGCAGCCAATGATTGGCCGCCCACGATCCAATGTTCTGGCTCTACATAGCGGATAGCGATGGAGGTCAGTTCGGGTTTTTTATGCAATATCCAGCTTGTACATTCCCCCAGCATTTTTGCCACCTGTTGGGTTTTCTGATCCTGCGCTGGGCCACTGAGTAGTACGTTGAGAATGGGCATGATTGACTCTTTTGAACATTGGATGTGACTGTATTGATATATCCAATGCATGGAAATAGCCAATTATTGAAATTGGTTTTGCAAATTTTGCAAAAGTTCTTAGAATGACCCATGAGCTTTCATTTGGATGATCTGGCCCCTGTTTGCACGAGTAAGTGCATTGGGCACGCTGTCAGCTGCGGCTCGAGAGCGCAACATTCCGGTCAGCCAAGTTACGCGAGCGTTGAATCGGTTGGAGGCTGCTTGTGGTGCCCGACTGATGCACCGGACAACTCATGGTCTGAGCCTGACCGATGAGGGTGACACCTTGCTGCAGCAAGGTTTGCTAATGCTCGACACCTCAGAAGTGCTCAAAGCCGATTTGCGCGGTCGGCAAAACGAGCCCAGTGGTTGGGTTCGTGTCGGTGTCAGTGCCTCGGTGGCGGAGTCGCTCGTCGCACCAAGCTTGCCAGCACTCTACGAAAAATACCCGCGCCTGCATATTGAGGTGTTGGCCGATAACCGACTGGCAGACATGGCGCGCGATGGCATTGACATCGCCATCCGGACCGCCTCCGTACATAGCGAAACACTGGTGGCTAGGCAGATTGGGATTGCCAGTCGAACGCTGTATGCCAGTCCAAGCTACTTGGCCAAGAATGGCACTCCGCAGCATCCGGACGAGCTGGCGCAGCATCACATGATCGGCAATAGCCGTGCCATTTCGATGAACCTGTGGGAGCGAAAAGATACAAAGCCAGGTCTGCAAATTAAAGGCCAGACGCTGACCAACAACTCTGCTGTATTGCTTTCTATGGTCAGGCACGGTGTCGGTATCGCTCGGCTGTTAGACATAGTGGCTTCGCCACTGGTCAAGTCGGGAGAACTGGTTCCGCTGCTTCGACCGTACTTTGATGTTCAAGAAATTCCTGTTTATGCTGTGATGCTGCAAGAGCGGCACCGACTAGCGAAAATTCGCGCATGTGTTGAATTTTGGGCAGAGCATTTGGCTGGCAATGCATTCTCTGCGTAACGGACTGCGAGTGACGCCCTCTATATGCCTGTTGCGAATTTTTTCCGTCGTGAAGACCTAGTTCAAACGCCTGATCAACGGTGGTTCCTGGCCGACAATCCCAAGTGGACACAGGGACCTTCTGACTCGGCTGCCAGTATGTTCGTCCTTGCCAAGTAAAAACGGTTGGAAGGCTTGGGTAATGTCTGGTGAGTAGCACCAGCGTGTGTTTCCGCTCCACCTCAGTTTGAGGTGGGATGGGGGCATTGTCAGAGTAGCCTCCATCGAACCCCCATTGCCCCCCGATTTTTTGGGCCAACATAAATGGAGTAGCAGCGGCTACAGTTTGCAGTAACGTTCGAGCAGATTGACCATCAGGGACATTGCTCAAGCTTAGAAATTCTTGCTTCACCCCAAGATAGCGCGGCAACTTGGGGTGAATGCTGTGAGCCAATTTTTTGTCTAACAAGTACGCGATTGAACCGGCAGCCAGACTACCAGCTAATCCAAGCGCACGTGCTGGGCGCGTGATGGCAACAATCAGTTCAGAGCCCGCAGTTTTTAGTTTTTCAAAATGGTGATCACTGGTGAAGGATTCGATCCAGGCTGGGTAAATGTGTTGATGCGCAAATTTCAGACGAAATTGGGATAACGATTTCCAATCAAACAGTCGATCATTGCTCATGTAAAGTTGCTTACAAGATGCAAGCGCATCTCGGGCTGAACTTGTCAAAAGAGAGGTTGCAATGGCTGCACCTGCGCTTGTCCCCACTAAAGTTGGTGGCAGCTTCCATCCCTTGTCCAGCAGTGATGAAACGACGCCAGCCTGCCACCAACATCGATTTCCCCCTCCTGCAAAGGCCAAGGTATGGATGTCATTCAGATGTAGTTGTGTGGATGAATGACGCATGGTTTCTTCTGCCCGAATGAGCGTGTGTGAATGCAAAAAAGCGCCCCGACTCGGTGCTGCCTATTAAATGTAAGTGACAGCTTGGCGAACCTGTTCTCAAGTTTCATTGGCCGTGGCAAGAAGCGTTGGATGGGCATACAATCAAGTGTCTGCAAACGCCAACTAAGTTGTTGTGAGCAATCGACACACGCACTGGGTCGGAATTTCCCGAACCAGTGAGGTGGTTAGAGCAGATCCTTGGATGCTCCCCGTGCTCCTCATTGAGGGGTAATTTCAGGACAGCACTCCTCATTCCTGCGGGATGAGCGTTTGCCCATCTGCTATACTCCACCACCAGTATTCGGGGCCGACTGTTCTCAGTCGGCCTTTGCCTTTCTGCGTCTGCCGAAGGCCACGCGGGGTTCCGGCCCATTCTGCGAGTGCCACGCTATGGTATTGTCAACTTAACGGTGATCGTGATGCAATAGCACCATGAATACCGTGACCTTCGCTATCACCGCCATCGCTTTCCCATGGACATCATCAGCCAGTATGCCTAGCTGTATTTTCGTTTTCGCCTCAGTTATCTCGATATTTAGGAGAGAATGGTTATGTGAGGAGTGTTGTCAGCGATGTATTTCCTCACAACTGGTGCAAAAGATTCGGAGGTGACTATGCACGCAGACTGCGTGCTCGGCAGGGTCGAGCGGGTGATACCTCGCATCTGGATGAGTTGATAAGAAAGTACACCCCGATGCATCGTTACCGATAAACAGGGGAGCTATGCGGCAGCCAAAGCGGATGTGATGCCGAGTGTTGAGCATATTCGGGATATGGGCACCAACAACCGGGCCGAGAATTCTCATCAGCTAACACGAGAACGGGAGCGACGGAGACGTCGTTTTAAGTCCCCTGGTGAGGCACAGTGGTTTCTTTCCACGTTTTCTGTCATTAACAATCATTTTCGCCCTGGCCTGCATCTGCTGAAAAAAGTACATTACCGTGAGGTGATGGGGTGACGTTTTGCAGATTGGCCTGACATTTGTGCACTGGAAGCAGCCTGAGGTGACCGAATGATGGGGCTATTTCGTCCAAGATCAGTTAACTTGAAATACCCAAGAGCCTTACCCCGATGCCTTCAGGGCGTCATGCGATGGCATTTTGCGTGGAAACGTACTATACGAAACATTATTTGTTTGCTTTGAAACGATGCGCTATACTTAGGTCTCAGACAAACCCTAGATCAGGAGCGAGCTATGGGAGCCGTAGCAGAACGTGAAGTGACCGCGTCACAAGACCGTGGGGCCCTTGCCAAAATGGTTATGACCTTGCTCGACCACTGGAAGTTGAGCACCGAGGATCAGGCAGCGCTGCTGGGCATCGCCACCACCAACAGGGCAGCGTTGTCAAACTACCGCAGCGGTAAGCCGATTGGCACCAGCCGTGACCAGTACGAGCGCGTGGGCCACTTGTTGGGCATCCATAAGAACCTGCGGCTTCTTTTCCCGCAGAACAGGGACTTGGCCTACCGCTGGATGACCACCCGCAACAAGGCATTCGACAACTTGACTCCCGTAGATGTGGTCAAGGAATGGGGGTTTGCGGGCCTTCTGATGGTTCGCGGGTATCTGGACCGCGCACGAGGCGTTTGAGCTGAAGCAGGAATGAACTCCCTGTTTGCCCAACTCGCGCTGGCTGACATCCACAAGGATGTCGCTCGAAACATCGTATCCCTGTTGCAATCGCAGGACCTGTTCGATGATCTCACCGCTGACCCAGCAGAGTGGTTGTTGGCGCAGAAGGTCGAAGACGAAATTAAGCCACCTCCATATCGATCGCGCACGCCCATCCTTGATCGCCCGTTTGAGGATGCCGAATGGTTCAATGCCATCATCTGGCCGTTCAAGCATTGGCAAGAAAGCCGGTTTTCTGAGGGGACCTACGGCGTTTGGTATGGATCAGACTCTGTCGAGACGACGGTTTATGAGTCCGCCTACCACTGGTATCGGGGTTTGCTGAGTGATGCCGGATTCGAGCGTATGACAGTAATCGCCGAGCGCAAGGTCTACTCAGTGGCATGTAATGCAGCGCTGCTGGATTTCCGGAAAGCCGCCGATGGTCATACGGATCTCTTGCATCCGTCGGACTACGCGTTTTGCCAGTTGGTAGGGGCGAGGATTCACCGCGAGGGGCATCCCGGTCTTTTGACGCAATCTGTCCGCAGACCCACAGGGGAAAATGTGGCGATCTTCAATGCCGACGTACTGTCCAACCCCAGGCACAACTGCCAACTGATCTACCGTTTGGAGGGTGATCAGATTTCGGTGGAGAAGCAGCTTGGAATAGCGTGGGTCAAATTGGATGTGGCTAGTTTTTCATAGGTGCCGCGTTTGTTGCGCCACGCTCCGGGGGGGATTGTCAACTTAACGGTGATCGTGATGCAATAGATCCATGAATACCGTGACCTTCGCTATGACTGTCATCACTGTCCCATGAACATCATCAGCCAGTATGTCTGGCTGTATTTTTGTTTTTGCCTCAGCTACCGGGATGTTGAGGAGAGGATGGCGGAGCGAGGTGTCGTGGTCAGCTATGAAGCCATTCGTACCTGGTGCAGCAAGTTTGGCGGTGACTATGCACGCAGACTGCCTGCTCGGCAGGGTCGAGCGGGTGATACCTCGCATCTGGATGAGTTGACAAGAAAGTACACCCCGATGCATCGTTACCGATAAACAGGGGAGCTATGCGGCAGCCAAAGCGGATGTGATGCCGAGTGTTGAGCATATTCGGGATATGGGCACCAACAACCGGGCCGAGAATTCTCATCAGTTAACACGAGAACGGGAGCGACTGAGACGTCGTTTTAAGTCCCCTGGTGAGGCGCAGTGGAGAGAGCCGACTGTTTGACTAAGCGTACGTTTTTACGTACTGTAAACAGAAGGAGTTAAGATATGGCTACAATAACCGCAAGTGAAGCACGAGTGAACCTATACCGATTGATAGATCAGGCGGTAGAGTCACATTAACCCATCGTCATTTCGAGTAAGCGCGCTAACGCCGTGTTAATTTCTGAAGAAAACTGGAGCGCCATCCATGAAACTCTGTATCTATTAGCAGTACCAGGGAAGCGTGAATCGATTAAAGAAGCTATGGACGAGCCGCTAAATAACAGTAAAAGAGTTTTGAAGTGGTGATGTGGAATTTGGTATATTCCAAATATGCCATCAAAGATGCTAAGCAATTAGCAGCTGTAGGAATAAATGATAAGACACACGAGTTGCTGGATAGTTTAGCAATTGATTCTTTTCACAATCCTTCTTCTTATGAAAAACTTGTTGTCGATTTACACGGAGCCTATTAACGAAGAATTAATACTCAACACCGCTTAGTTTATGAAGTGCTTCGTGGAGAAAAAACAGTTCGTATTTTAAGAATGTGGACTCATTACGAATAATTATTTTGGAGCAATAATAATGTCCTTACCACCTTGTCCCATTTGTAACTCTCAATATACTTATGAAAATAAAGGAATTTTTATTTGTCCTGAATGCGCACATGAATGGACACAAGGACATTCAGATACTGTAGATTCAATCATTATAGTACGTGATGCTGTTGGAAATATATTAAAAGACGGTGATACCATTACTGTAATGAAAGATTTAAAAATAAAAGGATCTTCACAAGTGGTAAAGGTAGGAACAAAAGTAAAAAATATTAGGTTGGTTGAGGGGGATCATGATATTGATTGTAAGATTGAAGGTATAGGTCCCATGGGACTTAAATCTATCTTTGTAAAAAAAGCTTAAAGAACAGGCGATAGGTAATCTAAAGTTGGACGTGAAAACTTATTATGTCCAAAGCGTTTAATTAACAACTGATGCTTTGGTTGCAATCGGTCTCTTGTCGTAATTGCGCCAAAACTTCAGTTGGTTGGAATACGTCATCTGATGTTAAAGGATGGGGGGCACTGGCATTTACTGTTGCCACCTCTTTCTGCGCTCATGTCGGTGACTATCGGCTTTTGGACAGTCATTTTAGTAATATTGACCAGCTCCTTTCGACCGGCTAAAGAGTATCAACGTTAAATTTAGAGGTGAAGTAGCCAGCCACTCTCGAGGGTAATATTAGGTATTGTTTTTATCAAGCCAGTCAGCAAAAGTGTCAGGAATCATTCCATGTATTGCATTGCGGCTCTACCCCAAATAAGGGGGCACTATAATCAATTTAGTCTAAACTAACTCCTTGGTTTTGCGTGTCTTTAATAAACACTTCAATTCACATTACAAATAGCGTACCGGTAAGAATAAATTCAGGAGGGGCGTTTGTTTTTCTGAATGATGACTAATCCAATCCCCGCCAACACTGCGATGGAAGAGATGGTTAGTCGAAAAGTTAAGTTTTCATTAAGCAGTATTACAGCAAGTAAAGAGGCTAAGATGGGGACACTTAACTGAATTGATGCAGCAAAAATAGAGGTTAATTTAGGTAATATTGCATACCATATTGAGTAACCAATACCAGAAGCGATAGCCCCTGATAATAGGGCGTAGATGACACCCTGCTGATCGTAATGATGATGTGGGTACAGCATGAAACCTATCAAAATAAAAGGCAGCGTTCTTAAAAAATTACCGAAGGTATCGGCGATGGGTGCGCTACTTTTTTTCCCTTTTATAGAATAAATCCCCCAGGCAAGCCCAGCGACAATCATCAGTAAAGAGCCCACCACAGGTGGAGCGGTCATTCCGGGCCAAAACAACGCTCCAATTCCAACAATAGCTAATACAAAACCTGTTGTTTGGATAGAATTAAATCGTTCTTTTTGCATCAGTCCGTAACTCAACATAGTTAACTGAACAGACCCAAACAATAAAATGGCTCCAATCCCTGTTGGTAGAGAAATATAGGCAACAGAGAAGAATAGTGCATAGATAAATAATGCAATTGATGAAGTCCAATTACCACTCTTAGCAGAGAGAGGGTGTTGATAAAAGTTAATACAACCTAATACAAGGATTCCTGACAGTAAACGAATAGCGGTAAAGGTGACAGGATCAATGGTGGTACTTTTTAAAGCCATTCTACACAGTAAGGAGTTGCCAGCAAAAGCTATCATCGCGATGGCGGTGAGCCAAAACACATGGAACCTGTTCATAAAAAAACCCAAGAAAAAATGGCTGTTTGATAAGAAAAACAATTTGTGTTAACTTTTCAGAATGTTAACAACATTTCTCAATAACAAAACTATAACTCTTAAGTTACTGGTCGTCACTTTTTTATTCCAGTCTCTTTTGTTGGCAGGCGCTTTTCAGTCTTTGACCTTGAAGGCTGCGGCTAAGGGTGACACGGTTATTCAGATCTGTAGTGGTTCTGGATTAAAATGGATTGATGTCAAAGATACTAATAACCAGGATCACCCCTCCCACTCTTCAACGCATTGCCCGTTATGTAGCGTTTCTGCTTTCACCAAGTCAGATATTCAACTGCCAATGGCTAGCGCTAAGCCATTGGTGTTGAGTCAAGAGTCTCAATCTCCCTCTCCTTTCATCAAGCTAAACCCCTATCACCTTCCCCCGTCCCAAGGTCCCCCTTTTTCAGTGTGATTGTTCATCAGAAGAGTTTAATTTAAGCCAAATCATTCATGGGTTTTTTCTGTGATGATTCCTTAGATTCTTAAAATAAGGACTAGACGTGCTCATATGATAAAAAGAAATCAACTGTATTCCATTTTGCTATTCCTTGTATCGTTCAGTTATTTGTATTTGGTTAGCATACATCATGCCTACGCCTGTGCTTGTGGATGTGGGATGTTCGATCAAGGTTTACCCAGTGGCCTTGGGCTGCCATCGGGGGGGAGTAAGGGAGTATTTAATTTACAAGAAACTTTTTTAGATCAGAATAAGCCCATGTCAGGAACCAGTTCTCTTCCTATTTCTCAAAGCCAAGATAAAGAGATCAAGACACAATTCACTAACATGAATGTTCAATATAATTTTAATCATGAATGGGGCATGATGGCGATGATTCCTTACTGGCATCGGACGTTCTCAAGTGATACTAACTTTGGACTAGGGTCCCCTGTGATCCAAAATTCACAGACCAGAGGTCTTGGTGATATAAGAGTAATGGGTATGTATACCGGTTTTTCAGATGATCTGTCGAGTGGTTTACTAGTAGGTTTAAAACTGCCAACGGGAAACTTTAATGCGGTGGGTTTTGACCGAGACACTCAGATTGGCTCAGGGACAACCGATGCCCTGTTAGGTGGGTATAAGGTGGGCCAGCTTAAATACTGGGGTTGGTACACCCAAGGAATCTATAGGCGCGCACTCGATGTCAGAAATGGATATCGGCCAGGAGACAGTCTACAGCTTCTCACGGGAGTCCATTACGATAACTTGAGAGCCATTCCAGGACTCATCCCCTTCATACAACTCAATGGCACTATTCGTTACGCAGATACGGGGATCAACAGTAATCCCTATTACACGGGATTAAGAACCCTATATATAGCGCCTGGGGTGATGTACAACCTGAACCGTCATTGGCAACTGAATACTTTATTCTATATCCCGGTGTATCAGGAGGTCTCTGGCATACAGTTGGTCCCCCAACAAATCCTTAGTATGGGTGTTAGCTACAACTTTAATTGAGGTCTCGTCATTGAAACAATTGCTATGAATAAACTATTTAGAGTACTCATTTTCATTTATGTGGTTTTGTTAAACATGAATGATTGTTTGGCTGTTGAGGTGGGAGAGATGGCCCCTTCATTTAGTGCCCAGTTGTTTTCTGATAAAACAGTAACTAACAGCACCTATGCCAAACAAGTGGTATTAATCAATTTTTGGGCATCATGGTGTGATCCTTGCCGTCATGAATTACCTATTTTAAGGGCATTTGAACGCAAACATTTTCAGGATGGATTTAGGGTCTTATTGGTCAGTATGGATGATGAATCTGACTTAAAGACAGCCAAGGAGATCATAAAAAACGATGATTTTGATTCAACTTGGATCCAGCAAGCGGACTTTACGCATTTTGACAGAATATGGCGTATTCCTTTAAGTTACTTGATTGACGGGAATGGTAAGATTGTTAAAGCTGAGTGGTATGAAGACAACGATGGTTTTACCGAGCAAACCCTTGAGACAGTAATAACCCCTTTACTCAATCATTAAAACGGAGAAGTCAATGAAAAAAGTCATCATAGGTTTATTCTTGTTCATGAGTGCTTTCAGCCTCTGGGCTAACCCCTTGACAGGAGATATTGATATTATTAAAGCCTATGCCAGAGAGACCGTAACAGGGCAAGAGGTTGGAGCCATTTACCTGGTATTGAAAAACAACAGTAGTAAAGAGATTAAATTCACCGGGCTCAGCACTCCTGCAGCAAGTCAAGCTGAAATACATGTGATGATGATGAACAATAATGTGTCTTCCATGAAGCACCAAGCTTTCATGATAATTTCACCCAACAAAGAATTACAAATGTTACCCGGAAAAAGTCATATTATGTTGCTAGGCTTGAAACAACCTTTAGTGAAAGGACATACCCTTCCAGTGACCTTACATTTCGCTAGTCACCATGATATTAAGCTAAATATTCCAGTTTTATCCATTGGCGAGGGGATGGAAAATATGAAAGACATGAAAGACATGAAAGATATGAACATGTAACGTTGCCAATTATTGATCCACATTATGGAAAGTAATTAAGCGCATTACTTTCCGTTCTTTTTCCCCATCAAAACCACACTCCACGGATCTATTTGAATTCTCATAAGTACCAAAGAGAATATCCCAGATAGGAATACTGTAATTATTATTATGTTTGTATTGTTCATGGTGGATCCGGTGCATCTCGGGTCGCACCAGAAAATACCCTAACCATTTAGGCGTTTTGATATTGGTATGTTCCCAAAAGTCAAAAAAAGAAGTGATGATCGATGTGAGCACAGCTGCCTCTGTATCAAGCCCAAGCACAAGATAGGAGACCGTATTAATAATCAGAGCAGTTGACATAAAGTCTAAGGGATGAGCATACACAGCGGTTAATGATTGGATTCGATAGGTACTGTGATGAACCTGATGGAAAGTTTTCCACAATAAATCGGAGTGATGGCGGAGTCGATGCCACCAATAGACGACAAAGGTAATCATAAAGTAGCCAACAGCGCCTTGAATGAACAGGGGCTGTTGGGTTAAAAAGGTAATCTGTAACAGATGAAATAATGAAAGATTATGATGGATAAAAACATGATTACCTATCAATAATGTCAAAAAAATCCCCAAGCCAGAGAAAACACCTAGCCGGAATAACCATGCCACATCCAGTTTGTAATGGTGTAAGGGATAAAGTCGCTCAACAATAATCAGTGGCAGGACACTAAGAATAACGATAAAAAAAGGAAACTGAAGAATTTGTCTCATAGAAGATATTGATCAATTTTTTTTACAATTATAACAAGGAATGAGAGTCTTCAATTTTGATTTAATTTGGATTGGTTTTGTCCTAAACTGTTAGGTCACAAGTGTTTAAATGATCAATGATATGATGGATTCGTGATAATCAAGGATGGGACCGTGCTGAAAAAGTCATCGGGTATTTTATTAGCTGCACAGCCATGATAAACATTTAGAGGTGTTTGGGACCATGACATTAAATAATGAATTACTGGAAAATGTCCCGTTTGATGAAATTAACATCGGACAATCCACGAAGTTAACGCGCACCTTTACCGACCAAGATAGTCAAGAGTTTGCCGGCATATCACAGGATCTTGGGCAGAATCGAGCGGATAGTAATGAGTTAGATTTGTCGGGTAATCTGCAATTAATGGCCTATGGCTCATGGATCAGCTCTCTTGTGTCTAGACTGGTTGCAACCCATCTGCCCGGGTCAGGATCCCAATACCATGCTCAGAGTTTCCGCTTTATTAAGCCCATTCAATTGGGTGATACAGTCAGTGTCAAGGTAACAGTAAAAGAAAAAGATTCGTTGACTAAATTAGTCACTCTACACTGTCTTGTTGACAATCAACATGGTGAAACGCTAGTCACCGGAGAAGTCACTGTGAGGGCTCCATTGATTAAAATCACACCGCGAAAAATTATTGTCTCCTCACAAAAAGACTTTGATCCCTTAAACAAAATCAGAGAATTTTTAAGACTAACGGACAATTTAGCACCCATTGTATGTGGCGTTGTTCATCCCTGTGATCAGGAGTCCTTAGCCGGGGTGATTGAAGCCGCTCAACACAATTTAATTATCCCAATATTGATTGGTTCCAGTTATAAAATAAATCAAGTGGCAGAAGCGTCGCAACTGGATATTAAAGCATTTACCATTATTGATACCCCCCATAGTCATGCCTCCGCGGAAGTCGGCGCCTCCATGGCGGAAACGGGTCAAGTAGAGGCCTTAATGAAAGGCAGTCTGCATACCGATGAGTTAATGCATGCTGTTCTAGAGAATAAACACTTACGAACCAAAAGACGTGTGTCCCATATCTTTCGCTTTGAGGTGCCCTTATATAGCAAACCTATTTTAATTTCAGACGCAGCGCTTAATATCAAGCCCAATCTATTAGAAAAAAAAGATATTGTACAAAACGCCATTGATCTCTCTTATATGCTGCAACAGGAACATCCTTATGTGGCTATTCTCTCGGCCATCGAAACAATTAACCCTGATATTCCATCGACCATGGATGCGGCTGCGTTGTGTAAGATGGCTGATAGAGGGCAGATCACCGGGGGAGTATTAGACGGCCCCTTGGCCTTTGATAATGCCATTTCCTTTGAAGCGAAGCGAATCAAGCATCTGGTGTCATCGGTAGCAGGACAAGCGGATATTTTAATTGTTCCTGATTTAGAGTCAGGCAACATGTTGAGTAAACAATTGGAATACTTATCCGGGGCAGTGGTGTCTGGGGTTGTGTTAGGGTGTAAGGTGCCCATTGCCTTAACCAGTCGAGCGGATGGCCCTGCAACCAGAACAGTGTCGGCTGCCCTAGCAAAACTTGTTGCACACCACTACCGTAAGACTAAGCCCTAATCATGAAGACCTTAGGGCATGCAATACTGGCTGTCAACGTGGGATCCTCCTCCATCAAGTTTGCCTTGTATTTAATAGTCAATCGCGCCATAGATCAGCCTGTAATTAAAGGTCAATTTGATCATTTAATGCATGCTATGAATGCAAGAATTCAGTTCAGTCATGGGGGGCAGAGTGATAGTGAAGAGTTTTATATTGCCGAACACTCGGATAAATTTGATGTGGCACTTGAACAACTCACTCATCTATTAGAGAAATTATTCCCCGCAATCCAAGTGGTGATTGTGGGCCACAGAGTGGTGCAGGGTGGGGACAAGTATTTCCGTCCTGTCGTTGTTAATGATGAAGTATTAGAGGATTTGACTCACTATATTCCGTTAGCGCCGTTACATCAACCACATAATATTGATGGCATTAAAATATTCTCGCGGTTTTTTTCGCAAGCCAAGCAAGTGGCACTCTTTGATACAGCCTTTCATCAACACTTACCTGACGTAGAAAAAACATTCGCTATTCCATTAGCCTTAACACAACAGGGAATCAGACGTTACGGGTTTCATGGACTGTCCTATCAGTACCTCTGCCAAGCCCTAACTCAATTAACGCCGGCCATCACTAAAAAAAGTATTTTGATTCACTTGGGTAATGGCGCGAGTATGTGCGCTTGTGTGGACCGACAGAGTGTTGCGACCTCTATGGGATTTAGTACCTTAGATGGATTAATGATGGGTACTCGCAGCGGCGCGATAGATCCTGGCGTTCTGCTTTATTTGTTAAAAAAACAGTGGTCCTTAGAGCAGTTGGAAGCGCTGTTATATCAAGATAGTGGACTCAAAGGCGTATCGGGTATTTCGTCAGATATGCAAATGTTACGCAATAGTGATGCCGCGGAGGCCTCATTTGCTATCACCTTGTTTACTTACCAGATTGTTAAATATATCGGTATGTTAGCGGCCGTACTCAATGGAGTAGATATGGTGGTGTTTACAGGAGGGATAGGAGAGCATGATGCTCAATTAAGGTTGGCAGTGACTGAACAACTCACTTATTTAGGCTTGAGGATTGATCAAGACAAAAACTCCCATGCCAATGGTCTCTATCCTGAAAAAATAAGCACCCATGACAGTCCCATAGAAATATGGGTAATTGCCACGGATGAGGAATTTATTGTGGCACAGGAGTCCTTGAATCTCTATGTCTGACACAATGAGATACTTTGATTTACTTTTCTTTTTGATTTAGGTTATATTGATTTCTTTTAAACGATTTTCATTATTATGAATAAATTACTTGTTAAATTAAGTCACCTGATCATCCTCTCTACGCTGTTGGCCTCTTGTTCCAACAGTTTTATTGCGGAAAAAACCGGTGCCGATGAAGTTCGTATGCTCTATCCCAATCAAGTCAGTAGTTGTGATTTCAAGGGTAAAACTCGCGTCAGCGTGATTGACAAGATTGGGTTTATCGATCGTGATCCAACCGCTGTGGAACAAAATCTCATTAAGCTTGCCCGCAATAACGCCATAGAGATGCATGGCAATGTGATTACCACCACTGAAGTGCCGGTGGAGGGTCAGCAATCCTTTAATGTTTATTATTGTAAAGACCAATAATCGTTTTACCCTTGCTCTGTAGAGTGATGATGAATAAGATACTGAGGATGAGCGCGCTGGAGAGTTGAATTCTATCTAGCGCAAGACCGCCGTTGCTTAAGGGTTTATCTAAATAGTCACCTACCACTGCACCAAAGGGACGTGTTAGGACAAATGCAGACCAAAACAAGAAGACACGTGATAACTGAGTCAATTGATATAACAGCCCTAAGGCCAGAATGATGAGGCCAAAGAGTAAGGAGCCCTTAGAGAATCCTAATCCAATCGTATCGGCAGTCCAGTCCCCCAAAGCGGTTCCTAGGGTTTGCGAGAATATAATGGTAATCCAGTAACACCCTTCACTTCTTTTGCCCTGAATCTGTGCCACAGACAAGCTTTTATCGAAGTAAAACCATACCACTAAACTCGTCAATAAACAGACAAGCAGTATGCTCGATCCTCCCAGATAGCCAATACCCAAGCTGCGGTCAACAAAATCAGCAAGGGTGGTACCCAGTGTTGTGGTGGAAATAATCACGGCCCAATATAAATAGGGATTAAACCGTTGATGATGTATTTGTAGGAGTACTAATACAACAACTAGACAGATGAAAATAACTGTACTAGTGAGATAACCAAGGCCCAGAGACATGGAGACGGCATCCCCTCCTGTTTCACCTAAAGTGGTAGCTAAAATTTTAATGAGCCAAAACAATAGGGTCACTGATGGGACTTTTGAAAGCGTAGAGTGTGATGTCATGGGTCAATATAATTTAAAGTCAAATTCAACAAATAACTCAGTATAATGAAAAACCATGATGATTAAAATATTGCCTCTTTTCATTTAAGCCATGTTAAACAATAAGCAAAACTTATATGCATTATCTTTAGGCGCTTTAGGTGTGGTCTATGGAGACATTGGCACAAGTCCATTGTATACATTAAATACTATTTTTACCGCAGGCAAACATCCCGTCACTTTAAACGCTGACAACATTCTTGGCATTCTATCGCTCATTTTCTGGTCCTTAATGATTGTTGTGTCCTTTAAATATGTAGCTTTTATTATGAGAGCCGATAACCGCGGCGAGGGCGGGATTATGGCGCTCCTCGCTTTGGTTCTGGGTAAGCTCTCTGAGACGGGAAACGCCAGAAAAACTATTTTAATTTTAGGGCTGTGTGGCGCGTCATTGTTTTATGGTGATGGGGTCATTACTCCAGCCATCTCAGTACTCTCTGCCGTTGAGGGATTGCAAGTGGCGAGTCCGTCCTTTAAAGACTATATCGTGCCCATTACCTTGGTCATTTTAGTGGCTTTGTTTTTTATTCAAAGAAAGGGTACGGCAAAAGTGGGGGCGTTATTTGGGCCCATTATGGTCGCGTGGTTTTTTCTCTTGGCGTTACTGGGACTCTTGAGTATTCTGGAGCATCCTGGTGTACTGCATGCGCTTAATCCACTCTATGCTGTTAATTTTCTCAGACAGGACTTACTAATCGGGTTTTTATCCTTGGGCGGCGTCGTGCTCGCCTTAACAGGAGCTGAGGCGCTGTATGCTGACATGGGCCATTTTGGTAAAAAACCTATTCAATTAGCTTGGTTTTATCTGGTATTGCCTGCCTTAGTATTAAATTATTTTGGGCAGGGAGCGTTATTAATCGCTAACCCCAAAGCCATTGAAAATCCTTTTTTCTTATTAGCCCCTCACTGGGCGCTGTATCCGATGGTGGTGATTTCAACGATTGCCACCATTATAGCGTCTCAAGCGGTGATCTCCGGGGCCTTTTCCATGACCGATCAGGCCATTAAGTTGGGTTACGCGCCTCGCATGGAAACGCAGCATACCTCCGAGGATGAAATTGGTCAAATTTATGTGCCTGGCATTAACTGGTCTTTGATGGTGGCAGTCTTATCCTTAGTCTTGGTGTTTAAGTCCTCCGCAGCCCTGGCGGCGGCTTATGGAATTGCCGTGACTGGAACCATGTTTATTACTTCAATTTTGGCCTTTATTGTTGTCCATAAATTATGGGGGTGGAGCATCATAAAAGGAGCTCTGTTAATTTCACTGCTGTTATGTATTGATGGGGTTTTCTTTAGTGCAAACTTAGTTAAAGTGGAAGAGGGAGGGTGGTTACCGTTGTCCTTTGGCTTACTGATTTTTACGTTAATGACCACCTGGAAGAAAGGTCGAGTGATTTTAGCTCAGCGTTTAAAACGTGAAGCCATTGACCTGATACCCTTTGTCAACAGTGTATCGGGAGACTCCATTACCCATGTCCCCGGTTCGGCAGTGTTTCTTACCAGTAACCCAGACGGTGTCCCCAGTGCCTTGATGCACAACATGAAGCATAACAAGGTCATTCATGAAAAAGTGGTTGTTCTCGCAGTCAGAGTTCTGGATATTCCCCATGTCCCTGTGGAGGAACGCATTCTTTACAATAAAATAGATGACGTGTTTCATCAAATGACCTTGAGGTTTGGCTTTATGGACGAGCCCAATGTGCCCTTGGCTTTGTTTTCTCAACGCCATGTTATGTTGGAGTCCTTTGAAACGTCGTTCTTTTTATCCCGTGAAACCTTAATTCCCAAGACGGGTTCTGACATGTCCTTTTGGCGAGAGAAGTTATTCATTGCGATGTTTAGGAATGCAGGAAGTGCTATTCCTTTTTTTAAAATCCCACCAAATCGTGTGGTTGAAATTGGCGCCCAAGTCGTGTTGTAATATGCCCAATCATATTGATCTCGTCGGATATATCGCCGCTTTTTTCACCACTGTGTCGTTTTTACCGCAATGTATTAAAACTCTACGCACCAAAGAGGTCTCTGGTATTTCCATCTATATGTATGGGATGTTTGTGTTAGGGGTACTGTTGTGGTTGTGGTATGGCCTGGAGACAGAGAGCTGGCCTATCACCATAGCTAATGCCATCACAGCTGCCTTAGCCATAGTGATTTTATGGTTAAAAATCAAATACACTTATTTTTGATGAATGTCGGGCAGGCGAGGCAGTGGCGTCCCATTCTTGGGTAAAGGGTATTGAGCCATATTCATTTCTAAGGCTAACAAGCTGTAATAACCAATAATTCCAGTAAGATCTACGGCTCCTTGTTGACCAAAGCGTTTTTCAACCAGATCATAAGTGTCATCAGATACTTGTTTGTTATTCAGTAGTTCTGTAGAAAAGTTATAGATAATTTGTTGGTCGGCACTGAGGTGTGAGGGAATTCTTCCCAGTCGAATAGCCGCAATCACTTCCTCTGGGATACCTTTTTTTTGGGCAATGGGTGAGTGAACGTACCATTCATAATCCTGTGTCCAGAAGCGTGCTGTGATGAGAATCACCAACTCGCTGAGGGAATGACCAATGGCAGAATGGTAACGCAGATATTCTCCCATTGAACTCGCTTCATTCATCAGTTTAGGGCTGTATAAAAGTGGTTCAAAGGGACCAAATATGGGTGTTTTTCGCGTATGTTCAAAAATCTTTTTGGCCTCCTGCTCTTCAAGAGAGTAATGATTGGGGTCAATGGTAGGTAAACGCTCCGCTGCCTGTGAGAGGGGTAGGGCGAAGAGGCAGAGAACAGTACATAGGTTGCGATATGTGTTACACATGGCGGTCTTTCCTATACGCGTGATTTATGATGAAAAAGAATATACATGACACAGAGCACGATCGCTAAGAACGGAATAAAACTATATAGGGCAATATTGAGCTCAATGAGCAGTCCCGTCACAAGTGCACTGACAGCGTAAACGGCAAAAGTGATGACTTGTCTTTTAGCGGAAAACAAAGATTCCTGTCGGTGTACGCGATGCCGACTTTGCATCAATGCCACCACTATACTGGTTAATGTGCTGGTAAAGACCACCGTTGAAATGCCTTCAATACTGACTTTTCTTGCGGAAATGCTCTGAATACCCATGGCCATGGCTGAGAAGGCAATCATGAGATGGAGTGTGATGCCCGTGCTGGGTTTATGGAATAAGACAACCATAACGAGATTAATCAGAAGAAACATTGCCTCCAGAACAAGAGTCAAGATGAGTTCATGGGTTTTCTGATTGAGTTTAATGAGCGCAGCCAAGGCCACTCCCGTTAAATATCCAATCAGGGCAATGAAAGAATTAACAGCAGCCACAAAGTCCCCAGAGCCCAGCGCAATGCCCAGTAAAGCGGTGTTACCGGTCATGGCGGAAGTAAATACTTTTTGTAATGTTAGGAAAGCAATCACATCCGTTGCGCTGGATGCCGTGGCCATGAGGGATAACAAAATATCTCTTTTATCCAGAGAACTGGTATTGATTGCTGTGGATTTTGTGAACATAGAAGTATATTGTATTACTTTTTTACAAATAAATGATCGGGATAGAACCTTAACTTGTTAAAAAAGGAGATGAGTTGGGTTTGTAAACAATGAAGAACTTTATTTTTATGATTTAAGTAAGTGTTGGTTATTGGACAGTATTCGAATACCTTCAACCACTTCTTGGCGCTGTTTAACATCAATGGTACTCATTAAACTTTTTACCCTGGTATAGAAAATAGGCATCACTTGTTTAACTTTGTTGGCACCAGCTTGCGTTAACTGAATACAATACTTTCGTCTATCCATGGGATCAATGATTCTCGTGATATAACCATCTCTCTCCAAGCCACTGATGAACCCTGTCATGGTCGCTTTTGTGACGCCGGCGTCCTCAGCAAGGCTACTGGGGCATGAGGTGAGATCATCTTGCCGAGTTAACAGTACTAACACCCACCACCTTCCCTGCAGCAGGGCATGTTCGTCAAGTAATTTGTTGAGAGATTCCGATAAATCAGAGGCAGATCTCATGATCTGCATAAAGTCAGAGAGAGAAGCAATATCTGCATCAGGATAACTTTCTTGAAATTTATTAACGGTTTCTGAGTTGGCGAGTTTTTTTAGTAAGAGCATTTTTTTCCTGGCATTTTATTTTTTATGAAACGTATATCCCTTTGCAGTCATACATGCTTGATACAATTCATCATTGGTTTCTGTAGTTATAACACTATTTCCCACGCTTGAGTAACCATAAGCGTAGGGAGCATAAAAACCCGGGTTTGACCAACCTTGCACCTGTTGGCTTTCTTTTAAACACTGATAGTGATCGATTTCTGATTGTTTGGGAACAGCGTCCTTCACCCAAACCCCTTGCTGGGCACAGCCTGCCATCATTAAGGTGCTCAAAGATATCATTAATATATAAGTTTTCATGATAGTACCTATGGTTTATCTAAGAATGCTTATTCGAGTTTACAATCACTGAAAAGTTCTTTATAAATCAATGTCAAATAGATTGCAACCACCTTATTCTGGAGCTCATGAATGATAAATGTTAAGGAATTATTATTCCACCCCATTGTTTTTGTAATGTGTCTCACTGCCTCTAATGTGTTTATGACTTTTGCTTGGTATGGACACTTAAAAAACTTAGCGGATAAACCTTGGTGGATGGCTGTTCTCGTGAGTTGGGGTATTGCGTTATTTGAATACCTACTGCAGGTGCCAGGGAATCGTATTGGACATCTGTTTTTTAATTTAGGGCAGTTAAAAATTATCCAGGAAGTGATTACCTTATGTGTGTTTGTGCCTTTTTCTCTATTTTATATGCATGAATCGTTTAAATGGAATTATCTGTGGGCAGGTTTGTGTCTCATGGGGGCAGTTTATTTTATGTTCAAATCGTAGTATTGGCTCGCCGTTGAGCATGATGTTCGGCAATATTCAGGAGTAATTCAAGATCCTGTTCATTGATATCCAGTAACTCTTTGTTGTTTTCTAGAGCATACTCAATATCTTCCCTGTCGATGGCAGACCATTGACTGGTGAGGGGGGAGGCGAGCGTTGATGGGGTATGATGGGGATAGGATTTGTTCACCAGATTGTTATACAAAAGAGCCATTAACGCCAATAGGACAGAATTTAACAGCGTTGGATAAATCACAAAGAGATAACCTAAGTGGTGGATAGTCTTGCCGCCAAACACGGCAGTGAGCGCGACAGCACCACTTGGGGGGTGAAGGCAACGTAGTTTCATGGCGAGGAGTATGGTCAAGCCCACGGCTAAGGCTCCCGCTATGCCTGTTGCGGGAATCAATAGGTAGCAAGTCACTCCGATCAGGGAGGCAATGAGATTCCCTCCTATAATGGACCAAGGTTGGGCTAAGGGGCTTGCTGGGACAGCAAAGAGTAATACCGCTGAGGCGCCCATGGGCGCAATAAACCATGGGTTCACTTCAGCTAGAAAATGTTTCGAGAGTACTTCAGTTATCGTTAAGCCTAATAGTGCGCCAAGAGGAGAAATGAAATAGTCTTTTTTAGGGAAATACATTCGTTGAGGAATGAATCTCCTTAACCAAGTTTTAGTGTGAAACATGATCAACCTATTTGTGTTGCTGAAAAGGAATCAGAGTCTCTGGGTTCATGAACTGATGTTCTGAAATCATTAAATCTGAGAGAAAACACTGATCTAGTTCCTGCAGAAAACGATACTGCGCCTTTTTCAGCACGCCCTTTAGTTTGCACACTGAAGAAATTTTACAATGATCTGTTTCCTGATCAAAACAATCCAGTAAATTCATGTCCGGTTCTGTGAGTCGGATGACTTCACCAATACTAATGTGACAACTCTCCCGTCCAAGGGTAATGCCCCCCGTTCTGCCACGAGTGGTTTTAATAAAACCGTTAAGACTTAATTGATGAACGACTTTCACGAGGTGGTTACGAGAAATTTGATAAAAGTCCGTTAACTCATTAATGGTTACAGATTTCTCCTTCTGGTGAGCGACATAGAGAAGAACTCTCAAAGAGTAATCAGTATAAGAAGTGAGTTTCATTGTCGTTTAGGTAAATAGAGTTCATCAAAATATATTTTATCTAATTTTAATGACCAGTTCTGAAAAATATTGACAAGTAGCGTTTTCAAATTTAAGATGTATCTATAATACATCTTTTTTAAGGCAGTGTATTCATTATTTCAACAAGGGAGAAAACAATGAGCTTATATTCAGAAATCGGTGGCGATGCAGCAGTCTCTGTTGCGGTGGATATCTTTTACAGAAAAGTATTACAAGATGAAAGAATTAACCGTTTTTTTGATGATGTGGACATGGAAAAACAGGCGCAGAAACAAAAAGCTTTTTTAACCATGGCCTTTGGTGGACCCCATCATTATACCGGTGAAGATATGCGACAGGGTCATGCAAGATTAGTCAAAATGGGATTAAACGATAGTCACTTTGATGCGGTGATGGAGCATATTGGCGCTACCTTAAAAGAGTTAAATGTGCCAGATCATTTGATTGCCCAAGCAGCAGCTATTGCCGAGAGCACTAGACATGATGTGTTAGGAAAGTAATGGGAACAAGGATCACTTTTCAAAACAACAGTTATCCTTGCGGGGATGAGTCAGTGCTGGATCGTTTACTCAAGGCAGGTGTATTCATCCCCCATTCCTGTAAAAGTGGTTTGTGTCAGGCCTGTGAAATGAAGTTAATAGAAGGAGAGGTGCCGCAGAAGTCTACAGCGGGTCTCTCTGATCATAAAATTCAGGCAAAACATTTTCTAGCCTGCCAGTGTTTTCCTGAACAGGATCTCAAGATTTCTTTAGTGGACGAGAATACTCAATGTATAGAGGTAACAGTCATTGATAAAGTTAAAGTCAATCGCTCAATCATAAAATTAGTATTAGAGCCTAAGGAGACAGTGAATTATTTGGCTGGGCAGTATTTACGACTCTATCAAACAGAGAGGGAATGTCGTTGTTACTCGATTGCCTCAAATCCCGATCAAGAGGATTTCATCGAATTACATATTCAGATCATTGCCAATGGCAAGGTATCTAATTGGATTGCCGAGGAGGTTATGGTGGGAGATACATTGCGCATCTCCGAAGCGATGGGATCCTGCATCTATCCTGATCACAATACTGCCTCTACCTTGTTTGTTGCCAGCAATTCGGGTTTAGCCCCCATCTATGGCATGATAAAAAAAGCGCTCAGTCAAGGGGATCAACAACCGCTTCACTTAATGCATGGCATCACCCATGAAAAGGATAAATATTTAGTGGCTGAATTAACTGCCCTGCAGCAACTTCATCACAATTTAACCGTTGATTGGTTTGATTACAGTCAGATTAAGGAAGAAAAACATCGCAGCTTTATTCATTTCGCGCTGACCCGCATCCCCTCACCCCAGGATTGGAAAGTCTATTTCTGTGGCCATCCCGAGTTGGTTTCTTATGGCAAAAAGCAGTTTTTTCTCAAGGGCGTCAGCATGAAAAATTTATACTCAGACGCTTTTCTGCCCAGTAAAGTTAATTAATCACCTGATCAACCAGTAAATTCACCACTAACCCTCCGGCAGTTAAAAAAACAAATAATATGCTGGCAAGAATAACGGGTTTTATCCCGGCCTGCCTGATGGCTGAGCGATGGGTTCTTAATCCCAGAGCAAACATCGCGGCAGCTAAAAAGAAGTCATCCATATAAATTCCCCCATGAATGAGTTCTGTGGGTAGGGAAACACTACTATGAATCAACGTGAGTAACAAAAACAGGATGGCAAACCAAGGAATCGTAATCTGTGTAGCGTGTCCTGTGTGGGGTATTTTTTTACGCATCACCACTGAGATGATAATCAGGAAAAAAGGCAGCATCATCACCCTTAGCATTTTCTCGGTTACCGCCAAATGGCTGGTATGTTCACTGATCGAGCGTCCCGCTACGACAACTTGCGCCACTTCATGAATGGTGGAGCCAAGGTAAGTCCCTGCAAGATGTTGTGACATACCACTGAATTGGAAAAGGAGTGGCTCAGCAAACATGGAAAGAGTACCGAAAACCACCACGGTAGCGATAGCAATAGAGACCTTATGTGCCTGAGCTTTAATGACGGGTTCCGTGGCTAAAATGGCTGCGGCGCCACAAATGGAGCTACCGGCTCCAATTAAAATCACTGTCTGCAGATCTTCCTTAAGCCACTTTTTGCCCACCCAGTAGGCGAGGCTAAAGGTACAGATGATCATGATCATATCAGTAAGAATGCCCGAGACCCCCACCTCAGCAATTTCACTAAAGGTCACTTTTAATCCATAGAGAATAATCCCTATTTTGAGTAGCTGACTTTTAGAGAAATCAATGCCCCAATGCACAGAATGAATAGAAGAGGCTGAGATCACATTACCCAATACCATGCCAAGCAAAATCGCAATGGTTAAAGTGGTGATATGGTGATGGACAAAATAGGGGGTAGCCCCAATGAACATGGCCAGCAACGCACCCGTAAAGGTGAACAGTATTCCTAGTACCTTAAAAGAAGTGGTATTCATTGTGGTCTTTAATATCCTTAACTAACACTATGCCGTTGAGAAATAATCCTTTTACATATTATGGAACCTCACTTATAATTACTCAAATTCATTAATTTCATTTAAACATTACTATAAGTTATGAGATTACCCTTTCAAGCATTGCGTGCCTTTGTTGAGGTGGTTGAAGCAGGAAGTTTTACTAGGGCTGCTAACAATCTCTTTATTTCTCAACCGGCTATTTCAAAGTCCATTAGAGAGTTGGAGGCATTGTTTGAGGTGAAGCTCATGGATCGATCCCATTCGCCGGTTATCCTAACGGATGCTGGTAATGCCTTGTTTACATTGAGTAAAAATATCTTTAATATTGAAAAAGTCATTATTCAGGACTTATCTCAACGCTCTCAATCTCGTCTGGGCAGTCTTTCCATCGGTGCCAGTACAACCATAGCCTCCCACTGGTTATCCCATTATTTAGTAGAGTTCTCACGTCGATATCCAGCAGTCTCTATCTCTGTCTTAAGCGGTAATTCACAACACATTGCGAAGCTATTAAAAAACGGTGAAATAGATGTTGGCGTGATTGAGGGGCCTATTCCCAACGAACCTGAGATCCAGATCATTAACTGGCGAAAAGAAAGACTGGTGTTGGTTGCAGCCCCACATTTCCTAGAGGGCAACACTATGACCAATTTGTCGGCACTTAAGTGGATCATGAGGGAAGAGGGTTCAGGGACAGCTCGCGTCACCCAAGAGTACTTGACTAAATTGGCCATACAGCCTGTCTCTATCATTCGAGTGGCCAATAATCTTGCTGTGTTAGAGCTAGTCCGTGCCGGTCTTGGTCTCGCCTTGCTACCTGAAATTATGATTAAAGAAAAAGTAATGCACAAAGAGCTGGTGGTGATCCCTGAGACATTGATCGGTATGGAGCCCTTCATTGAACGAGAGTTGAATTGGATAACCTTGACTTGGCGACATGAGACCCCACTGCGCAAAAGCTTTAAGGAGGTGTTATTTAACTTCCCCTTGGCTTAATATAGGAAGCATTAATTCAACACTAAATCCCGATTGATGGGGTAGGTTAGTGAATAGGGTGTTTCCCTCATGGGCTTTAAAAGTTTTTTGAGTAATCGCGAGCCCCAATCCAAAACCTGGCATGGCCGTGTTTCGTTGAGTGTTGCTCGCACGAAAAAAAGGTTGGGTGATTTGACTTAATTCGGATTCCTCAACCCCTTCTCCATCATCAATAATAAAAATTTTAACGCGTTGATTATTTGTTCTGTTAAAGCCAATGGTGACCCTATGACGGGCATGTCTGAGGGCGTTTCTCACCACGTTTTCAATAGCGTAATATAAGAGATTAGCATTACCCAAGAGCGGTATTAACTCACTCCTGGATAAATTGACGATCTCTTTTTTTAAGGTGTGCGCTTCAAAAGTGGCGTTTTCAATAATTTCAGCCAGTAATGGGTTAAGGGTCATGATTTCTTTTTGCTGTTGGTTAAGCCCCTCATCCAGTCGTGACAAGGTCAGTAATTCTCCAATTAATACATCTATTCGTTTGCATTCCCTCTCTATGCGGTCCATTTCATCATTATTGGTTGGGATGCTTTGTCGAAGCAGCCCCGTGGCCATTTGTAACCGGGTGAGTGGTGATCTTAATTCATGGGAAATGGTATGCAATAGTTTTGTTTGACTATCAATCACCTGCCCCAAATGAACGGCCATATGTTGAATATCGTGCGCTAATTCACCAAGACTGTCTGAGCGGTTAGTGAGTTGAGGGGCAAGCTCAATAGCGAAATGGCCAAGACCAACCTGTGACACCGTTTCCTTTAATAGCTCGATTGGGCGTGACAAATGACGGGCTAACAAAAAAGCAAATAACAAACTAGCTAGGGTGGCGCCAATTAACGGAAAGACCGGCAGTAATGGCCTATTCCCCCAGGGCGATGGAATATCCGCAACAAACAGAAGATAGTGATGGTTGCCTAACGTTAATGCTTGAACAGCATGATTGGTTAAAGAGGCATAACTTTTTTGATTCAAGGATTCTAACAACTCAAGAGGAATTTTTCTGTCCAGTAACTCTTTATGACTTGTGGTATCCACCACATACACAATTCGTCTGAATCTTTTCTTAAGGTAGTCCTGTGTCGCCACGACCCCTTGATTTTTTAAAGAATCGATAACCGGGTCGAGATAATAGGAGGCCCCATTGGTGAGATCTAGATTAGTCTCTGACAGCGGTTCATGATGACGGATATACCAAATAGCCGTTCCAGCGCCCCAAATGGTGATTAATTGGGCAATCCATATAACGAAAAAAAATTTCCAAAACAGTTTGTACATAACCCATCTTACTCAATAATAAAGATATAACCTTGTCCATGGACAGTTTTGATGGGATTTTTAGAGGCGTTGATCAGTTCTATTTTGTTTCTAATGCGGCTAATGTGAACATCGATACTTCTTTCAAAGCGAGCCAGGGGGTGCCCTAAACCCTCTTCGGATAATTGGGTTTTGGTGACTAATTTACCAGCATTTTTGATGAGTACTTCTAGTAAATTAAATTCGCTACTGGTGAGTAATAGTTCGGTATTTGACCAAAATGCCTGCCTTTTGCCTGGCCACAGTTGGCAATCATTGATGGTGATAACACGGTTATTTTCTTGCGGACTTTGGGTATTATGTGAACGCCTTAAAATGGCTTTAATACGTGCGGTTAACTCCCTCGGTGTACAGGGTTTGGGAACGTAATCGTCGGCGCCCAATTCAAGACCAATAATGCGATCACTGTCATCTCCTCGAGCGGTTAACATCAGTATTGGAATCAATGACAACTCACGTATTTTTTTTAAGGTTTCCAGCCCATCCATCCCAGACATCATGATATCTAGTATGATAATTGCGTAGTGGTTGTTTTTTAATAAGGCCAATCCTTCTTCACCGCTGGCGGCCAGACTCGGGTTGAACCCCTCACGCCGTAAATACTCAGACAACATGTCAAGAAGCTCAATATCATCGTCAATCAGTAAGACATTTTGCATGGGTGAGAAGACCTGTAAAGAATGATCATAAAGACATGATAAATAAGTTATATTAAATAGTCACACTATTCACTTATAATAAATTTGAATTTACATTATTTTTCAAACTGTATTAACACATTTACGTTTAAACCCGTCACTATGATAAATAGAATTCAACAATGAGGAGTTGTTATGAAAACATGGAAATTTGTGCTAATTACCACCTGTGTCTTGCTATGGAATAACGCGAGTGTTTATGCGCAAGGAACTACTGAAAAGGATAGCCCGCCAGATAATTATCAGCAGGAATTTATTGCGTCGAGATTAAATGACCTACACGATAAAATCCAATTAAGTGCGGATCAAGAGCAAGCCTGGAGCACATGGTCCTCTGGGGTCAAAAAAGACTTTTCTGACATGCATAAAATGATGCAAGACAAGATGGCGTCCATGCATCATAAACATGAATTAATGCTCACCACTCCAGAACGGCTAGAGGCCTATCAGTCCTATTTAAATCATCGCTTAGAGGCCTTACAAGAGCATGTTAATCGTGTTAAACAAGCTGCCGATAGAACCATGTCCTTTTACTCTGTCTTAGATAGTAAACAGAAGGTGATTTTTGATTTGTACTGGTCAAACTGGCAAGCTAACTATTTTACCCATAGTTACATGGGTGGATATAGCCATGGTGACAACACTCATTCCATGATGGGTTCGAAAGTGCCCATGATTAATCATTAAGTAAGAGATGATGATGAAAAAAATAACCATACTGTTGTGTGTGTGTTTCTTTTCACTTAACGTGGCACCCCTGGCTCATGCTGACAGAGGCTGGGGACTGGGTTTGGGTTTTTTAGCAGGGACGGTAGTGGGCTCACAACTGGCCTACCCCTATTATGGTAGACCCATAATTTACGCTCCTCCTACCGTGGTCTATTCACAACCCGTGTATGCCCAACCTGCGCCTCCCCAGGTGTTTCAATATCAACCCTCAGCGCCTGGGGGGGTATGGTATTTTTGTTCGTCTTTAGGCGCTTATTATCCCTATGTTTCTCAATGCCCCGAAGCCTGGCAAACGGTCCCGAGTACGCCACGATGAAAACACTGATACTTATTGCTGTCCTATTTGTTACTAGCATAATGACCTTTGCGGACGAAGGGAGACCCTTTCATGAGCGCCGTTTTGTTGAGTTTCATGAACGGGATGTGCATTTGTTTTATCCTCGTGAGTTGCATGTATGGCGACGGGGAAGATGGATAGAGGGGAGTCGTGGCGGTTTGGTGGGTTGGTGGTGGGTCATTGGGCCCCGCTGGTTTTATTATTCCGCTCCCGTTTACCCTTATCCTTTAATGGTATCGGAGAGAGTGATCGTGGTGAATCAAGCCCCCCCTGCTACCGCTGTGGTGACCCCTCCTCCCAATACCGTTTCTCCTCAGGGTACGACAGTCGTTCCCTCTCTGCCACAGAGTGATGCGCAGTTTAAATATTTCTGCGCACCCTTGAAAGGGTATTATCCCGAGGTTCCGCAGTGTCCTGAACCTTGGCGAAGAGTCAGTCCTATTCCTCCTGGACCCATTGCTCCATAATGGTTTTAGGAAGAGGGGGACAAGAACAATAAAAAGCTCTAGAATGAAATATGGTTAACGTTGGATAGATTTTTAAGGAGAAAGAAATGACTTTAAGGTTAGGAGACGTGGCTCCAAATTTTACGCAAGAATCCTCTATAGGTAAGCTTAATTTT
Organism: Ferrovum sp. JA12; assembly: GCF_001431705.1. Classification (NCBI taxonomy): domain Bacteria; kingdom Pseudomonadati; phylum Pseudomonadota; class Betaproteobacteria; order Ferrovales; family Ferrovaceae; genus Ferrovum; species Ferrovum sp. JA12. The sequence goes on along the minus strand of NZ_LJWX01000001.1, from coordinate 19,250 downwards.
TATGATTGGGCCGGAGATTCATGGGTGGTATTGTTTTCTCATCCTGCCGATTTTACCCCCGTGTGCACCACGGAACTCGGGTTAACCGCCAAATTGAAGCCAGAGTTTGACCGGCGGCATGTTAAGGCTATTGCGCTATCGGTGGATTCTCCCGAGCAACACGTTGAATGGATCAAAGATATTGAAGAAACGCAACACACCGTGGTGGGTTTTCCTATTATCGCCGACCAGGATAAATCCGTATCAGAGCTGTTTGATATGATTCATCCCAATCAGTCCCAAACGGTGACGGTTCGTTCCTTGTTTATTATTGATCCTAAAAAAGTTGTACGTTTGATCATTACCTACCCCTTGAGTACAGGGAGAAACTTTGATGAGATCTTACGTGTCATTGACGCGCTGCAACTCACCGATGGTTATACCGTCGCAACGCCGGGTAATTGGAAGGATGGGGATGATGTCATTATTCCTTTATCCGTTAAAGATCCTGAGGAACTGCAACGCAAGTATCCTAAGGGCTTTAAAGAAGTCAAAACTTACCTAAGAGTCACCCCGCAACCGAACAAATAAACAATAAAAAAGCCCTGAAATCTTTCAGGGCTTTCAATAAATTCGAAACTCAATTATTTTTTTGTCCACTTCGCAGTATCAAAAATGATAATAAGAAATGCTAAACCAGCAATGCTAATTATCTCATAAAGTGCCATGGTATCTGTATCAGGTATCATCTTCGTTCTCTCCAAATATTATCGTTGTCACTGAAGTTAAATCAAAGCACGTAAGAGTGATCTTTTCTTCATGTGATAATCTAACATATTTACAGAATTTAGGGTTAATTTCATATTTTTTTACAATTCCCCTTGAATTAGTTCGGATCGGTACTATCTAACTGAGGCAGTCTAAATTAGGTATTATTTCAAATAAGGGAAATAGAATGATGAAATTACTCACTCCAACTAAGTTCGGCGCAATAGATCTAAATAATCGCGTAGTCATGGCCCCCCTAACTAGAATGCGCGCAGCGCAAGGGGACGTTCCAGGGCAACTCGCCGCTCAGTATTATGCTCAGCGAGCTAGCGCTGGACTGATTATCACTGAGGCCACTCAAATTAGTCCCTTAGGCAAAGGTTATCCAGGAACCCCAGGGATTTATAGTGAAGAACAAATTAAAGGTTGGCAAACAGTGACCTCAGAGATTCACGCTAAGGGTGGAAAAGTCGTCATGCAACTATGGCACGTGGGACGTATCTCACATACTTCGCATCATCCCGAGCAGGGCTTACCTGTTGCTCCCTCAGCCATAGCTCCTTCTGGTCAAGTATTCACGGCACAATGGGGACAAGCGGCCTATGAAACGCCTCGTGCCATGACACAAGAGGATATTCTGGCTCTGATTCATGACTACCAATGCGCGGCAGAAAATGCTCTACGGGCGGGGTTTGATGGGGTGGAAGTTCATGCGGCGAATGGTTATTTGTTAGACCAGTTTTTACAAAATGGCACTAATCATCGCACGGATGAATACGGTGGCTCCATTGAAAACCGTTGTCGTGTATTAATGCAAGTATTGGAGGCAGTCATTGGCGTGTGGGGCAGTGATCGCGTTGGAGTTCGCCTCTCTCCCTATGGCAGCTTTAATGATATGTCAGATAGCGATCCCGTTATACTGTTTAATGGTGTGATTGATCGCCTTAATCCATTACATCTCGCCTATTTGCATCTGATTGAACCGCGTTCCACCATGGCTGGCGGCAGTGATCAAGTGGTTCAAGATATGCCGAGCACAGCCACCTTATTTAGTGAACGCTTTGAGGGCAAAGTATTAATGGCCGGGGGATACAATAAGGACAACGCGGAAGAGGCGGTGACGTCAGGGCATGCGGACGCAGTGGCCTTCGGTCGTCTCTATATTTCTAATCCGGATTTGGTGGCACGGTTCGCAGCCGGGGCTCCCCTTACTCCTTATGATCGCGCAACATTCTACGGGGGGACAGAGAAAGGCTATACGGATTATCCTACCTTATAATCCATGCTGTGTGGGTTGCGGGGTTGTTCCGTGACCCGTCAGCTGCCATTGGCTGATATGTTGAATAAGATTGTGTTGACCGATTTTGTCGGTAATGCCGGATTGTACAAGTTGTGTCATCACCCTTGAGTTGGCCCCACAGAGCACCAATTGTGTGTGATGACGAAGGCACTTGTCAGCCAAATTAAATAGGGTTTTTATGCCAGTGGCGTCAATTAAAGGGACTTTACCCATTCTGAGAATCAATGCGTCGGCATGAATATGAGCGCTACTTAGAGAATGCTCTAAGCGAGCGGCTACACCAAAAAAGAAGGGTCCTTCAAGGGCATAAATCACTGTGTTCTTGGGTAGTGATTCACTGTCATCGTTCATTTCTGCGTTGAGGGTTTCAGGAGCGATAGACTCAATGGCAACACTGTCTGACATGTTTTTCATAAACAATAAGGCGGCCATCACAACGCCTATATTAACGGCGATAACCAAATCCACAAACACCGTTAAAAAACAGGTTGTTAACAAGATTAATCGATCTGATATCGGGGCATTGCACAACATGTAGCTAAAGGTTTTTATTTCACTCATGTTGTACGCCACAACAAACAGTATAGCGGCCAGTGCACACAGTGGAATGTGGGAGGCGAGAGGCGCAAAAATCACGATAATGGCAACCAGAGATAGCGCATGAATGATGCCTGAGAGAGGAGAGTTGCCACCGTTTTTAACATTGGTTGCCGTGCGTGCAATGGCTCCTGTGGCGGCAAACCCACCGAATAAAGGACTTAATACGTTGGCTATTCCTTGGCCAATCAACTCTTGATTGGAGTCGTGGCGGCTATTGGACATGCTATCGGCCACCACCGCAGACAAAAGAGATTCTATTGCCCCCAAGAGGGCAATAGTAAAAGCTGGGCCAATTAAACGAATGACTTCATTATAGGTTAAAGGAAGGAGTTTAAAGCTGGGTAAACTTTGTGGAATGCCACCAAAGGTACTGCCAAGGGTTGCTATATGATTTAAACCAAAAGACCATTGAATAGTGGTGGCAAACACCATCGCCACAAAAGGGGCAGGAATTGTTTTTGAGACATATGGCGTGACTATTAAAATAAATAAAGTAGCGCAAGAGAGTAGAGTGGTTTCAGGACTCAATTGGGGTAGTGCATGAAAAATGGCTACCAGTTTTTGATGAAATAACTCTGGATTATCTACATGATTTAGCCCAAGAAAATATTTCCACTGACCCACAAAAATAATGATAGCGATCCCAGAGGTAAACCCTGTGATGACAGGGTCGGGAATATATTTAATGACGCCACCCAATTTGGCGGCACCCATGGCAATTAAAATACACCCGGCCATTAAGGTTGCGATTTGTAAACCACCAAAGCCATATTTGGCGGTAATCCCCGAGAGAATCGCAATAAAGGCGCCAGTGGGCCCCGCTATTTGTAGTCGGCTACCACCTAACAACGAGACGGCGAGTCCGGCCACGATAGACGTGTACAGCCCTTGTTCAGGTTTGGCTCCCGAGGCTATGGCAAAGGCCATGGCTAGAGGAAGGGCAACGATCCCTACAATGACGCCGGCCAACACATTGTTGAGCCAGTTTTTTTTATGAAACAAACCGGATCGATAGGCTTCTTGAATGGCTAGCATAAATTATATAATGTATCTGTTATCTATTTTAAATGTTAATATATTAACCATTAAACATTAACTTTAATTAATAAGTAAATTTATCATGATTCGTATAGCGAAAACATCTTCTGCCTATTTAAAATTCATAAATCTGGTTAACACCTTGCAGGATATCCCGAGTTTTCCAACTCTTGATGCTTTGGAAGAACGACTTATCAATGTTTTAGCCTTAGCTTGGCAGCAGAATACAAAAGTCAGCATATTAGATGCCATCAACATGATTTCCGATGTTTCCTATTCTACAGTTCATGGACGAATCAAAGATCTGAAAGAGAAGGGCATGATTGCTGTAGAAATTGACGAACATGATAAACGCATTAAATACATCGTTCCCACTAAAATAACCAATCACTATTTTGATAAGATGGGTGAGTGCCTCCTTAAAGCTCAACGGTAAAGCCGTCAGTAATGATGCTAACAAACCCTTCTACTGGGTTGGGGGGTTATGATTTTCTGGCTCTCCCCCTAGGGCTAGGCAGAAACACGCTAATCCCCTTAAATTTTTTGTTGCCCACACAAAGTAGGCTTTGACTACCATGGCAACAGAATGCACTTAATGGTGACTGATGGTGTGTTGAATTTCCCTCGCCACTTCTAGTGCTCCTTCTATACCAGATTTCATATGTTGGGGTAGTTCAGGATCTCCCACCAATTGTCCCAGTGTTTCAACCACACTGTATACTAAGCCTCTGAAAGCACCGTTAATGTGTTCATGTTTATCGGTTTCAGATTTCAGATGATCAACGGCGTCGAGTAAAAATTGAGCTTGCTCTTGCTTATTCAGTTTTGTCATGATGCCCCTTATAAGATCGTGTTGGACAAGAACACTGATCACACGTGTCCCTACCTCTAATATAATCCCAAAGTGTTGCCAGGGAAACCACCGCTATCCAAATAACTGTGAGAGCCCACTTTTTGTATGTTTAATACCGTTTGTTTACCCCCTAACCCAGGGTCAGAGACTTTTTTCACATGATTAAACAGAGGCTCTTTTCCTCCCAGTAAGGCTTCTTCAAGCACTCGTCCAACATGGTTATTGTTTGACGAGCCAGTAAGACCTAATAGAGCCCGCAATGTCATCCCCATGTCTACATTACTTGAGGGAATAAGATCCGTATAGTGAGTTTTGAAATCAGGTCCAATAGCCGCCATGAAAGGATAGGTATCGGCACGATTAAAATTCCCATGCATGCCTTGCCCTTGTTGGAGTACCGTATCAGCGATCTCAACGCTGCAAGTGATGGGTTGACGACAGGCGCTGTAGGAACTTCTAAAGTTAACCACCATGGCCGGCCGTGGCGTATTCGCCTGTCCATCAAGACCAATATCAGACAAGGTTAAAGTGCCTGGATAGCGCCCAAGTTTGTCATCAACAAATACTCCGCTAACATAGTCTTCATGGAATAAAAGGGTGATTATTTTTTCAATCTCCTTCTTAGAGGCGGGGTGATCAACATAAATCAGATCAGAGCCACCATTGGCCACCACTCTAATCCATGGATGGGAACTGTCCTCCCCAATTAACCCGTTGCCGGCAATGGGATGTTCATGGGCGACCACGAGATGATCGGTTTGATTGGCATCATACAGAGGCAAACCTAATCCATGACTCAAGTCGATCGCCAGAAAGCCCGGAGGGAGTTGATGCGTGGCAACATCGGTATAGGATTGACTGGCGCTATAGCTCGTTTGACTCTCTTTCCAAATGGTTGAGAAGCCGTGATCAGCAGCAACGACTATATTGGTATTTTTATCGAGACCCAAAGTAATTAATGCATTCATCAATTGATGTAAATTATTGTCGGCATTGGTTATGGCAGACAACGAGGTCGGCCCGTTAATACCTGGCACCACTTGTTGCAAACTATCACCCTGATTATGTTGAGTCCCATCGGGGTCTCTCGACCAGTAAACCAACACAAAGGGCTTGTGTTGATGGTTAAGGTAAGGAAGAATCACTTTGGTCGCAACATCCACAAAGTATTGTTGTTGATCCCTATTGTTGGTCAGTGTCCCCGGCGTCATGGCATTGCCCGACTGACCATTACTCCCCCGACCTGGGGTGATTAGAGGCAATTGATTCTGATTCAATAAATCGATGAGCGGTTGCGGCAGAGTTGATGTGTTATGCCCAGTCATATCATCGATGAGTATGGGAAACATACCCTGTGTGATGGTTGGGTGAAATAGTTTGGTGGGACCCACTTTACCAATGACGGCGGTATTAAAACCATGATGTTGAGCCTCCTCTAACAAGGCAGAAAATCGCATTAAATGTCCGTCATATTGATTTTCTAATTCATCAATAATGTCATCATTCTCTAAAAAAGGAGTGGTGGTGTCATGGGCCTGATGAACTACCTCCTTAGTATAAATGGAATTACTAAAAATACCCGTATCCCCTAACACATGACCCGTTGAAAACACGGATGCGTTGGGCATAGTAAGTGTCGGATAGGCGGAGTGATTATTTTCAAAGTAAACGCCGTTGCCTTTCATCTCGTTCATGGTGGGAGTAGTCGTTGCATTGACCATGAGTGCTCTGAGACCATCGGGAACAAATAAAATAAGATTATGTGGCTCCGCTGCCACAGCGGCGTTAGTAACAAGAAAGAAGACCCATAATAATCGATGCATTGTTTATCCTAAATTGAGTGATAGCATCTTACAATAATCAATTTTAATGACATTTTGAAGACACCTTATGGGCGATAGGGGAAATACCAGTCTAATCCTGCGGTTGTATTGCCTCTGGGACTATATTCGCAGCCAACATAACCTTGATAGGGATACTGGTCCAGTAACTTAAAGAGATAAGAATAGTTCACTTCACCATCATTGGGCTCCTGACGCAGCGGCACCCCTGCAATTTGAATATGGCCTAAACATTGACGCTGAAGAGCGTGTTGAATATGCTCAGTTAATGAGCCCTCAGTTAATTGGCAATGGAAAATATCCAATTGAAGTTTGAGTTGAGAGCTACTAAATTGATCAATAATGGCGAGGGCTTGAGCTTGACGGGTTAAATAATAATTGTTAATGGTCTGCTGACTAATGGGTTCTATTAGTAAGGTAAGCTCAAGGGACGCAATTTTGTTTAAGGCCCATTCCAGATTATTTAGAAAAGTCTTCTCAGCCACAGATTGCTCTTGAGTGGGAGGCATTACCCCAGACATCACATGAATAAAGGGGCAATTTAATGCTAAGGCGGTGGGGATGGCTTGGCCTTCAAAGAGCTCTCTAAATAAACGCTGCCGTTGGGGATCTATAGCAATACCGCGATCTCCTTCATGCCAGTTACCCGCCGGAGCATTAATGAGTTGCATGGATAATTGGTATTGTTGTAGTTGATAAGCAATCTGTTGGGGTTCAAATTCATAAGGGAAAAGGTGCTCCACTGCCGTGAACCCATCTAAACTGGCCTGTTTGAAACGTTCTAAAAAAGGCAATTCCTGATACAGCCAAGAGAGATTTGCACAAAACCGCGGCATCAGGCTAAGATTCCACCAGTCAAAATAACAATGGCCCGTATGATAAGGAGTGCTTTGGCTTGACTGCGATGGGTTTGTCGAACCTCCTCATTACCCTTCAGGATTTTTATGGCGGTTTGTATCTGTACAAACTCTAAAGCATAGAGTGCCACCAACAGTCCAATATGCATCCAAATGCCAAAGGAGGTAATATCTCCCTGTTCAATGAGTCGGTGCCACCAGTTGCGATGGGTGACTAAATAAACGGGCATTAACACATCAAACACTATACAACTCACCATCACCGGAATATGAAACCAGCGATGGTGAGGGTATCTGAAAGCAACAATCATGAATAAGTAAGTAATCATTGCCGCAATAAAGGGAGCTTTTGTCAACAGGCTATTCGCTTGAGTTTAGCTACACTTACTGTCGCCACAATTTAAGCAGGTCAAACAGTTATCCATAATAATCACGGCTTTAGTCGAACATTTGGTACACAATTGCGATCCCTCTGGAAAACCTGACGCGGTGTGCGACCCTGACGTGTTCTGTTGTTCTGTATATTCTTTACGTTTAGCTTCCATAAAGGCCCGTTGATGGGCTTCAGGTTCATTTCTTTTGAGCATCCCAATTTCATGTAAATGCTCCTGTAATACTTCTCCAATTTCAGCCACCAAGCTCGGCGTGTATTTACCGCCTTTTTTGAAGTACCCTCCCTTGGGGTCGAAGACACTTTGTAATTCCTCAACCAGGAAGGTAATGTCTCCCCCTTTGCGAAATACCGCTGACATCACCCGAGTCAAGGCGACTATCCACTGAAAATGCTCCATATTCTTAGAGTTAATGAATATTTCAAAAGGCCGTCGGTGTTCCTGAGCGGTTCCTTCATTCATCAGTATATCGTTGATGGTGATATACAGGGCATGTTCACTAGCAGGGGTTTTAATTTTGTAGGTATTACCCACCAGCTTGTCAGGCCGTGATAAGGGTTCTCCTAGCAAGTGGATATCAGCACTTTGTTGGGTGAGCTCTTTGTGCTCGGATTCGGTGACGACTGCGTAGCCAGTAATTTTTTTATTAATCGATATAGTCATTGTTATTCTCCAAAAGAGGCTTAATTAAAACTTACCGTAATAGCCTTCTTTAAGGGCATCGTATAAATTAGCTGCGGTATGGGTTTCACCATCATAGACAATGTCTTCATTACCTTTTACTTCTACCGTGGATCCATCCTCAAGTGTGAAACGATAAGTGGTGTTTTCTAGATCTTTCTCGGTCACCAAAACGCCTTGGAAAGCCTCAGGATTAAAGCGAAAAGTCGTGCATCCTTTTAATCCTTTTTCATAGGCATAAAAATAAATATCCTTGAAATCCTCATAAGGATAGTCAGTGGGAACGTTAATGGTTTTCGAGATAGAGCTATCAATCCATTTTTGTGCTGCAGCTTGAATATCTACGTGTGCTGTTGCAGCAATAGAAGAGGAATCAACAAAGTAGTCTGGTAGTGTTGCTTCCTGTGTCTCAGCAAAGGGTATCGCCTGTGGGTTCACAAATTCTCGATAGGCTAACAATTCATAAGAAAATACATCGACTTTTTCTTTGGATTTTTTCCCCTCACGAATGACGTTACGGCTATAGTGGTGGGCGAAAGAGGGTTCGATCCCATTGCTCGCATTATTCCCAAGAGACAAAGAGATGGTTCCTGTGGGCGCAATCGAGGTGTGATGAGTAAAGCGCACCCCTTTTACAGCAATTTCCTGTTGCAATTCTGTTGAAAACTGCTGCATGTAACGGCTATATTTTCCCAGTAGTACTTTACCCGCCAGCTTGTCACCCAACTTAATACCATCTTGAACCATTTCAGGACGCTTACTCAACATTTCTGTGGTGACGTCGAATAATTCTTCCATGATGGGAGCTGGCCCCTTCTCTTCGGCTAGCTGGACGCCAACATGCCAACCCTCCTCAGCCATGATGCGTGTCACGGCATCGGTAAACACCAGAGAATCTTCACTGCCATAGGTCATTTTAAGTAATGTCAGAGTAGAGCCTAAACCTAAGTAGCCCATGCCATGGCGACGTTTACGAATAATCTCGTTCTGTTGTTGAGGCAAGGGTAGTCCATTCACATCAACCACATTGTCAAGCATTCGTGTAAAAATACGAATTACCTCGCGATATTCTTCCCAATCAAAAAAAGCGTGATCAGTGAAAGGTTTTTTGACAAATTTTGTTAGGTTAACTGACCCTAATAAGCACGCGCCGTAAGGCGGTAGAGGTTGCTCGCCACAAGGGTTGGTGGCGCGAATGTTTTCACACCACCAGTTGTTATTCATTTCATTAACCCGATCAATTAATATAAAACCAGGTTCTGCATAATCATAGGTGGAGGACATAATGATGTCCCATAATCGTTTGGCTTTGATGGTTTTATAGACACGACAGGCCACTTTACCATCCTCGCGTGTAATATATTTATTCTGTACCGGCCACTCTCTCCAAATAACGTCCGGCGACAAAGGAATGTTAACACTGTCCACATGGGCTTCGCTTTCCGTCATAGGAAAGGCGAGTAGCCAGTCCCTGTCCTCTTTCACGGCCTCCATGAATTCTTTTGTAATGAGACAAGAGAGGTTAAATTGTCTTAATCGTCCTGCTTCACGTTTGGCTTTTATAAAGTCAATGACATCAGGATGAGAAATATCAAAGGTCGCCATTTGTGCTCCTCGGCGCCCACCCGCGGAGGAGACCGTAAAACACATCTTGTCATAGATATCCATGAAGGAGAGGGGGCCTGAGGTGTAAGCGCCTGCCCCAGCCACAAAAGCTCCCTTTGGACGCAAGGTGGAAAACTCATAACCAATGCCACAACCCGCCTTAAGGGTTAGACCTGCTTCATGAACCTTTTCTAAAATACCATTCATGCTGTCTTCAATAATGCCAGAGACTGTGCAGTTAATTGTGCTGGTGGCAGGCTTATGTTCTTGAGCCCCCGCATTAGAAGTAATGCGTCCCGCAGGGATAGCGCCCCGTCTGAGGGCCCATAAAAATTTATCGTACCAGTAGGCACGTTTTTCAGGTGTCGCTTCCGTGTCAGCCAAGGCTCTTGCGACACGAATAAACGTATTATCAATCGTCTCGTCAACGGGTTGTCCATGTTTATTTTTCAGGCGATACTTTTTATCCCAAATATCAATTGATACAGGCTGTAGAGGAACGTTATCCTGTGGTGTGGAGTCGTTTAATTTGACAGCTGAAAGCATGGTTGTCCTTGATTTTTATGAGTTTTTTGTTGCGTGGCAAAACCACAATATATTGTGGTTTTTAAGTGAAGTTAACCCTTTTTGTAGTAGTCGTCAACTGTCTATATTCTATCGGGTATCGCGAGCATAAAGAACCTGTTAAATCATGACAAAGTGGTGTTTTTTGCAACAGTTAAGGCGATGATTTTAATGTACCAAGAACGGGGTAACCGTCTTAAAAATTGTAGAAACAGCGTGAAGCGCTTAGGAAAGTGTATTTCAAAACAACCTTGTTCAAATCCGTTAATGATGGCTAGAGCCGCTTGCTCTGGAGTAATTAAAGCTGGCATCGGGAAACGATTCTGTGAGGTCATGGGTGTGGCAACAAAACCTGGGCAAATCAAGTAAATGCCAATATGGTGAGGATGCAGTTCGCTGTAAAGACCCTCAGCGAGATTATTTAAGGCAGCCTTGGTGGGCGCGTAAGCCAGAGCATTGGGCAGTCCACTGTATCCCGCCACACTACTAATCATGGCCACAGCTCCCTGCTGTTGACTTAAGAACCCTGGGATCACATGACTGAGAACGCGGTAATAACCCATCAAATTAGTATCAATCGTTTGGCTGATCAGAGGCAACTTTAGTGGGTTAAAGTCTTTGGCACTTAGGGCATCATAGAGGCCTGAGGCAATAATCACTAAGTCAATATGGCCATAAAGTGCTATGATTTTCTGATAAGCGGCATGAATATCCTCTGTTATACCAATGTCGCACGGGATAATACAGGGTTGAAGGGTATTCTGAAGAGTCTTACTCTCATTGGCCACTAACTCAAGTTTATCCACAGAGCGCGCTGAAATAACCAGTTGGCTCCCTTTTTTTACTAACTGACTGGTTAAGGCTGCTCCTATGCCGCTGGAGGCACCAATAATCCATATCACCTTGTTTTGCCAAGAAGAAATGGGTGGATTTGATGAAAAAAACATGAAAAACCTCAATTTAATAATAATTTGGTGACTATTTACTTTTCTTTTTGTTAGAATTCACTTACTTGTAAATTTACTAATAACAACAATTAGCCTAATATTATGACAATACATCAAATGATTGATTCCCCAAACACTTCGATTCCGATCATCTCGCCTGACGCTCCTTTTCCTGGTAGAAGAACGGTACGCAGTTGGCTCATTCCACTGAGCGGTAAAGATACGATGAAGCCATTATTATTGTTGGCTATTGATACTGCTTTATTTGTTTTGTTGATTGCCGCCACCCTTTGGTTCTCCCTGTGGCCCTTGAAAATCGTTGTTGGTTTAATGGCAGGTTTTGTGATTGGACGATTATTCATCTTAGGCCATGATGCATGTCATCAGAGCTTAACGCCTAGTCGTAACTTAAATAAAGTGGTTGGCCGTTTTGCGTTTTTATTCTCATTAACGCCTTACAGCCTGTGGGACATTGGTCACAATGTTGTGCACCATGGACAAACCAATTTAAAGGGCTTTGATTTTGTTTGGGCGCCTTATTCAGTGGAAGAATTTAAGGCTTTATCCCCTACCCGTCGTTTTTTAGAAAAGCTCTACCGTAACGGTTGGGCTCCTGGTTTGTATTATTTTATTGAGATGTGGTGGAACAGGATGTATTTTCCATCAAAGGCTTACATGGGAGCAAAACGCCAAGCTTTTGTATGGGACGGTCTGTTAGTGACTGTTTTTGCTTTTGTTTGGAATGCCTTATTAGTGATTGCCGCTGTCAAGACACATCAGTCTGTCGCACTCTCAGTGGTAATGGGGTTTGTGATTCCCTTCGTCTTTTGGAATTTCATGATTGGCTTTGTGGTGTATGCACACCATACCCATACATCCGTGGCTTGGTATGACAATAAGTCCGAATGGTCTGCAGCTCAACCCTATGTATCAACCACGGTACACCTCATATTCCGTTTTAAATTCGGGGCGTTGATGCATCATATTATGGAGCATACCGCTCATCATCTTGATAGCAGCATACCGTTGTATCGTCTTAAGGAAGCGCAACAGTTCTTGGAAAACCATTTGCCCGGCAGAATTATTGTGCAACCCTTTAGCTGGCAATGGTATTTTGAAACTGCTCGCTTGTGTAAGCTTTATGATTTTAAAAATAAGTGCTGGCTAGATTTTTCTGGTAAACCCACAAGCGCATCACTTGCACAAGCTGCTTAATGAATGAATTACCCAGTCCTTCTTTAAAAGAAGCATTAAGGTACTGGCATCGTTTAGGATGGGTGAGTTTTGGTGGCCCTGTTGCACAAGTGGCCATGATGCATGAGGACTTAGTCCTTGAGAGGCAGTGGGTTGATGAAGAGCAGTTTCGCCGAGCATTAACCCTCTGTACTATTTTGCCCGGACCTGAAGCACAGCAACTAGCCACCTATTTAGGCTGGGCTCTAAATGGATCGGTAGGTGGGTTGTGCGCAGGTCTTCTGTTTATATTGCCCTCAATCTTTATTCTTATAATTCTGGCTTATTTGTTGGTTAACTTTGGTCAGATTAGTTTCATTAGTCATTTTTTATTTGGTTTAAAGCCGGCAGTATTTGCTTTGGTGGCCTTCGCTACTTTTAGACTAACCAAGAAATATCTTCTCCAAGAAAAAGAACTGTGGTTAGCTATGGTGGCTTTTTTAATGGCTTTGCTACACGTTTCTTTTACCCTAATCTTTTTAGGCTCCATTCTAACTGGTTTCTTGTGGTGGCGCCGTCATAAACCCCCTGGCTTTTACGACCAACTGGGTTTTAAATTTACTCCACGGGATGTTCGTGATAGTGTCAGGGTAATAGTTTTAGTCGCCATCAGTTGGCTCTTCCCTATGGTGATTTTGTCACGATTAGGGTTGCAATATCAGTGGTTTAGGCAATTAAGTATGTTTTTTACTGGCACGGCTCTGTTGTCTTTTGGCGGGGCTTACACGGTGTTGCCCTATGTCTGGTCCGGGGTCACTGCGCAACATTGGCTGAGCAATAATGACATGATGAATGCCTTGGCTTTAGGAGAAACCACGCCTGGGCCATTGATTATGATAGTGGCCTTTGTTGGTTTTGTGGCGACCTGGAATCATATTCATACCGTGGACATCCATCACGGCTGGCTTGCCTTAATAGGTGGGCTAATCGCTGTTTGGTATACTTTTTTACCAAGTTTTTTAGGTGTCTTGTTAGGGGCTCCCTTGGTTGAGCGTCTGGGAGCTTTACCTGACTTTAAATATGTTTTTTCGGCTCTATTCGCTGCGGTGGTGGGGATGATGTCACTGCTTGTGTTACGCACTCTAGGAAGTATGGTTCATGCAGGGCATTGGCAAGTGAATGCGATTCAATTAACGCTTGGAGTCTTAGCTTTTCTTGTGTTATGGAAAAAGCCACACATTCCAGTATGGGCTGTAGTCATGGCCTGTGGACTAGTGGGTGTGGTGGTCAGTTAATGGGTTATCAGTTTCATTATGTTGGGAAAGGGGGTAAATCATGCACCAAATTATAATTGTTGGTGGTGGTGCGGGAGGCCTTGAGTTAGCAACACGTCTTGGCGATACGCTGGGTAAAAAAGGCCTTGCTGAAATCACGTTAATTGAAAAGTCACGCACTCATTTCTGGAAGCCCCATCTTCATGAATTAGCAGCCGGCAGTGTGGATTTAGATATCCATGAATTAGACTATTTGGCGCAATCCTTTTGGCATAACTTTCGTTATCGTATTGGTGAGATGACGGGTATTGATCGAGAGAAGCAATTGGTTCATGTGGCTCCTTATTTCGATGATGAAGGTGAGCAAGTGACCGAAGAGAGGAGCTTTTACTATGACACATTGGTGATGGCCGTGGGCAGTCATACCAATGACTTTGGCACCCCTGGTGTCAGTCAATATGCCGTCGCCTTGGAGAGTACGGATGAGGCCGATCGTTTTCATCGTCGGTTGGTGAACGCTTTTTTACGTGCCCATGCACAGAGTACGCCGCTGCGCCCTGAGCAACTGCAAGTGGTGATTGTTGGAGCGGGCGCCACGGGAGTTGAGCTGGCCGCAGAGCTTCATAATGCCACCCGTGATCTTGTTGCCTATAACTTAGATCGAATTGAACCTGATAAACATATCCAAATTCATTTGGTTGAAGCCTCAACCAGGATATTACCAGCACTGCCTGTTCGTATTTCAGATGCCGCTCAACGCATGCTTAGTCAATTAAATATTCAAGTGCATACCGGTGCGGCCGTGGCACAAGTGATGGAAAATGCAGTATGCCTCGTGAATGGAACAGTTATCCCAGGTGAGTTGGTGGTGTGGGCGGCAGGGGTTAAAGCGCCGCACTTTTTAACTCAATTGGGACTAGAGACTAATGCCATCAATCAACTAATTGTAAGAGATACGTTACAAACCATTGTGGACCCGAAGATTTTTGCCATAGGTGATTGCGCTGCCTGCGCTTGGCACGGTCATGAGGGAAAAACCATTCCTCCAAGGGCGCAAGCGGCCCATCAGCAATCTAATTATTTGATTAAAGCGCTGCCAAAATGGATGAATGGTGAGCCATTAACTGCATTTCGTTATCGTGATTTTGGTTCTTTAGTCTCCTTAGGTGACTATACGACAGTGGGTCATTTAATGGGTAATTTTGCAGGCCGCAGCTTATGGGTTGAAGGATTATTCGCTCGTTACATGTATATATCATTATATAAACTGCATGAAATGGCCCTTCATGGCTTTTGGAAAATGGCCTTAACCACCCTCTCACGATTTATCAGTCGTCGTACCGTGCCTCATGTCAAACTGCACTAAACTAGGTAATGGATTGGTTTACCCTGTATAGTATTTTGTAATAGATGTTCACATATTCATGCAGTATACTTAAATGGTGAAATAATCAAAAAGGAGGGATATGATGGCTACTACCCCAGAACAAATGTTAAAGGTGCAACAAGAAAATCTAGAACGATTACTGAGTTTTTCTAAAGTATTGCTAGATAGCACAGAAAAAGTATCTCAAGCCAGTTTGGGAGCAGTGAAACAGCATGTTCTGTCTCTCCACGAGCATGCCACTCGCTTAGCCGAGGCGAAAACCCCGCAAGAGTGGTATCAAATTCAAATCGAGTATTTGAAACCAACGGGTAATGGCGCACAAGAACAGGTCACAACAACCTACGAGGTTTCAAAAGAAACGGCCAAGGAAGTGGCTGGAATCATACAACATCAAGTTGAAGATTTTAATAAGCGGGTCAGTGAAGCTTTTAATGAAGTCTTAAAGAGTATGCCTCAGGGGGCAGAACCCATGACGGCGGCTTTCAATTCTTTACTGGCAGCTGGAAACAATGCTTATGCATCAGCACAAAAAGCGTTTCAGCAGTCTGTTGAGTTGGCTGAAAGTAATGCCAAGAATCTCAGCCAAATACATAAGATTTAAGTTGGGTCTTTTTTAGTGGCGATTGGGGCCCCTGACTGTTTCCAGGCCCCAAAACCGCCTTCTAAGTGTTTTATGTTAGGTAAGCCCATTTCTTGCAATGTTTTGGCAGTGAGCGCGCTTCGCCAGCCTGATGCACAATACAAAATAAAGTGTGTTTTTTCCTGAAAAACGGGCTTATGATAAGGTGAGGTAGGGTCCACCCAAAATTCGATTAGGCCTCTTGGTGCATGAAAGGCGCCAGGGATCATCCCGTCTCTGAGTATTTCGGCGGTTTCCCTCAGGTCCACAATTAAGACATTAGAATCATGCTGTGCTGAATTGACCTCTGTAACGTTACAGCTCTCAATGACAGCGTTTGCTTCCGCAAGAAGAGTGAGATAGCCTTTTTTCATCATTACCCTTTGTATAAATGAATAGGCGACGTTAAAACGTCGCCTATTCACACTGATTTACAGATTAACTTTTTCAAGTAGTTCTGCATCACAGCTTAATTAAGAATCAACTTCTTAAATTATTTTGCTTCGCTTTTCTTCATTTCTTTTTTTGCTTTATGAGCTTTTCTAGCTTTATGGCTTTTTTTCATTTCTTTTTTAGCTTCTTCTTTTTTCATTTCTTTTGCAGCAGGAGCAGCGGCGGCTGCAGGAGCAGCAGCAGCAGCAGGAGCAGCGTCAGCAGCCATTGCGGTGACAGAAAAAGCAGCCAACAAGGCAGCGATCAGTGCAGAACGAATCATGGTAATTTCCTTTTTAATTAATACACTAGTGATGATATCCCTTTCGGGAACCTAATTTTACAGATAAAAACTGTAATTATGCAATCTTCAAAACGTTTCACCGGTAACTAGGTTGACAAGCTGAGGGAATTAAAGTGATAAATTTAGTCATGGAGTCTACTGGATTGGGGTACGCCAGCCATTAAATAATCCATCTGGTCAGCCAAGATGTGTCGATTCTTTAAAATGAAATGTTCGTAACGATTTGGGGTATAGGGGATATATAAGAGAGTCATTCGAGCCTCCTCGGGGGTTTTATTGGATTTTTTAGTGTTGCAGTGACGGCAGGCAGTCACGACGTTGGTCCAACTATTGGCCCCCCCTCGTGAGACGGGCAGTATGTGGTCGCGTGATAAATGTTTGGGCTGACAGTGATCGCCACAATAGGCGCAAGTGAAGCGATCGCGATTAAATAGTAAGCCATTGGTTAGTCCTACTTGTTGGCCAATGAGCTTTGCGCCATGATTGCTACCCTTTATAGCAATAATGGATTTGGTCTCAATTTCTGATCGTGTTCCGTGACAGTCCCAGCCACCATGAAAAGTTGCTAAGGCGTTACCTAAGGACCAGGCCACCATACTTTTGGCGTGGTAAGTGATAGCCTCCTCCAATTCAACCCAAGCTTGGGGTAAACCTGACATGTCCACAGTTAATACGTAAGGTTGCATATGAATGTTTTCCTATATTGCCTTAACTTTTTTACTGGAATCACAATTTTTTTATTCTATATTAAAAAAAGAAATAGTGTTATTTTTTTGTTGAAATTCAATGGAATAGGGGTGGTTTTCCAGTGGCGCAGAGAGTGTTAGACGGGTATTATTTCATTTTTTTTTCAACAAAGCATTGACCGTAACAATAGGCGATGTATAATAGCAGTCTTGGTTGACGAGACGCAGTAAACAGCGCAGTTAACATGCTCTTTAAAATTTAGATAAACCGATAGGTGTGGGTACTAGTGAGGACATTAGTATTAGCACTTATAAATTTCCGTTAGGTTATTTTGAGTGGATTTTGAATAGAGATTGAACTGAAGAGTTTGATCCTGGCTCAGATTGAACGCTGGCGGCATGCTTTACACATGCAAGTCGAACGGCAGCACGGGGGCAACCCTGGTGGCGAGTGGCGAACGGGTGAGTAATACATCGGAACGTATCCTTGAGTGGGGGATAACGCAGCGAAAGTTGTGCTAATACCGCATGAGCTCTGAGGAGGAAAGTGGGGGACCGTAAGGCCTCACGCTGAAGGGGCGGCCGATGTCCGATTAGCTAGTTGGTGAGGTAAAGGCTCACCAAGGCTGCGATCGGTAGCTGGTCTGAGAGGATGATCAGCCACACTGGGACTGAGACACGGCCCAGACTCCTACGGGAGGCAGCAGTGGGGAATTTTGGACAATGGGGGCAACCCTGATCCAGCCATGCCGCGTGAGTGAAGAAGGCCTTCGGGTTGTAAAGCTCTTTCGTGAGGGAAGAAACGGTCAAAGTGAATAGCTTTGGTCACTGACGGTACCTCAAGAAGAAGCACCGGCTAACTACGTGCCAGCAGCCGCGGTAATACGTAGGGTGCGAGCGTTAATCGGAATTACTGGGCGTAAAGCGTGCGCAGGCGGTTTGTTAAGTCAGATGTGAAAGCCCCGGGCTTAACCTGGGAACTGCGTTTGAGACTGGCAAGCTAGAGTCTGTCAGAGGGGGGTAGAATTCCACGTGTAGCAGTGAAATGCGTAGAGATGTGGAGGAATACCGATGGCGAAGGCAGCCCCCTGGGATAAGACTGACGCTCATGCACGAAA
The DNA here is from genome assembly GCF_001431705.1 of Ferrovum sp. JA12. NCBI lineage: Bacteria > Pseudomonadati > Pseudomonadota > Betaproteobacteria > Ferrovales > Ferrovaceae > Ferrovum > Ferrovum sp. JA12. The sequence goes on along the minus strand of NZ_LJWX01000001.1, from coordinate 832 downwards.
GCGTGGGGAGCAAACAGGATTAGATACCCTGGTAGTCCACGCCCTAAACGATGTCAACTGGTTGTTGGGTAACTTGTTTACTTAGTAACGAAGCTAACGCGAGAAGTTGACCGCCTGGGGAGTACGGTCGCAAGATTAAAACTCAAAGGAATTGACGGGGACCCGCACAAGCGGTGGATGATGTGGATTAATTCGATGCAACGCGAAAAACCTTACCTACCCTTGACATGTACGGAATTTTACTGAGAAGTAGGAGTGCCTGAAAGGGAACCGTAACACAGGTGCTGCATGGCTGTCGTCAGCTCGTGTCGTGAGATGTTGGGTTAAGTCCCGCAACGAGCGCAACCCTTGTCATTAATTGCCATCATTGAGTTGGGCACTTTAATGAGACTGCCGGTGACAAACCGGAGGAAGGTGGGGATGACGTCAAGTCCTCATGGCCCTTATGGGTAGGGCTTCACACGTCATACAATGGCAGGTACAGAGGGTAGCCAACCCGCGAGGGGGAGCCAATCCCAGAAAGCCTGTCGTAGTCCGGATTGTTCTCTGCAACTCGAGAGCATGAAGTCGGAATCGCTAGTAATCGCGGATCAGCATGTCGCGGTGAATACGTTCCCGGGTCTTGTACACACCGCCCGTCACACCATGGGAGTGGGTGATACCAGAAGTAGGTAGTCTAACCGCAAGGAGGGCGCTTACCACGGTATGATTCATGACTGGGGTGAAGTCGTAACAAGGTAGCCGTAGGGGAACCTGCGGCTGGATCACCTCCTTTAAGAAAAAAGGGACGAAAGTCCCTCACCAAGCTAGTATCCACATCTATCGGTTTATT